>NZ_JBSKJN010000063.1:0-413 GCF_053709515.1 Enterobacter sp. UPMP701 | reverse complement strand
ACCAGTCACGTCAGTAGTACGGAAGTAGAACTGCGGACGGTAGCCTTTGAAGAACGGAGTATGACGACCGCCTTCATCTTTGGACAGAATGTACACTTCAGATTCGAACTTGGTGTGCGGCTTGATGGTGCCCGGCTTAGCCAGTACCTGACCACGTTCGATTTCTTCACGTTTGATACCACGCAGCAGAACACCTACGTTCTCACCAGCACGGCCTTCGTCCAGCAGTTTGCGGAACATTTCAACGCCAGTACAGGTAGACTTCTGAGTCTCTTTGATACCAACGATTTCAACTTCTTCACCAACTTTGATGATACCGCGTTCTACACGACCGGTAACAACGGTACCACGACCGGAGATGGAGAATACGTCTTCGATCGGCAGCAGGAACGGCTTGTCAATCGCACGCTCTG
>NZ_JBSKJN010000062.1:0-428 GCF_053709515.1 Enterobacter sp. UPMP701 | reverse complement strand
TCCGGGTCAATCCAGTTCACCTCAACGGCATTATGGCGGTCCTTCAGGGCGCTGAAGCTGTAGCGGAACGGCGCGCCATCATCCGGCATCACCACATTACTGCGGTTATAGGTCCACACCTTATCCGACGGTCGGTCCTGCACGAACGTCAGCGTCTGCCCGTTCCATACCGGCATACAGCGCATCGCCGAGCAGAAATCACTGAGCACATCCCACGCCTTGCGCTGTGTGGTCAGGTACGCATTACAGGTGATGCGCGGCTCCGTGCCGCCAAAGCCGTCCGGCACTGACTGGTCGCAGTACTGGCCGATGACATACAGCGCCCATTTGTCCACATCCGCCGCACCAAGACGTTTCCCCATGCCGTAGCGTGGATGGGTCAGCATATCCCACAGACACCAGGCCATGTTATTGCTGTATGCCGGTTT
>NZ_JBSKJN010000061.1:0-430 GCF_053709515.1 Enterobacter sp. UPMP701 | reverse complement strand
TTTCAGCTCACTGTCGCGAGGTGGCGTATATTACGCTTTCCTCTTTCAGAGTCAACCCTGAATTTCAGGATTTTTCTCTTCAACCGAACCGGCTGTTTGTGTGAAGTGATTCACATCCGCCGTGTCGATGGAGGCGCATTATAGGGAGTTCTCCGCAGGCCGCAATAGAAAAATTGCAGAAAAATAACTGACTGCTGCATTCCCCAGCAAAACCCCGCTTTATACCTTTTTACGCACAGAGTTATCCACAATCATCAATGTAATTTCTGTATTTTTCCCACGGTAACCACTGTCAAAATTGTGATCACCATTGAAAGAGAAAAATTCGCGAGCGTTGCGCAAACGTTTTCGTTACAATGCGGGCGAAAAATAAGGATGCCCCGTTAGGGGCGTTAGCTGAGTTTTTCGCGAAAAATTCAGCTAACGCTCT
>NZ_JBSKJN010000060.1:0-457 GCF_053709515.1 Enterobacter sp. UPMP701 | reverse complement strand
CTTTAATATCGTTGGACGCACCGGTAGAAACATGTTCCGGCCCGTAGATGATCTCTTCTGCCAGACGACCACCGTACAGCGTAGAAATCTGGCTTTCCAGTTTCTGACGGCTGGCGCTGATTGCGTCGCCCTCAGGCAAGAAGAAAGTCACACCCAGCGCACGACCGCGTGGGATAATCGTCACTTTGTGCACCGGATCGTGTTCCGGCACCAGGCGACCGATAATCGCATGACCCGCTTCGTGGTAAGCCGTTGATTCTTTCTGCGCTTCCGTCATCACCATGGAGCGACGTTCCGCACCCATCATGATTTTGTCTTTCGCTTTCTCGAACTCAACCATCGACACAACGCGTTTGTTGCCACGAGCAGCGAACAGTGCCGCTTCGTTCACCAGGTTCGCCAGGTCAGCACCGGAGAAACCAGGAGTACCACGGGCAATGATTGCCGCGTCGATATC
>NZ_JBSKJN010000059.1:0-470 GCF_053709515.1 Enterobacter sp. UPMP701 | reverse complement strand
GTAATTCATTACGAAGTTTAATTCACGAGCATCAAACTTAAATTGAAGAGTTTGATCATGGCTCAGATTGAACGCTGGCGGCAGGCCTAACACATGCAAGTCGAACGGTAGCACAGAGAGCTTGCTCTCGGGTGACGAGTGGCGGACGGGTGAGTAATGTCTGGGAAACTGCCTGATGGAGGGGGATAACTACTGGAAACGGTAGCTAATACCGCATAACGTCGCAAGACCAAAGAGGGGGACCTTCGGGCCTCTTGCCATCAGATGTGCCCAGATGGGATTAGCTAGTAGGTGGGGTAACGGCTCACCTAGGCGACGATCCCTAGCTGGTCTGAGAGGATGACCAGCCACACTGGAACTGAGACACGGTCCAGACTCCTACGGGAGGCAGCAGTGGGGAATATTGCACAATGGGCGCAAGCCTGATGCAGCCATGCCGCGTGTATGAAGAAGGCCTTCGGGTTGTAAAG
>NZ_JBSKJN010000058.1:0-499 GCF_053709515.1 Enterobacter sp. UPMP701 | reverse complement strand
AATAACTGCCGGAACTGCCTGCTCGTATAATGACTGCCCTGATCGCTGTGGAACATCACCCCGCCGGGCTTACCACGGGTTTCCCATGCCATTTCCAGCGCTTTCATGGTGAGCCTGCTGTCCGGCGAGAACGACATGGCCCAGCCCACTGGTTTTCTTGCGAACAGGTCGAGAACAACGGCGAGGTACGCCCAGCGCTTACCCGTCCAGATATAGGTCACATCACCGCACCACACCTGATTTGGCTCGGTCACGGCGAACTGCCTTTCAAGGTAGTTAGGGATAGCAACATGTTCATGACCACCACGTTTATACCGGTGAGTCGGCTGCTGACAGCTGACCAGCCCCAGCTCTTTCATGAGCCTGCCAGCAAGCCAGCGTCCCATCTGGTAGCCTCTCCGGGTTGCCATTGTGGCGATGCTTCTTGCTCCGGCCGAACCGTGGCTGATGCCATGTAGCTCAAGTACCTGACTGCGTAATACAGCCCGTCTGCCGTCTG
>NZ_JBSKJN010000057.1:0-527 GCF_053709515.1 Enterobacter sp. UPMP701 | reverse complement strand
CTGATGATTGCCGGGATGTTCAGATAACTTTTTACTGACGGAGCAGGGCCAATACAGACCGTTTCATCTGCCAGTAATACGTGTTTTAGATCGCGATCCGCGCTGGAGTGCACAGCGACAGTCTTGATGCCCAGTTCTTTACAGGCACGAAGAATACGCAATGCAATCTCGCCGCGGTTGGCAATAACAATTTTATCCAGCATGTTCGCCTCGTTACTCGATGACGACCAGCGGCTCGTCAAATTCTACCGGTTGTCCACTTTCGACCAGAATTGCTTTCACGGTACCGGATTTGTCCGCTTCGATCTGGTTCATCATTTTCATGGCTTCAACGATGCACAGGGTATCGCCCACGTTGACTTTCTGACCCACTTCGATGAACGCTTTTGCGTCCGGGCTTGGGGTGCGGTAGAAAGTACCAACCATCGGGGAACGTACGATGTGACCACTGATTTCCGCTGCTGCTGGCGCTTCCATGGAAGGAACGGTCGCCGGAGCGGCTGCGTTAGATTGAGCTGGCTGCTGCA
>NZ_JBSKJN010000056.1:0-543 GCF_053709515.1 Enterobacter sp. UPMP701 | reverse complement strand
CACCACAGATTGAGCTGGCGAAAAGCGGGCGCAGTTTCCTGAAAGGTTTACTGACCAATCTCGCTAATCCGAAAGCGATTATCTACTTTGGCTCGGTGTTCTCATTGTTTGTCGGTGATAACGTTGGCACTACCGCGCGCTGGGGCATTTTTGCGCTGATCATTGTCGAAACACTGGCGTGGTTTACCGTCGTTGCCAGCCTGTTTGCCCTGCCGCAAATGCGCCGTGGTTATCAACGTCTGGCGAAGTGGATTGATGGTTTTGCCGGGGCGTTATTTGCCGGATTTGGCATTCATTTGATTATTTCGCGGTGATGCCAGACGCGTCTTCAGAGTAAGTCGGATAAGGCGTTTACGCCGCATCCGACATTATTTTTCACGCATGCCTCGCCGATGCTAACAGCGCTCCCACCAGCATAAACAACGAGCCGAAAATCTTATTCAGCGCCTTCATCTGCTTTGGTCCTTTAATCCATAGAGCAATCCGTTGAGCAAGGGTGGCGTAACCGATCATCACAATAATATCGACTACAATAGTGGTGAC
>NZ_JBSKJN010000055.1:0-549 GCF_053709515.1 Enterobacter sp. UPMP701 | reverse complement strand
AAAATTTGAGAGACTCGAACACACCATTAAGATGTGTCGTTTCAATTTTCAGCTTGATCCAGATTTTTAAAGAGCAAAACTTCTTAATGCACTCAAAAGTACATTCAGAAGTTCATCATTCATCAGACAATCTGTGTGGACACTACAAAGGCAGGTTCTTTAAGGTAAGGAGGTGATCCAACCGCAGGTTCCCCTACGGTTACCTTGTTACGACTTCACCCCAGTCATGAATCACAAAGTGGTAAGCGCCCTCCCGAAGGTTAAGCTACCTACTTCTTTTGCAACCCACTCCCATGGTGTGACGGGCGGTGTGTACAAGGCCCGGGAACGTATTCACCGTGGCATTCTGATCCACGATTACTAGCGATTCCGACTTCATGGAGTCGAGTTGCAGACTCCAATCCGGACTACGACGCACTTTATGAGGTCCGCTTGCTCTCGCGAGGTCGCTTCTCTTTGTATGCGCCATTGTAGCACGTGTGTAGCCCTACTCGTAAGGGCCATGATGACTTGACGTCATCCCCACCTTCCTCCAGTTTATCACTGGCA
>NZ_JBSKJN010000054.1:0-550 GCF_053709515.1 Enterobacter sp. UPMP701 | reverse complement strand
CGTCCCAGCCGTGCCAGGTGCTGCCTCAGATTCAGGTTATGCCGCTCAATTCGCTGCGTATATCGCTTGCTGATTACGTGCAGCTTTCCCTTCAGGCG
This sequence comes from Enterobacter sp. UPMP701, assembly GCF_053709515.1. Classification (NCBI taxonomy): domain Bacteria; kingdom Pseudomonadati; phylum Pseudomonadota; class Gammaproteobacteria; order Enterobacterales; family Enterobacteriaceae; genus Enterobacter; species Enterobacter sp. UPMP701. The sequence continues at coordinate 452 of NZ_JBSKJN010000054.1, read as the reverse complement.
GGATTCATACAGCGGCCAGCCATCCGTCATCCATATCACCACGTCAAAGGGTGACAGCAGGCTCATAAGACGCCCCAGCGTCGCCATAGTGCGTTCACCGAATACGTGCGCAACAACCGTCTTCCGGAGCCTGTCATACGCGTAAAACAGCCAGCGCTGGCGCGATTTAGCCCCGACGTATCCCCACTGTTCGTCCATTTCCGCGCAGACGATGACGTCACTGCCCGGCTGTATGCGCGAGGTTACCGACTGCGGCCTGAGTTTTTTAAATGGCGGAAAATCGTGTTGAGGCCAACGCCCATAATGCGGGCGGTTGCCCGGCATCCAACGCCATTCATGGCCATATCAATGATTTTCTGGTGCGTACCGGGTTGAGAAGCGGTGTAAGTGAACTGCAGTTGCCATGTTTTACGGCAGTGAGAGCAGAGATAGCGCTGATGTCCGGCGGTGCT
>NZ_JBSKJN010000053.1:0-554 GCF_053709515.1 Enterobacter sp. UPMP701 | reverse complement strand
CATCTTTCTGGTTGTTCAAAGGTTACTTTGACCTGTCAGTAAAAGACACGTTGAAAACCTGGGGTCTGCTGGAGCTGGTCAACTCCGTGGTTGGGCTGATTATTGTGCTGATTATTAGCATGGTAGCGTAAAAGGACACCAGAGCCTGCCAATGGCAGGCTCAGACTGATGACAAAGTCTAAAAATGTGCCCGGACAGTCCCCTCGCCCCTCCGGGGAGAGGGTTAGGGTGAGGGGAACAGACCAGCAAAGTGCGCTTTGTTTATGCCAGATGCGACGCTGACGCGTCTTATCTGGCCTACAAAGGGCTAACGTGCAGGTTTTTAGCTTCAGGTAATATTGCGTACCAGCATTAGCAATGTCCTGTGATTTCTTTATTGATAAACAAAAGTCACGCCAATAATCGATTGCACATTCCCTGCAGTCACCTGCCCTCCGGTACGTGCATAATTTGCCGTTAATCCCAGACTCACCGCCGAAGTCCCTACTGCTCCTAACGATACCGTGTTATTCGCTGGAATAATCGTACCGTTGCGCGTCAACTGTACGCCGACG
>NZ_JBSKJN010000052.1:0-594 GCF_053709515.1 Enterobacter sp. UPMP701 | reverse complement strand
GAAATTTTGCGCGGTTAACGCCGCGAAACGCCTGTCGAAACGCACGCACAGCACGTAATCAACGCCACACTCTGCAAGGTAACGCAGTTTTTCCCGCAGCCGGGTCAGTCTTGCCGGGGCTTTATCGGTAGCAAACAGTTCCAGTGGTTGAGGTTCAAAAAGCATCACCATCACCGGTAAGTTGCGCTTGCGCCCTTCTTCCTGCAAGCCCTGTAACAGCGCGCGATGACCGCGATGCACGCCGTCGAAATTACCAATAGTCAGCACACACCCTTCTTGCGGGGCCTGGCTGAGATTATGTATGCCGCGTATCAGCTTCATGTCTGGCTCAAAACAGTGAAAATCGTCCGAGTATACCTTGTACAGCGGTCAAGGTTAACCGGCGATTGAGTACCGAAATCAGAAAGAAGTGGCTTTTCATTGCCATGGCGCAAATCACGGGAAGAAAGTGACCGCCTGCTGCAATTTTTATCGCGGAAAAGCTGTATTCACACCCCGCAAGCTGGTAGAATCCTGCGCCATCACTACGTAACGAGTGCCGGCACATTAACGGCGCTTATTTGCACAAATCCATTGACAAAAGAAGGCTAAAAG
>NZ_JBSKJN010000051.1:0-607 GCF_053709515.1 Enterobacter sp. UPMP701 | reverse complement strand
AGCAACGTGGACTGGCTGTACAGCCATGACCGCAGCCTGCTGAGCCTGAAATGGGAACGGACGTTCTGAGCCGTCGGCCGGGTCCGGAGGGTGGGAGGGTCCATTTATCCCTAATTTGGCCAAATTGGGTATAGTGGCCTCATATCCTTCCGCTGGAGCCGTGCCATGACCCTCCCGCTCGACCTGCCCGGCCTCGACAAGGCCCCGGCATCCTCGGTCAAGACCCGTGGCTGGCCCAGCCTGATGCGTACCGTGCGCGAGAAGCAGGCGCTGGTCATCACCAACCACAACCACCCCGAAGCGGTGATCGTGGACATCAAGACCTACCAGGAGCTGCTGGCCAGGGCCAGCGGCAGCGATAGCGAAGAGCGCAGCGACGTGCTCTCGCGCCTGCGTACCGAGTTCGACCAGGCGCTGGCGGGGCTGCAGCAGGGTGAGGGGCTGGGCAAGGTGATGGGCAAGCCGATCCGCCGCGGCCACAAGGTCGCGCTCGGCCGTCCGCTCTGACTCATGGGGCGGATCCTGGCGTTGGCCGGCGTCAACGGCGCCGGCAAGAGTTCGCTGCTCGGTACCTGGCTGGAGGCCGACGGCCTGGGCTGGTACAACC
>NZ_JBSKJN010000050.1:0-615 GCF_053709515.1 Enterobacter sp. UPMP701 | reverse complement strand
CAGCGTTAACCGATGACAACTATGCGGTGATGAAGGTGGCGCGAATCGGCTGTGAATGCGGCGCGAATGTCTCGACATTTTCCTGCTTCAAGCTATTTGGGCCAGAGGGTGTTGGTGCAGTGGTCGGCGATGCTGATGTTATCAACCGTATTCGCGCCACGCTTTACTCCGGCGGTAGCCAGATCCAGGGCGCACAGGCGCTGGAAGTATTGCGTGGTCTGGTGTTTGCGCCAGTGATGCACGCGGTGCAGGCAGGGGTATCTGAACGGTTGCTGGCTTTGCTTAACGGTGGTGCGGTGCCGGAAGTGAAAAGCGCGGTGATTGCTAATGCGCAGTCGAAGGTGTTGATTGTCGAGTTTCATCAGCCGATTGCCGCCAGAGTGCTGGAAGAGGCGCAAAAGCGCGGTGCCTTGCCTTACCCGGTGGGTGCAGAGTCGAAATATGAAATCCCGCCGCTCTTTTATCGCCTTTCCGGAACGTTTCGCCAGGCGAATCCACAATCAGAACATTGTGCGATTCGCATTAACCCGAATCGCAGCGGTGAAGAGACGGTGCTGCGGATTTTGCGTGAGAGTATTGCCAGTATTTAATGCTGGATAGCACCGTCAAGCTAAA
>NZ_JBSKJN010000049.1:0-615 GCF_053709515.1 Enterobacter sp. UPMP701 | reverse complement strand
GGCTGCGGCGCTGCGTTTTCGCCTGCTCACCGGTGGCGGTTTCAACCCTGATGAGTGGCGTGAAGCTCCCCGGCTGATAAATCGTCTGGATGCGGGTTCTGTCGTTCTGTATTGTGGTCAGCCGGTCGCCGTCCCAGCCGTACCAGGTCACTTGCGGTTTCCGTGACAGCGACATCCAGCCCGTCAGGTCCCGTTCACGCCGCCACACCCGTTTTGCCACCCTGCGGCCCAGCGGGTCGTAAAGATAGCGACTTTCGACCAGCGGCTCTGCATATTGTGTCCGCGTGTAGTGCACCAGCCGGTGCTGACTGTCGTAATGGTACCGGTGAGTCCGCTCATCATCCGTGCGGATAACCCCTTCCGGGATGAGGTCGGTTTTCTCTGTCAGCCTGCCGTGACGGTCATACCGGTAAAGATAGTGCGCGTCACGGGCGATACGGTTATCCGGCCACATGCTGAGGGCGCTGTCCGGGTGCAGCTCCGGGTCGGGCAGGCGGTTACCTGCCGGGTCTGTGGCATACGGGATATCAATGCCCAGGTTACATATAATAATAAGAGCAATTAACTTAATTTATTTGTTTATAATGCGCTTACTTAATACAAACCATTGAATAT
>NZ_JBSKJN010000047.1:0-631 GCF_053709515.1 Enterobacter sp. UPMP701 | reverse complement strand
CGGCGTCAGACGGTAAATTGCGTTCCCTTCCGCCTGCTCGCTGGTAAAGCGGTTCAGCAGACGTTGACGCACCATGTCGTTGATCGCGTTGTTGGCGCGCACGCCGATGGTTTCGCTGGTTTGCTCAAACGCATCACTCACATGGCGGAATGCATCCACCAGCTCGCCTTCACTCATCTCACCATCCAGACGCTCGCCGTTCAGCGTGGCAACCGCCAGCAGAAAAGAGAGTCGGTCTACCGGCAGCGAGATGGAGAAGTCATTTTTTCTGGCCCAGGCAACCAGTTCGGGGACTGTCTGGGAAAATTCACTCATACTTTATCCTTGCTCTGCGGTTTGCGCGCGGTGACATGAATATAACGCCCCAGGGTAATATACGGTTCCTGACGGCAATAACGCGTTTCTAATTCAAGTAATGCTTCATAGCAGTCGCGCTGCTGGTGCTTCTCGCGCAGATAATCATGAAACACGCGAACGCCTGTCTTACCCATAATTTGCCAACCAGCTTCTTCCAGCCACAGATAAACCTGCGCCGGGTCGCGTGGATAATCTGGCGAAAGCGTCCGTTTTTTCTTTTTCGGCATTCCCGCCTGCACGTAATCAAAATTCCCGGCGACCATGTTATGCATCA
>NZ_JBSKJN010000046.1:0-637 GCF_053709515.1 Enterobacter sp. UPMP701 | reverse complement strand
CGAATGCGCTATGGGCCGTTGCCGGTGCCGCCACCGTCTCGACGCTGTGCGGACTGAGCATGTCGGGACCGCTGCTGTGGCGCCGGGAGATTCTGATCAGCGTGACCGCGCGGCAATGGCGCTCGGCGCGCTGGCTGGTCCTGACCGGCTCGGTGCAATGGGTGCTGAGCTATAGCGGGCTCCTGGTGACGGCCGGCCTGTTCGGACCGAAGGTGCTCGGCGCGCTCCGGGCGGCGCAGAGCCTGCTCGCCGTACTCAACGTGGTGCGTGAGGCGCTGGAGAACATCGTGCCGCCGATGGCCGGGAAAGCCTTTGCCGAGGGCGGCATGCAAGCTCTCCATCGCACCCTCGGTCGCGCCATGCTGTTCGCCGGGCTGACCGGGGGCGCGACGGTTCTCGGTCTCGGCCTGTTCGGCCCCTGGCTGCTGCACCAGCTCTATGGCGGCGAAATCCTCGAATTCGACTGGGTGATCATCTGGTACGCCTTCACCTTCCCGATGGCGCTGACGAGCCTGGTCCTCGGCTGCGCCTTCCGGGCGCTGGAGCGCACGCGGCCGGTCTTCATCGCATCGCTTGTCGGAGGCTGTTTCAGCCTGCTCGCGGTCTATCCGGCCGCGGCGACCTTCGGTGTGGCCGG
>NZ_JBSKJN010000045.1:0-658 GCF_053709515.1 Enterobacter sp. UPMP701 | reverse complement strand
TTGCCAGATGTTGTCTCAGATTCAGGTTATGTCGCTCAATGCGCTGAGTGTAACGCTTGCTGATTACGTGCAGCTTTCCCTTCAGGCGGGATTCATACAGCGGCCAGCCATCCGTCATCCATACCACGACCTCAAAGGCCGACAGCAGGCTCAGAAGACGCTCCAGTGTGGCCAGAGTGCGTTCACCGAAGACGTGCGCCACAACCGTCCTCCGTATCCTGTCATACGCGTAAAACAGCCAGCGCTGACGTGATTTAGCACCGACGTAGCCCCACTGTTCGTCCATTTCAGCGCAGACAATCACATCACTGCCCGGCTGTATGCGCGAGGTTACCGACTGCGGCCTGAGTTTTTTAAGTGACGTAAAATCGTGTTGAGGCCAACGCCCATAATGCGGGCGGTTGCCCGGCATCCAACACCATTCATGGCCATATCAATGATTTTCTGGTGTGTACCGGGTTGAGAAGCGGTGTAAGTGAACTGCAGTTGCCATGTTTTACGGCAGTGAGAGCAGAGATAGCGCTGATGTCCGGCAGTACTTTTACCGTTACGCACCACGCCTTCAGTAGCTGAGCAGGAGGGACAACTGATGGAGATGGAAGCCACGGGAGCACCTCAAAAACACCATCATACACTAAATCAGTAAGTTGGCACCATT
>NZ_JBSKJN010000044.1:0-943 GCF_053709515.1 Enterobacter sp. UPMP701 | reverse complement strand
GGTGTCCACCGGCAACACCGTGTCCAACGCCGGCTTCGTGCAGTCCTACACCGATACGGTGCAGGTCGGCCTGAGCGGTCGCGTCGCTGGCGGTACCCTGGCCGTGGGTGCCGGTACCTATCGCGGCACCGGCAATGCCTACCAGATGGCCAACTACTACCTCGATACGTGGAGTGGCGATCTGCCGCATCCGGGTGGCAATGCGACCGGGCACATCGATCTGGACAACGAGATCCAGAACGCAACGATGAACCCGAACCGGCCGGGAGTGGGTGGCCTGGGCTTCGATACGCGTGAAAGCGGCACCAGCCAGTTCGTCGAGCTGGGCGTGGCCGACCTGTATGCCAGCCTCAGTGGCACGGTCAGCACCACCCGCTGGGTGAACGTCAATGCGACCAACACCTCGGCACTGTCCGGCAGCGCGTTCTCCGGCGCGTCCGGCAACATCGGCGTGAACGTGGCATCGGGTACCGGCAACCTGCAGGCCAACAGCCTGGCATTGGCCGTGGCACAGCCGAGCACCGGCGGTGGGACCGGCGGCGGCGAATGATCCACGGTGTGACCGCTTTCGCAGCGAACCTGCGTTGAGCGCAACAAGCCCGGCCATCCGCCAATGGCCGGGTTCCCCCGGGAGCCCCTGTCCCTCCTCCCCCTTGGGGCAGGGGCTCCTTCCTTCTCGTGGAGAACAGCATGGCCGGTCATCGCTGGTGGTTGCGTTTGCTGCCCTGCCTGCTGCTGTTGACCAGCGCATCTGGCTGGGCGGGCGAGGTGGTGTTCAGCGGGGTGCTGCCCAATGGCGCGCTGCTGCAGCAGAAGGTGGAAAGCATGCAGGAGCGGCGTTATCGCAACCTGGTGCGGCAGCACACCGACTACAGCTGCGGGGCGGCCGCTCTGGCCACCATCCTGCGTTATGCCTACCACCTGGACACCACCGAGGCGACGG
>NZ_JBSKJN010000043.1:0-952 GCF_053709515.1 Enterobacter sp. UPMP701 | reverse complement strand
GTGATCGCCAACGCGTATTTCTTCCCCGGCTACCGCCTGCTTCGCGAGATCCGTAACGCGGCGCGCCGTGGCGTGCATGTGCAGTTGATCATGCAGGGCCAGCCCGACGTGCTGTTGGCGAAACTGGCCGCGCGCATGCTCTATGACTACTTGCTCAAGGATGGCGTGGTGATTCACGAATACTGCCAACGCCCGCTGCACGGCAAGGTGGCGCTGGTGGATGACGAATGGAGCACCGTCGGCTCCAGCAACCTGGACCCACTCAGCCTGGCATTAAACCTGGAAGCCAATGTGCTGATTCGCGACCGGGCTTTCAATCAACAGCTCTACGAACGCCTGGAAGCACTCGCCAAGAATCATTGCCAGACCATGCCGGAAAAGCGCAAGCCGCGCCTGTGGCTCTGGCGCCTGACCGTGGGTTTCCTGGTGTTCCATGTGATGCGCCATTTCCCGGTCCTGGCCAGTTGGTTGCCGGCCCACAAACCGCGCTTGAAACCTTTTGAGGCCACGCCCCATGACGTCTGAAGCCCGCCCCCAAGCGCAAGCCTCCGGGTTCAAGCGCTGGAAGAAACCGCTGACGATTGCGTTCTTCGTGCTGCTGATCGTGTTGTTTACCCTGCTCGCCCGGCGCATCGACTGGAGCGAAGTGTTCCAGACCCTGAGCGAGTTCAAGCTGCGCACATTGTTCATCGCCGGCGCGCTGACGCTGTGCAGTTTTATCGTCTATGCCTGTTTCGATCTGATCGGTCGCACCTACATTCGCCAACCATTGCGCTGGAAGCAGATATTGCCGGTGGGCATCATCAGCTACGCGTTCAACCTCAACCTCAGCGCCTGGGTCGGCGGTATTGCCATGCGGTACCGGCTGTATTCGCGCCTGGGCGTGAGCACCAGCAATATCGCCAAGATCCTCGGTCTGAGCCTGGCCACCAATTGGTTCGGCTATATGGCG
>NZ_JBSKJN010000042.1:0-958 GCF_053709515.1 Enterobacter sp. UPMP701 | reverse complement strand
ATAATCATTATCGCGTTAACGAACACTTCGATACCCAGTGGAATCCGCTGCCGGATTACAACAAAGATAACCCGGCGCATCGCTTCCGCGCGTTTGGAGGTACACCAGGCCACTGGATCGAATGGGGCCGTTTAATGCTGCACATCCATGCTGCCCTGGAAGCCCGTTGCGAACAACCACCAGCATGGCTGCTAGAAGATGCCAAAGGTCTGTTTAACGCCACCGTGCGCGATGCCTGGGCACCCGATGGCGCGGACGGGATTGTTTATACCGTTGACTGGGAAGGAAAACCGGTGGTCCGCGAACGTGTACGTTGGCCTATCGTCGAAGCAATGGGTACGGCCTACGCGCTCTACACCGTCACTGGCGATCGCCAGTATGAAACCTGGTATCAAACATGGTGGGAGTACTGCATTAAGTACCTGATGGACTATGAAAATGGTTCCTGGTGGCAGGAGCTGGATGCGGACAATAAGGTCACCACCAAAGTCTGGGACGGCAAACAGGATATTTATCACCTGCTGCATTGCCTGGTGATCCCGCGTATCCCGTTAGCGCCCGGCATGGCTCCAGCGGTTGCAGCGGGTCTGCTGGATATTAATGCGAAATAACTGATCTGAAAATAGGGTGCGGGTTTTCCCCTCACCCTAACCCTCTCCCCAAAGGGGCGAGGGGACCGTCCGGTGCAGTTTTTGGGTTTGACATCAGCCTCACGGGAGGCTGTATGTCGTTAATTAAGGTGCCTTGTATGCAAATCACCAATATGCATTGCAGTGGACAGACCGTTTCACTTGCCGCGGGGGATTATCACGCGACCATTGTGACCGTCGGTGCTGGTCTGGCTGAATTAACCTTTCAGGGTTGTCATTTAGTCATCCCGCACAAACCCGAAGAGATGCCGCTGGCGCATCTGGGTAAAGTGCTTATTCCGTGGCCGAACCGGATCGCCAACGGCTGT
>NZ_JBSKJN010000041.1:0-986 GCF_053709515.1 Enterobacter sp. UPMP701 | reverse complement strand
ACCGGGCAGTGCCATTGGCATGACAACCCGAACACCAGTGATGCGTCCACTCCGGTCCTCTCGTACTAGGAGCAGCCCCCCTCAATTCTCCAGCGCCCACGGCAGATAGGGACCGAACTGTCTCACGACGTTCTAAACCCAGCTCGCGTACCACTTTAAATGGCGAACAGCCATACCCTTGGGACCTACTTCAGCCCCAGGATGTGATGAGCCGACATCGAGGTGCCAAACACCGCCGTCGATATGAACTCTTGGGCGGTATCAGCCTGTTATCCCCGGAGTACCTTTTATCCGTTGAGCGATGGCCCTTCCATTCAGAACCACCGGATCACTATGACCTGCTTTCGCACCTGCTCGAGCCGTCACTCTCGCAGTCAAGCTAGCTTATGCCATTGCACTAACCTCCTGATGTCCGACCAGGATTAGCTAACCTTCGTGCTCCTCCGTTACTCTTTGGGAGGAGACCGCCCCAGTCAAACTACCCACCAGACACTGTCCGCAACCCGGATTACGGGTCTACGTTAGAACACCAGCCATTAAAGGGTGGTATTTCAAGGATGGCTCCACGCAGACTGGCGTCCACGCTTCAAAGCCTCCCACCTATCCTACACATCAAGGACCAGTGTTCAGTGTCAAGCTATAGTAAAGGTTCACGGGGTCTTTCCGTCTTGCCGCGGGTACACTGCATCTTCACAGCGAGTTCAATTTCACTGAGTCTCGGGTGGAGACAGCCTGGCCATCATTACGCCATTCGTGCAGGTCGGAACTTACCCGACAAGGAATTTCGCTACCTTAGGACCGTTATAGTTACGGCCGCCGTTTACCGGGGCTTCGATCAAGAGCTTCGCGTTGCCGCTAACCCCATCAATTAACCTTCCGGCACCGGGCAGGCGTCACACCGTATACGTCCACTTTCGTGTTTGCACAGTGCTGTGTTTTTAATAAACAGTTGCAGCCAGCTGGTATCTTCGACTGATTTCAGCTCC
>NZ_JBSKJN010000040.1:0-1003 GCF_053709515.1 Enterobacter sp. UPMP701 | reverse complement strand
GTCAGGTCGGTCGCGAGAAAGATAAACGGAAAACTAAACGCGCCCCAGGTGGTATGAAAACCAAAAATGGAGACCGGAAGCTGGACCAGATAGTTACTGGAGGTGATCACCAGCAGATGAAATAACGATAACCAGAACAACGCCTTATAGCGTTGAGTTTGCGAGAAAACGTTCATATTGTACCTTTTTGATTAACCATTGGGGTGAGGGAACCCAATACGTACGACACGTCTGTTATCTTAACATAATAACGTGCTTACCCTTTTTTCGAGCCGCCGCATGATACTGCTTTACGTTGACAATGCAATGGTTAATTTTCACGCAATCGTTAACCTGGTTTGCTTACGGACTCACAGGGCGTAAACTAGCGCCGTTTTTTTAAGTGATGAGAAGAAAATGACCGATCTCTTTTCCAGCCCTGACCACACACTCGACGCGCTTGGCCTGCGCTGCCCGGAACCGGTGATGATGGTGCGCAAAACCGTGCGCAATATGCAGCCTGGCGAAACTTTACTGATTATCGCCGACGATCCGGCGACGACCCGCGATATTCCTGGGTTTTGTACCTTTATGGAACACGAACTGGTTGCGAAAGAGACGGATGGACTGCCTTATCGTTATTTGATTCGTAAAGGCGGTTGATGGGGAAAGATTGGCTTCGATGCCGCCTTTTCCCCTCACCCTAACCCTCTCCCCAGAGGAGCGAGGGGACCGATCGCGCTCAATGTTGCGATCGGTTTGCCTTATCTCCTGCGCAACAATCTTAACGCATTCGCTGTTACCAGCACGGTCGCACCGGTATCTGCCAGCACCGCCAGCCATAGTCCGGTCATCCCTAGCAGCGTGGTGACGAGGAAGATCCCTTTCAGCCCCAGCGCAATAGTGATGTTCTGGCGGATATTGGCGTGAGTGGCGCGGGCCAGTTCAATCATTTGCACCAGGCCGCGCAGGTGGTTATGGGTTAATGCTGCGTCGGCGGTTTCCAGCGCCACGTCTGTGCCAC
>NZ_JBSKJN010000039.1:0-1078 GCF_053709515.1 Enterobacter sp. UPMP701 | reverse complement strand
CTGATGGCAGCGCTATCGCTGATTCGAAAGCCGCGTATCTGCACGTATTGCACAGGTCGGTGCTGCCAGAGCAACAAGCCGTTGATTACTTATTTCTTCTTCGGGAAAAAAATCCTTTTCTGGGTGGTGCTATAGACTGGTTTCCCGTGTTTTCAGGCAATATCATTGTTAACGATATTTTCTGAAAAGATGGTTTATCCATTGACTGATAAGATAATATTCGGTTACCTGCCCCATCAAATTCTTTTGCATCCAGATAAGTCGTTTGTTCAACCGTTGCAGTAAAACCACTGATCTCATCATATTCTTCAGTGTCAGAATTTTTAAACTCAAACTGCTTTATTGAGGTGATCCGATATTGCCCTCCTTCATTAAGGATACGGTGTTCGGGCGTATTCCCTCTCTTTTGTACAAATCTGTTCATACCATCAACTGGCAAAATACCATACAATGCAATAGTAATATCAGCGAGATGTCCCTGGTGAGCGATTGTGGAAATAACTTGCTTAGCCTGAGGAGAGAAGATTTTATCAACGTCTTCTGTTGTAAAGCTCATTCCTTCGTCGGAAGGTGCAAAAGATATCGTGTAGGTGGCTCGGGAAATATCCTGCATAAATGCCAGTGAAACGCCTTCAGCTGGCGCTATTTCTGACGGATGTGTTGGCTGAAAATGGGGAGTGACTTCTCTTTCCCAGGTTACCGATATTTTTTTCTGATTTGAGTGACCTCCTCCTGCTATATTTTCTTCGTGGATATTTCCTGCCAGAGAGGATGGATTCTCTTCAGATTCATGAAAGAGCTCTGGAAAATTTAACAGTTTATCAAATACGCTAAATTCATCTCTTCCGATGTACCCACTAAAAGTATGATTTGCCGGTTCCTGCATTCTTCCGTCCGCATCCTTAAGCGTGACGGGATTATTGCGGCACATCCGGAACAGGTTCAGCCCGTCCACCGTCCCCGCCGGATCTGCGGAGAGCCACCGCCCCGACCACGGCTGGCAGTACCGGTACCCGTAGTAGTACAGCCCCGTCGCGTCACGCTCCTTCCCCGAGTAACGCAGGATTTTGTCCCTCGC
>NZ_JBSKJN010000038.1:0-1180 GCF_053709515.1 Enterobacter sp. UPMP701 | reverse complement strand
AGTTGTATGAACAATTGCCGGAAGCGGGCGATCTGGAGAAGCCAAAACTGGTGTTTTTCTTCGACGAAGCACATCTGCTGTTTAACGATGCACCGCAGGTACTGCTGGATAAGATTGAGCAGGTGATAAGGCTTATTCGCTCAAAAGGCGTGGGCGTCTGGTTCGTTTCGCAAAACCCGTCTGATATTCCAGATAATGTGCTCGGCCAGCTCGGTAATCGCGTTCAGCACGCTTTGCGGGCTTTTACGCCAAAAGATCAGAAAGCAGTGAAGGCAGCGGCGCAAACCATGCGGGCTAATCCGGCGTTTGATACCGAAAAGGCAATCCAGGAACTGGGGACGGGCGAAGCGTTGATCTCGTTTCTCGATGCAAAAGGAAGTCCTTCTGTGGTGGAACGGGCGATGGTGATTGCGCCTTGTTCGCGGATGGGACCGGTGACGGAAGATGAGCGCAATGGCTTGATTAACCACTCCCCGGTGTATGGCAAGTACGAGGATGACGTGGACCGGGAATCCGCCTATGAGATGTTGCAAAAAGGCTTTCAGGCCAGTACCGAGCAGCAAAATAATCCCCCCGCGAAAGGGAAAGAGGTAGCGGTAGATGACGGCATTCTTGGTGGATTGAAGGATATTTTGTTCGGCACTACCGGACCACGCGGCGGGAAGAAAGATGGTGTGGTGCAAACAATGGCCAAAAGCGCCGCTCGCCAGGTGACGAATCAGATTGTACGCGGGATGTTGGGGAGTTTGCTGGGGGGGAGAAAAAGATAAGTCAGACGTGGTCTGTGCCCCTCACCCTAACCCTCTCCCCAAAGGGGCGAGGGGACCGTTCGAACTCGTATTTGACTTTGTCAACAATAATAAAGGGAGCTTTCGCTCCCTTGTTAGATTACGATTTTCTCATTAACAGCCACAGGCTGATTAAGAAGAACCTGGCGCTTGGCAACAGTGCGCCGATGATCGGCGGGATGCCATAAACCAACGTCAGCGGGCCGAAGATCTGGTCCAGTACGTAGAAGACAAAACCGAAGCTAATACCGGTGACCACACGCACACCCATCGGTACGCTACGCAGTGGGCCAAAGATGAACGACAGCGCCATCAGCATCATCACCGCCACAGATAGCGGCTGGAAGATTTTGCTCCACATGTTGAGCTGATAACGTCCGGCATCCTGACCG
>NZ_JBSKJN010000037.1:0-1185 GCF_053709515.1 Enterobacter sp. UPMP701 | reverse complement strand
CTGAGGCATATCCGAAAACGGCAATTGCAACGCTTGTGGTCAGATGAGACACAGCTTCCGTCTCCGTTTTCTGCCCGAGATCCCGTGTAAGATATCAATCAGAAACTGGATACACTGAAGGAATGATCATAAAAACGGGATTGGGACTCAGCTATTACGTATTGTATAAAATTACGCAATACTGACATATTTGTCAGGGCGAAGATATCGTCAGGCCAACCACAGTAAAGGTAAGCAGGTAAAATGAAATTAATTTTGATTCAGTCGTTTCAGCGCGCGTTTCCGGACCCCAGAAATGATCCCCGGTATATTCAGCCTTTCCACTTTTTTTATTCGCTGCCTGCCTGCCCGCCAGGCATTCTCTGTATAAACAGCATCACCAGTGGCAGAAAATGCACATAAGTAATCGCGGTATTGCTGCGTATTAAACAGCTCATAATCACTGATGCTGGAAGACCTTCTGATATTCAGAACGCCTGGCAGTGGCCCCATATTGATCCCGCCAGCATAGGTTTCATTATTTCGCTCACTCCATTCATCGTGAGCACCATGTTGTACAGGGGAGTGAGCATAAACACCATATTCCTTCACTACCGAATGATGCCCCCATCCCAGCAGATTGCCGGGTTTATGAAGACCGGTTCCCTCCAGCGCACTATTGACAGAAGCCACCCAGAGTTCCGGGGCTACGGGAACACCGTTTCCTTGTAAAACACTGTGGATATCAATATCGCCATATAATACATTATCAAAGCGATCGGTCAGTACCTTCTGGTCTGGCGTGAGGATATGTGCATGATAACCTTCCTTTGCCAGGGCTCTTATTGACGGCGATGCGCTTTCCCCGGGATGATTGATGACATGAATATCGTTCACCATTTTTTGCATTTCATTTATCCCATATAATACCAGCCCTTTAAACGGACCGACCTTGTTGGTCTTTTGATAGATCCCGGCAGGCTTAGGGCGTACGCCTTTCTTGCCAACCCAGTCTAACCGGCTTTCATCGCCGGTCCGTACATTGATGTGCCAGTCCTTTTCTGATGCAAGCGCATGTAATGCTGCGTATTCTGAAAAGTGCAAACCCGCACGGTTAATATTTGCAGTTAACAAATGTAACGCAAGCTCCTCCAGTTCATCCTCCAGATCTGCCGGCGCAAGACCAGTACTGTCAACAAGCGTGAC
>NZ_JBSKJN010000036.1:0-1202 GCF_053709515.1 Enterobacter sp. UPMP701 | reverse complement strand
TTTTCCTGGAAGCAGGGCATTTGTTACTTCAGCACCGTAGTGCCTCGTCATCACACCTCAGCGTTAAAAGGTACCGGATTTACCTGGAACCTCCGCCTACATGCTTAAACCGGGACAACCGTCGCCCGGCTAACATAGCCTTCTCCGTCCCCCCTTCGCAGTAACACCAAGTACAGGAATATTAACCTGTTTCCCATCGACTACGCCTTTCGGCCTCGCCTTAGGGGTCGACTCACCCTGCCCCGATTAACGTTGGACAGGAACCCTTGGTCTTCCGGCGAGCGGGCTTTTCACCCGCTTTATCGTTACTTATGTCAGCATTCGCACTTCTGATACCTCCAGCATGCCTCACAGCACACCTTCGACGGCTTACAGAACGCTCCCCTACCCAACAACGCATAAGCGTCGCTGCCGCAGCTTCGGTGCATGGTTTAGCCCCGTTACATCTTCCGCGCAGGCCGACTCGACCAGTGAGCTATTACGCTTTCTTTAAATGATGGCTGCTTCTAAGCCAACATCCTGGCTGTCTGTGCCTTCCCACATCGTTTCCCACTTAACCATGACTTTGGGACCTTAGCTGGCGGTCTGGGTTGTTTCCCTCTTCACGACGGACGTTAGCACCCGCCGTGTGTCTCCCGTGATAACATTCTTCGGTATTCGTAGTTTGCATCGGGTTGGTAAGCCGGGATGGCCCCCTAGCCGAAACAGTGCTCTACCCCCGAAGATGAATTCACGAGGCGCTACCTAAATAGCTTTCGGGGAGAACCAGCTATCTCCCGGTTTGATTGGCCTTTCACCCCCAGCCACAGGTCATCCGCTAATTTTTCAACATTAGTCGGTTCGGTCCTCCAGTTAGTGTTACCCAACCTTCAACCTGCCCATGGCTAGATCACCGGGTTTCGGGTCTATACCCTGCAACTTAACGCCCAGTTAAGACTCGGTTTCCCTTCGGCTCCCCTATACGGTTAACCTTGCTACAGAATATAAGTCGCTGACCCATTATACAAAAGGTACGCAGTCACCCCATAAAGAGGCTCCCACTGCTTGTACGTACACGGTTTCAGGTTCTTTTTCACTCCCCTCGCCGGGGTTCTTTTCGCCTTTCCCTCACGGTACTGGTTCACTATCGGTCAGTCAGGAGTATTTAGCCTTGGAGGATGGTCCCCCCATATTCAGACAGGATACCACGTGTCCCGCCCTAC
>NZ_JBSKJN010000035.1:0-1254 GCF_053709515.1 Enterobacter sp. UPMP701 | reverse complement strand
GGCGGATGCAATATCCTCTGCCCGTTTTGCTGCTGTCTCGGCGCGCGTTGCCGCGGATTCCGCCGTACTTTTGCTCTGTGCTGCCGCTGCCGCACTGCCAGCAGCCTCTGTCGCCTTCGTGGATGCCGTCGTGGCGCTGCCCCTCGCTGCTGACGCCTGTCTGGTCGCCTCATCTTTTGAAGCAGACGCAGATGATGCCGATGACGCCGCCGAACTGGCGGACGATGCGGCAGCCGTTTTTGAGGATTCTGCGCTGGTTTCCGACGCTTTCGCGTTCGTTTCGGATGTCTTCGCTGCGGAAGCAGACCTCGCTGCTGCGCTGGCCTGTTCAGTGGCTTCGCCAGCCTTCGTTGTGGCTGTTGAAGCGGATGATGCGGCGCTTTCTGCCGATTTTCCGGCGGCGGTGGCACTGACTGCTGCCTCCTCTGCCTTAATGGACGCCTCACGGGCCGATGATGCAGCTGCTGTCTCAGAGTCTGCCGCAGCTGAGGCGCTCTGTTCCGCTGCCGTTTCAGAAGACCTGGCATTCGTCTCGGACGTTTTTGCCGCCTTCACGGAATTTCCTGCCGCCGTTGCCGAGGAGGCTGCACTGCTGGCGCTTGTGGAGGCGTTCGTTTCTGATGATTTTGCCGCCTCTTTGGAGGCCGCCGCATCTCTGGCTGAAGTGGCGGCTTCTGACGCTTTCGTCGTCGCAGTGGATGCAGAAGTGGCTGCTGATTTTTGTGACGCTGCAGCATTCGTTTCTGACGTTTTCGCCGCACCGGCACTGGTGGCCGCCGCGCTTTTTGAGGACTCTGCAGCGGCAGCACTTTTTGATGCTTCAGTGGCCTTTGTTGATGCCGTTCCTGCGCTGGAAGACGCCTCCTGAGCCGAAGTCGCGGCCTGTCCGGCTGACGTGCTGGCTGCACGCGCTGAGCCTGCAGCATCAGTCGCATGGGTTGCCGCCTCACGGGCAGATGTGCCGGCATCGCCGGCTGACTTCTTCGCGGCTGCCGTGTTCTGTGCCACCGCGGACGCGTTACGCGCCACCTCTTCCACCATCAGTTCAAAACGGCGCAGAGCCTCCGGACGGGCATCATCCTCCGTCATGGCACCGAGAAAATCATTCAGCGTACCGGGTTGAGAATCTTCATACACGGTGATGATCCCGGCATGTGACGGCGGGAATCCTTCCACCAACAGAATAACGCTGTACTGCCCGTACTCAACGTCCATGCTGTAACGCCCGGCTTCATCCGGATTTTCTGAGGCCAG
>NZ_JBSKJN010000034.1:0-1393 GCF_053709515.1 Enterobacter sp. UPMP701 | reverse complement strand
TATTCATTTATTGTCCGAAGACATTAAGAATCCATGTCACTTTGAGTGCCCACACAGATTGTCTGATAAATTGTTAAAGAGCAGTGCAACGCGGCTTTCGCTCACCGTTGCGAGGTGGCGTATATTACGCTTTCCTCTTTCAGAGTCAACCCGTTATTTCAGGATTTTTTCTCTTCAACCGACCGGGTTATCTGTGAAGTGATTCACATCCGCCGTGTCGATGGAGGCGCATTATAGGGAGTTCTCCGCAGCCCGCAACCGTTAAATGACAGAAAAATGACTGACTGCTGCATTCCACAGCAAAACCCCGCCTTATACCCTTTTACGCACAGACTTATCCACAATTACAGCAAGATCCTGATGCGATCCTGCGAACTGAAAGAGAAGATCAACTATACTAGCGGCAAATATTCTTCTCCGCAGAGCTCCCCCTCATGAATACACAACGCCTGCCTCGCGACTGGCGCCTCCCTACGGCCGGATTGATGCTGCTGGGCATCCTCTTCGCCGCTTTTACGCTGCATACGCACTGGAACGCCTTTATACAGTGGTGTCTTGCCACACAAATTACGCTGCACCGTTATCTGGTGATGTATCTGCTGCAGCTTAATAGCCACCAGTACAGCGGTGGATTATGGCTCTTAACAGGCGCTTTCTTTTATGGCGTCCTTCACGCCATCGGTCCGGGACACGGAAAGTTCATCGTGACGACCTACCTGAGCACAAATAAGGAGAGCGAGCTGGCCGCCCGCATCGTTCCCTTCCTGGGCAGCCTGATGCAGGGCGTCAGCGCCATTCTGTTTGTCTTTATTCTGGCGGTAGGATTTAACCTCGCCTCAGGGGATATCAGTACCAGCCGCTGGTATGTCGAGAAGATAAGCGCCGTGCTGATTGGCGCATTTGGTGCATTCATCATTTATCAGGCGCTGAAAAGCCTGCGGCCGCAGAGAATGAGGATCTCAGCCATCACACCCCTTCATCAGCATGATGAACACTGTGGATGTGGTCATCACGGCGTGGGAGCTGACCTGGCACAAGGTGACTGGAAAACGCGTCTGGGTGTCGTTCTGTCGATTGGTGCACGCCCGTGCAGCGGCGCGATCATGATTCTGATGTTTTCGAACGCGCTGGGCATTGTCACCTGGGGCATGGCTGCAGTCATGACCATGTCCCTGGGAACAGCACTCTCTATTATGGGGCTATCGCTGGCGGTACGTTATGCCCGTGAACGTACGGTGGCCTGGTTCGGGGAAAGTCGCTCGTTAAGGTGGCTGATGCCGGCCGTTAAAATTGCCGGTGGAATCGTACTGATCCTGTTCGCGACCGTCCTGTTCCTGACGGTCATCCCCATCAGCGCCAACGGCGACTACATCGCCGCCGGATGCTGATAAAA
>NZ_JBSKJN010000033.1:0-2363 GCF_053709515.1 Enterobacter sp. UPMP701 | reverse complement strand
CCCGTGAGGCACGGTTATCATTGCCGTTACCGCCGGCATGTCAACCCGCCGGGGCCGCCTTCCGGTATGAATTATCCTGAGACAGGGTATGTTTGAATGAGCAGTACTAACAATTTTGTTCAAATCAGGCCGCATGGGTTTCAGATACCCGCTCACCAGACCACCGGGGCGGTTGGTACGGCGTATAGCTGATAGCGCAATTATTACGTAATAAACCAGATATATTGTCAGGTAGCTCGGATTTCGCAGGAACGGCAAAGCGATCATCTTTATTATTATCCCCTGCCCCTGAAAGAACCGAGACGTGAAGATGCCGATGAGTCGGACATGATTTTGCTGAGCAGTGATATGCCCGGAGGATCTCTCTGTTCCAGGCTGGCGACACCGGAAATAATAAAACACCGCTAATCAGGACTCACATGAGAGCGTTCAAATAGGTGTGCAGGCAAACAGCCTTTAGGATAATTTACCGTGCCATTCATTTTCTTGACCTGAAAAAGCTTACGCTGCCTGTGGGTGAACACTATGTTTAGCCTGCCGTCATGGAAGATGACGGATTGCACCGTCCTGCCCCATTCTCCGAGGGCAATGTTTACAATAAGGAATTACTGAATGATACAATATCAGTCTCTGTTTCACTCTTCTGGTATGAGTCATGCCCTTCCATTGACGCTGATACGCGTTACCTTTGGTTTGTTTTTTTTTACGTCAGGGTTCAATAAAGTATTTGTTCCTGCCAGCCAGGTAATAATGCTTGAAACCATCACTGAAGCAGGTATACCGTTCCCGGCCTTTATGGCCGTTTTTGTGGCCAGTTGTGAAACATTTTTTGGGCTGATCCTGAGCATCGGTTTACTGACCCGCCCCGGAGCACTGGTGCTGATGATTATCAGTCTGGTTGCGCTTTTTACCGTTGGACTAAATCATATTCCGACGGGGCTAAATCTTCTGACGTGGTACAGCTGGCTGTTGTACTTACCTGAGTCAGTTTATATTCTGATATGTATATTGCTGGTTGTTCAGGGGTGTGGACCCTGGGGAGTTGATCGTGTGATCGCCGGGCGTCTCAATCGCTCCGGGTCATGATGTGTTACAGGTATGCGTTTACCGTTATCCACCGTACCATGTGGCGCCACGAAGAGGCAGTCCGGCATCAAAGCGCCCTACTCTGCCCTTGTACGGGGACTCAGGAAATCTACCGTGCCAACGCCGGGATTTATAGCCGGCCCGGGGATACGAATACTGCCCGGGACTTTATCATACAGACACTGGAACGCTCTTTGATAGAAAGAGCAACAATGAGTACTGTGCAAAAAACGGCGTCATGCATCAACGGGATGTTTGTTATGCTGGGCATCAGCGATCTGGCTTGTTTCCCTCTTCTGCAAAGGCAGAAGGCTGGTGCCCGGGTTTTACACCGTATGTCTCGGTAGTGCTGCAACTGATGAATCTCCGGTACGGTCATCCGCCACAGCACAAAGAATGATGCTTAAGCGACGCATCGACTGAAAGCATCATTATTTCTCACTTAACACCTTCATTTGTCTGACTTTTCTTTTAAAATCGTTGAAGACATAATCCAGCCTCTTTTTCATGCTCTCTTTTTGAAACTCAGTTAAACTTATAATGTCACCTTTTTTATCCTCTGAAAAGGTTGCGGAATCAAAGTCAACTAAATTAAATTCACATCTCATCTCATCATACATGATATTCCCAAGGTTAATATCATTGTGGGTGATGCCTAACCTGGAGAGTTTTTCACTTAAATACACAGCAGGGTTTCCCTGGTCAATAACCGATACTGCAGCCATAACTGTCGGCATATCGGTTAGTTGATGCAGAGAAATACCGGGGACAACCCTCATAAGATTTCTTACTTTTTTTGCATCCGTACCATCTATTCCCTCAATACGAACAAATGCACTTCCAGAACCATAGAAAAGATTGAATCCTTTTGCATTATTTATCGCTGATTGGAGCCTCGTCTTATTCTCCATGTCGAAAGAACCTGAGAATTCCTTAATCAGCCACCCGTCCTTAAATGTACGTACGATCCCTATTGAGCCAACACCTATCACGGATGAATTTGTTTCTTGTGACGGCGACCCTCTCCGTCGCATAAACAAACTCGACAGCCATCCCCTTGTGCGGGCTGCAGCGTTATTATTTGTGTGCGGTTCAGGGAATGCGGCCCCACCATGGGTTGGCGCTAAACCGTCCTCATCTTTAAGCGTGACGGGATTATTGCGGCACATCCGGAACAGGTTCAGGCCGTCCACCGTCCCCGCCGGATCTGCGGAGAGCCACCGCCCCGACCACGGCTGGCAGTACCGGTACCCGTAGTAGTACAGCCCCGTCGCGTC
>NZ_JBSKJN010000032.1:0-3452 GCF_053709515.1 Enterobacter sp. UPMP701 | reverse complement strand
CGCATCAGCGGGGATTTTTTTGCCCGTAGACCGGGTATGCGTTAGCGCCACCCGGCACAATGGTTACTGCAGGTCAAACCGATCCAAATCCATCACCTTCGCCCATGCGGCAACGAAGTCGCGGACAAACTTCTCGTGTGCGTCGCTGCTGGCGTAAACTTCGGCCAGCGCGCGCAGGACAGCGTTCGACCCGAACACCAGATCGGCGCGGGTGGCGGTGTATTTCACTTCCCCGCTGGCGCGATCGCTACCGGCAAACAGTTCGTTTGAATCATCGGCCGCTTTCCACTGGGTGTTCATATCCAGCAGGTTCACGAAGAAATCGTTGCTCAGCACGCCCTCGCGGTTAGTAAACACGCCATTTTTGCTGCCATCGAAGTTTGCACCCAGTACGCGCAGACCGCCGATCAGCACCGTCAGTTCCGGCGCGGTCAGGGTCAGCTGCTGGGCTTTGTCGATCAGCAGCGACTCGGTGGTGGACACATCCACCTGCGCACGGTAGTTGCGGAAACCGTCGGCAATCGGTTCGAGCAGGTTAAACATCTCGATATCCGTCTGATCCTGACGCGCATCCACGCGGCCTGGGGTGAACGGCACGTTGACGTAAACGCCCGCGGCTTTCGCCGCCTGCTCAACGCCCACAACACCTGCCAGCACGATGATATCGGCCAGTGAGGCTTTATTAGTGGTGCGCTGAATAGCTTCCAGAGCCGGTAACGCACGCACGGCAGCGGCGTTCACATCCCAGTCGCGCTGAGGTGCCAGCGCAAGACGCGCGCCGTTAGCGCCACCGCGCTTGTCGCCGCCGCGGAAGGTCGATGCAGACGCCCAGGCAACGGAAACCAGTTCGCTCACCGAGAGGCCAGAGGCCGCGATTTCTGCTTTCAGGCTTTCAATGTCTTCCTGCGTCGGATGGAAAACCGGCTGCGGCAGCGGATCCTGCCAAATCAGATCTTCTTTCGGCACTTCCGGGCCAATGTAACGGGATTTCGGCCCCATATCGCGGTGGGTCAGTTTGAACCAGGCACGCGCGAAGGCTTCGTTGAAAGCCTGCGGATCGTTCAGGAAGCGGCGGGAAATTTTCTCGAATTCCGGATCAAAACGCAGCGTCAGGTCGGTGACCAGCATGGTTGGCTTACGTTTTTTCGACGGGTCGAACGGGTCAGGCATGATTTCCGGTGCATCCACGGCTTCAAACTGAATCGCGCCTGCCGGGCTGCGGGTCTGCACCCATTCGTATTTGAACAGGTTCTCGAAGAAGTAGTTGCTCCACTGGGTCGGGGTTTGCGACCAGATGACTTCCAGACCGGAGGTGATGGCGTCAGCGCCAATACCGGTGCCGTGCGTGCTGGCCCAGCCCAGGCCCTGCGCTTCGATCGGCGAGGCTTCCGGATCGGTGCCTACGTGCGTGGCTTCACCCGCACCGTGAGTTTTACCGAGCGTGTGACCACCTGCAATCAGCGCGACGGTCTCTTCATCGTTCATGCCCATGTTGCCAAAGGTGGCGCGGATCGCCGCCGCCGCCGAAAGCGGTTCACCGCTGGCGTTTGGCCCTTCCGGGTTCACATAAATCAGGCCCATTTCGGTGGCCGCCAGCGGGCGCTTCGCCAGTGCTTCCGGGTCACGGTGGGTCAGCCAGGCTTTTTCATCGCCCCAGTTCACGTCCAGATCCGGTTCCCAGACGTCTTCACGCCCGGCACCAAAACCAAAGGTGCGGAAGCCAGAGTTTTCCAGCGCCACGTTACCCGCGAGGATAAACAGGTCGGCCCAGGAAATTTTTTGTCCGTATTTTTGCTTGATTGGCCACAGCAGGCGGCGCGCTTTATCCAGGCTGACGTTATCAGGCCAGGAGTTCAGCGGCGCAAAGCGCTGTTGACCGCGTCCGGCCCCACCGCGTCCGTCCACGGAGCGGTAAGTACCGGCACCGTGCCAGGCCATGCGAATAAACAGACCCGCGTAGCTGCCCCAGTCAGCAGGCCACCACGGTTGAGAGTCGGTTAACAGGGCTTTGAGATCGCCCTTGAGGGCGGAATAGTCGAGCTTGCTGAATTCTTTGCGGTAGTCGAAGTCTTCACCCAGCGGGTTCGAACGGTTGGAATGTTGGTTTAGAAGATCGATGCGGAGTTGTTTAGGCCACCAATCTTTGCTGCCGGTACCTGCACCCGCGCTGTGATCGACGCCGCCCTGATGGAACGGACATTTGCCGGCGGATGCCGCGTTATTGGTCTCGTCTGACGTGCTCATCGCTATGCTCCCTTTACAGTGTTACCGTTACGATATACACCACCAGCAATAAGATATAGTTGAATTAATCCACAGATTCGATAGTTAATACCTTTTAACTTTTTATCTGATTAAAAAGCCCTCGCTTTGTGAGGGCTTTCTGCTGATTACGCCGGACGAACGCCCAGCGTATGACAAATGGCGTAGCTCATCTCCGCGCGGTTAAGCGTGTAGAAGTGGAAGTCTTTCACCCCTTCGCGGCTTAAGATCTTCACCATGTCCATCGCGATGTTAGCACCCACCAGCTTGCGGGTTTCCGCGTCGTCGTCCAGCCCTTCGTACATTTTGGACATCCACAGCGGAATGCGCACGTTGGTCATATCGGCAAATTTCTTCGCCTGTTTGAAGTTAGAGACCGGCAGAATGCCCGGGATAATTTCGACGTCGATACCGGCGGAGACGCAGCGGTCACGAAAACGCAGGTAGCTTTCCACGTCGAAGAAGAACTGGGTGATGGCGCGGTTCGCACCGGCGTCCACCTTACGCTTCAGGTTAAGCAGATCCGCCTGGGCGCTTTTCGCTTCCGGATGAACTTCAGGGTAGGCGGCCACGGAGATATCAAAGTCGGCAACATCTTTCAGAAGCGCGACCAGATCGGTAGCGTACATGTCCGGCTTGCCGCTTCCCGGCGGCAGGTCGCCGCGCAGGGCAACGATATGGCGAATCCCGTTGTTCCAGTAGTCCTGGGCAATGGCGCGCAGCTCATCGCGGGTGGCGTCGATACAGGTCAGATGCGGCGCTGCTTCCAGACCGGTACGGTCTTTGATGCCTTTAATAATGCTGTGCGTACGGTCACGCTCGCCCGAGTTGGCGCCGTAGGTCACGGAGACAAACTTCGGCTTCAGGCTGCTCAGGCGATCGATAGAGCTCCACAGGGTTTGCTCCATTTCACTGGTGCGCGGCGGGAAAAATTCAAAAGAGACGTTAATCTGGCCGTTTACTTCGGCCAGGCTCTGATTCAGTGCTTCCCGCTGGTTGGCGTGAAAAAAGCTCATACCTTACCTCTATCTTTCGCGTTTCGATGTTTGTTGTGTTGTGAACTTCTATACGTTTAGACGTCCAGATGTAAAAATGACGGAAAAGCGGGATGACGTCAACAGAAATAATCAACAATAACGGTGAGGTTTGCTCAGGGAATATGAGGGAAATTCAGGATGAGGGTGAGAAGG
>NZ_JBSKJN010000031.1:0-6057 GCF_053709515.1 Enterobacter sp. UPMP701 | reverse complement strand
GTGGAGCCGGACCTGTGGCCGATGAAGCGCGACCGTAACCTGCGTATTTTCCAGGGCCAGACGGTGCCGCAGATTGTGAAAACCCTGCTGGGTGAGCATCAGGTTAACGTTGAGGATAAACTCACCGGCAGCTACCGGGTGTGGGACTACTGCGTGCAGTATCAGGAGTCGAGCCTGGACTTCATCAGCCGCCTGATGGAGCTGGAGGGGATTTCCTATCACTTCCGCCATGAGGCGGACAAACACACCCTGGTGCTCACCGACGCCGCGACGCAGCATCAGCCGTTCAGCGGCTATGAAGTCATTCCTTACCACCAGACGCCGTCCGGCGGCAGTACGGACGAAGAAGGCATCAGCCAGTGGGCGCTGGAGGACAGCGTGACGCCGGGGATGTACAGCCTCGACGACTATGACTTCCGCAAGCCGAACGCGTGGCTGTTCCAGGCCCAGCAGAACCCGGCGTCGCCGAAGCCGGGCAGCATCGACGTGTACGACTGGCCGGGGCGCTTTGTCGACAAAGGGCACGGAGAGTTCTATGCCCGTATCCGTCAGGAGCGCTGGCAGGTTGAGCATCAGCAGATTCAGGCCACGGCCACGGCGGCGGGGATTGCGCCAGGGCACACCTTCACGTTAACCAACGCGCCGTTCTTCAGCGACAACGGCGAGTATCTGGTGACGGCGGCGGGATATCACTTTGAGGAGAACCGCTACGCCAGCGGCGAGGGGGAGACCATTCACCGCACCGATTTCACGGTGATTCCGTCGGCGGTGGTGTACCGTCCGGCGCAGACAACGGCGTGGCCGCGCACCTACGGCCCGCAGACGGCGAAAGTGGTCGGGCCGCAGGGCGAGAGTATCTGGACGGACAAATACGGTCGCGTGAAGGTGAAGTTCCACTGGGACCGGCTGGCGAAAGGCGATGACACCAGCTCCTGCTGGGTGCGCGTGTCGAGCGCGTGGGCGGGCCAGGGCTACGGCGGGGTGCAGATCCCGCGCGTCGGCGACGAGGTGGTGGTGGACTTTATCAACGGCGACCCGGACCGTCCGATTATTACGGGGCGCGTGTACAACGACGCGAGCATGCCGCCGTGGGCGCTGCCGGCTGCGGCGACGCAGATGGGCTTTATGAGCCGGACAAAAGACGGTTCAGTCGACAACGCCAATGCCCTGCGCTTTGAGGATAAAGCGGGCGCAGAGCAGGTGTGGATCCAGGCCGAGCGGAATCTGGATATTAACGTCAAAAACGACGAGTCGCATTCTACTGAAAAAAATCGCACTCAGTTTGTTGGAGAAGATGAAACTTTACGGGTAGCGAAAAACCAGAAATCAGGTATTAAAGGCGATGTGGTATGCCTGACGGGGAACAGTCGAAACGATAAAGTCGTTAATAATTTTATACTTTCCGCAGGAAATACGCTGAGACTGGAATGTGGTGAAAGCGCCATCGAGCTATCAAAAGACGGCAGCGTCCATATCATTGGTAATAACTTTAACTTTACTGCGAAACAGAATGCGCAAATTAATACGCTTTCCGGTGAATTGCATTTAAATCCTGATGATGGACGAAACGTTATCGATCCTCCTGGCGCATCCCATCAGGGTGAAATCCAGCAGGAAGTGGATAGTTTTTTTGTTATTAATGGCAATAAATAAGAGTAACCCGAATGGCTGAATATATTCTTCAGGAAGCATCCCTCGCCTTACCTGATGTGTTTAAAGACAGAACCATGAATTTATTTACCCTGAGTGATAACGGAGCCAGCGAGTTTACTTTTGTTGTTTCTCGTGCGAGTGCTAAAAACGAAGATAAAGTCCAGGATGCGGCAACACGGCTGGTACGTGAACTGGAAATTACGGTGCCCGACTTTCGTCTCGAATCCTCTCAGATGACCTCTGTTGATGATCTCCCGGCGGTTGAGCTTTTTTATCAGTTCAAAAATGATAATGCGATCATTTTCCAGAGGCAGACCGTTATTTTGCTCGGTGACCATCCTGGCGGCCAAAAGATGGTGTGTTATATCGGTACTTGCCCGGGCGAGTTTAGCGATTATTATCATAATCAATATCAGGAAATTATCCGCAGTATTAAGTTCCACAAACCGGCTCAGACTGAAACCCAGGAAATGCTCGCTGCCGATAGCCAGGGGCCATTTTTTGCGCTTGATAGTGAGAGTAAGGTACTCAGTGTCTTTGAAAACATTCAGGAACTGTATGGACACCTTTCGCTTCAGCGGGCGAAAGAGGGGCAGTATTTGCTTTTTGAAAAGCGGGGTAAACCACTCAGTATTGCACCCGTTCCGGACAGCCAACCCCTTCGTTACGCGCTCTGGACGACTTCCTCAGACAAATCACATCACTTGCTTTCACAGCTTTCCGTATGCCGCCAGGTCTCTGGTTCTGACCAACTTAATACACCCGATCGGATACGTGGGTATCTGATGGCACAGCGAGCCGAATAGTTATGTCCGAATGTCTGGCCGCTCGCGTAGATGATGAGATTGCTCATACAGCCTCAAAAGGTTGGATGATCGCAGGATTGGTTGGTGGGGCAATTCTGGGCGCAGCTGCCGTTGTCGTCACCGGAGGGACCGCGCTGGTTGCTGTTTCTGCCGTTGCGGCCGGGGCCTGTGCTGCGGGTGGGTTGGGTGAACTCCTCGGCAGTATGTCATGGGCTCCACGCCATAGTACCGGTACGCTAAAAGAAGGTTCACCCAATGTTTTTATCAACAGCCGAAAGGCTATCCGCGCTCATCTGTCAGCCGGAGAGTGTGATGAGCACAGCGGTAGCCTGCAACGGGTTGCGGAAGGTTCGATAAAAGTTTACATCAACAACTTTCCCGCCTCTCGCACAGGCGATAAATTGACTTGCAGCGCCGAGATTAGTCAGGGATCGCGTAATGTTATTATCGGTGGAAGCAAGGTTCAGACCGATGAAATAAGTCCTGAAATCCCGGAATGGGTGAACTGGACGATGCTCGCCGTTGGTGCCGGAGCGATGGCGGTGCTGGCCAGTCCGGCAATCGCACTTCTGAGCACCCTCGGTGCGATGGGCGGTGGGACTATTGGTGGCTACGCGGGTGGAATGCTGTGTGGCGAAGGTAGCGACGGTCAGAAATGGGGGATGCTGATCGGCTCCGTTATCGGCGGCGGGGCTGGCATTAAAGGCGGGGCACGGTTTGATGCGTGGCGGGCTGGTAAATCAATGCCGCGCGTTAGTGCGGAACCCATTACAGCCCCAGCTTCGCCGAGGATGAGCTTAAGCGAAGCCGTAGGGAAACAACGAGCTGAAAAATGGATTACTCGTGGCAGAGAATTGGCAGATAATCGTGATCCTGCTTTGTCTGCTTTACTCAGTGATGAGCAAGTAGGCGCATTGTATGGTTATACTACCGATCCTGGCTACCAAATGGTAAACCCAGCATTACGAGGTATGAAACCAATGACTAAAGAAATGGAAGCATTTACTCAACATATAAATGATGGCCTGGACCAGCTTCCTGCTTTTAGTGGAGAGACATTCCGCGGGATGAACAGCTTACCTTCACATATATTGGAAGGTTATACTCCGGGCAAAACAGTTATCGATCCAGCCTTTGTTAGTACTGATGTTAATCAAGGCTTCAGCGGTCCTATCCAAATGCGTATTGAAGGTTTTTCCGGCCGGAAAATTGACTTCCTTTCAGAATTCAATGCAACAGAGACTGAAGTGCTATTTAGGCCTAATACATCGTTTGAGGTTATCAGCAGGTCAGATGAACTTGGGATAACAAATATAGAATTAAGGGAAATACCATGATCGACCTTCATACTGAAGACTCTGTAATCAATCATTATGCCGATCGCTATCGTGCATACATGCCAATTAATGTCCGTAAGGCAATAAAAAATAACGGCATTGATAGTTTGAGTTCTTCACAAGCCTGGGATGAAACATTACCTTTAATTACGACTGAAGATATTTCACGAGATAAAGCACTTGGGGCGCTGGTCGGTTTGGCTGTTGGGGACGCAGTCGGCACTACTCTTGAGTTTAAGAAAAGAGACAGTGAACATGTAGCGGATATGATTGGTGGCGGACCTTTTCAATTAAAACCCGGTGAATGGACAGATGATACGTCCATGGCATTATGTCTGGCGGAAACTTATCTCTCAGAAAACAGAATGCATACCGATATACTTAGAAAATATCTCGTTAAATGGTATCTTAACGGAGATAATAGCAGTAATGGTCGGTGTTTCGATATTGGCAATACGACGCGATTTGCGCTTGAACAGTATTTGCGTATCGGGCCTTCCTGGTATGGTAATACCGAGAAACACACTGCTGGTAATGCTGGGGTTATTCGTCAAGCTCCGGTGTCTATCTTTCGTCGAAAATCGCTGCGTGCGATTTACTTCGAATCCCAGGCTCAGAGTCGCGCAACTCATGGCGCGGTAGAGTCAATTAATGCATGCCAATTTCTCGGATTGGTATTGCACTATTTAATTAACGGTTATAAAAAAGAAGAAGCTTTTTCCCCTCATGTTTTCCCATTGTGCGCGCGTGTAATGATCATAAATGCGGGTGAGTATAAGCAAAAAACTCGCGATCAGATTCGTTCAAGTGGTTATGTAATAGATACGCTTGAGGCCGCGATGTGGTCGGTATGGAATACGAGTAATTTCCGGGATGCGGTTCTGCTGGCCGCCAATCTTGCCGATGATGCTGACAGCGTTGCGGCGACAGCGGGACAAATAGCTGGAGCATTATATGGTTATTCCGGTATTCCGCAGGATTGGAAAAATAAACTCGTGCAACACGAACGTATCGCCACAATGGCAGGTGAGTTATTCGATAGAGCACCTGAGGACAATTTTTTATAATTGTATAAACCCTATGGCACGGATATTTTCCCGTGCCTGATATTTGGTCAGTTAAAAAAATATCTCTTCCCGTTAATAGTTGGAGGGGTACAGTATATTTTCAATATAAAAGATATGTTTAAGATTGCTCATGAATAAAGAAAATTATACCGAGCTGAATTATGTCAATAATGCCCTTGATATAATCAATCAACGATTGGAAGCAAAGCCTGATTTTTCACTGTATGTTATGGTGAAGTGCCAGTTGGATTATATCAAATCAATTTTAATAGGTGCTGAAAAAGATAAAAGTAAATTACATGCATTGAATGGCGACGAATAAAAAATGAGTGGAGTATGAAAAGATGAAATGGATTGGTTGTATATTTTTCATTTTTTTCACTTTGGCATATATCTGGAATGGCAAAGATTTCTTCAATAAAAAGCAATGGTTCCTGGCCGGATTGATGTTTGTTCTAGTATTAGTGGCTACGATCGTTATCGGTTTTACATTAAAATGGCTCGCTCAGTCAATGTCATTATTCTCCGTCGCAACGGCGAAACAATATTCGATTATCTTGTCCATGTCTTTCCTGTGCGTATGGGGATTGAAAGTTACCGTTGTGCTGCTCTGTACGATTTTTTCCGGAATTACAGGAATGCACAAAAGGTACAACATAGAAAATTATGAAAAAATATCTGCTGTAACACATGTTGTTGTACCAGGCTTAATTATTGTCGCTAAAGGGGCAGTTTCCCTGGGGAGTATACTTATGTTTTCAGGTTTATGGCTTAAATAAACATGATATTAATTTAAAACTATCTAAATAAAACTATAGAAAAAGTGGTTTTATTTTGTGGCAAAGGAAGTGAATCCTACAGCTACTCATTATCACATCAACAGCGTTTTGAGATGAGTTAACTTCTGGCACTGAGATTCGTCCATAGTGGAATAAAGATTATGCTCAACCGAATTACCGTTCAGCTCCCGGTGGAGGGGCTTCTGTTCTGGAAACTGACGGGCCGCGAGGCGATGTCCGAGTCGTTCGCGCTGACGCTGACCGTGCTCGGCACGGACGCGCGCATTGACCGCAGCAGGCTGCTCGGCCAGCCGGTCACGGTGACCATCCCGACGCAGAATCTGCTGACGTCCCGCTATGTTAACGGCAAGATTACCCGCGTGGCGGTGAGCGCCGTTGAGCTGACGGGCACCCG
>NZ_JBSKJN010000030.1:0-6193 GCF_053709515.1 Enterobacter sp. UPMP701 | reverse complement strand
CAGAACCTGCGGATGCAGGGGCAATACCTGGACCGTGAGACAGGGCTGCACTACAATCTGTTCCGGTATTACGACCCGGACTGCGGGCGGTTTACGCAGCAGGACCCGATAGGGCTGGCGGGGGGGATAAACCTTTACCAGTATGCGCCGAATGCGCTGGGGTGGGTGGATCCGTGGGGGTTAAAATGTGGTTTTTCTCAAAAAGATCGTATAACACAAAGATGGGTGGATAGATTAACAGGGAAAAAACCCGCTGATGTTCATAATATTTTGACATCCAAAGGTTGGACGAGAACATATCCACAAGCCAATAAACCAGGAGCTATCCAACATATTCAATATGTCAAAACAACAAAATCAGGTACTACGTACAAATTAGATTATCATCCCGGAGGGACTCCAACTCAACCTAATATTCATGGTAATGATTACTGGAAAGTTTATCGAGAAGTTGATGGTGCCGATGTAGTATATGGGAGAATTGGTCATGGAGAGTTTAAAAATTATGATTTAATAACCGATTCACCTGTTTATGTTGACGGAGTTTTACTTAATGGAGGGGTGTAAAATGATTGATTTTAATGCTGATATTTTATCAGGAAGAGCACTAGGTAACGTTTTTTTGGGGGATAATATCAGTAAGTACATAAGCGAGTTATATGCTGGCTATAAGGTAACTTACTTTGATTATTTCTTGCCTGATGATAAGAAAAGGCTTGCATATATTGTAGATGACACAATGACAATCGCTACCCTTGAAGACGGAACGATCATTTCTATTGGTTGTAACGTAAACTATAAGGGGAGTTATAATAAAATATTACAAGCAGGCCAAACGATGAGGGAAATAATAGAGTTGACTTACAAACAGCGTATATTTAATGGCTGTATCATTATAAATGACGACTTTGGTTTTTCATTCGAGTTGCCAGCGCCATATGATGAAATTGCAGATAGCATTGCACATGTTCCACTAGATCTTGTTCTTAATGAAATCCGTGTTGCTGATTACTCTGATTGGAACCCACAAAAAATAAAACGCTGAAGTGTGGGTTAGGGTTGATCCCTCGGATTATTTACTTTACATAAAACCCTGGGTAAGCATTCGCTGGAGTCATGACATCCACTGTCGTAAGTAAAATACCCAGCGCCTCTTGCAGCGCCGCTGGGATTACTACTACCGCAATAACCTGGTGCGCGAAGAGCGGGACGATAATCCGTTCAAATGGTACCGCTGGCAGTACGACAGACAGTACCGGGCGTCTCCTGGTTCAGGACGGCACGCTGGCCGGAGAGGAGCAGGGGTGCTGGGATGCAGCCGCTAACCCGCTCGAAGGTTCTGTTGAGAACATTACGCACAACCGCCTGACACAGCTGAATGATATTCGCTGGCGTTATAATACCCATGCTTGCACTAACGGCCAAACCCGAGGAACCGCAACAAACCGCAGACGCAGGTCAGCTTCCGCTACGATCCGCTCGGTCGCCGCAACAGTAAAACGCGACGCCAGAAGCTGGGCGGACAGCCAACCGGCAAGCCATCACCACCCGGTGTGTCTGGGAATGACTGCCTGCTGGGGGAAGCGCACGGGGATGTGCTGTTCACCTACGTCGACGAAAGTGGTCAGGACAACTACGATTTGCTGGCGCGTGTAGATAGTGTTGATGCTTCATATATCTTCTGGGTCCATTGCCAATCCAATGGCACGGCGCAACCGATAACTGATATCTAAAAGCAGTAATTTTGATGCAGGTTCGAGTATTGGTAATGTTTTTCCATAACAGCCAGATGGAACAAGAATAAAAGTCTAGGGAATATAATGAGTGATAAGATCATGCAAACAGTAGATCTGCTAATTTCACATAGTCAAATATTGTTACGATCCAGAGACTATGACGAAAAGCTGAGTCAGTGGGGAAAAGGTAATATTTCTCAAGGCGCTGTTCTACACAAGGATTATGTTGTATTCGATCCATTACCAGAAGACGCATTTGGAGCAAACGTTAATATCAAAATAGATAATTCTTTTAAATTAGATCAAAATGCACAACGCTGTATTGTTGTTCCATTTCTTATTACGGATAAAAATAAGATCCAGATCGCATCTGCGACAGAGAAATTTGATGTGAGCATTAACGTAACCGGCAAGATTTATTCGCTCTTTTATGAGGTTTGTGAAGGGTTCGAGATTTATTATAATTTTACTCTTGTGCCTGAAAAAGAAGCAATCCCTGCTAAGTTTTTATTAGACGACCCTTGGGGAGGGAAAAAATACAATCCTCTAAAAGAGGGTTTTTTTTAAAGTTAATAATAACTAAATCGAATGAAAAAAATCATACGTTAAACAAGAAGTTCATCACATGAACCTCTTTAACGAAGTAATCTTTCCCTTCCGCACGCATCTTGCCTGCTTCTTTCGCGCCTTGCTCACCCTTGCAGGTGATAAAGTCTTCAAACGCGATAGTCTGCGCACGACTGATGCCTTCTCAAAGTCGGTGTGGATCTTACCGGCCGCGTGAGGCGCAGTCGCACCGACAGGGATGATTCACGCGTTCACTTCTTTCACGCCCGCGGTGAAGTAGGTTTGCAGGCTGAGCAGCTCATAGCCCGCGTGGATCACGCGGTTCAGCCCCCGCTCGGCCATGAACTCTTTATGGTCGCCGTCGCTGATTTCAGCGATATCGGATTCAACCGCGGCGTAGACCGCTACCTCTACAGAACCTTTACCGCTTGAAGACTCTGCTGAGAAGGTCACGCACAACCGTCTGACGCAGCTGAACGTCATTCGCTGGCACTACCTATACATGGCACCATGTCGATGATTTTGACCCAGCCACAGGAAGGACAACAATGCAACTAGTAAAAACTTCTTCGCATGAAGCTACTTTCCCACACAAAGGCTCAGTTTCACAATTCGAGAAATATTTTGGTGTAGAATATGGATCCCAAGAAGCTATTGCTATATCACATTCTAGAGGCTGGTTGAAGGGGCGTGTTCCGAAAAAATTGCGTGCAAACTGTCACCATTGAAGTATAAATCTATGAATCATTTCAGTAACTGTGAAAAAAAGATTGGACGTGCAGATATTGCTAAAATCGAAGAGAAATTATCTTTTACCCTTCCGGATGATTTTGTTTCACATTATCTGCAATTTAATGGTGGCACTCCTGAGAAAAGTTGGTGGGACGGTGATGAAGATTTTGAGCCAGTAGAGGCCGCAGGTTTTAAACCGTTTGTTTATAATGCTCAGACAAATGATGATCCTAGATCTTTAATTGACGGCTGCTATATCAGCATGTTGTATCGGGAAGTGATTCCTAATAACCTGCTTCCTTTCGCAAATGATTGGGGAGGGAACTTCTTTTGTCTGAATTTAGATAATTATTCAATCGTATATTTTGCTACAGATTCTTTTGATGAGGATTTGACTATACAAGAAAATCACACAAAACTTCAAAGATATCTAACAAATTCATTTTTCAACTTTGTTGACGGATTAGTAGCAGAAGAGGATCTTTCTTAAAGAATACCCTTAGATTGAATCGATTTATATAATTCTAATGCTGATGTTTTGCTATTCGTATTCTTAATAAAACTCTGTGGCACACGTCGTAGGGTTTTGTTATAAAACAGCATGGAGCGCTTTGTGATGAGAACGTACCAAGGATTCCTGGAAGAATAAATTAGGTTAAAACATGATGATATTCCCGTTAGCAATAGACAGGTAGAAAAAATTGATTGGTTTGTTAATCTTGTCTACAGCGATCAGGACAGCTACGATCCGCTGGCACGTATTGACGGCGTGGAAGCGCCGGAGATTTTCTGGTTCCACTGCCAGCCGAACGGCACGCCGGAGCGGATGACGGATATCGAAGGGCAGGTGCGCTGGGCAGGGGTGAACAGCGCCTGGGGCAAGCTGCTGCGGGAAAGTGAGACGCAGGTATCAGGATATTCTCAGAACCTGCGCATGCAGGGGCAATACATCGATCATGAGACAGGGATGCGCTACAATCTGTTCCGGTATTACGACCCGGACTGCGGACGGTTTACGCAGCAGGACCCGATAGGGCTGGCGGGGGCATTAACCTTTACCTGTATGCGCCGAATGCGCTGGGGCGGGTGGATCCTTGGGGATTGAGTAGGTATTCATCCTCAGGTAAATATAAGCCTGGAACAATTCTGGGACGTACAATTTATAAAAATACTGTTGACATACATCCTGGAGTTCCTAAGTCAGTTCATCCTTCAATCAAATCGAAAGTTAAGGATGGTTGAACAAATGTTGATTTGCTGAAAAATAGCTATGCTCCGATTGGCACGGATGGAAAACAAGTCAATCTTCATCACGTTCTTGGACAAGAACTTGGACCAATGGTGGAAATTCTATCATCTACGTATAAGCTGTATCATAAGCAATTGCATGGATTAATCGAGAGCGGTGGTAGTTTTAGAAATATTCCTGAACTTGATAGACAGTACAACAGATTCAGAAGTGCGTATTGGAAGTTGATAGCATTAGATTTTTAATAAGGTGTAAAAATGATGACTGTCAAAACTGCAATTGAATATTTGAACAATAATGCGACAGACGAAGTTTTTTGGTTAGGTCAACTTGATATAGAACAGATTGACTTACTTGAAAATAACCTTGGCATTAAACTCCCTCATGATTTTCGAGAGTTTTTACTTTTGGTTGGGGGCGGAGGGGGGATTGGAGAGGAGATTTCAGGAATAGTGGATAATAATGCTCTTGAAGAGTCAGGAGGTGCTGTTTTTTACGATACAATATATTGCTGCAATGAATTTTCACTTCCTGAAAATTATGCTGTTATATATCTAAAAGATGATGAAGTTTGCTGGTGTATAGATTCTGGCAGTGAGGGTTTTGGAAGGGTTGTTAATTATGATCTGTTTTCCAAGAATACGACAAACATCATAAGTTCTTCGTTTTCTGAATTTTTTGATAATTATGTTAAGTTGCGGACGTGATTAGAGGCATGAATGCCAATTGAATTCATGAAAGATTTTCCAAACTGTTAAGGCCTAAGAGAAACTTTGGGCCTTATGGCGCCAGCTTTTTTTGACTCATACTGGTTTATATTATATGAGAATTGATTAAATATTGAAAAATATGCATGCCATAATACATCTACAAATAAATACTTCAATCATGGTTATTTATGGTTTAGTGTCACTAAAACATAGAGTTAGCGATGATGCAGATTGGTGGAACCTTCCAGAAGATGAAGTTGAAGAAGTAAATAAAGGGAATGTATTATTTCTCAATCTTGGAAAAGATGGTGCCTATAAAGTCCATTTTAAAAATGATGTTGATTAATATACCGAATTGCTATTTTTAAACGTACCTTCTGGAAAGGTTTTCATTGGGGCAGGAGACGATGTCACGGGCGGAGCTCTTGAGCCTGATGACTCAGATGTTATATCAGGTGAGTTTATTACTTTAGAACCTGGTAGTTAGGAGGTTAAATATAAAAAGCATGGTTCAGATGCTCTAATTTCCTTTGCAAAATCAACGTTTACTGAAAACTCATTAGAAGAGGGAATTTATCTCTGAATGAATATCCACACCCTGGCGTGGATTTTTTCATCCAAAAAAATGTTAAACAATTAGTTCATCACGTAGCCATTTTTAACACTATTATTTTTTCCTTATGCACGCATCTTGCCTTTATCGCGCCTTGCTTACCCTTGCCTTCAATAAGCTGTCAGTATACTCGCGACGAACAACTCCACCCTGAGAAAAGCCCCACAGTGGCGACTGACCACCCGCAGCGAATACGACCCCTTGGCCGCCTGCATCGGCGGGGCGTCTTTACCGGCAACGCTCAGCGCCCGTCGCCGCGCCGCTGGTCCCGCCGCTGCGATTATGACTACCGCAATAACCTGGTGCGGGAAGAGCGGGACGATAACCCGTTCAGCTGGTACCGCTGGCAGTACGACAGCGCCGGGCGTCTGCTGGTTCAGGACGGTACGCTGCCCGGCCAGGAGCAGTGGCGCTGGGATGCAGCCGGTAATCCGCTTGAAGGCTCTGCTGAGAAGGTCACGCATAACCGCCTGACGCAGCTGAACGGCATTCGCTGGCGCTATGACATCCACGGCCGCACCGTGGAGAAGGATAACGGCCAGACACGCTGGCACTACCGCTACGACGGTGAACACCGCCTGACGGA
>NZ_JBSKJN010000029.1:0-7121 GCF_053709515.1 Enterobacter sp. UPMP701 | reverse complement strand
GACGCGACGGGGCTGTACTACTACGGGTACCGGTACTGCCAGCCGTGGTCGGGGCGGTGGCTCTCCGCAGATCCGGCGGGGACGGTGGACGGCCTGAACCTGTTCCGGATGTGCCGCAATAATCCCGTCACGCTTAAGGATGAGGACGGTCGAACATCTTATACCGAGCTGGAACTACAGAAGGTCCGCAATGATATAGCAAAAGGCACCTATTCCGATCACCACCGCCGGTATTTTGAGGAAGAAGCGCTTGGCTCCAGGCAGACGGCCCAGGTAGAACTGGAGCGAGCTGCCGTAGACTCATTGCCATATATTCATAGTGATGAAGACGGCGTCCTGTATCGGGGGGTCAGCATGCCTTCTGATGAGCTCAAAAGGCTGCATGCAGGAGATACAATTCAGAACAGCCAGTTATCATTCTTCAGTTCATCCCGGGCCGTTGCACGAAGTTTTGCTACCCTGCAGAACCAGGTGGCTGGAAATGTTCCTGTTATCTTCAAAATCCGGGGAATACCTTCCTGTATTTTCCATAAGGGCCTGAAAGGTGGGGCGGCTTATGCTTCCATGTTCGATATGTTTGGTCTTAACGGGCTGAGCCGTAACGCAATGCGGGAAGAGATATCTGCCAGCACAGAGGCCGTTCTGCCACCCGGACATATGTTCAGTATTACCAGCATCAAACATGGTGACAGTAGTATAACGAGTTTTAAAAGAGCCTGGACAGGATTTAAGGCGTCAGTTCCTGCGTTCCTGGGAACCAGAATGACCCGGCTTCGCCACCGGCTGAATATCGGAAGCTATCAGCACAGGATTGCACCGCTCATGGACAGCAAAGAGAGGGCTCATAAAATTGCGGGCACGATGTTTACGACTCACATGACGCCGGGGAAGCTTTCGTTTGCCGATCCGGTCAAAAACGTGACCAGAATAACGATCAGCTATAGCGGTTACAGCCAGAGAAAAAATACCACGGCGGCTTCTCATTTTCTTTGACGATGTTCTGCGTCTCTGAGGGAGGCTGCCCGTCTCAATTTCTGAGTCATCACTATGAAAAACCGGTCCTGTGAATTCTGACAGGGGCCGGTTTTTTTGATCGGAACAGCACATGACTATCAGCCAGAATTTGCGGTATATCTCATGTCCCTGCCAGAGATGACCTTGCGCTACGGAGCGACCAGCCGGGCAGCCATTCTTCCCTGCTGACCCGGTCGATGTCCACCACCTTGTACCTGCGGGTATTACAGCTGTCCGGAAAGAAGATTGCCTGCGCCGCAGGGATCATTATAAACAGTCAGACATCACTCTACTCCCGATTTACAGGACTCTTCGTGGTCATCCCCCTCAGGATCATGAATTCATGTGGTTATGCCACCCTGATATTCCCTCACATTTCTGTCCCGGCAGGCATCCGCGCTTATGTGAATATTTCATCAGCGGATTAACCGTATTCAGACTGATTTATGAAATAAGCATAAACCGGATCAGGCAAAGTATGCCTGCATATGCCTTACGGCACGTCCGGGACCGTTTTACACGTCCCTTTTACCAGAGAAAATATCATGACAATTCCATTAACCGGTTCCCTTCATCGGGGGACTCCGACCATACAGGTATTTGACAACCGCGGTCAGACGATCCGCACCCAGCAGTTTCACCGGGATGATGTCGGGCAATCAGCAGCTCTGCGACTGACGCGAACAACCTATTCTCCCGGTGGCTTTCCGCTGGCCACGTACGATCCCCGCCTTCAGATACCCGTGCGTAGCTGGAGTCCCTCCCTTAGTGGAGCCACCCTGCAGACCCTTAGTACCGATGCCGGTACTGACTGTACGCTCGGTGATGCAGAGGGAAGGCCTTTATGGCAGCTCGATGCCAGGGGAACCATACGTCGCTGGCACCGTGAATCACCGGCACTGCCTGGTCGCCTGCTCGCCGTAAGTGAACAGTCTCCCGGAGATATTCCCCGGTTCCGGGAGCGCTATGTGTATGC
Source organism: Enterobacter sp. UPMP701 (assembly GCF_053709515.1). NCBI lineage: Bacteria > Pseudomonadati > Pseudomonadota > Gammaproteobacteria > Enterobacterales > Enterobacteriaceae > Enterobacter > Enterobacter sp. UPMP701. Next base: position 5,131 of record NZ_JBSKJN010000029.1, on the reverse strand, counting down.
TCCGGTCACCGCAGACAGTCAGGCGTATAATCTCTGTGGACACATCCTCCGTCACTACGATCCTGCTGGCCGTCAGGCTGTACTGTCCGTGGGGCTGGGGGGACAGGTATTACGTCAGCAGCGCCATCTTTGTGCGGATACCGCGCGTCAGCCGGAGTGGAAAACGATGACTGAAACCGACTGGGAAATGCTGCTGGCACCGGCGGGAGCTATCACAACCCTTGTTGTTGACGCCTGTGGCCAGGGCGTGCGTCAGACAGATGCAGCCGGCCATGTACAATGCCAGCGTTATAACATTGCCGGACAGCTGGTACAGCGGACACTGCAACGCAAAGGGAATTTTGTCCTGCAAACATTACTGGCCGACATGACCTATACCGCTGACGGGAACATACAGCAGGAAACGCTGGGGAACGGTGTTGTAACGCGCTATGAATATTCACCACAGACAGGCAGACTGGTAAGTCTGAAAACTACCCGTTCCACCACCGGGATCCCGCGCGCCCGGATACTTCAGGACCTGCGTTATACTTATGATCCGGTCGGAAACGTACTGTCTGTTCGCAACGACGCGGAAGAAACACGCTTCTGGCGCAATCAAAAAGTGGTGCCGGAAAACACGTACGTCTACGACAGTCTGTACCAGCTGATCCAGGCTACCGGGCGCGAATCATCAGATAATGTCACATCTGGCGACGGGCCAGGGCAACAGCCAGTTATCCAGCTTCCTGGCGACGTGGCCAACCGAAGCGTGAACTATTCCCGCCACTACCGTTACGATGCATCCGGAAACCTGGTTCGTATCCGTCATCACGGGGCGTCGAGATGGAGCCGGGAGCTGACCGTGTCAGATCGCAGTAACCATGCCCTTCTTAAGCAGGGAATGTGGGGAGCTATTACGCCACAGACGGTTGATGCCCACTTTGATGCAGCAGGAAACCAACGAGCACTTCAGCCCGGACAGAATCTGGTCTGGAACGAACGTCAGCAGCTGGCGATGGTCAATACCTCCGCCCAGGTTGGGGATCAGCGCACCACACAACCTCAGGAGTACTATCTGTATGATGCCGGTGGGCTGAGAGTGGTGAAAGAAACCCTGCCGCAGGCACGCAAAGCCAGCCACCGCGAAACGGTGGTGTATCTCCCCGGACTTGAATACCGGAGCTGCCGACAGGGCAACAACACAACCGAGTCGCTGGCGGTTATTCTTGCGGGTAACGTACAGGTGCTGCACTGGGATCGCGAGAATGAAGTACCATCAGGGATGAGCAATGGCTGCGTGCGATATAGCCTGAGCGGCACAACCGGAATGAACAGCATGGAGCTGGATGAAAAGGGAAATATCATCAGTGCGGAGGAGTATTTTCCGTACGGTGGAAGCGCGTGGCGGGCTTCACGCAGCGCGGTGGAGACACGATATCGTACTCACCGTTATTCGGGCAAGGAGCGTGATGCGACGGGGCTGTACTACTACGGTTACCGATACTACCAATCGTGGGCGGGCCGCTGGCTCTCCGCAGATCCGGCGGGAACCGTTGACGGTCTGAATTTGTACCGTATGGTACGAAATAATCCGGTAACCCTCAGCGATCCTGATGGCCTTGCGCCAGTCGGTTCAGAAGCGCGACTGAAGCAGATTGCTTATGACTTATTCGTTGAGAATATACGGCGAGCAGGTCTTCACATCGAAGAATATAAAGCCATTCACCGGGTTGCCGTAGAAAAAACATGGCATATTAATGTCCGCACGGGAAATAGTGCCCGCGTGTCTTACGTTGGCAAAATGGGGGTCAGGCCAAAACCGGCGGGCGTATACCAAAAAACGTTCAAAGGTGAAAATAATGAGGGGCTTGTGCTTTACACGGCAGACCAGGCGGAAAAAGCCCGACAGGATTTGCAGACAATCAATACCCCTTCTGCCCATGCTCCGGAGGCGCTACAGGTTCTGAGCCGGGAGGGTTTCCGTCTGCGGCCGATTAACGAAGAGCAGGCAGCCCTTGTTGACGGATTCGGGAATGCGGTATACGGCGACATTGATATCCACAGTGTGCTCGATGAAAATGGCAGCCAGGTTGCGCCGGAGGAATGGGTCCCGGTTCTGAATGCAGCGCTGGAGAGTACCGGGTTGCATAAGGCGGATAACCTGCTTGGATGGGGGGATCATTCTCTGACCAAAACCTATGGCGTTAAGGCTCATTCCCCCATACAGCATGGTGCTCATGATGAATGGCACGAACGCAATGACGAAACCTATGCCGGAGGCATCAATATGGGACCCCAGCCAGGTGTACTGAATATCCGAGGGCTGTCCAGACTGGATGATTATGAGTTATTCACAACCGAACAATATCGGGTATATATGAAGGCTTTTGCGTCGAACGGAGACAGTGTCTATACCGAAGCGGCCTGGGACAAAGGTGCTGCCCGAACAAACCCGGTAAGCCGACTGCGCGCCACCGGCATTCTGTCAGGTTTACAGAAACGGTATAAGCTGTAAATTTCAGAGGAAAGCCTTTTTATCGGCGCTGTTTTCCGGAAAAATGGATTATCTCCCCCAGCCTGCCTTTCAGCCCGTCTCGTTCAGAGTTCGGAACGGGTCAGAGCCTGCTCTTCGAAAGAGCAGGCTCTGATTTTTTTGTCCGACGCTCGCCAGTAATAGGTATCGATCGTAAATCCACACACAAACGTTTTATCAAAGCAGTTAAGGGCTCGCGGGTTCATCCCCTTTGACGAAGAAAGCAGGGAGAGACAGAGAGTGCGGATCCTTCATATTCCCCTTCACTTTTCATCCGGTGGTTAAAAGCCAGGTCATTTTCCGTCACGGAGCGTCAGTTCAGTGCTTTTACCTGAATGCGCTCAGCCTCGATCATTCTGACCCTTGACCTGATCCTGGCCTCAAGCTGGGCGACAATCTGATGATTGTCCAGACGTTCCTTCTGTCGCACTCCATTCTCGTAGAATCCACTTTTTTTATGGCCCCCTGTCACACCAAGCGCAGAGACCAGCGCTTCCCCAGGACCGTTCACGATACAGCCAATGATGGAAACATCGAGGGGGGTGGTGATGTCCTCCAGTCGTTGTTCAAGGGCATTCACCGTACCGATAACATCGAATTCCTGTCGTGAGCAGGTTGGACAAGCGATAAAATTGATCCCCCGGGAACGAATGCGCAGGGCATTCAGGATATCAAAACCGACCCTGACTTCTTCAACCGGATCGGCGGCCAGCGAGACACGCAGTGTATCGCCAATCCCTTCAGCCAGCAGCCTGCCCAGACCTACGGCTGACTTTACCGCGCCGCTACGCATTCCCCCAGCCTCCGTGATCCCCAGGTGCAGCGGCTGGTCTATTCGTGCAGCCAGCAGACGGTAGGCCCCCACGGCAAGAAATACGTCTGAAGCTTTCACACTCACCTTAAACTGGTCAAAATTCAGCGCATCAAGAATATCCACATGGCGCATAGCAGATTCAAGCAGGGCTTGTGGCGTCGGCTCGCCATACCTGGCCTGAATGTCTTTTTCAAGCGAGCCCCCGTTTACCCCGATACGGATCGGTATATTCTTATCCCTGGCGCAGTCCACCACGGCACGGATCCGGGCCTGATTCCCTATATTTCCCGGATTGATACGCAGACAGTCAGCACCATATTCAGCGACCTTCAGCGCTATCCGATAGTCAAAATGGATATCCGCCACCACTGGAACCCCGACCCGCTGTTTAATTAAGCGAAATGCATCGGCGGCCTCCATCGTGGGAACAGAAACCCGGACGATATCCACTCCCACCCGTTCAAGTTGGTTAATTTGTCGGACCGTCGCCTCCACGTCACCTGTGGGGGTGTTCGTCATCGACTGAACCGTGATCGGGGCTCCATCCCCCACAGGCACGCTGCCAATATAGATTCGGGTTGATTTTCGCCTTACTACAGATGGTGTCCTGCTCATCACTTCATCCTTATTCTTACGTTCCGTAGAGGTCGTCATACACCCTGTGGTGACACGACCGGTTTTAAACAGCAATGGCGATACCGGAAAATCCGGCTGTCCCTGATACATTGTTGGCGTTACATAATAAAAATTCACGTTTCACTCAGTGAATTGAATCTGGATAAACAATCATAAAAACATGGCTGAGACACATTAATTTTATGATGCGTGTGACGTTAACCAGGTTTAATAACATTAATTCTTCGTATGTGGCTCGCCTCACACTAGGTGGATTAAACAGATTTACTGAGCAGCAATCATGAAGAAGCACAGACGTCCAGCTAGCCTGATGACTGTGCCCAAATTCGGCTGCTATGTCAGGAAACCCGTTAGTTCTCCCTTAAGCTCTGATTTAGCATGGAAACTCTACTCGCAAAGAGCCTTCTGTTACCGTTAAGTACCAGGGCAGTTACAGAATCAGCATTGTCGAGAGTTGACTCTATTCTGAATTGCGTATCTGTCCGTAATCTTGTTGCAATTCCATCAGTCGCAGGAATATTCCCCAACCAATCTTCCGGAATATTCCAGTCATATTCTGTCATGAGTTCCTGCTGCGAATAAGATGTAGTAAGGGCAAATTTTTCAAGTGCTTGAACATCCGTTTGATTTATAATTCCCTCAATCTCATCGTGGTATACAGGAAGATACCAGTAATCTTTTGTTCCCATAAACGGATGTGAGAATTCATGGATCAACGTTTGTACTAAATGCGCAGAGCTGCCTGTCGGAGTATCGATATTGATATAGATTCTATTTTCAGGATCATTAGGTATTGTAAATGCAGCTGTATTATCTGAAGAGGGGGCGCGGAACCCCACTATATTTGCTTGATTTTCGCCAAGGTGATAAGTATCAATAGCGGAGCTCAAATTTGCCAGCTTTGTGGTTAAAACATCAATAACAGACTGCATATGCCCGGTTTCTAATTCTCCAGCAAAAAGCCAGCCTTGTACAAAATTTCTACCCTGCTCAGTTCTGAACCTTACAGATGCAGTCTTCACTATATCCGAAGCAATCTCGAGGGCCTTCCTTAACACTGTGCCAAATTTTTCATTTGTATTCGCTATTTGATCAAGTCCCCTATGTGTCAGTTCATAGTCAGGATCTATACGCTGACTTTCAAAAGTATCCTTATTAACAGGATT
>NZ_JBSKJN010000028.1:0-7881 GCF_053709515.1 Enterobacter sp. UPMP701 | reverse complement strand
CGCTTTGTGGACAAAGGTCACGGAGAGTTCTATGCCCGTATCCGTCAGGAGCGCTGGCAGGTTGAGCATCAGCAGATTCAGGCCACGGCCACGGCGGCGGGGATTGCGCCGGGTCACACCTTCACGTTAACCAACGCGCCGTTCTTCAGCGACAACGGTGAGTATCTGGTGACGGCGGCGGGCTACCACTTCGAAGAAAACCGCTATGCGAGCGGCGAGGGGGAGACCATTCACCGCACCGATTTCACGGTCATCCCGTCGGCGGTGGTGTACCGTCCCGCGCAGACAACGGCGTGGCCGCGCACCTACGGCCCGCAGACGGCGAAAGTGGTCGGGCCGCAGGGCGAGAGTATCTGGACGGACAAATACGGTCGCGTGAAGGTGAAGTTCCACTGGGACCGTCTGGCGAAAGGCGATGACACCAGCTCCTGCTGGGTGCGCGTGTCGAGCGCGTGGGCGGGCCAGGGCTACGGCGGGGTACAAATACCGCGCGTCGGCGACGAGGTGGTGGTGGACTTTATCAACGGCGACCCGGACCGTCCGATTATTACGGGGCGCGTGTACAACGACGCGAGCATGCCGCCGTGGGCGCTGCCGGCTGCGGCGACGCAGATGGGCTTTATGAGCCGCACGAAAGGGGGCTCCGTGGATAACGCCAACGCCCTGCGCTTTGAGGACAAGGCGGGTGCAGAGCAGGTGTGGATCCAGGCCGAGCGCAACATGGATACCAGCGTTAAAAATGACGAAACGCACAGCGTCGGCGGGGCGCGCAGCCATTATGTGAAGAAAAATGAACTGCATCGCGTGGAAGCGAATCAAACCCAGGCGGTGAAAGGCGGAACCGAGATCCTGACGGGGAAAGGCAAGCTGGATGCGGCGGTTGAGCAGTATGTCATTGCTTCCGGGACGAAGCTGCGGCTGGTCTCCGGTGAAAGCGCCATTGAACTGAATGCTAACGGCAAGATTAACCTGATCGGCAAAGAGTTTAACTTCTTTGTGGAAGGGGATGGTTATATCACCACGGGTGGTAAGCTGCACCTGAATACCTCTGGCACAAAACCGGGCACCACGGCACCGGGGTCAGGGCATAAAGGGGATATTGATGCGGCGGTGCAGGAGAAATTTGCGCCGGGAAAGGAGAGTAAGGCTGGTGTGGCTGCCAGCGCACCTGCCGAAACCTCTAAAAACGCTACGCCTCAAGCATCCAATGTTCCTTCAAGCGGATATGGAAAGGATGTAGATAGTCTTGTCGATAAATCACCTACTATGAAAAATGACATAGCTACGTTAAAGAAACGAGGCTGGACATTTGAAGAAGGTGAAGCAGGCAAGGGGACGTTTGCCAATCGTCAAAAGCGCGTTATTACCGTTGATAAAAATGAACTCGGTAACCCGAATGCAGTCGTTCAGTCTCTGTCACATGAAAGTGGTCACGCTTTATATGAACCCAACATTGATTTTTCTTCGCGCGACGCCTATCTCAACAGCACACTCAGTGATGAAGGCGCTGCAACGTTGAACAATATCCGGGTCCAACGCGAAATCATAGCCAACAAGGGTGGGGATATCGGTATTGCAGGCAATCCAGCAAATCAGACACAATATAATCGTATCTATGATTCTCTCGAACGTGGGGCTATAAAGGAAAGTGAAGCGCGTACGCAGATAGGCCGTATCTTTGGCAAAGGCGAACAAACGTCTACCACAGGGCAGTATTACGAAGATTATTATGGCGGTTGGTATGATAAAAATTATCCATAGTCTAAAAACGGGTGCGGTGCTTGCGGCTTTATTAACGACGGGAATGGCAGGAGGTAACATGCAAAAACAGGATCTTTGGCAGTTCATTGCAGAAATGAGCGCATCACTCAAAACGTTGTCCGTTAACAGTCTGGATAACGCTCCGTTGTCATTCAAGCTAACGAAACAGAATGAATATATCAATTTCTACCATGCCGACGATATCAAACTGGCGGATGGAACGAACATTACTGCAATTGATTTACGTTTAAGTAAAGAAAGTGAAGGTATGGCACCGTTACTGAATTTTTCACCGTCCGGCCAGTGCATCACTCTCGACACGGTTAAAAAACATTATCCGCAACTGACGTTAACTGATTATCCACGAGGCCGTTCTGAGAACGAAGTGACCAGTTATACAGCGCCAAAGGATATGAATGGACAAAAAGTAAGCTTCAGTTTCACGGTAAAAAAACCTGACTGCTTGGGTGGGGTCGCTATTAGCGCTGACTAAAAATGCTTATTTCATTACTCACCGCTTTTTAAAGTGGTGAGTAGCATAATATTTATCCAGCAAATGACGATTAACGTGAAAAAACGCCTTTCTGTCTCTCTTTTTTTTACCCTCATGTCTACCTTTCTGAGCAGTTATGAAGTAGTAGCTCAGACTATGCCGCCCATTCTGGCTAAAAAGGATTTTTCTCTGCAGATAAAAGACCAGATTGTGGCACTGGGCGATAGATGGACTCCTGAGGTTGCGCGTAAAATTGCAGTTTCTGTGGAAGGTAGTTTTGTCGGTGAGGTTCCTTTTGACGGAACGAACTATAAATTCTACCAGCATCAGAAGACTGGGTTAAAAATATTCAGTTCCAATCTCTGGTGGGATAAAACCGAGCGAAGTGTTGACGATTATATTGTGGCGCAGATTACGCTAACTGCTACGGATGTCAAAACAGCTCGCGGGACCCATATTGGTTCAACAATAAATGAACTTAATAAAGCATATGGTGGTGGCCAGGTCGAAAATGATTCCGGGGAGCAGTGGGTTTCCTATGAGTTGGGTAAGAAATTACTCTCTTTTGAGGTTAAAGACAGTAAGGTTGTAAAAATAACAATGAATTACGATAATGATTCTTCAGAGTGATTTATGACCAAAAAATTTCTGGCAGTTGTATTGTTCACTGCTTTATGGGCAGGCGTAGTTGAAACGTCATCTGCGCTTGAATTATCGCAATACAATAACCTCAATACGGTAAATCGCATCATTAACGATAGCGAAGTGACAGACAATCTCAGGAAGACGCTGGGAAATCATTACCAGACCTTTATTGATAACTTTGATGTCTTCGGTGAACCGCATACCACCACAGGTGGAGGATTGTTTATCGAAGGCTGGCTAAAGGATCTCTACCAGGAGAATGCGTCAGCGCTGATCATCGATCCTGACGGCAAAATATTTGCGGCCTGGGTGGTTCCGGAGTCGGACGTTATTCATTACCAGTCTTCTGATAATAGCCCGGTTATTCATGCCGATATTCAGCAATGGGCTGCAAGATTCAATGCGATGCATTTTGCAACGAACATCCAGGCAGGACTCGCGTTTGACGGGGACTGGGCTGGCGAATTCGAGAACGACTCGACGTTAACACTGCGGTTAGCTGAATCAGGCAACCGGATCACCGGCTCTTATTGCTATATCTCCCAGAGAGGAAACCGCATAGATTGCCCGGAATATGATGAGCAAAATCTTAGCGGTACGATCGCTGGCAATCGTGCCAACGTTGAGTTCAACTCATCATTTGGCGGCCCAGGTGGACGGGCTGTTCTGGAAATAAAGGGGAGTGAGATGGAATGGCGTTTAGTTACTCCTCCTCAAAAAGGAAATTATTATGCTCCGCAGCGTTATACGTTACGTAAAGCCGCTTCGGTTCAAAACGCTGAAACCAGAAAACTGGACACCGAAAGGTTCGCTATTTCTCTTATAAATAAGTGCGGTCATTTTGATAGCGAATGTGGCCAGATGGTCTATCTCGGCGTGCGCAAAAGCGATAACAGTACGATCTCCTTAAGGGGTAAAACGTTGCACGACTCCGCAGGTAAAATAATCGGCTCAACGTACAAGAATGGCGAGACCGTTTACACCGTGACGTATGCACCCGTGAAATTGGTTGTCAGCAAAGGCAACCATGTTTTAGTCGAACAGTCAGGCCAGTGGCTTAAATAAAACAGCCAGCCAAAAGGCCAGCATGTATTGGCCTTCTTGTTTCTCACAATATTAATCATCCCGAGTTCACTTATGAAATACACCCTCCAGGAAGGTTCGTTTTCCCTTTTTCCTGCTGCCTGGCAGGATAACAGCATGAACATTATTCGCGATGACGAAAGCGGGCTTTCCGTGGTGGTCAGCCGCGGCGTTATCCCCGATGGCAGCGACTACGAACAAGAGTTTCACCGCCAGTGGGACGTGCTGCGTCCTCAGATGGGTGAGATCGCACAAAGCGAATTCCGGAACGTAAAAGCCGGGCCTGACGGAAAAATTAACGGGCTGGAAGTTGAGACCACCTTTGACCGTAACGGGCAGCGCCTGTGGCAAAAACAGCTGGCCGTGCAGACGCCGGGCAAACCGGTACTGATGATTTTTACCCTCTCGGCCTTAAAAGCCTTTACGGAAGAGGACGAGGCGCGCTGGAGCGCACTGAAGCAAAGTCTGACGCTTAACGACAACCGGAATGTGTAAGGCATGAGCGATAACAACGCGGCCCGTAAAGGCGACGAGATTATTCACTCCAGCATTTTTGCTGACATCACCAGCATTGTGGCGGAAGGTGCCGCCTATGCGGTGATCGGCGCGGCGGTAGGCGCTGCCGCAACGGTGGCTGCACCGTTGCTGGGGGCGGGTGCGGCTGCCGCAGGCGTGGCGGCAATTGGATCCAGCTGTCTGTTAAGCGGCATCATTGGCGGCGTGCTGGCAAACGTGGCCGGGATCACCGACGATATCAGCAACGCCGCGGAAGGGTTAGGCAATGCGCTTTTCCCGCCGTCGCCTGCGGGTAAAATCACCACCGGTTCGAATAACGTTCTCACCAACGCAATCCCCACCGCACGTGCCGCAGGCACGCTGACGCCCGCCGATACACCGTCCCCTGAGCCGCAGTCGCCGGGCAGCTTTGCCGATTACGCGGGCATGCTGCTTTCCGCCGCCGGACAGTTTGGCAGCGAAATGTGGCAGCCGAGCGTGGCCTCTGCCGCCGCAGGAACCTCGCCGTTGGAAGAAGACAAGGTGGCGTGCGAAAAGCACTCCGGGCCACAGTATCTGGCGGAAGGCTCTAAAAGCGTCTTTATCAACGGGCAGCCCGCGGTGCGTGCCAAAGATCGCACCACCTGCGAAGGCACCGTTTCCGATGACGTTTCCCCGAACGTGATCATCGGCGGGGACACGCTCACGGTCCGCGATATCAAAAGCGGTAAAACGCCGGGTCTGGCGCTGGGGATGATTGCGCTCTCCCTGCTGCGCGGGCGTCCGGGCAAGATCCTGAAAAACATGCCCTGTGCGCTGGCGGCGGCCGGCGGCGGGATGCTGGCCGATATGGCTGTGAATGCCGTATTTGGCTCCTCGCACCCGGTTCACGCCGCCACCGGCGTGAAGGTGCTGAATGACGACGACGAGCTCGATTTCTCTCTGCCGGGGCGCTTCCCGCTTCGCTGGCAGCGTAGCTACAACAGCCTTACCACCCGCGAAGGGCTGTTTGGTCTGGGCTGGGCAACCACCTTTGACAGCTATCTGACGCTGGAAGAAAACAATGCTACCTGGTTCGACGAAACCGGGCGCGAGCTGAGCTTCGAGCTGCCGCCGGTCGACCGCGCGTTTTACAGCATCAGCGAAGGGATCATTATCCGCCGTAATGAGAGCGGCGACGTGGCGATTGCCGACGATGACGGTGCGGTGTGGCGTTTGTACAAACCGACCCGGGCCAATCCATCCATCCTGCGTCTGGTCTCCCTCAGCGACGAATACGGCAACGCGCTGCTGACGGAGTGGGACGAGCACGGCAGGCTGGTTGGTCTTCACGACGGGCCGCGGGCAATCGACGTCACTCTGCGCTATGAAGATGAACGTTTCCCGCAGCGCGTTACCTCGGCGAGCCATTTCGATGGCAGCCAAACCTGGCCGCTGATGCAGTGGGGCTACGACGCGCGCGGCCAGCTGGCGAGCGCGACGGATGCCTCCGGCGTGGTGACGCGTGAATACCGCTATAACGAGCACGGACTGATGGTCTGGCACCGTCTGCAGGGCGGTCTGGAGAGCGAATACCGCTGGAAACAATTCGACCACTGGCGCGTGGTGGAAAACCGCACCAGCACCGGCGACGGCTGCCGCTTTAGCTACGATTTAGACGCCGGGCTGACGACCGTCGAGCACTACGATGGCCAGACGCGCCGCCACTACTGGAATGCGCAAAATCTGATTGTCCGCTACGTTGACGAGCGCGGTGAAAACTGGCGCTACGAGTGGGATGACAACGAACTTCTGACGCGTCGCATCGATCCGCTCGGAAACGCCGTCACCTTCGTCTACGACGAGATGGGCAACCGTGTTCAGGAGACCGATGCCGACGGCAATACCCGCACCACCACCTGGCTGGAGCACCGCGCGCTTCCCGCAGCCATTATCGAAGCCGACGGCAGCGCGACCCGCTTCTGGTACGACGAACACCACGGGCTGAAGCGCGTGGTGGATCCGATGGGGCAGACCACGCTGCTGCGCCGGGACGAGTTTGGGCAGGTTATAGAAGAGATCGATGCCGCCGGAAACAGCCGCTACCAGGAGTACAACGAGGCGGGGCAGATCGTTCGTGCGACGGACTGTTCCGGACGTATTACCCGCTATCGTTATCATCCGCTGGGCTGGCTGGTGGCCGAGACAGGCGCCGACGGCGAAGAGACGCGCTACCGCTACGACGCTGCAGGGCGCCCGGTGCAGCTTGACCGCCCGGAAGGCTGGACGGAATCGCTCAAATGGAACGAACGTGGCCTGCCGGTGAGGCACGCGGGCGCCGACGGGAAAGAAAGTGAGTTCAGATACGATGAGGCCGGGCGATTAACCGCCACCCGTAATACTCAGGGTGAAGAGGTCCGTCGCCGCTGGGACAGCCGCGGACGTCTGATTGCTCTTGAAAACGAAAACGGCGAAGCGTACCAGTTCCGCTGGGGCGCGGACTCTCTGCTGCTGGAAGAGGTGGGGCTCGATGGCGTGGCCTCGCAGTATCGCTATGACGCCTGCGGACGCACGATAGCGCGCACGTTTGCCGCCGGTCATCCGGAGGCCATCACCCACGCCTTCGCCTGGAGCGCGAGCGGCCAGCTGGTCGCCCGCACCACGCCGGAAGGCCAGACCCGCTACCACTACACCCCATCCGGGCTATTAAGCCGGATTGGGCTGCATCCGGCGCTTTCAGCCGACGCATGGACCACCGAGGCAGAGCAGGAGCTCGCCTTTGAGTATGACACGCTCGGTCGCGTGACGCGCGAGGCGGGCGAGCACGGTGAGCTGGCGTGGGAGTATGATGCGCTGGGCAACCGCACCTCCGTCATGCTGCCAGATGGCCGCGAGCTGAAACAGTTCTACTACGGCAGCGGGCATCTGCTCAGCATTGCTCTCGAAAAGCTGTCGGTCTCTGATTTTACCCGCGACGAACTCCACCGCGAGACCAGCCGCACCCAGGGCCTGCTCACTACCCGCAGTGAGTACGATCGTCTTGGCCGCCTGCATCGCCGGGACGTCTTTACCGGCAATGCCCAGCGCCCGTCGCCGCGCCGCTGGTCCCGCCGCTGGGATTATGACTACCGCAATAACCTGGTGCGGGAAGAGCGGGACGATAACCCGTTCAGCTGGTACCGCTGGCAGTACGACAGCGCCGGGCGTCAGCTGGTTCAGGACGGTACGCTGCCCGGCCAGGAGCAGTGGCGCTGGGATGCAGCCGGTAATCCGCTTGAAGGCTCTGCTGAGAAGGTCACGCATAACCGCCTGACGCAGCTGAACGGCATTCGCTGGCGGTATGACATCCACGGCCGTACCGTGGAGAAGGATAACGGCCAGACCCGCTGGCACTACCGCTACGACGGCGAGCATCGCCTGACGGA
>NZ_JBSKJN010000027.1:0-8360 GCF_053709515.1 Enterobacter sp. UPMP701 | reverse complement strand
CGCCCTGTTCGTTTTTTGGGTTATGGCCATAACGGCGCTTCAGCTGAGAAAGTTAACCAGCAGGACGTCGGTTATGATCGCAAGTGAGGAGATAAGCACTGCAACGGGGAAAGGCAGGAGCGCCGGAGGCGCTTTCGCCCTCCCCGTTTCCCCGCAGGGGAAAGAGGGTTTGTGCGGTTGCCCCGATGATATGCACCGGGGCTAAGATTTCCGATCAGATCGGTTCTTCGCTGTCACCTCCATTTTCCTGCTCATAGTGCATCATGGCCATATTCAGCAGGGCATTAAATCCGTCAATACCCGCCCCGTCCGGATCGCACTGTTCGCACAGGTGCAACAGATTCGCCAGAAAATCCGTGATGACGGTTTGCACGCTTTCGCTTTCCCTGTTCAGCCCGGTTTTACGGGCAAATTTCCAGAGCACATCTGCAGCCAGCGCGGCGTGATCATCGTTGCTGCGGATTTTTATCGGTTCAGGCTGGTCGTTCAGGCGTTCTGCCATCGTTTCCAGCACGGTCGCCGGAACAGCGTTCAGTGTGTTGCTTGTCATATTCTCTCTCCCTGCGGCAGGTCTGCCCTGCCGCTCTGTTAGTCAGGCGGCCACGGTGGCCAGAAAGTTTTTCATAGCTTCGAAACGGCTGCGGAACTCCAGACGTCCCTGCCAGTCATTGAAGTAATAAACGGGGGTATAACGCATGCGATTTGCTTTCAGGGTCAGCGTATTACCTGTCACGACTTTCGCAGGGATACCCAGCAGCGACAGTTGGATAAAGGCCATATCAGCCACCATCGGATCGATATCTGTGCAGGTGGCATACAGCTGTTCTGACGGGTTGTATCCCGCATCAGCCATCCAGTATGCAAAGGCAATGACCATTCCGGCGCTACCGCAGGCAGGCTCATCGAGCGTCATCCAACCCTCACGCTTTATCGTCTCCTGAGCGCCGGGCATGAGTAGTCCGGCCATAAGGCGGGAGATGGAGGACGGAGAGAAATACTGCCCCATTTCGTCCGCACCCAGTTCATGCTCCATATACAGTGCGCCCAGAAAATCATGCATTTCACCCGCCAGCCCCTCCACCAACAGGCAGAACAGATGCCTCATGGCGTCTAAATCGTCTGGCTGATACCGTTCGCAGATGCGTCGGCTGTTTTCGATGTTTTCTGGCGAGTGTATGCGCGCCATATCCAGCCCACTGGCAGCAAGGGTGATGAAATCGCGGAACACTTCGGAACGGCGCATATATTTCGCAGTCTGGCGGAATACACTGGCGAACTGCTTACGCGCCTCAGCTGACGACAATACCCGGACAGGCGCGGAATCCCGCGGCTGCGGATCGGCCTGGTCTGCCAGGAACAGGGATTCAAAACTCAGTTGTGACATGGTTTCTCCTTACCGGCCGCCCGCAGGCGGCCGTCTCCTGTTAAGCCAGTCCAAGCGCCGGGTAGACGCTGACAGCCAGACCACAGTCAGCATCGGCGGCGTAGCCCGTTTCGGCATTTACCACGGACAGGAACGGCTGCCACTGTGAGAAGCGCAGCGCGGGTACGCGAGCGCGTTTTCCGGCGCGGAGGGCATTTACAAATGCCTTCGCCTGTGCGACAGTTTGCGGGTCAAATTTCACGATCAATCTCCTTACTTTGGTTGTGATTGCCGAATCTCGTTTTGGTAGGCCAGATACGGCGTTGAGAAAGCAGGGGCAACCCTGCTTTTTTAATGCGCGGAATTCAGCGGCGCATCGAGACAGAAACGGGCGATCACGTCGCCAATCAGCTCCCGGTGATTGCGGGTGTGCAGGTCGTGGCACTCAAAGAAGCGCGCGCCGTACCGGACAAAAATTGCGGTCACATCCCCGCCCGTAAACTCCATCGATTTGAACGACTCCCCGCCGAACCCTCTGCACCAGTCTGTAAGCGCCAGTGTCTCCAGCTGGTCGATATAACGGGCTTCGGTAATTTCCCCCCAGGGACGGCAATAGCCGTCATTCAGCTTTTTCTGTACCTGAGTCGGCTGTGTAACGGTATTAACGGTGTTTTCACCCATCTTTCTGGAAGATTCTTGAGCGGCGGTTTTGACGTTGACGTTTCGTGTGTGCATCCTGGTTTTCTCCTGTGGTGATGGTTGTCCATCTCCCTGGTGAGTTCTCTCGCGGCAAAGGGCAAAAGGAGCAACGGCGAAGGGCGGAAGGAAAGGGGCGGAGACTAAAGTTTTTGCGGCACGCAAAAAGTTTTGGCGGAGTGCATTTCACCCCTTGGATGACGACCCGACGGTGCTACAAGCAGCCCTCCGCGTGAGGACACACGGGGGATGGCTTCACCGGGGGAACAGGATGCACACACCCGACACGTCGGAACGGCGTGGCGACATCAGAGCGACGGCATCAGCCGGCGCGGTGAAGGCGTTCCGGACGGCACGGCCGGAGAAGCCGCAGCCCTTGACCTTCGCCATCAGACCCTAGCCGTATGGCCCGAAACCCGCAGGGGTTCGGCGGAGCCCGGCGGGTGCGCAGCGGCCGCCCTGGCGGAGTGGGGCTCGACGACCGGACAGCAACGCTGGCCGGGAGCCGAAGGGGGCCATCGCCCTGCCCTGTTTTCGGGTTATGGCCACGAAGCTGCAGCATCACTTCTGCATTCAGGTCACCAGGCAAGAGAGGAAATTTTGAACACTCCGATGATTAATGCTAATGTACGCATCCATTAGCATTAATAACTGGTGCATGAAATGGCTGAAGAATCTCAGACTGAACAGTCCCGTGCTTATTTTTACCGCAACTTTAAATACACTCTCGAACATCTGACCCTGGATTATCAGGCCGAACTGCAGCGTTATTCTGATGATTCGTGGGAATTCCCTCAGCGAGCTGCACGTCTCAGCGCTGCAGTTAAACGCTATAAAACGTACCGGATGCTGAATTTTATTTTTGAGATAGCTGACAGCATCGATCTGGATTTAACGCCGCTTATTGTAAAGCGTCTTTGTATGCGTCTTTTCGGCCGCTCGGGTAGCCAGGACATCATTGTCGCCACTTTTGGCCAGAAAGGTCGCCAGCACCGCAGCCGCGACAATACGCCTGCCATCCTGGATGAAATAGCTTCCCGCTACCGTCTTGCCGCACAATCCTGCCAGGACTCCACCCTCAGTGATATTGAAAGTGTGAAAAAGCACTATCAGACAGGCATCCGCGCGGCACGGAACAGGGAAAAATGACTTTTTCCTATAATGCTAATGGATGCGTACATTAGCATTAATATAAATAGCGGAAGGGAAGAGAGCGGGCAGCGCCGGAGGCGCTGCCGCCCAGCCCCGTTCCCCGCAGGGGAACTGCCCTTCCCGGAAGTTCAGGCGTGCGGTCGCGTCGGGAAGGAAAAAGGGGCTACCGGTAAACCGGTAACCCCTTCATAAAGGCGCTTCAGGCATGTCCAGACAGCCTCAGCCCCTTAATGGCGGGGGTTTCCCCCCGCCGGGGTTGGCTACTTAGCGGATTCGTAAGCCATGAAAGCCGCCACCTCCCTGTTCGTGTCCCTGTAACGGATTTCGCAGAGCGATTTCCGTGTCAGGTAAGTGAATATCAGCAGTGTGAGACACACAATCAATACACACCAGATCAGGGTATTTCGTGGCAGTTTCATAGCCGTCTTCTCCTTGCCTTGCGGCTGCTAAGAGGCTATTCTGTTGGTGTCTAGTCAAGCAGATGGCCTCGTTTGGTTGGTTAATGAAAATTAACTTCCTACGGGGCTTTCTTCTTTTTGCCACACAACCGGTAACAAACCACCTTCACGTCATGAGGCAAAAAGCCTCAAGCGCCATCGCCATTATATCCCGTCGTCGATCATCTGCCCAGGAATAACAGTCTGAAAACTGTATAAATCCTCATCATTTTTCCGCGTCATTCAGTTCCTGAAATCCCCAGAGCCTCACGAATTTCAGCGGCTCGCTGTTTGCTTCCGGCGGCCACGCCGGCGTTATAGACAAGGCTGATTATCGCCTGCACTATCTCCCAGTCATCCCGCTCCAGCCGGGCATCGAGACGATACATGATCTTCCCGCTTTCAGCATGGCGGAACACGGTTCCGGGTTCTTTTTTGTCGAACCTGCGACTGATGATGTTCAATATCCCTCCCGGTTATCCGTACCTACTGACCATTCACGGATCTGGTCTTCGAGCGCCTCAAGGTGCCTGTCTATACTCTCAGCCAGCTGCTCGCTTTCGGTTTCCAGCCAGCCACTCAGTCCGTCCCACTCGCAACACATTTCTTTCAGCTTTGCGGACATGGTACGAAGCTTATTTCGCTGGCTGCGGGCGACCTTCAGCTCCGTTTTACAGGGGTTATTTCTCATTCTGCCCCCTGCTGATAACGCAGCTTGTTCGGTATCTGCCAGCGTTCAGCGACCCGGATGTGCTCAGGTGTTTCCCGGACAATAAACGGGATTTGGTACATGACTGAATACAGCGGGTCGCCGCTCATGCGAAGCCAGTCAAGTTCCTTCAGCGACGCGAACCGCGTCTGCCAGTTCCAGAACGGTGTGGCCAGCTCTGCCGCGTCAAACTCGTCGCTCCACCGGGTATACCAGGTGCAGACGGTTTCCGGTGACTGAAAATTCAGATCGACTTTTGCCTGTTCCTGCAGGTTCTGGCGCAGTTTCCAGCGCTGTTCGTACTCACGGGACTGGCGGCGAATCTGACGCGTGGTCTTAATGCTGGATCTGTGCAGCCGTCGACCCGTGCGGGTGTGCATGACTTCAGGGAATAGCTCGGCCTGAACGTCAATCGTGAGCGGCAGCGGGCAGGCTTCCCCTCCGGTGGCGATCATGGTGTTGAGTGCCTCCTCGACCTGTTTCAGGTTCGAATGGCGGTTGTTTGGTACCCAGTGCAGGCCAGGTATTTTATTGGCCACTGTGGCGTTGAGGCGACCGCTGCCCGTAAGAAGGCGCAGAAAGGTACGCACATACGGCATGGCGGGCAGTCGTGCGCCGCGTTCGCGGGCAGACTCAACATGGCTGATAGCCTGTATTGCTGCCTGACGGGCGGGCTTCAGGGAAACGAGCGCGTGTGAGGACGGGATCATGCTGTCACCTCCACATTCATCAGCTTCACCACGGTGCGGGCAGTGCAGTTAAAGCGGCGCATACCTGCCAGCTGCGCGATCAGCTGATTTATCCAGTCAGGCTGGAGCGTGTCGCTCTGGTAAAGAGTACGTACCACATCACCGCCGGAAGAGAGCAGTACCAGAAGCCAGTACGGAGAGACTTCGCCGGGGCTGCACACGCACAGATGCCAGTCATCACTGCCGTCCGCGCTGAAGCGGCACTGGACGGGGAAGAAGCCGCCGAACTCGCTGCGGTATTCGGCGCAGACGCGCCATCCTTCTGGTGTCGACAGGAGGCCGGTCACGGCATCGCTGAGGGCGCGGCGCGCGTCCTCACCCTGCTGACGGATAAACTCCAGGTCGGAGGCGGTCAGGGTGTTGATTCGGTTCAGGTCATATTGCATGGTCATGTCTTTTCCCGCCGCCCGAAGGCGGCGGCCTCCGGTATTAAGCAGCGTGGTCAGTGGTATCAGCGTCGGATTCAGTGGCCTCTTCAGCCTCAGCGGCTGGCGCAGGGCGCACCATCCAGTCAGGCAGCCAGCCCCGAGCATTCAGATCCTGCTCGGCGGCCTTCGCCGCATCGCGGCGCTTGAGCTTCACAATCTCTCCGGCGCGGGCACTCAGTCCGGCTTCTTCGTAGGCTTTGCCAATCTGGGCGATGGTGAGCTTGCCGAAGTAGCTCTCTGCCCCCGGTTGCCACCACTTGCTCAGATCAAAGTCCAGCGCCGCTTCCAGCGCGTCCAGCTCACTGGTGTCCGTGCGGTTATACAGGCGTTCCTGAATGCCGTTGATACCGTGCGCGGCACAGAATCCCAGCAGGGTGTTCACCTGCTCTGCTGACCATGACAGCAGCCAGGTGAAATCGAGATGCCAGTTTTCGGGCAGCGTTGCCTGAAGCGCTTTTTTCTGTGCATTGAGCGCCGTCAGCGCCTTCCCTTCTTCACCGGATGGAGCCAGTGATGCAAGGTGATACTGATTCGAGGACACGGAGGCTTTCAGCGGTTCATTGCGCTTGCCGTAGGTGCGGTCAAAGAGCGCAAGACACAGCGTCCACGTCAGGAGCGCCACCGATACATCGGGGCGACCCGCCAGTTCTGCCTGAACGGCGAGAGTGCGCTCCGCAGACATGGCCTTAACCAGCGTTGCCGGATAGGCGTCAGCGGGTATTTCAGGCGTGGTGTGTCTGATCACGTTGCTTTCACGCTCCTGACGCGCCTGTTCTTCTTCTGCCCGGTCTTCGTCGGTCAGCCTGCGGATACCAGGCTGAACCTGGAAATTGTCACCATCCCATGACACCCAGATACCGTGCGCGGCGCGAAATTCCGGCGTGGCTTCGCGATACTGCGCCTCGCAGTAAATGTCATCGATCTGCTGCTGAAGCTCGTATTCGTCATCGTAGCTTTCAGTGGCTTCCATTTTTTCTTCCAGCTCACTGACGCGCTTCTGTTCTTCTTCCGTCAGGACAGCTTTCGGCATAGCAAAACGGTACAGTTCACCGTCCTCACCGCTGGCGCGCAGTTCCGTCATACGGAACTCAGCCCAGCCCCAGCCCTGCTCCTGCTTAACGCGGGCGGCGAGCACGGTGAGCTTGCCAGCCAGCAGAGATTTCACCAGCGCCGCATCGGCAAAGGTGCTGTCCTTGTCGCTGAACAGGTCGGCGGTCAGCGTACCGCCAGCGGCGGTATAGGCTTCCTCGCCCACATACTCAAACATCGGGTGACTGATGGCCATCTTGTCGTCAGTCACCATTTTGCGCAGGGTCTGTACGGCAGGATCGCGCCACTGTTCAACAGCCTCTTTCCAGACCTGCTCCTGACGCTCATGGGTATCAGCAAGTGTCAGGACTTCACACTGTTCAAGAGAGATTTCATCCCGCGCCAGTGCATCCAGCAGGGAAGGGGCAAGATTCGCCAGCTTCAGGCAGCGCTGAACGTGGCGCGGATGGTAGCCCATCAGTGCGCCGATCTGAGAAGCCGTTTTACCTTCCTGCTGAAGGGTACGAAAACCGATAATCTGCTCGGCGGGATGCATGTTTTTACGTCGACCGTTCTCGATCATCGAGGCCGCCACCGCCATCTCCACGGGCAGGACTTTCACCGGAACAAACGGCGTGTCTGCATCGAGCACACCGCGCATCACCAGAATGCCTGTGCCTCTGCGGCGACCTTCCCCGCCGACAATGCCGATCGTACCGTCCGGCAGTTCTGCACCGATCAGGTTCTGGAGGATGCCCATTGCCTGAATGCTGTCTGCCATCTCTTCCACTTCCTGATCGGTATGCGGAATGATGCGCGTGTTTAAGTCAGTGCGTGACAGGCGGGAGTAAGGGAAGATTTGCACGGGCGTATCAGCGAGCAGCTGGACGAGCTTCTGCTCAGTAGACTGCGCGATTTTTTCCGCAGACTTTTTAGCGCGGGTGGATTTAACGGGTTTTTTTGCCGTAGTATTGGTGGCGACCATGATTTTTACCTCTCAGTGATAGTTGTGGTTAGCCGTGGCCGGAGTGCGATCCGGTCACGGCACTCAGTTAATCGGTAATGCGTTTCGGGTGTGTTGCCAGTGCCGCAAAGGACGGATAGCCATCAAGAACCTGCATCATGACTTTTGCCCCTTCCAGCATCGCTTTATCCGTTACGCTGCCGCTGTTTTCACATACGTTGATCGTTGCCACGATCCCCGATTTCACATCTGAAAAACGCTCATACATGCGGTTGCTGAACAGGACACGTTTGCCTCCTGCCATCACCTGCCAGTTGTTGCAGTCATTAAATCGGGTGTCCACATTGTCAAACTCGACCACGTGGGTGTCGCTGGCCTGAATGCGCAGCAGCTTCACGATTTCGGTGCTCTGCCCGACCTTACGGGTCGCCGGACGGGTGTTAAGGTTCTGCATGTTTCCTCCTTCTCTGGGTTAAGGCCGGACATCCGGCCTCCGGTTAAAGCTGCACGTATTGCAGGTTGCGTTTCAGTTCAAACAGAAAATCCGGTTCAAACGACCAGGCGCGCCAGTTAAGCGTTCCGTTGGTGCGGATCTCCACCTGCACGTCGCCGTAGCGGGTCACGTCTGACAGGGTGACGGTTACACCCGCTTTCAGTGCAGTGGCCTGAGCCACCCACTCACGTGCGACAGAAACAGGGTTTTGCTCTTCCCCCATCTTCCTGGAAGATTCTTGAGCGGCGGTTTTGACGTTGACGTTTCGTGTGTGCATCCTGGTTTTCTCCTGTGGTGATGGTTGTCCATCTCCCTGGTGAGTTCTCTCGCGGCAAAGGGC
>NZ_JBSKJN010000026.1:0-12204 GCF_053709515.1 Enterobacter sp. UPMP701 | reverse complement strand
CCGGCCCCGTACAGGCGCGGGTCGGCGCTGCGGGAGAGGAAGCCGCGGGGGTCATGGTGATGGCGGGTGACGCGCAGGTCACAGACGTCCGGGGTATCGGGGTGGCGGAGGAAGGCGACGGCGCGCACGGTGAGGCCGCGGCTGTCGGTCACCGTCAGGGCCGGGGTGTGCTGAAAGCAGGCAGGAATGAAGCTCATGATGAATATTCCGGGGGTGATAAAAATGAAAAAAATGCCCGGCAGGCGGGCGGAAAGAAGAAAGGAGGCCGGCGTGGCTGGCCTCCGGGCGGGGAGACGTATCAGCTCAGGTACGCCAGGTCGTTCTCATCCTCGCTGACCACAAACCACGGGGTGTACTGCGTCCGGCGGCGCCAGCCGGCGGCGGTCAGCACCCCGGTTTCCCGGCCCAGCGCATCGTAAACGTGCGTGTCGGCCCAGGCGTTTTCACGCGCGCTGTCGTCGCGCAGCCAGCGCCAGCTGTTGATAAAGAACGGCTGGTAACGGCGGACCGCCAGCCCCTTGTTGTCATACTCCGTGCGGCCGGTAATTGCCCAGCGTATTCCGGTATGCGCCTTGCGGGGCAGGCCATCCTCACCGATGGCCAGGGAGCCGTCATCGAGACGCTGGCAGGCCTCACCCGCCGGCACGCGCTGCGCCGTCTGGAGCTCCCGACCGGCGCCGTCAAAAAAGACCACCTGCTGTCGCTGCTGCTGTTCCGCATCCGGATAATAGCGGTCGGTGACCACCGTCAGCACGTGAGGGGGCGCCCGGCCGCTGTCCGTGTCCAGTGCAGACATCAGCACGCTGAGCCCGGGACGCTTCAGGGCGCGAGCGTACGCCAGCGCGCACAGGTAGCCATCCTCCGTCATCAGTCCGGCCTCATGCAGCGCCTGGCGCAGGGACGGGTCGACGTCATCCGGTACCCGGCGGGCCCAGGCGTCGTCGGCATAGACCATAAACTGCGAGACCGGCAACGGACCGGACAACGCCAGGGCCTCCTCAGGCGAGGCGGGCACCCGGAACGGGACCGCTTCCGGCGTCGGGCAGCCCGCCGGCACGCCGTCCTCCGTCCCCCGGATGCGGCTGCTGGTCACCCGGCCCAGCGCATCGAGCGTCACCATGCTGTCGTTGGCGTTGATGTCCGTCAGGCATACCGGGACCATAAAGCGGTAGTCGACGACGGCGCGGGTCCGGTGTCCGGCCGCATCCTCCGTGGCCGTCACGACGCAGTGGTGGCGGTCCCAGGTCAGCGTCGTGGCGCCCGTCAGCGTTGAGGCCCGCTGCGCCAGCGGACGGAAGAACTGCGCCGCGCTGCCGTAATCCGTCAGTGCGCGGGTCGCCACCCACACTTTTGCCTCACCGGGACGGGCAAACGCCGGCAGTGCCTGCGTGTAGCCCGCCTCCTGCAGCAGCGTAAGCTGCTCTGAAGCACTCAGGACCCCGTCCAGTGCCTTCAGGCTGTCGGCGTCCAGCTCGGCGCTCTCCTCAAAGGCCACCAGGGCCTGCACCGTCGGCGCGTTCAGCGGGGTATCCGCACGGCCGGCGGTGTAGCGTACCGTGGTGTGTCCGCCGTACTGTCGGGGCGCATGCGTCCCCAGCGGCCCCGTGTCCTTCAGCAAATCTTCCGCAGACAGGTACGACGTGCTGCCTGCACCGGACGTCGTCACCAGGTTGATGCGCTGCTGATGCGGAAGCCCCGTGCGCCAGCCGTGCGCCGTATCAGGATGATGATAGCTGTATTCGGTTTCCGTCAGGCGCAGCACGTCCTGCTGCTCGTCATAGCTTGCCTCCCAGGCGCCCTCCGGTAAATCCAGATGGTAAGGCGATGCGGCCGGGCGGGCACGTCGCGGGTAGCTGACGGAGACCGTGCGCAGCGGGTAGCCGAACGCATCCGTGGCCAGCGTAACCTCCTGGCTGACAACCGGGTCGTCTGCCACGCGCTCATAGCCATAGCTCCACTGCTCAAGCGGCTGCGGGGCCACCACCGGATACGGCGCACCGGGGGCGGCAGACTGTACCACGCGGACCTGATAGCGGGCCTCCGTGACCTGGTACGGCACCGTTTCCTGCGCGCTGCCGTCAGCGGCATACACCTCCGTGCGCAGCGGGCTTCCCCTGAGCGCACGGTGCATCCAGTACTGCAGCTCCGCCGCCGGGGCGTCCAGCGCCATCTCCTTGTCCCCCTCCGCGCGGGTCAGGCGCGTGGCACCCGGGTTCGCCGCCTGGCGGTCACCCGTCCAGTAGGCCTGGCGATAACGGTGCTCATCCCCGGCGAGGCCCGTATGGAACCACTGTCGGGTCAGCACCGGGGCACTGCGCTCTTCGGCATTGCCCTGCGCGCGCTCGTCCGTATCCCGGGTTTCCACCAGGGCAAAGCCCCGGAACTCGCGCTCGCGGCCATCCCAGATGCCGTGCCGGTAGGTGGCGGTCTGGACCAGACGGTTCCCGGTGATTTCATCGAGTGACTCCGTCGTGGCCAGCAGATGCACCGGGAACGGCAGGTGGTTCGCCGGCAGGTCGCCGTCGCCGGCCGCGGCTTTCTCATCCAGCCAGAACTGGGCGGAGCTGCGGTAGTGCAGGCGACTCTCCGCCCCGCAGTTATTGTTCACCCGGCTGAGCAGGTAGGGCTTAAGACCGGCAAGGTCATAGCGCCAGTGCTGCTCGCTCATGTGCGGGCGGCTGAGGACCAGGCTCGAGACACCGAGCCCCTGCAGGTCTCCGACCGTCAGCTGGCAGGTATGATCGAAGCGGACGCCGTCCGGCAGCGGCAGCACCAGAGGGATATCAAAGCGGTTTCCGCTCTGGTTGAAATAGACCCAGAGATGGTCGGCATGGGCGTAAATCAGGTCCGTGGTCCCGGTGCCGTCCAGGTCCGCGAGGAACAGCCGGCCCGGATCAAACTCGCCTTCCGGCTGGCTGAAGCCCGGTACCGTAAAGGGCGCGCCGAAGCGCCCGTGCCCCAGGTTCGGCCAGCAGGTGACGCCGTCATGGCGCACGCGCACCAAGTGCATCTGCCCGGAGCCGGGTAAATCACTGAACGCCACCAGTTCACGCGCATCCAGTCCGGAAAGCGGCAGCGTAATGCCGCCGGTCTGCTCAACGTCACGGCCAGCCGCAAAGCCCTCGCGGGTGCCCGGATACAGGCGCACGCTTTTCGGGCCAATCAGGGCAACGTCCGACACGCCGTTGCCGTTCAGGTCGGCAAACTGCATGCCGTCCTGCCAGAACTCCGTCGGCAGCGCGGCCAGCGGCGTAAAATCGCCCCAGCCCTTATCCGGGTGACGGCGGTAGAAGCCCGCCAGCCCCGGGCGAGCAACCAGCCAGTCCAGACGACCGTCTCCGGTCAGGTCCATCAGGCGCCCGCCCTGCATCAGGGACGGGACGGGTAACAGGCGGGGACGGCCATAGGTGATCCCGTCCGTCGTGCCCGGGGTGCGCTCCGGGGCGCGGTACTGCCAGCCGTGCTCGTCCTGATACAGGATCCCCGGCATACCTTCGTTATACAGATCCACCCACTGATAGCGCAGGCCGTCGTTGAACCCCTGCAGGCCGGTCAGAGGGCGCCAGGCCGGCGCGTGCTGCGGCTCAAAGGCCTGATAGCCGAACGACAGCGGCGCACGGGCGCACGGGGTGCCGTCCAGTTCATGCGCGAGCAGCCGGCAGCCGGTCAGCTGGGTGACTGACGGCGAGGCGTGATAGGTCAGCAGCAGGCGGGAAACCAGCACCGGCGGCGCGGCGGGACGTCCTTCCAGCGCCGCCACGTCATGATACATCAGCACCTGACGGCACAGGCGGCGGGTGCGGACCTCAAAGCCGTAGTCGTAGCGTGAGAACGGGTCGGCGCGCAGCCCCCATTCCCCGCCGGCAGCCAGCGCCGGGACCGTGTTCAGACCAGCCGGACGCTCCCCGTAATCCAGCACCAGGGTAAACAGCCACTCGTCGGGCGCGGGGGGGATGGCATCCCAGGCAAAGAGGGGCGCCCGGGGGGTCCGGTTACCGTAGCGGACCTGCTGCAGGTAGCGCTGCGCGACCCGCGGATGGGCCTCGCGCTCGGCAGCCCCGGTGCCGGCGTCGTTCTCTGCGGCATAGTGGTAGCTGATGTGCTCTCCGTCCGGCGAGGCGGACTCCTGCAGGTACCATTCGGCAATTTGTTCCGGATTGTCCGGACTGGAGAGACGGGCGTCGGCGCGCTGCCCCAGGCAGTGAACCTGCCCGTCCGGCGTGTGGCACAGCCAGAACGGGAAGGCCCCGGCGGCCAGGGGCTGCCAGTACTCCATACGCGGGGCGCCGGCGCCGGTGCGGGAGCGGAAACGCGTCACGCGCCAGCGCTGCGCGAGCGCCACGCCCTGTGCCGTCGCCGTTTCCCTCACCAGAGGCTGGCCGTGACCATCGAGCTCCCTGACGAGCACCTCGTTGTCGGGGCCGATAAACGCGTCCTGGTCGTCGTAGGCGGGCACGCCCTGGCTGGTCCGGCGGCGCACGCTCATCACGCCCGCCTGCCAGCCCAGACCAAACGGGCCGTTACCGCCGGCGCTGCTGTAGCTTAAGCTGAGCGCGGGCGCCATGCCACGTCCGGCGGAGACCGGCAGCGGCAGGCTCATCTGCGCCACGCCGTCCGGCCCGGGAGTGCCCAAGGACTCGCCCATGCCCTGCAGGCTGCCGCCGCCCTTGGGCAGCGACAGCTGGGTGACGGCAACCGATTCCTGAATATCCTGCATAATATACTCCTGTCAGGCCCCCGGAGGGGCCTGTGATTAAATGGTTAACGAACCCCGGGAACTCAGTCGCGGATGGTGTAGCGAACGTGAAGGATGATGTCGCTCAGGCTGGCCAGCAGGGCCTTCTGGGCGCCGGTGGCGTTCGGGAAGCGCAGGGTCAGCGTACCGGTATCCGAGATATCAATTCCCTCGAACGGCAGGTACTTCCCGTCGTTGAAGTCCAGCTGGAACTGACCGCTGTCGTTCATGCCGCGGGAGACGGCGATGGCGGAGCAGCCGCGGGCCAGCGGGGAGGTGCCCGTGTAGCCCAGCACCGCCTGCACATCCTGATACGGCCCCAGCAGCGCCGGCAGCGTGACGCTGATTTGTCTGATGCGGCGCACCTTGCCGAGCTTCATGTCGTCCGGATAGTCCGACGCCAGGCCCAGCCCCTTCAGCTCCACGCTGACGGAAAGGATATCCTTATCCAGGCTGACGGTGTCCTTACCGCTGCCGGCCTTGCCCTTATCGCCGTCAAGCTGCGACTTAATGGTGTCTTTCAGCGAAAACTTCCCGGAGGACAGCTTCCCGTAGCGCTCGCCGAGCGACAGGGTGCGCTCCACCTCCAGCGCGCGGGCGTCCCATTTCTGGTAGGCACTCTCCATCGCGGCCAGATTCAGCATCAGCGCTTCGCCGCACAGCAGGCCGGCGTAGGTGCCCTGCCAGGCGCCCGGCTTGATAAAGCCGCGCGTCTCGCCGGTCTCCCACTGGAAGGATTTCTCGGCGCGCAGGCAGCGCGACACGGTCAGGTCGTAGAACTGGAAGTACAGCGTCGAGAGGCGGCCGCGCAGCCAGTTATACAGGGCCTGATTGCTGAACTTACGCTGCATCAGGGCCAGTTGGGCCTCGTTGTGCGCCTGCTGGGTTTCCAGATAGGTCAGCTGCAGCCCGGCCGCTTCGGTACGCACCTTCAGGGATGCCTGCTGGGCGGTGAGCTGCTCCACCTCTTTTTCCGCGTTATCGCGCAGCATCTCCCACTCTTCGCGGCGGCGGCGGTACATTTCACCCTGCGCGGCGCCGTCGGCGGCGGTCATTATTCCTGTGGCAATGCTTTCCAGCGCCATGCCGGCCGCAAACGGAATGCTGCCCCACTGGGAGCCCCCGACGGCCATCCCGAAAATGTTCGGTGCCATGTTGGCGGCGGCGCCGGCGGCCATCAGCGGACGGGAGGCAGCCTGCATGGCGCCGGCGGTGACGCGGGCCCCCAGTGCAAAGCCTTCGCCCGCGCTGATGTTCTCGTCATACAGGCGGCTGTAGTAGTCCTGACGCTTTTGCGCCCCCGCCAGGGAGGCGGCCAGGGCCTTCGCCTCGTTGCCCAGCTCCTCCAGGGTTTTCTTCTGCATCGCCACGCTCTGGACCATCAGCGCCTTGCCCTGGGTCTGCATCAGCACCGCCATCGCCTCCGCGTCCTGGCGCTCAATCACGCCGCTCAGAGCGTTGCCGAACTGCATCAGCTGGCCGGTCATGTTGCGGGCGCTTTCCAGGGCAAGCGGGAAGCGGTGCAGCCCCAGCTCGCGGCCGGCAGGCAGCGGCGTGCCGCCCTTGCCTGCAGCAGCAGCGGCGCTGAGCAGCGCGGCCGGGTCTGCCGGCGTGGCAAACAGCGGCAGCGTCAGCGGCTGGCCGTCCAGGGTCAGGTTATGCCGCAGGTTGTACAGGCGCTGCATAAGGTCCTGGCGGATGGCCTGCCAGCGGGCGTTCTGCGGCGGGTTAAACAGCCCGGTCAGGGCGTTAGCCGTATAAGGCTGCGCGGACAGAATACGTACCGGTGACGCCTGTCGGTCCTCCATCGCCTGCAGGCGGTTCACGACCTTACCGGCGGCGTCCTTCAGGGTCGGCGCGGCCCAGACAGCCGGGCGGGTGACGGACTCGTCGCCCATCAGCGCCAGGGCCTGGACGTACCACATTTTGGCCTCGGCCAGGGTGTCTCGCTCCAGTTGGCGGTAGGCGTGGTCGCCGCGGGCGGTGAGCATCTCCAGCAGGCGCATCAGGGTGGCGACCTTGTAGTGCATCGGGTCGCTCTGGGCCACCGCGTCCGGATCGGTGCTGTCCAGCGGGATGTCATTCCAGCGGGTGTCTTCCAGCAGCGGGCGGGCGTTCCAGTGGCGGCCGGCGTCACCGTCGTAGCCCTCCGGGCTGAAGACGTAGCGCAACCAGCGACCGGCGGCGTCGAAGTTCTGCTCCTGGAGCAGGCGCTGGGCAATCAGCATAGGGGCGTAGTAGAACAGCTCCCAGAAGTAGAGGGCGTTGGCACCGGCGAAGTCCATCGGCTCAGCCGGCGTGTTTTCGTCAAAGGTCTCCACGCGGTCAACGCGGACCAGGCCCGGGAAGGTGCCGTTATTGTAATTGGTATCCAGCGACCAGACGTCCGCATCGCCGCCTTTTTTGTGGATACGGATGTCATTGAATTTGCCTTTCTGGTACTCCGGCTCAATGTAGAAGTTATTTTTATCGCCGCCACCGTCGGCGTAGTACTTCATGAACACAGTCACCTGCGTGGTGGCGGCGGCGCTGAGCTCCCCGTGGAACAGGACGTCGGGGCCAATATTATCAGCGATGCGGGTATGGCGCAGCGTGACGATACCACTGGTGCCGTGGATGGCGGGACTGTACTTATCCAGGGTCAGGGTCACCCGGGCGCCTTTTGGCCGGATCGCGGGCTCCGGAAGGGACTGGGAGTCCAGACTCAGGATAGCGTCCAGGCCGCGGGCGGCGCGGCTGACCAGCTCCGGTCCGAACAGGGTGTTCAGGCGCACGCAGTTAATGCCGTTAAAGCCCCAGACCATCGACTGCGCGCCGCTCCGGGCGGTATGCAGCGTCAGGAGGGTGTTATCGTCAACCGCATCACGGAGAAACTCAAAAATGGTTACCGGAGGGCCATACGTTTGGCCGGACTCACGCACAGCAAGGGTGACCGTCTGGGATGATTCGTTGCTTATCGCTGAAAGCGGGAACGTCAGGGACAGCGGGAGTCTTCTGCCCGGGGTGTTGAGTTCACCGGCGTTCAGGGAATGGTATGCAATAACGTTGTGGCCGACCTGCAGATAAACTTCAGGATTTTTGAAAGGCGCATAGTTTTTTTTAATCACCGTCAGATCGCCGCTTAACGTATAGCTTTTTCCCACTTCAGTGAGGATGGCACGCTCGGTTCTCACGTAATCATCATAGTGGCGGATAAAATTGCTGATATACATCCCGCTGCGCGATAACGGGTGGCAAACGGGGAGCCCGGACTGCCTGTTGAACAGCTCCAGAACGTGCACCTTATCGACCACTTTATCTGTCAGTCGGGTATCCGACAGCGTACACGCACGATAAACCAATGGAGAGCCTTGTTTTTTACTCCAGAAATAGATGTCAGCCTGGTTTGTTGTCAGGTCCTCCAGGCACGACAATTCCATGGGGGGGGTGTCAGCCAGATAAAGATGCTTTATTGCGTCCTCAAATACCCTTGCCGCGCTCCAGGTTCCGTCCTGGCGAAGGTGGGCGGTTTTCAGGTCTGCCTTCCAGACCGGCTTGTCGTCGTTCACGCCTTCCTGGCGCTGCTCCACCCACACCAGGTGCAGGCGCCCGTTGCGTATGACCGGGCGGATCATGGACGCATACGGCGTGGCCGCCACGGTAATCTCCTGCCACTCGCTCCAGGCCGTCGCCGGGAACGCCTCGTCCTTGAACTGGCTCATGTCCACCCGGCGCCAGTAGTAGACCGGCGTGGACTCGCGGGTGGCGCCAATCAGCCAGACGTGGCCGCTGCGGTTGTTCTGGCCGTCGTGGTAGCCGCTGATAATCTCCAGGTCTGCCACCTTCTCAAACTCCGCCAGGTAGGTTTTAAAGGCATCCTCCACCTGGTCCTGCGTCAGCTGGCCCTGATTGAGGGACTGCTGCAGGGTGCGCATCATGGTGGTTTCCCCGCTACGCTGGGTCGGGTCGACGTAGTTTTCCGGGTAATACACCAGCTGGGACACGCCCGCCCAGGTGCTGTAGCGTCGATTATAGGTGGTCCACTCGCGGAAGAACGGACGGCTCAGCGCCCCGGTTTTCACCCCGGACTCCAGATGGCCGAGCTGCATGCAGCGGTTCACGTACAGCTGAAGG
Source organism: Enterobacter sp. UPMP701 (assembly GCF_053709515.1). Classification (NCBI taxonomy): domain Bacteria; kingdom Pseudomonadati; phylum Pseudomonadota; class Gammaproteobacteria; order Enterobacterales; family Enterobacteriaceae; genus Enterobacter; species Enterobacter sp. UPMP701. The sequence goes on along the minus strand of NZ_JBSKJN010000026.1, from coordinate 3,356 downwards.
CTGGCCATGGCCTCCGCAATGCGAGTGGTCGTGACATCAGCGCTGACCTGGCTGTCAATCAGCAGGTAGCCATAGAGGTCATCGCGGGTGCGAAGCTTCAGTTCAGCCGGCGCGACCCTCCCCATATACAGCTGGCTCAGGGCGGAGGACAGGCGTTCATCCAGTACCGCGCTGACCGCCGCACGTTCACGCCCGGACAGGCCCGCCTGCACGCTGCCGGACAGGGTCTGCCACTGCGCCAGGGTGGAAACCGGCTTGCCGGCGTTGGCCACAAAGCGCATCGCGAAGAGCTCGCCCACCGTGGCGGCGCTGACGTTCAGGGTCTGCGCGGCCTGATGCCACTGCAGCAGGCGTTCAACGGCGATGAAGTCGCTGAGTTTGTCCAGCCCGGCCTGCTTCGCGGCAACGGCCAGCGCCTCACCGTCGAGGGACATCAGCTCCGCCAGCAGCTTCACCGTCAGCGCCCCTTTCTGCAGGGCAGTCAGGGCCGCGGAGGCCTGCTCTCCCAGGGCACTGACCCAGCAGTGGAAGCGGCTCAGCAGCATCAGGGCGTCAAAATTGTGGCCCACATAGCTTAAGCAGTCATTCAGCTTTTCAGGATAACCGACCGCCAGTTCCAGCTCACGTTCACTCAGGTCCAGACCCTTGACGATAGCGGCCAGCTGTCCCAGCAGCTGACAGTAGGCCAGCGCGTTATCCGGCACGACAAACGCAGTGCTGTTGATATTCAGGGAAGCAATATTGTTCCAAAAGTCGGTGACGCGGTTACCCATCATTTCCGCCCAGCGCATGACCAGATGAGATACTTCAGGCGAGGTCAGGCCCAGCGCGGAGGCCAGGTGCGGTGCCAGGGCAGGAATGAGGCTGTCAGCGGTGAGGGTGACCGGATTGCCGTTTGCGTCGACGGGCAGGACGACATCATTGCGCAGGGAACGCACCAGGCTGCTGATTTCCGGGGTCTGCACCGGGGTGAGTTTTGTCAGCAGGGCCTGCAGGCCGACGACGGAGAGATTCTGCGCGCGCAGCCAGCGGGTGGCGGTCCGGACTTTATCAACGACGGCGGAAAAGCTCTCGTCGGACAGCGGTTTGGTGAATCCGAGCAGGGGCAGGAGGGTACTGAGTTCGCTGACGGTCAGGCCGTGGATATCGGCCAGCAGTTTACCGCGGTAGAGCTGACTCAGCCATTCCTGAGAGGATGATGTTAAATGAAATCCCGCCGTAAATTTGTTTAAAACCTTAACTTCCTCATATGATGAAAGCCCCAGTGAGCGGCAATAACGCGTGATATATTTTGATTCTTTTACTCCTTGCGTATCCTTATTCAGCTCAATCTGAATAGGTGAGCTATAATTGATGTGAAAATTATCAAGTGGAGGCGCGTTGAAGATTCGATCGTACTGACTTGCACAAGCGCCTGTCGAAATGACGTCCAGATGCAGTCCGGCCAGGGTGCCGGCCGTCTCTTCCCCCAGGACGTAATCACGCTGAAAGCGCAATAACGACGCAGCGGTTTTGAGTACACTCGCCGTATCGTCGTTATGGTGGATCTGGATACGGGCTATCAGCGGCAGCGACAGGCCAAGTGCACGATGCAGCAGCACCTGATGATGCAGGGCCAGCAGCCAGGTTCGCTTGGAATGGCACTCTGTCGTATTTGTGATGCCGTAATATTTATTCTTCCCCCAGCTACCTTTCATATCTTTCGTCTGGCGGGTTACTTCGATGGTGCCGGTGCCGGGGCGTCCTTCCCCCAAAGGCAGTGAAATGCCCCTGGCCAGGTTCTTTAATTGCCCCTGCCAGACCTCAGTCTTACCAACCCACAAGCTGACATTTTCTACCGATTCAGAATCCTGCTTCGAAGTATACAGAATGCTACGCCTGCCGGACTCATTCTGGATTACTACGAGTTCATCATTATCTTTGGGCCACCGGTGAGTAAACGTACGGAACACGCGGATAAAGTACCTGTCACCACTTATGTTCCAGGAGCGGGTCAAGACGTTATCGACGTAGCTTCCACTGGTATCCGGCGCGTTGAGCACCGAGCGGGCCAGCGTCTCTTCAAACATGGCCTCAGGCAGGTTATAGCGGGCGGCCAGCGCGCTGGCACTGAGCAGCGCCTCAGGCGGCGTGTCGCCAAACACCTTTTTATACTCCGCCTTCGCATTCTCAAACGTGATGTCCGTCGTCAGCTGCGCGTACAGCGCCGGGGAAATGCCCAGCTCCAGGCACAGCGCCGCCACGTTATCATGGCCCGCCGGACGGTTTTCCGGGGTCAGCAGGGTGCGTGGGGAGGCCTTACGGGCGCGCAGCGCCTCGCTGATACCGGTGAAGGCGTGGTGATACGGGCCTTCCGGGTTGCTGTGGTTTTCTGCCAGGGCCGTATGCAGTTTCTCGTCGGTATTATACTGACTCTGCTTTTTCAGCGTGGCCTGCAGGATTTCATTCGACAGACTCAGGGTGGACAGCGGTGTGTCGAGATTGTCCTGGCTCAGCGTCAGGGTGGCCAGGTCCGGACGGCGTGTGTCCAGATGGTACGCTTTCCCCTTCTCGTGCAGCTGCTCCGCGTTGTGGTACATCTCGGTCAGATAGGCCGCCGGGGAGAACATGGATGACACGTCCCCTTCTTTCACAAACTGGTCATTGCGGTCCGGGACAAAGTCATTGCCGTAGGCAACCGCGTGAGCCGGTGCGGAAATGCCCAGATGCGGGGCCTGCAGCAGCTGCGGGTTTGCACGGGTGACGGCCTGACGCTCACGCGTGGTGCTGAGCGCCAGGCGGCGGACCGCTTCGGCGTGCAGCGCGTGACAGTCTGCATGGCCGACGTCATCGCCGGCCGCCGCCAGGACCTGCTCCAGGGAAAAATCCCCGAGTTCCGACAGCGTGGTGATGTTCAGCTTTTCCGCGAGGGCCGCGAAGAGGGGCATATTCTGGATATGTTCTGACATAGTTACCTCAGTAAAGGAAAGTGAGCGCTCCGCGCGGTCCGAAAAGCGGTACACAGAGACAGCACGGAGAAACGGTCCCGGAGACCGGGGCGAAGTGACGTCATGTCACCCGGCGCGTCAGGTCTGCAGGAAGCCAGATAACGGTAATCACTATGTCCTTACCCGTCCTGTGAGTTACCGGGAATTATACTGGTGTCTCATGACTCACATTTTAGCGGCCAGTCGGAAGCGCGGGGAGAAAGAAGATTAACGCCGGAATACCGCCCCGCAGGGCAGCATTCCCGGGCAACAGTCGCTTCACGGTCACCGGAGGCCTGAATATTTTAGGGTTCGCAGACGGACACCTTTTTTATTCCCCGACCTCGTGTGAAGACGGGTGAGAGATGAGGGATTAATCACCTGAAATCG
>NZ_JBSKJN010000025.1:0-15531 GCF_053709515.1 Enterobacter sp. UPMP701 | reverse complement strand
AGCTTCCGCTATGACCCGCTCGGGCGACGCATCAGCAAAACGCGACGCCAGATGCTGGGTGGACAGCCAACCGGCAAGCCGGTTACCACCCGGTTTGTCTGGGAAGGGTTCCGCCTGCTGCAGGAGCTGCACGGGGATGTGCCGCTCACCTACGTCTACAGCGATCAGGACAGCTACGACCCGCTGGCGCGTATTGATGGCGTGGAAGCGCCGGAGATTTTCTGGTTCCACTGCCAGCCGAACGGCACGCCGGAGCGAATGACGGATATCGAAGGGCAGGTGCGCTGGGAAGGGGTGAACAGTGCCTGGGGCAAGCTGCTGCGGGAAAGCGAGACGCAGGTATCAGGATATTCTCAGAACCTGCGGATGCAGGGGCAATACCTGGACCGTGAGACAGGGCTGCACTACAATCTGTTCCGGTATTATGACCCGGATTGCGGAAGGTTTACGCAGCAGGACCCGGTAGGGCTGGCGGGGGGGATAAACCTTTACCAGTATGCGCCGAATGCACTGGGGTGGGTGGATCCGTGGGGGTTGACTCCTGAAGATCTGATTCGCTACCGCCCACACGATTCCCTTTCTGCTCAAAACGGAGCTCGAAGCTCTGCTATCTCTAGGGCATGGGTGCAAGAAAAAGCCTTATTGCAGGATGGTGGGGCTGGCACCAGGAATTGGACAGCGCATGAGAGAGATTTAATATTGAAGACTCCGAACAAGAGTCTTACCTCCGTGATGTCACGGGCAGGCTATACTGGGCATCATATCAACTCGGTAGAAGGCAATGGTACACTTGGTTCTAAATGGCAAGGTGATCCGAGAAATATTGTTTTTTTGAAAAATCATAACCATCCCGACAAGTTCAATGAGCATGTCCATGGTGATCAAGGACATAGAGGGAATACTAAAAACTCGACGCGCGGGCGCTTAATTGATACAGAAAGAACACTAAAATCTAGACAACGATGTAAGCAATTATAGGGGGAAAGATGAACATAAAAAATGCAGTCCAAGACTTTGTTATCAAATTCAAAATGAATGATTTAAATATGGGAGAGATAGACTATGCAGACGATGAAAATGAAACTTCTTTTCCAGTGAATTTAAATGGCGAAATTCGTTTTTTTTATAGCCATTTGATTTTAAATGACCACCCAACATTTGATGGTACTTTCTTTATACAGATTGTTGAGTCCCAAGAGCTTAATGAAATGTTATCAGGCTGGCGAGTTCAAAATGACACGACTTGGCGCGATGAATATATAATCTTTGCTGAACGAAATGGAGATGTTCTTTTTTGTGATACTCAAAGTATCACATCTCCTGTTTATGGTAGTGTTCAAAAAAGAAATTTCATTATTTCCAATTCGTTAGCCGACTTTTTGGATGCTTTTTGTTCTGCCATTGAGATAGAACAAAGTAAATATGATGGTGATGCTACAGATGATGATTTTAATTTCAGAGAGGACTTTCTGGAAGATATCGATTTAATGCTAAAAAGCAAGCTTAAGGATGTTGAGGCAGAAGGTTTTAAATATTTCTTTTTTGGTTAGTTAACAATCAAAACTCACTCTTTTAGAGACCTCCTAGCTTCTGAAGGCATTTATCGCGGATATCCCTTTTATATAGGCAAGGAGGTCTCTTTTCGGATGATAATGAATAAACATATGAAAAGCGTATGCTATGAATTCGATGAAAAAAGAGTTACATCCCTTGTTGAAAAAGGAATAGAGTTTCACGACAATCAAAAATACGCCGAGGCTTTAGAGCAATACCAAAAAGCCTGGCAAACGCTTCCTGAGCCAAAGCTCGAATGGGAGCTCGCCAACTGGATCTCTGACTGCATATACAGCGCATATTTTGATCTCGCGGATTACGCTGAGGCGAAGAAATGGGGAGAGACGACATTACGGACACGTGGATCGGATATAGACACTGCACCCTTAATCGATCTCGGCATGGTCTGTTATGAGTTGAATCAATTCGAGGAAGCGTATAAATATTTTAACGATGCTTATAACTACGGCAAAGAGCGTGCGTTTCAGGATAGACCTAAAAAATATCTGGAGTTCTATCTGCGCAAGAGGGGATAAGTTCGTTAACTTAAAAAAATCCACGCCAAAGCGTGGATTTTTTTCATTCAAAACCAATCAAACATTAAACAAGAAGTTCATCACATCGCCATCTTTAACGATGTAATCTTTCCCTTCCGCACGCATCTTGCCTGCTTCTTTCGCGCCTTGCTCACCCTTGTAGGTGATAAAGTCTTCAAACGCGATAGTCTGCGCACGAATAAAGCCTTTCTCGAAGTCGGTGTGGATTTTACCGGCCGCCTGAGGCGCAGTCGCACCTACAGGGATCGTCCACGCACGCACTTCCTTCACGCCAGCGGTGAAGTAGGTCTGCAGGTTCAGCAGCTCGTAACCCGCACGGATCACGCGGTTCAGGCCCGGCTCTTCCAGACCCAGCTCGGCCATGAACTCTTCACGGTCGGCGTCGTCCAGCTCAGCGATGTCGGATTCAACGGCAGCGCAAACCGCCACAACCACAGAACCTTCAGCCGCTGCGATTTCACGCACTTTGTCCAGGTACGGGTTGTTCTCGAAACCGTCTTCGTTAACGTTGGCGATGTACATGGTTGGCTTCAGGGTCAGGAAGCTCAGGTATTTGATCGCCGCTTTGTCTTCTTCAGTCAGGTTTTTCAGCGCGCGCAGCATGCCCGCGTTTTCCAGCTGTGGCAGACATTTTTCCAGCGCAGCCAGTTCCGCTTTCGCATCCTTATCGCCGCCTTTCGCTTTCTTCTGCACGCGGTGAATCGCACGTTCGCAGGTGTCGAGGTCAGAGAGCGCCAGCTCGGTGTTGATAACGTCGATATCGTCAGCCGGATCCACTTTGTTGTTTACGTGGATGATGTTGTCGTTCTCGAAGCAGCGCACAACGTGGCCGATCGCTTCGGTTTCACGAATGTTGGTCAGGAACTGGTTACCCAGGCCTTCACCTTTGGATGCGCCTTTTACCAGGCCCGCGATGTCCACGAATTCCATGGTGGTTGGCAGGATGCGCTGCGGCTTCACGATTTCCGCGAGCTGGTCCAGACGCGGGTCCGGCATTGGCACAACGCCGGTGTTAGGTTCGATGGTACAGAACGGGAAGTTCGCCGCTTCGATACCCGCTTTGGTAAGCGCGTTAAACAGGGTGGATTTGCCCACGTTTGGCAGACCGACGATACCGCATTTGAATCCCATTTCTAAATCACCTTAATATCTTGATAATCAATCTGTTAACGTTAACCGACTGATGAAAAGTAAATAACTACGCCTATTATACACGTAACCCGCATGACGCGCGGTAAAAAAGCCGGATCGGGCGGATTATTGCGCTTTGTAAGCGTGCAAGCGGTTTGTCGCTTTGGTTAACCCATCTTTCAGCCAGATTTCGGTGCAGCGCGCCGCTTCGTCTACCGCCTCGTCAATCAGTTTCTGCTCAGAAACCGGGGGCTTACCGAGTACAAAACCGACAACTTTGTTTTTATCGCCCGGATGGCCGATTCCCACGCGCAAACGGTGGAAATTCGGGTTATTACCCAGCTTGCTGATGATGTCTTTAAGACCGTTGTGGCCGCCGTGCCCGCCGCCCAGTTTGAATTTTGCCACGCCGGGCGGGAGATCCAGCTCATCGTGGGCCACCAGAATTTCATCCGGATTGATGCGATAAAACGTTGCCATTGCCGCCACGGCTTTACCGCTCAGGTTCATAAAGGTGGTGGGCACCAGTAAGCGAACATCCGCGCCAGCAAGGTTGATACGTGAGGTATACCCGAAGAATTTAGGTTCTTCACGCAGGGGAGCACGTAACCGCTCGGCCAGCAGATCGACATACCATGCCCCGGCGTTGTGGCGGGTGGCCGCATATTCTGCGCCCGGGTTGGCGAGGCCGACAATCAGTTTAATCGTCACGATTCAATTCCTAATGGGTTCCAGATCTGGCGCGTAGTTTACTGTCTGGCGCGCCGCTTGACAAAATTCTGCGATCTTCTCAGCGAAATACGAATAATTTCTGATTTGAACAATTAGAATTTCAAGCTGTTCAAAGTGTTATTTGTAAACTTTTGTTTGGGAGTTATCTGTAATTGTGATCATTCACGCAACTCATAAAAGGGGCGTTGTCTATACTTTACACACAAGGATTAGGGGCTTTTCCCCTGACAACCCAAAGTTCCGGAGGTGACACATGAAACGCAAAAACGCTTCGTTACTCGGTAACGTGCTGATGGGATTGGGGCTGTTCGTGATGGTAGCCGGCGTGGGTTATTCAATTTTAAACCAGCTACCGCAGCTTGACCTCCCGCAATACTTTGCGCATGGCGCGATATTGAGCATCTTCGTTGGTGCGGTATTGTGGCTGGCAGGGGCTCGCGTGAGCGGCCATGAGGAAGTGTGTGACAAATACTGGTGGGTGCGCCACTACGATAAACGCTGTCGTCGCGACCAGCATAAGCACAGCTAGTGCTACGATAAAGAACACCGAAACGGCTCCCGAGGGAGTCGTTTTTTTTTGCATCAAGGGTTGACCCTCACGTAACGTAAGGCTCCAGAGTGGCGCCACTGGCAAAGAAAAAGGAGCAGTTATGTTGATTCAGGTGGGTGAGCTGGCGAAACGCGCCGGGATCACCGTGCGGACTTTGCACCACTATGAGCAAACAGGGTTGTTGCTGCCTTCTGCCAGAAGCGCGGCAGGTTACCGGCTTTACAACCTGGCGGATGTCCAGCGTCTGCACATGATCCAGGCGCTGGCAAAAGCGGGGCTGGAACTTGCTGAAATCAGGGATTTCCTGGAACAGGAGTCGCTGTCGTTAACCGAGTTACTCGATGCGCAAATCACGCTGCTGGATAAACAACTGCGCAGCATACATACGCTGCGCGACCGGCTGGTGGAGCTGCGGACCGGGCTTATCGACGATGCGACGCCGGATCTGGAATCCTGGCTACAGACTCTGGAGTTAATGAATATGTACGATCGCTGGTTTAGCAAAGAAGAGTTACAACAGCTGCCGTTTGCGGTGCAGAAGGATGCGCTGGCGGCTATCTGGTCAGGGCTGGTTGCAGAGGCCAACACGCTGCTGGAGCAACATATCCCCGTTACGGATACGCGGGCGAGGGACCTGGCGACGCGCTGGATGGAACGCCTGGAGCAGGACACTGCGGGCAAGCCGGAGTTTCTCACCCGACTGAACGAAATGCACAGCGTTGAACCGCAGATGCAAGTGCAGACCGGTATCACGCCTGAGATGACGGATTACATCACGCGCGCGTTTGCTGAGTCTAAGCTCAGCATATGGGAGAAGTATCTCACAGTCGAAGAAATGGCCTTTACCCGGGCACACTACTTTGACCGCATGATGGAGTGGCCGCCGCTGGTGGCGAAACTGCATCAGGCGCAGCGGGATAATATCGATCCTGCCTCGGAGGAGGCGCAAAAGCTGTCTGAAAACTGGCTGGCATTGTTCCAGTCTTACGCGGGCACCAACCCGGAAACTCAGCAAAAGTTTCGCGCTGCAATGCAGCAGGAGGCGTACCTGATGAAAGGAACATGGATGACGCCTGCCGTGCTTGCATGGCTCCAGCAGGCGATCGGGGTGATGATGCAGAGACGTTTCTCTGCATCAGGTCACTCACAGATCCGCTAATGCGGCATCGCGGTTAGGATAGAATGCAAGTCGGCCAGGGATCGGCTGTACACCCGCACGCGCCATGGTGCGCAGGGGCTGGAATTCCAGGTTGCTCACCCGCAGCTCGCAGCCTTCCGGCAGACGCGCAACAAAGCGCTGGAAGGCATCCAGACCGCCGGCATCCAGCACCGGGACGGCATCCCACTTCAGCACCACAATCCGTTTGCCCGCGATGCGGGACTCCAGATCGCTGAACAGACCTTCCGCCGCGGCGAAGAACAGCGGGCCAATCACGCGCAGCACCAGCACATCGTCAGGCACCTCCACGTTAACCGGGGAAAGACGCGTCATCTGCGCGATACGGCGCATAAACAGCAGGGAAGCGAGCACGATCCCGACGCTGATGGCGATAACCATATCGAACAGCACGGTCAGCGACATGCAGATCAGCATCACGATGATGTCGTCTTTCGGTGCACGACGCAGCAGGTTTACCACCTTGTGCGCCTCACTCATATTCCAGGCCACCATCAGCAGCAGGGCGGCCATGGCGGAAAGCGGTAGCCAGGAGAGCAGCGGGGCAAGGATCAGCAGTGCCAGAATCACCAGCAGGGAGTGGATGACCGCCGAGACCGGTGACGTTGCCCCCGCGCGCACGTTCGCCGCAGAACGGGCGATAGCCGCCGTTGCCGTGATACCGCCGAAGAAGGGCGCGATAATATTACCTAAGCCCTGACCAACCAGTTCGCTGTTGGCTTTGTGCTTGGTGCCGGTCATCCCGTCGAGCACGACGGCGCAGAGCAGGGATTCTATCGCCCCCAGCATCGCCATGGAGAAGGCCGCAGGAAGCAGGGCGCGTAGGGAATCCCAGCTTAAGGTAAAGCTGGATCCCGGCATATCCCACGGTAGAACCAGCTGCGGTAACAGCTGCGGAATGCCGCTACCCTTTGAGCCGTCCGTCAGAATATAGTGGAACTGCGAGCCGATAGTGGCGACATGGCCGCCGAACATATTGACGACAGCCATCACCGCACAGCCCAGCAGCAGCGCGGGCAGATGGCCCGGCAGTCGAATGCCCAGACGGGGCCAGACGATCAGCGTCCCGAGCGTCACAATCCCGATGGCGGCATCGCCCAGGTTGGCCGTCGGCAGCGCCATAAATAGCGCACCCACTTTCTGTAAATAGTGCTCCGGAACATGGGGCATTTGCAGGCCGAGGAAATCCTTGATCTGCATGGTTCCGATGGTGATCCCAATCCCCGAGGTGAACCCCAGCGTGACGGAAAGGGGAATATATTCAATCAGGCGTCCAAAACGGGCCAGACCGAACAGAATTAAAAAGAGGCCGGACATCAGGGTGGCAACCAGCAGGCCTGCCAGACCAAACTGTTGCGAAACGGGGTAAAGGATCACCACAAACGCGGCGGTCGGACCGGAGACGCTGAAGCGTGAGCCGCCCGTCAGGGCAATGACAATTCCGGCAACGGCCGAGGTATACAGGCCGTACTGCGGCGCAACGCCGCTGCCAATAGCCAGCGCCATCGCCAGCGGGATGGCGATAATGCCGACGGTGATCCCGGCAATCAGGTCACGTACAAAGCGTGACGACGTGTATTTCTCTTTCCAGCAGGCGTCGATGAGGGCGCGAAAGGGCAGAACATGTGAGGAGGCTACGTTTTTCACAATTATCTATCATCCGTATGCGCATCATCTGTCATGTGAATGGCAGGTGAAGGAGGCATTAATCATACAAATAAAACCCAGAGACAAAAAAACCCGCCGCAGCGGGTTTTTCGGCCGTGTTCGATTAGTGTTCGAACATTGCTGAGATGGATTCTTCGTTGCTGATACGACGAATCGCTTCGGCCAGCATCCCGGACAGGGTCAGGGTACGCACGTTTGGCAGTGCCTTGATCTCGTCGCTCAGTGGGATGGTATCGCATACCACAACTTCGTCAATGACGGAGTTGCGCAGGTTGTTTACCGCGTTACCGGAGAAGATCGGGTGGGTCGCGTAAGCAAATACGCGCTTGGCACCACGTTCTTTCAGCGCTTCAGCTGCTTTACACAGCGTGCCGCCGGTATCGATCATGTCGTCAACCAGCACGCAGTCACGGCCTGCTACGTCACCGATGATGTGCATCACCTGAGAAACGTTAGCGCGCGGACGACGTTTGTCGATGATCGCCATGTCGGTATCGTTCAGCAGCTTAGCGATAGCACGCGCACGCACCACGCCGCCGATATCCGGAGAAACCACGATTGGGTTGTCCAGGTTCAGCTGCAGCATGTCTTCCAGCAGGATTGGGCTGCCGAATACGTTATCTACCGGGACGTCGAAGAAGCCCTGGATCTGCTCTGCGTGCAGGTCAACGGTCAGTACGCGGTCAACGCCGACGCTGGACAGGAAGTCAGCGACAACTTTAGCGGTAATTGGCACACGCGCGGAACGGACGCGACGGTCCTGGCGGGCATAACCAAAGTAAGGGATAACAGCAGTGATACGGCCTGCGGAAGCGCGACGCAGGGCGTCGACCATAACAACCAGTTCCATCAGGTTGTCGTTCGTTGGAGCACAGGTGGACTGGATGATGAAAATATCACCACCGCGTACATTTTCGTTAATTTGTACGCTGACTTCGCCGTCGCTAAAGCGACCTACAGCGGCGTCGCCGAGGGAAGTGTACAGGCGGTTGGCAATACGTTGTGCTAGTTCCGGGGTGGCGTTACCAGCAAAAAGCTTCATATCAGGCACGAGAAGAACCTCAGGCATGCGTCCAGTGGTGGATAGCGTTCGCCGAAAACTGTGCGGGCCAGGCGAAGGCTATCCAGGCGGTGTATTAAAGAGCGCGATGCAACGTCTGGAACAGGGTGACGTTGTCACCGAAACTCAGTCTGCGCCAGAATGGCGTGCTGCAGGGGGGACGTGTTCATCCCGCGCGCTACAAAACCATGCAGCCAGTCCGGCGCTTGCTCAAGCACCTGACGAGCGGCGGATTCGGTGTCAAATTCAGCAAAGACACAGGCCCCTGTACCAGTCAGGCGCGACGGCGCGTATTCTAACAGCCAGGAAAGCACCGCATCAACCTCGCGAAAACGTTTTCTTGCGATATCCTCGCAATCGTTGCTGAATTCACAATTTAATAACGTTTCTATTGACCGTACCGGGGTATTTCTTTTCAGGTCAGGATCTTTAAAGATGACCGGGGTCGGAATGCTCACGCCCGGGTGGGCAACCAGATACCATTTTTCCGGCGGCTCAACCGGGGAAAGAATTTCGCCCACTCCCTCGGCAAAAGCCGCGTGACCGCGAACAAACACGGGGACATCCGCCCCCAGCGTTAGGCCTAAAGCAGCCAGTTCATCCGTCGACAGCCCGCACCCCCAGAGGTGGTTCAGGGCAACCAGCACCGTGGCGGCGTTAGATGAGCCACCGCCCAGCCCGCCACCCATCGGCAGGCGCTTCTCGATGCTGATATCCGCACCGCTTCCTGCGGGCAGACGACCCGACTCTGCTGCGGCGTTCATCAGCAGGCGCGCGGCGCGCACGATCAGGTTGTCCTCATGCGCCACGCCGTCGACCGGCGTCAGCAGGCAAATCTGCCCGTCCTGGCGCAGTTCAATGGATATCGTGTCGCCATAGTCAATAAACTGAAACAGCGTCTGCAGGGTGTGATACCCGTCAGCACGCTGGCCGGTAATGTATAAAAACAGGTTCAGTTTTGCAGGAGAGGGCCAGTGGGTCATCATTTAACGATCCAGTTGTCCATTTTCAGCTTGATGCGCTGGCTGCCCTGGGTCAGCTCCATGTTTGATGGCAGCGACGGTTTACTTTTGCTGTCATACGCGCTGTACACCACTTTCCAGGTTTTGCCGTTCTGGGTGTAGTTGACCTGGCTCAGACGATATTGATCGTCAAGGGTATAGTCGGTGGCCTCGCCCGGCAGGCCGAGGATCCACTGGCGCAGGCTATTCAGCGGAATTGGCATCCCGGTCAGCTTGCCAATCATCTCTTCGGCATCTGTCGCCGTGTAGTGCTGACCTTTGTTATCAGTGATCTGCGCTTCGCCTGGCTTAGCGTTCAGCTCCAGCTCGGTGCTGCCCAGCGGGTTCAGCAGCAGCAGGCGATAGTTATCCTGGCCCGTTTGCTGCCAGAAGAAGCGCGCATAAACCTTTTGTTCGTCAGAGAGATACGCGAAGGCGCCGCGTGTCTGGTACTGCTTCAAATTGCGGACGTCCTGCTGGTGCTGACGCCACTGCGGTGAGTCGGGGCTCTTGCCTGGACCTTTAGGCTGAGTAACAGTACATGCGGTCAGAACCAGGGCCGCCAGAGGCAGCAGGCGAATCAGTCGGGTCATAATGATGACAAATCCTTGAGATACGTTGCAGTTATAACTGTTAATGCTAGCGTCCCGCGGTGCAACCGTCTACGTTCAAATTATCTCAAAGCGTTGTGTAACCTATTACTCCGAAAGGGTGCAGTCTCTTTTATTGATCTCGCGCATCCTGTATGATGCGTCCTGCTAACCTTATTAACGCTGGTACTACTCCCGCTCAACATGACCCTATTAGCACTCGGCATTAACCACAAAACGGCCCCGGTTTCGCTGCGAGAACGCGTAACGTTTTCGCCGGATACGCTCGACCTGGCGCTGGACAGCCTGCTTGCACAGCCGATGGTGCAGGGCGGGGTGGTGCTTTCGACGTGCAACCGTACCGAGCTGTATTTAAGCGTGGAGGAGCAGGATAACCTGCACGAAGCGCTGATCCGCTGGCTATGTGATTACCACAACCTCAACGAAGAAGAGCTGCGCAACAGCCTGTACTGGCATCAGGACAACGATGCGGTCAGCCATCTGATGCGCGTGGCCAGCGGTCTGGATTCGCTGGTGCTGGGCGAACCGCAAATTTTGGGTCAGGTTAAAAAAGCGTTCGCGGATTCGCAAAAAGGGCATCTCAAGGCCAGCGAGCTGGAACGCATGTTCCAGAAGTCCTTCTCCGTGGCAAAGCGTGTGCGAACCGAAACCGACATTGGTGCCAGTGCGGTTTCTGTTGCTTTCGCGGCCTGTACCCTCGCACGTCAAATCTTTGAATCCCTGTCGACCGTCACCGTGATGCTGGTAGGCGCGGGCGAAACCATCGAGCTTGTGGCGCGCCATCTGCGCGAGCATAAAGTGAAAAAGATGATTATCGCGAACCGCACCCGCGAACGCGCACAGGTACTGGCGGACGAAGTGGGTGCCGAGGTGGTTGCGCTGAGCGACATTGATGAACGCCTGAAAGAGGCGGACATTATCATCAGCTCTACCGCCAGCCCGCTGCCGATTATCGGTAAAGGGATGGTGGAGCGTGCGCTGAAATCCCGCCGTAATCAGCCAATGTTGCTGGTGGATATCGCCGTTCCGCGCGATGTTGAACCAGAAGTGGGCAAGCTGGCTAACGCCTACCTTTACAGCGTGGATGACCTGCAAAGCATCATTTCGCACAACCTTGCCCAGCGTAAAGCGGCGGCGGTGCAGGCGGAAACCATTGTTGAGCAGGAAACCAGCGAGTTTATGGCCTGGCTGCGCGCGCAAAGCGTCAGTGAGACCATCCGCGAGTACCGCGGACAGGCGGAGCAGGTGCGTGATGACCTGACTGCCAAAGCGTTAGCGGCCCTTGAACAGGGCGGCGACGCGCAGGCTATTATGCAGGATCTGGCATGGAAACTGACCAATCGCCTGATCCATGCGCCAACCAAATCTCTTCAACAGGCTGCCCGTGACGGGGATGATGAACGCCTGACTATTCTGCGCAACAGCCTCGGGCTGGAATAGCGCCCTATACCCATTTTCTAAGACAAGGTGCACTTACGCCTATGAAGCCTTCTATCGTCGCTAAACTGGAAGCTCTGCACGAGCGCCATGAAGAAGTACAGGCGCTGCTCGGCGATGCCGGGACCATTGCGGACCAGGAACGTTTTCGCGCACTGTCGCGTGAATATGCGCAGTTGAGTGATGTGTCAAAATGCTTTACCGACTGGCGACAGGTTCAGGAAGATATTGAAACCGCGCAAATGATGCTCGACGATCCTGAGATGCGCGAGATGGCGCAGGAAGAGCTGCAGGATGCAAAAGCGCGTTCAGAAGAGATGGAGCAGCAGCTCCAGGTGCTTTTGCTGCCGAAAGATCCGGACGACGAACGTAACGCGTTTGTAGAAGTGCGCGCCGGTACCGGTGGCGACGAAGCGGCGCTGTTTGCCGGGGATCTGTTCCGCATGTACAGCCGCTACGCCGAATCGCGTCGCTGGCGCGTGGAGATCATGAGCGCCAACGAAGGCGAGCATGGCGGCTATAAAGAGGTTATCGCTAAGATCAGCGGCGACGGTGTGTATGGCCGTCTCAAGTTTGAATCCGGCGGTCACCGCGTGCAGCGCGTCCCCGCGACAGAATCTCAGGGACGCATTCACACCTCGGCCTGTACGGTTGCGGTGATGCCGGAGCTGCCGGAAGCAGAACTGCCGGACATCAACCCGGCGGACCTGCGCATCGACACCTTCCGTTCCTCCGGGGCGGGCGGTCAGCACGTTAACACCACCGACTCCGCCATCCGTATTACCCACCTGCCAACCGGCATTGTGGTGGAGTGTCAGGACGAGCGTTCACAGCACAAAAACAAAGCCAAAGCGCTTTCCGTGCTGGGTGCGCGCATCCACGCGGCGGAAATGGCGAAGCGTCAGCAGGCGGAAGCCTCTACGCGTCGTAACCTGCTGGGCAGCGGCGATCGCAGCGACCGTAACCGTACCTATAACTTCCCGCAGGGCCGCGTGACCGACCACCGCATTAACCTGACGCTGTACCGCCTGGACGAGGTGATGGAAGGGAAGCTGGATATGCTGATTGAGCCTATCGTGCAGGAATACCAGGCCGACCAGCTGGCGGCGCTGTCCGAGCAGGAATAATGGATTTTCAGCGCTGGTTACGTGAGGCGGCCGGTGAGCTTTCCGAAAGCGAAAGCCCGAAGCGCGATGCCGAAATTTTGCTTGAACATGTGACGGGTAAAGCCCGCACGTACCTGCTGGCATTCGGCGAAACTGAGCTGACCGCTGAGCAGGAAGCACGGCTCGCCACGCTGCTTGCCCGCCGTAAAACGGGCGAGCCGGTGGCGCACCTTGTCGGGGAGCGCGAATTCTGGTCGCTACCGCTGTACGTCTCGCAGGCGACGCTGATCCCGCGTCCGGACACCGAGTGTCTGGTAGAGCAGGCGCTGGCGCGTTTACCAACAGCCCCCTGCAGCATTCTCGATCTCGGCACCGGGACCGGCGCCATTGCGCTGGCTCTGGCCAGCGAGCGGCCAGACTGCGAAGTGACGGCAGTGGATGTGATGCCCGACGCGGTGGCGCTGGCGCAGCGTAACGTTGAGCGTCTTGGTCTGCGCAACGTTACGGTGCTGCAAAGCAGCTGGTTTACCGCGCTGGAGAACCGTTCATTTGCGATGATCGTCAGTAACCCCCCCTACATCGACGAACGTGACCCGCACCTCACGCAGGGCGATGTTCGCT
The DNA here is from genome assembly GCF_053709515.1 of Enterobacter sp. UPMP701. Lineage (NCBI taxonomy): Bacteria > Pseudomonadati > Pseudomonadota > Gammaproteobacteria > Enterobacterales > Enterobacteriaceae > Enterobacter > Enterobacter sp. UPMP701. Next base: position 2,326 of record NZ_JBSKJN010000025.1, on the reverse strand, counting down.
TCGAGCCCTTAACGGCGCTGGTCGCCGCCAGGGAAGGGTTAGCCGATCTCGATCACATTGTGACAACGTCACGACAACATTTGCTTTCCGGCGGCTGGCTGCTGGTGGAACATGGCTGGACGCAGGGCGACGCCGTTCGGGCGCTGTTTACGCAAGCGGGATATACCGCCGTGGAAACCTGCCGCGACTACGGCGGAAACGAGCGCCTGACGCTGGGGCAGTGGTTATGAGCCTGTTTAGCGTGCTGATAACGGCTCATCTGATTTCCGTTGCGCTGACCATAGGGTTTTTCATCGTCCGCTACTGGTGGCGCTACAGTAACAATCCGTTGATTGAAGCACGTTGGGTGCGCATTGCACCGCACTGCATTGATACGGTGCTGTTTCTGACAGGGGCCGGGCTGATGTGGAAGACGGGCTATCTGCCATTTACTGATAAAGGCGCATGGCTGACTGAAAAGCTGTTTGGCGTTATCATCTATATCGTTTTGGGTTTTATCGCGCTTGGGCGTCATCGTCCGCGCAGCCAGCAGACCGGGTTTATCGCCTTTCTGCTGGGTCTGGTGGTGCTGTACATCATCATTAAACTCGCCACCACAAGAATACCGTTACTGGGGTAAGTCATGAAGTCCTTAGCCGATTTCGAATTTAATAAAGTGCCGCTTTGCGATGGCATGATCCTGATTTCGGAGATGATACGCGACGATTTTACGTCGCAGTACGTCTACGATGAGCTGGAGAATCTGGTCAGCCTGGCGCGTGAAGAGATTAATCAGGCGCGCCCGCAGGACTGGCAATTAGAGAAGCTGCTGGCGCTTTTCTACGGTGAATGGGGTTTCTGCGACACGCGTGGCGTGTACCGCCTGTCTGACGCGTTATGGCTGGACCAGGTCTTAAAAAATCGTCAGGGCAGCGCCGTGGCGCTGGGTTCTATTTTGCTGTGGGTTGCGCACCGTCTGGATATTCCACTGGTGCCGGTCATTTTCCCGACGCAGATGATCCTGCGTGCGGAGTGGCTGGACGGTGAGATGTGGCTCATTAATCCGTTTAACGGCGACACGCTGGATGAGCATACGCTGGACGTCTGGCTGAAAGGCAACATCAGCCCGGTGGCTGAGCTCTTTAACGAAGATCTCGACGAGGCGGATAACGCTGAGGTGATCCGCAAGCTGCTGGATACGCTGAAATCAGCGCTGATGGAAGAGCGCCAGATGGAGCTGGCTCTGCGAGCCAGTGAAGTGCTGCTGCAGTTCAATCCGGAAGATCCGTACGAAATTCGCGACCGCGGGCTTATTTATGCCCAGCTCGACTGCGAACACGTCGCGCTGAACGATCTGAGCTATTTCGTTGAGCAGTGCCCGGAAGATCCGATTAGCGAAATGATTCGCGCACAGATCAACGCGATCTCGCACAAACAAATTACACTGCATTAATCTTAATTCCGATTCACACCTGAATAAGGCGATCCTATGAAACAAAAAGTGGTTAGCATTGGTGATATCAAGGTAGCAAACGACCTGCCGTTCGTGCTGTTTGGCGGTATGAACGTGCTGGAATCCCGCGACCTCGCCATGCGTATCTGCGAGCACTACGTGACCGTTACCCAGAAGCTGGGCATCCCGTACGTGTTTAAGGCCTCTTTTGACAAAGCCAACCGCTCCTCCATCAACTCTTACCGTGGCCCGGGCCTGGAAGAGGGAATGAAAATTTTCCAGGAGCTGAAGCAGACGTTTGGCGTGAAAGTGATCACCGACGTGCATGAGTCCTGGCAGGCGCAGCCTGTGGCAGACGTGGTAGACGTGATCCAGCTTCCGGCGTTCCTGGCTCGCCAGACCGACCTGGTAGCCGCGATGGCGAAAACCGGTGCCGTGATCAACGTTAAAAAACCGCAGTTCGTGAGCCCTGGCCAGATGGGAAACATCGTTGATAAGTTTATCGAAGGCGGTAACGACAAGATTATTCTGTGCGATCGTGGCGCTAACTTCGGTTACGACAATCTGGTTGTGGACATGCTGGGCTTCAGCGTGATGAAGAACGTCTCTAACCAGTCTCCGGTGATTTTCGACGTGACCCACGCGCTGCAGTGCCGCGACCCGTTTGGCGCCGCGTCTGGTGGCCGTCGTGCTCAGGTGACCGAGCTGGCGCGCGCCGGGATGGCGACCGGCCTGGCTGGTCTGTTCATTGAAGCGCACCCGGATCCGGCTAACGCGAAGTGCGATGGTCCTTCCGCGCTGCCGCTGGATAAGCTGGAGCCGTTCCTGAAGCAGATCAAAGCGATTGACGATCTGGTGAAGAGCTTCGACGAGCTGGATACCAGCAACTAATAA
>NZ_JBSKJN010000024.1:0-16500 GCF_053709515.1 Enterobacter sp. UPMP701 | reverse complement strand
CCGACCGGGTTATCTGTGAAGTGATTCACATCCGCCGTGTCGATGGAGGCGCATTATAGGGAGTTCTCCGCAGCCCGCAACCGTTAAATGACAGAAAAATGACTGACTGCTGCATTCCACAGCAAAACCCCGACTTATACCCTTTTACGCACAGACTTATCCACAATGATACGAAAAAGTGAAAATGTGCGAGCGTTGCGCAAACGTTTTCGTTAAAATGCTCGCGCTTAATAAGGATGCCCCGTCAGGTGTGTTAGATGAGTTTTTCGCAGGAAAATTCATCTAACGCTCTCTGTAATCGTGAAATCCAGGGGATTTACCATGCAACAACGTCGTCCAGTCCGCCGCGCTCTGCTCAGTGTTTCTGATAAAGCCGGTATCGTCGAATTCGCTCAGGCACTTTCCGCACGCGGTGTTGAGCTGCTTTCCACAGGCGGTACCGCTCGCCTGTTAGCAGATAAAGGTCTGCCGGTAACCGAAGTGTCCGATTACACCGGTTTCCCGGAAATGATGGATGGACGCGTCAAAACCCTGCACCCGAAAGTACACGGCGGTATTCTTGGCCGTCGCGGTCAGGACGACGCCATTATGGAACAGCATGACATCGCGCCAATCGACATGGTTGTCGTTAACCTCTACCCGTTTGCCCAGACCGTCGCCCGCGCAGGCTGTACTCTGGAAGATGCCGTAGAGAATATCGATATCGGCGGCCCGACCATGGTGCGCTCCGCGGCCAAGAACCATAAAGATGTGGCTATCGTGGTAAAAAGCAGCGACTACAATGCCATTATTAATGAGATGGATGCCAACGAAGGTTCCCTGACGCTTGAAACGCGTTTCGATCTCGCCATCAAAGCCTTCGAACACACCGCCGCCTACGACAGCATGATCGCCAACTACTTCGGTAGCCTGGTGCCGGCTTATCACGGTGAAAGCAAAGATCCTTCTGGCCGCTTCCCGCGCACCCTGAACCTGAACTTCATTAAGAAGCAGGATATGCGTTACGGCGAGAACAGCCACCAGCAGGCTGCCTTCTATATAGAAGAAGAGGTAAAAGAAGCCTCTGTTGCGACTGCACAGCAGGTTCAGGGCAAAGCGCTCTCCTATAACAACATTGCTGACACCGACGCCGCACTCGAGTGTGTGAAAGAGTTCAGCGAGCCAGCCTGCGTTATCGTCAAGCACGCCAACCCATGCGGCGTCGCGGTAAGCACCTCTATTCTGGATGCCTACGATCGCGCCTACAAAACCGACCCGACCTCTGCTTTCGGCGGCATTATCGCCTTCAACCGCGAGCTGGATGCTGAAACCGCACAGGCCATCATCTCCCGCCAGTTCGTTGAAGTGATCATCGCGCCATCCGCATCCGAAGAAGCGCTGAAAATCACCGCGGCGAAACAGAACGTGCGCGTGCTGGTCTGCGGCCAGTGGGCGGAGCGCGTGCCGGGCCTGGACTTCAAGCGCGTGAACGGCGGTCTGCTGGTTCAGGACCGCGATCTGGGTATGGTGAGCGAAGCCGACCTGCGCGTGGTAACCAAACGTCAGCCGAGCGAACAGGAACTGCGTGACGCGCTGTTCTGCTGGAAGGTCGCGAAGTTCGTCAAATCCAATGCCATCGTCTACGCCAAAGAGAACATGACCATCGGAATAGGTGCTGGCCAGATGAGCCGCGTCTACTCCGCAAAAATTGCCGGAATTAAAGCAGGCGACGAAGGGCTGGAAGTGAAAGGCTCCGCCATGGCTTCTGACGCCTTCTTCCCGTTCCGTGACGGTATCGACGCGGCAGCCGCTGTAGGGATCACCTGCGTGATCCAGCCTGGTGGCTCTATTCGCGACGATGAAGTGATTGCCGCGGCCGACGAACACGGCATTGCGATGATCTTCACCGACATGCGCCACTTCCGCCATTAATCCCCGGAGCAGAAAATGAAAGTATTAGTGATTGGTAACGGCGGGCGCGAGCACGCTCTGGCGTGGAAAGCGGCGCAGTCTCCGCTGGTTGATACCGTCTTTGTGGCACCGGGTAACGCCGGTACCGCGCTGGAACCCGCGCTGCAGAACGTGGCTATCGGCGTGACCGATATCCCGGCGCTGCTGAGCTTTGCCCAGAGCGAGAAAATCGACCTGACGATTGTGGGCCCGGAAGCGCCGCTGGTGATTGGCGTCGTCGACGCCTTCCGCGCGGCGGGCCTGAAAATCTTCGGCCCAACGGAAGGTGCCGCACAGCTGGAAGGCTCCAAAGCCTTCACCAAAGATTTCCTCGCGCGCCATAACATCCCGACGGCGGAATATCAGAACTTCACCGAAGTGGAGCCTGCTCTGGCCTGGTTACGTGAAAAAGGCGCGCCGATTGTGATCAAGGCCGACGGCCTGGCCGCCGGTAAAGGCGTGATCGTGGCGATGACGCTCGAAGAAGCGGAAGCCGCGGTTCAGGATATGCTGGCGGGCAACGCCTTTGGCGATGCAGGCCACCGCATTGTGAGCGAAGAGTTCCTCGACGGTGAAGAAGCGAGCTTCATCGTGATGGTCGACGGCGAGCACGTTCTGCCGATGGCCACCAGCCAGGACCACAAGCGCGTGGGCAACGGCGATACCGGCCCGAATACCGGCGGGATGGGCGCCTACTCCCCTGCTCCGGTAGTGACTGACGAAGTGCACCAGCGCACCATGGACCGCATCATCTGGCCTACCGTGAAAGGGATGGCGGCGGAAGGCAACACCTACACCGGTTTCCTCTATGCGGGCCTGATGATCGACAAACAGGGTAATCCGAAGGTGATTGAATTCAACTGCCGCTTCGGCGATCCGGAAACCCAGCCGATCATGCTGCGCATGAAATCTGACCTGGTGGATCTCTGCCTGGCGGCCTGCGAAGGTAAGCTGGACGAGAAAACCTCCGAGTGGGATGAGCGCGCGTCTCTGGGCGTGGTGATTGCTGCGGGTGGCTATCCGGGCAAGTACAGCACCGGAGATGAGATCCACGGCCTGCCGCTGGAAGAAATTGACGGCGCGAAGGTGTTCCATGCCGGTACGAAGCTGGCTGACGACGATCGCGTGCTTACCAACGGCGGTCGCGTGCTGTGTGCGACCGCGCTGGGCCATACCGTGGCAGAAGCGCAGAAACGCGCCTATGCGCTGATGGCGGATATTCACTGGAACGGCAGCTTTAGCCGCCAGGATATCGGTTATCGCGCGATTGCGCGGGAGCAGGGGGAATAAGGGAGGCGTCTGTTCCTCTCACCCTAACCCTCTCCCCTAAGGGGAGAGGGAACTGCTCGCGGCACAATTAGAAACTTTTCTCTGTCGGCTGCCAGGTGCAGAAATCTTCGTTCGCCACCAGCAGCAGCTGAGAGCCTTCCGGCGCTTCAAGCCACGCCACACTCACCTCCATTGATGAATGACGCTGACGGCGTTGAATGTGTTCTGTTGCCCAGGATTCGAGCTCAGGTTTGACCGTCTGCCCTTCGCAGGTCGTCACCGTCCCGTCGTTATGCCAGCGCCCCTGGCGCAGCACCACGCGTCCCAGACGCAGCGCATCGCTGGTCTGACGGATTTGTTCGGCACGATAACGGTAGAGGGCGATTTGATCGCTGGAAAGCTGCTGTTTTTGACCACTGACTTCGCGTTGCATAAAGCTCAGCTCGCCATGGTCGTCAAAACGCACCTTCACGTGTTCGGGGGTCTTGCTGTAGATGTTCAGTTCGATCAGCGACAGGTCATCTCCCTGCCAGCGATACTCCGCGGTCGACGTATTACCGCTATGCCACGGGCTGAAGGCAGAAAGCAGATGCACTTCACCGCCAGAATCTTTGCGCCAGATCCTCACCGCACCCTGGTTGTCAGCGTAACCGCTGGCCGTGAACGGTGGCAGAGAGGTGTCGTGGCTACAGGCGGATAACAGCAGCATGCCTGCCAGCGCGAGCGTTCCACGCCAGAATGACAAAAGGGGCGTTGCCGCCCCTTCGTTAAAACTGTTCACTGCCACGCGTCTTACTTAACTGCGTCTTTCAGTGCTTTACCAGAAACAAATGCCGGCACGTTAGCTGCGGCGATTTTGATTTCTTTACCGGTCTGCGGGTTGCGGCCAGTACGCTCAGCGCGGTGGTTCACTTTGAAGGTACCGAAACCAACCAGTTGTACAGCATCGCCTTCTTTCAGAGACTCAGTAATAGCAGCCAGGGTAGATTCCAGAGCAGCTTTAGCCTGCACTTTAGACAGATCAGCCTTGTCCGCAATTACATCAATCAGTTGAGTCTTGTTCATAAGTTATCCTTTCAATGTGTTTATCGCTTGCTAAGCATCGAGTGCGACGAAAATGCCAAAAAAGCACTCTCCTGCATACACGCACCGATAGCCACTTTTTTTCGCCCCCCAAATGTAGACCAGACGGGGGGCAGAAGGGAAGAGTCGAGGTGCGACAAAACAGGCGTTAAATCACGTTTTGTTGTCTCATTGGTTAAAAATTATACCAATATTGCTCTCACCGGCCTCGCGCAGGTCTGCACGCAGCCCTTTGATCAGCTCAATATCGCGTTCTTCACACTCTGCCAGCAGGCGGAAAATCTCCCACTGAATATCCCATTCCTGTTCAACGGCCGGGTTAGCGCGCAGCTCTTCGTCGGTCATTTCGCGGCCTGCCTGGGTCATTTCCAGCATCGCGACGGTGGTAATGGATGCCTTACTGACTTCAATAGCGTGCTCCAGCGTTTCACCACTCAGACGGGAGTGGATCAGCTCGCTCAACGCCACGCAGGCATCAATGGCCGGGTAGACACCGTACAGGTCGAAATCATCCGCTGCCGGGATCGCCTCTTCCAGCTTTTCCAGCTGAGAGTCGAAGTTTACCTTCGCGTCTTTCACCGTCAGCGTTTCCCAGATTAAATCCAGGATACGACGATAAATCTGGCCTTCGCCAAACTCCGTTTGCTTACAGAACGCGGCATAGTTGGGGTACATGCGCTCGCACAGGCAAGCCATAAACGTCACGTGCTGCCAGCTTTCCAGCTTCTCAAGGCGCAGATGAATCGGGTTTTGTAACATGATGATGTCTCGAATCGAAAATTAGCCGCAGTTTACCTGAATCACGGCTGAATTTCCTGCCAACGAACAAAAGCCGGGCGCGAGGAGGCAACGGCATCCGCCCAGCGCGTCGGCTCCGGTAAACGGTAGCCCTTCATGCAGCGTTGTACCCACGCCAGGGCGCTGTCCATGCTCACACGGTGCCCGGTCGCGATAAACAGCGGATTACAGCGCGCCTTGCTGCGCCAGACCCACGCTAGCTGTTCACCTTTATGGATAAGCGGCGCCAGCGCGCCCGGTTCGGCAGAGAGCGGCTCAAACGCGCCGCACAGGCGTTTTTTCGCCACGCCGATGGTCGGCACATCCACCAGGAGCCCAAAGTGGCTGGCAACGCCTAAGCGACGCGGATGAGAGATACCGTGCCCATCAACAAACAGCAGGTCAGGTTTTTGCGAGAGCTGCTCCCACGCGGCCAGCAGCGCGGGATATTCGCGGAAGGAGAGAAAGCCGGGGATGTACGGCATGGTGGTCGCGATGCGCGCCACCTTGTACTCCACCAGCTCCAGCGAAGGGTATTTCAGCACCACCATCGCCGCTCGCGTCACTTCACCGCCCTGCTCAAACCCGACGTCCGCCCCGCCTATGTACTGCGGAGGGTCCGTATCCAGACGATCCTCGCGGATCACCGATGAAGCCAGTTCGATTTGCTGAGCGCGTAGCGACGCGAGATCCATAACCACTCCTTACTTGTGATACTGGGCAGAAAGCCGATGCACCGCCTCCACAAATACGCCAGCGTGTTCTGGCAGTACATCCTGATGAATACCGTGACCGAGGTTGAAGACGTGGCCTTCGCCCTGGCCGAAACCAGACAGTATAGTCGACACTTCTTCTTCGATGCGGGCAGGCTGTGCATAGAGCATGGACGGGTCCATGTTGCCCTGGAGCGCCACTTTGTCTCCCACACGGCGGCGCGCATCGGCAATATCGGTGGTCCAGTCGAGACCCAGCGCGTCGCAGCCGGTGGCCGCCATCGCTTCCAGCCACTGACCGCCGCCTTTGGTAAACAGCGTCACCGGCACGCGACGGCCTTCGTTTTCACGCAGCAGGCCGTCGACGATTTTGTGCATGTAATACAGGGAGAACTGCTGATAATCACGTCCGGTCAGCACGCCGCCCCAGGTATCGAAAATCATCACCGACTGCGCACCGGCTTTAATCTGCGCGTTCAGATAGAGCGTGACGCTCTTCGCCAGCTTGTCGAGCAGGGCATGCAGGGCCAGCGGCTCGGCGTACATCATCTTTTTGATCACGGTAAAGGCTTTGCTGCTGCCGCCTTCCACCATGTAGGTTGCCAGCGTCCACGGGCTGCCGGAGAAGCCAATCAGCGGCACGTCGCCCTTCAGCTCGCGGCGAATGGTGCGCACGGCGTTCATCACATAGCCCAGCTCGCCTTCCGGATCGGGGATCGGCAGCTTATCCACGTCGGCTTTACTTTTGATTGGGGAGGTGAAGCGCGGACCTTCGCCGGTTTCGAAATAGAGCCCAAGGCCCATCGCATCCGGGATGGTCAGAATGTCCGAAAAGAGAATGGCGGCATCCAGCGGATAGCGGCGCAGCGGCTGAAGCGTGACTTCACAGGCCAGCTCGGCGTTTTTGCACAGCGACATAAAATCACCGGCCTGCGCGCGCGTGGCTTTGTACTCTGGCAGATAGCGTCCCGCCTGGCGCATCATCCACACCGGGGTGACATCAACGGGCTGGCGCAGCAGCGCACGCAGATAACGATCGTTCTTCAGTTCGGTCATTTTTGCAGTTCCTTAAGCGTCATGGCCTCAGTGTAACACTACTCATACTCGGCCCGACACATCGCCACGGTATCTTCTATCAGCCGACGCGCCACCGTACCCGGAGGGGGTAAAAGAGGCAAATCGTCATAACGATACCAGTTCGCCTCCAGCAGCTCTTTCTGGTCGATAACGATCTCGCCACTGTCGTATTCCGCCATAAACGCGGTCATCAGCGACATCGGGAACGGCCACGGCTGCGACGTCACGTAGCGCAGGTTTTTCACCTTGATTCCGCTCTCTTCCATCACCTCGCGCGCCACCGCCTGCTCCAGCGTTTCGCCCACTTCGACAAACCCGGCCAGCACGGTATGAATGCCGTTGCGATGACGGGTATGTTGCGCCAGCAGGATGGAATCATCCCGGCGGATAGCGACAATGATGCACGGCGCGATCTGCGGATAGTAGCGTTCGCGGCAGTGGCCACAGAGCAGCGCCCACTCGGTTTTGCTCGGGTGCATGGTGTGTCCGCAATAGCCGCAGTATTTGTGCGAGCGGTAAAACTCCGCCAGCTGCACGCCGCGCCCCGCCAGCTGGAACAGCCCTGCATCCAGATCAAGCACCTGGCGAACGGATCCCATATCCTGACGGCGAGATTGCCGGATCAACCACACCGGATCGCCCTGCCACTCACCGATCCTCAGTGCGCGCTGGCCGACAAGTTCGAAAATGTCTGCCGCACCGTAAGGGATTTCTCCACCGGGCAGCCACAACTTTTGTTCGTGGCTGACGATCCACCAACCCAGATCTGATTTTTCAATAATACGATCCATATCTATTGCACTACCTTCGCTTCACTGACATGTTGTTAGCATTGTGGTTACATTTTGGGTAAGCAGATCCAATTCTAAACTTTGCGGAGTCGACCATGTTAAACCAGCTAGAAAGCCTGACTGAGCGCGTTAGAGGAAGTAACAAACTGGTGGATCGCTGGCTACATGTGCGCAAGCATCTGCTCGTCGCGTATTACAATCTGGTCGGTATTAAGCCTGGCAAAGAATCCTTTATGCGGCTGAATGAAAAAGCGCTGGATGATTTTTGTCAGAGCCTGGTCGACTACCTTTCCGACGGTCATTTCAACCTTTATGAACGCATTATCCGCGAAATGGAAGGGACAAGTCCCTATTTAGCGGCCAGCAAACTTTGTCCGCTGCTGGAAGCCAACACCCAGCAGATTATGGACTACTACGATTCCACGCTTGAGAACGCTATCGATCACGATAACTACCTTGAGTTCCAGCAGGCGCTTTCCGATCTCGGCGAAGCGCTGGAAGAGCGATTCACGCTGGAAGATAAGCTGATCGCCCTCGTACTGGACAATGGTTTGAACATCAGCAACGAAGAGAACGTCGTGCGCCCTGCTTGAGTTCTTAATCGTTAACGAGTAATTTACAATCATTCGCCCCTCTCACGAGGGGAATTTTTCTTGTCGGAGTGCCCAGTGTGAAAGCACGGGCTGAGACCGTTAATTCGGGATCCGCGGAACCTGATCAGGCTAATACCTGCGAAGGGAACAAGAGTCACACTGCTGTTGTATCGCCCACGGGCGATCTTCTCTTGCTTCATCCGTCGTCTGACAAGCCATGTCCTTCACTTTTGGAATGAGCTATGTCTACAACAAAACTGACCCGCCGCGAACAGCGCGCCCAGGCCCAACACTTCATCGACACCCTGGAAGGCACCGCTTTCCCGAACTCGAAACGCATCTACATTTCCGGCTCGCAGGCCGATATTCGTGTGCCGATGCGCGAAATTCAGCTCAGCCCGACGCTTATCGGCGGCAGCAAAGATAACCCGCAGTATGAAGACAACGAAGCCGTGCCGGTTTACGACACCTCCGGCCCGTACGGCGACCCTTCTGTTGCTATCAACGTGCAGCAGGGTCTGGCAAAGCTTCGCCAGCCGTGGATTGATGCGCGTAACGACTGCGAAGAACTGAGCGTGCGCAGCTCGGCGTACACCAACGAGCGCCTGGCCGATGACGGTCTGGACGAGCTGCGCTTTACCGGCCTGCTGACGCCAAAACGGGCCAAAGCGGGTAAATGCGTGACCCAGCTGCACTACGCGCGCCAGGGCATCGTCACGCCGGAGATGGAATTCATCGCCATCCGCGAAAACATGGGCCGCGAGCGTATCCGCAGCGAAGTGCTGCGCTACCAGCATCCGGGTGAAGGCTTCGGCGCTCGCCTGCCGGAGAACATCACGCCGGAGTTTGTGCGTGACGAAGTGGCCGCCGGGCGCGCCATTATCCCCGCCAACATCAACCACCCGGAATCCGAGCCGATGATTATCGGCCGCAACTTCCTGGTGAAGGTCAACGCCAACATCGGTAACTCGGCGGTGACGTCATCCATCGAAGAAGAGGTGGAAAAGCTGGTCTGGTCAACGCGCTGGGGCGCGGATACGGTGATGGATCTTTCCACTGGCCGTTATATTCACGAAACCCGCGAATGGATCCTGCGTAACAGCCCGGTACCGATTGGCACCGTCCCGATTTATCAGGCGCTGGAGAAGGTCAACGGCATCGCCGAAAACCTCACCTGGGAAGCGTTCCGCGACACGCTGCTGGAGCAGGCCGAGCAGGGCGTGGACTACTTCACCATTCACGCGGGCGTGCTGCTGCGCTACGTGCCGATGACCGCGAAACGTCTGACCGGCATCGTCTCGCGTGGCGGTTCGATTATGGCGAAGTGGTGCCTGTCCCATCATCAGGAAAACTTCCTCTACGAGCACTTCCGCGAGATCTGCGAAATCTGCGCCGCTTACGACGTTTCCCTGTCGCTGGGTGACGGCCTGCGTCCTGGCTCCATCCGCGACGCTAACGACGAAGCGCAGTTTGCCGAGCTGCACACGCTGGGCGAGCTGACCAAAATCGCCTGGGAGTATGACGTGCAGGTGATGATTGAAGGTCCGGGACACGTGCCGATGCAGATGATCCGCCGCAACATGACCGAGGAGCTGGAGCACTGCCACGAAGCACCGTTCTACACCCTGGGACCGTTGACCACCGATATTGCGCCGGGCTATGACCACTTCACCTCCGGCATTGGCGCAGCGATGATCGGCTGGTTCGGCTGCGCCATGCTCTGCTACGTGACGCCGAAAGAGCACCTCGGCCTGCCAAACAAAGAGGACGTGAAGCAGGGGCTGATCACCTACAAGATTGCCGCCCACGCGGCGGATCTGGCGAAAGGCCACCCGGGCGCGCAAATTCGCGATAACGCCATGTCGAAGGCGCGCTTTGAATTCCGCTGGGAAGACCAGTTTAACCTGGCGCTCGATCCGTTCACCGCGCGCGCCTATCACGACGAGACCCTGCCGCAGGAATCGGGAAAGGTGGCGCACTTCTGCTCCATGTGCGGGCCAAAATTCTGCTCGATGAAAATCAGCCAGGAAGTGCGCGACTACGCCGCCGCGCAGACTATTGAAGTCGGCATGGCGGACATGTCAGAAACCTTCCGCGCCAAAGGCGGCGAAATCTACCTCAAAAAAGAGGAGGCGTAATGTACCAGCCTGATTTCCCCCCCGTTCCCTTCCGGCTAGGGCTCTATCCGGTCGTGGACAGCGTGGAGTGGATTGCACGCCTGCTGGAGGCTGGCGTGCGCACCCTCCAGCTGCGCGTCAAGGATAAACGCGATGAAGAGGTAGAAGCCGATGTGGTTGCAGCCATCGCGCTGGGGCGTCGTTACGATGCCCGCCTGTTTATCAACGATTACTGGCGGCTGGCCGTTAAGCACCAGGCGTACGGCGTGCATCTGGGTCAGGAGGACCTGGAGACAGCCGATTTGAACGCTATCCGCGAAGCCGGGCTACGCCTTGGCGTTTCAACGCATGACGATATGGAGATCGACATAGCGCTGGCGGCCCGCCCCTCTTACATTGCGCTCGGGCACGTGTTCCCGACGCAAACCAAGCAGATGCCGTCCGCGCCGCAGGGATTGACGCAGCTGGCGAGCCACGTCGAACGCCTTGCCGATTACCCCACCGTCGCCATCGGTGGAATCAGCCTTGAACGCGCTCCGGCGGTGCTGGAGACCGGCGTCGGCAGTATCGCCGTCGTCAGCGCCATCACTCAAGCCGCAGACTGGCAGGCCGCCACCGCGCAGCTTTTACAGCTGGCAGGAGCAGGCGATGAATGACCGCGATTTTATGCGCTATAGCCGCCAGATCCTGCTGGAAGATATCGCCATCGACGGGCAGCAAACGCTGCTCGCCAGCCGGGTGCTGATTGTCGGTCTGGGCGGGTTAGGCGCGCCCGCCGCGCTCTATCTGGCCGGTGCGGGCGTGGGCACGCTGGTACTGGCTGACGACGACGAGGTACACCTCAGCAACCTTCAGCGGCAAATTCTCTTCACGACAGAGGACATTAACCAGCCTAAAGCGCAGATCACCCGGCAGCGGCTGAACCAGCTTAATCCGGATATCGAACTGATTGCTCTGCAGGAGCGGCTCAGCGGTGAAAGCCTGCGCCGTGAAGTCGCTCTTGCCGACGCGGTGCTGGACTGCACGGACAATATGGCGACGCGTCAGGCGATCAACGCCGCCTGCGTGGCAGAAAATACGCCGCTTATCACCGCCAGCGCGGTCGGTTTCGGCGGGCAGATGATGGTCCTGACGCCGCCGTGGGCGCAGGGGTGCTATCGCTGCCTGTGGCCGGACGATGCCGAGCCAGAGCGCAACTGTCGTACGGCGGGTGTTCTTGGTCCGGTGGTGGGCGTGATGGGCACGTTGCAGGCTCTGGAGACCATCAAGCTGCTCAGCGGCATGGAAACGGAGCGCAACATGCTGCGGCTGTTCGATGCCCGTTCCAGCGGCTGGCGCCATCTGGCGCTACACCGCGCCAGCCACTGCCCGGTATGCGGAGGCCGCGATGCGCATTCTGTTTAATGATGAGCCGATGAGCTGCGACGACGGCCTCACCGTTGCCGTACTGCTCGATAAATTACGTCAGCTCAAGCCGGGAACGGCGCTGGCGCTCAATCAACAGATCCTGCCGCGCGAGCAGTGGGAACGTCAGCAGGTCAATGAAGGCGACCAGATCCTGCTGTTTCAGGTTATCGCAGGGGGCTGAGATGTTACGTATTGCCGACAAAGTCTTTGATTCACATCTGTTTACCGGAACCGGAAAATTCGCTTCCCCGCAGCTGATGGTGGATGCCATTCGTGAGAGTGGCAGCCAGCTGGTCACGCTGGCGATGAAGCGCGTGGACCTTCGCCAGCACAACGATGCCATTCTTGCCCCGTTACTGGAGGCAGGCGTTACGCTGTTGCCTAACACCTCGGGCGCGAAAACGGCCGAAGAGGCGATTTTCGCCGCACAGCTGGCGCGGGAAGCGCTCGGCACCCGCTGGCTGAAGCTGGAAATTCACCCGGACGCCCGCTGGCTACTGCCCGACCCGATCGAGACCCTGAAAGCCGCAGAAAAACTGGTACAGCAGGGGTTTACCGTCCTGCCCTATTGCGGTGCGGATCCCGTGCTGTGTAAGCGTCTGGAAGAGGTCGGCTGCGCGGCCGTCATGCCGCTGGGTGCACCCATTGGCTCCAACCAGGGACTGGAGACCCGCGCGATGCTGGAGATCATCATCGAACAAGCCACCGTGCCCGTGGTGGTGGATGCAGGCATCGGCGTACCCAGCCACGCCGCGCAGGCGCTGGAGATGGGCGCCGACGCGGTGCTGGTGAATACCGCCATTGCGGTGGCCGACGACCCGGTAATGATGGCGCGTGCGTTTCGTCTCGCCGTGGAGGCTGGCGTGCTGGCCAGAGAGTCCGGCCCCGGCTTGCGCAGTTTTCAGGCGCAGGCCACCAGCCCGCTGACCGGTTTTCTGGAGGCGCTCTGATGACCAGCTTTACGGATCGCTGGCGCGAGCTTAACTGGGACGATATTGCCCTGCGCATCAACAGCAAAACGGCAGCTGACGTTGAGCGCGCGTTGAATGCCCGTCATCTCACCCGAGAGGATCTGATGGCCCTTCTCTCCCCCGCTGCCAGTACCTACCTTGAGCCGATGGCACAACGTGCGCAGCGCCTCACCCGGCAGCGTTTTGGCAACACGGTAAGCTTCTACGTCCCGCTCTATCTCTCTAACCTGTGCGCCAACGACTGCACCTACTGTGGCTTCTCCATGAGCAACCGTATTAAGCGTAAAACGCTGGATGAACATGAAATTGTCCGCGAATGTGCGGCTATTCGTGACATGGGTTTTGAACATCTCTTACTGGTGACAGGTGAACATCAGGGCAAAGTGGGGATGGACTATTTCCGCCAGCATCTGCCGGCGATACGTCGGGAATTTGCGTCGTTACAGATGGAGGTACAGCCCCTGTCGCAGGACGAGTATGCAGAGTTAAAAACGCTCGGACTGGATGGCGTCATGGTCTATCAGGAAACCTACCACGAGGCGACGTACGCCCGGCATCACCTGAAGGGGAAGAAACAGGATTTCTTCTTCCGGCTGGAAACGCCGGACAGGCTGGGTCGCGCCGGGATTGATAAAATCGGTCTGGGTGCGCTGATCGGGCTTTCCGATAGCTGGCGGGTAGATTGCTACATGGTGGCGGAACATCTGCTGTGGTTGCAGCAGCACTACTGGCAGAGCCGCTACTCCATTTCTTTCCCCCGGCTACGCCCCTGCGCAGGAGGTATTGAACCCGCTTCATTGATGGATGAACGCCAGCTGGTGCAGACCATCTGCGCGTTTCGCCTGCTCGCCCCCGAAGTGGAATTATCGCTTTCAACACGTGAGTCTCCGGCGTTCCGCGATCGCGTCATCCCGCTGGCGATTAACAACGTCAGCGCGTTTTCCAAAACGCAGCCGGGCGGGTATGCAGACGACCATCCAGAGCTGGAGCAGTTTGCACCGCATGACGGACGACGTCCGGAAGCCGTTGCCGCCGCCCTGACGGCACAGGGTCTGCAGCCTGTCTGGAAAGACTGGGACAGCTGGCTGGGAAGAGCCTCGCAATGACGATGTAACGCACTGCAACACGGTAGAAAATTATCGAGGCGTTACGGAAAGGCGAAACCGGATGATTGTCAGCGATCGTCCGGTTTTTTATTGTCATCAGGTCAGCAACGGACGCTGACCAGGGCGAAAAGCTTCTTCCTCGTTTCGCCCTGCCTCCGATTCCGTGCATAAGAGGGGCACAAAAATATGAATAAGGCATTTCTTAGTGATTCTTAAGATAAATCATCGCGTCTGAAATCATGCGCCGTATAATTCAACGCTAACCGCAGGGCAGCGACTATGCTGAGAGGATATCGGCAGACGAAAAGCATTCACCATCAGGATCGATGTACAACTCATGGCACTTCACAGCAGAAAGCTCTCTTTTACCCGACCCATTATGCTCAGCTTCGCGGGGATCCTGTGCAGTTTTGCGCTGATCGCAGTGGTGGTGACGCTTTCGCAGAGAAAGGATTTTCTCGAGGACTATCATAAGATTAATAGTAATTTCACACATAACCTGGCGGTGAACTACACCGAATCTATCCTGCGTGAAAACGACTATATCCTGGGCCGCTCCGCGATGTACTTTGCACGCGACGACAGGCTAAACGAGACGCTCAACGTCAACCCGACGCAAGGGTTGCAGATGATGATGCATTTGCAGAACCTGATGCCGACCGTGTCATCCATTTCGCTGGCAGACACCCAGGGACATTACCTGCGCGCGCCGGAAGTCTTTCCCACAAAAGAGAGTAAAACGTTCGATCCCCGGACACGCCCGTGGTTTGTTGCCCAGGCAGAAGCCAGTATCTTCAGCCACTATACCCGCCCCTACATGGACTACTTCACCGGACATCCAACGGTTACACTGTTTAAGCCATTGATTTCACCCGAAGGCCGTCTGAAAGGCACCCTCGCTTTTCATCTCGATCTGACGTCGATGGGCTACACCCTGCGTCAGATGGTAGCGCCTGTTCAGGGCGAGTTCTTTGTCGTCGAACGTGACGGCGCCGTGGTGCTGCATCCTGATACGGGCGCGCTATTCAAACAGTACGTGAGCGAAGCGCTGATGGACAAAATGACCAGCGGCGAAGGCCACCTTTATGACCGGAAAAGCAACGCCTGGTATTACTACTACTCTTTTACTAATCCTGACTGGTTTGTTATCTACCGGGTCTCTGGCGCAACGCTCGCCGACATCACCCGCCACGAAACGACAATCGTTGGCTGGGGGTTTGTCCTGGCGGCCATTGTTATCATTCTCTTCGGCCTTTACCTGCGTCATGCCTCGCGTACCGTGTTGATGACCATTATCAACGCGATCAAAACGGGCGATGTCAGCCAGGCGCCGCGTCTGGAAGCGATGCTGAGCCACACCATCCAGTCCAATAAAGAGCGTGAAATGGCCTATGTTCGCCAGGCCACTCATGATGCGCTAACCGGCTGCAAAAACCGTCGCGCGTTCGATAGCGATGTGGAGGAATTATTAAGCGCCCACCAGCCCTTCGCGATGGCGCTGGTCGATATTGATAACTTCAAGTCGATTAACGACACGCTGGGTCACCTGACCGGCGACATTGTTCTACGCAACGTGGCGCGCGAAGGGATCCAGATAATGCAGCCGCATCAGGTCCCGGTTTACCGTTACGGTGGCGAAGAGTTCGCAATTATCTTCCGGGATGAGCAGATTGCTTCTGCATTCTCGTTGCTGGAAGCATGGCGTTCCGCCGTTGAAAAACGCGTCTGGCGTGAAGAAAACCTGCGGGTTACGTTCAGCGGAGGCCTGGGAGAATGGCATTTCGAACCGCTGGAACAATTTGTAGGTAGTGTTGATAACGCGCTCTACAGCGCTAAAAAGCAGGGAAAAAACCGTATTGTTCGCACTGACGTCGGCTGACTTTCTCTCTTCCTCGAAGAATTGTAACCGGTTTCAGAAAAATGCCGATTTCTTTGTGATGCCTGACACACAATCGTGGTAAAGCGGTTGTTGAAGCCGTCTGCACGGGATAATTATCAATAAACACATGTAGATCGAGGCTGATTATGAAGAACATCGTTTTATGCTGTGCAGCGGGAATGTCAACCAGCATGCTGGTTCAACGTATGAAAGACGCCGCGCAGAAAAAAGGGGTTGAAGTCACCATTAAAGCCGTTCCGGTTGCGGAGTTTAAAGACAATATCGCGACGGCCGACATCGTATTGCTGGGGCCACAGGTTAAATACGAGCAGGCTAAACTGCAGGCACAGGCCGAACCGCTCGGCAAAAAGGTCGCGGTGATCGACATGATGGATTACGGCATGATGAAAGGCGATGCCGTACTGGAAAAAGCGCTCAAACTGCTGGAGTCATAATGGAAGACTTAGAAACCACAATCATGGAACTGCTGGTTAACGCCGGTGCGGCGCGCAGTGCGGCCCTGACGGCGTTACAGATGGCGCGTAAAGGTGATTTTGACGAAGCTGAAAAAGCGATGGAAGAATCCCGCGAATATGTGAAGCATGCGCATACGATCCAGACGCAGCTTATCGGTCTTGACGAAGGGACCGGAAAACTGCCGGTTAACCTGATTACCGTTCACTCTCAGGACCACCTGATGAACGCGATGGTTATTCAGGATCTGGCGGGCGATATGATTGAGCTTTATCGACGCATCCCCTTAGTGAATTGAAGACATGCAGATGTAA
>NZ_JBSKJN010000023.1:0-21535 GCF_053709515.1 Enterobacter sp. UPMP701 | reverse complement strand
CAGCAGCGCTGGCCGGGAGCCGAAGGGGGCCAGAAGAGGGATTCAGGTGTTTTCAGAGGATTTGCTGATCGGGTTTCAGAGCTGGCGACAACGCCACGCCACGCCACGCCACGCCACGCCACGCCACGCCACGCCACGCCACGCAGGACCGTATACGTGACAATTTGCCCTCACAATGGCTTTTATCTGCATCTACCCGGGCTTACATCAGGGCGGGAGGGGGCAGCGCCGCAGGCGCTGGCCTTGCCGCCCGTCAGCCCGAAGGGATGACAGGGTTTTCGCGCGCGAACAGGCGGCGCATATGCCCCGCCCGGATTATTTATTGTCCATCCCCCTGGCCGCCCTGGAGAATGAAGTGGCCGCAAAGATAGACGGCGCACTGGCGGGTAGCCGATTCGCAGATCTCATCCAGCACTTTCGCTGTGGTTACGGGGCTGAGTCCGGATTCACGACGTCGCTCGTTGATGAGCGTTTTATACTGGCGCAGGATACTGCGGGTTTCCGGTGACAGTTGCATGGTGTTCTCCTTTTTTCAGTTTCCGGAGGCAACGCCTCCGGCTTCTCTGTCAGGCCTCAAGCGCAGCACGCAGGCTCATCATGACGACGTTTTCTTCTTTCAGGGTTTCTTCTGCTGATCCGCCGCCATCCTCAGCGCATACGGCGATACGCTCCATTTCCTTCCCTGCAAGCTGCATGACTAATGCCAGCGATTTCGCGGGAATAGTCACGCTTCGTTTCTCGTGTCGCTCATCGAGCATGGTTTCGACTATCGCCCGTATCTGGCCGATATCCGCACCACTTTCGAGGCAGGAACTCAGCCGGCGCAGGACTTCATCCAGTTCCTCATCGTTCAAATCCCAGTCCAGGCAGACGCAACGGATATCATTTCGGTTCCAGCTGGCGAAAACGTACTTCTCGTCATCGAGGTCGGAACAACGCAGCATTTCAAGGGCAATTTCTCTTGCTGTACCAATCATGTTTTTCTCCTTTAATCGGGTGGCCTCGCCGCCCGTGGTCAGTCAGTCAAGGGCACGCCAGATGGTGGCGCTTTCCGGATGGGTATCAACAAATGCCATAAGCTGCTCATAACGGCGGCAGAAGTGGCGGCACAGTTCCTCGTGGTCATGGTTGCTGTGGTGCCAGCTCCGGTGATTCAGTACCAGCGCCGTGAGGATGATCCCCGCCACTTCCCCGCTGACAGTCTGCTCAAACCAGTTTTCCCGATTGCACAGGGTCAGGCTCTCCACGTCAGGCGCCATATATCCGCCGCCTTCCGGCAGCCGGTAAAACTGCCAGAATCCCCCCTGATACTCAGGGCAATAACGCTGGGCGTAGGCGTACACGGATGCCTCGGACGTCATAAAATCGCCGCCAAACAAATCAGGCAGGAAAGTCAGGCGCTGCGCACCCTCAAGACGAACAGCATCACAGGTCACGGTCTGGTTCATAGATCCTCCACGGTTAACATATTCTCGGTTCCGGCATCGCCGTGACGACACGACAGACCGGCGAAAAGCGGAGGACACAGGGGCGACGCCGCAAGCCGCAGCGCAAAGCCTTCACGGGCTGAATGCACCGTGAAGGGTGCGAACGGGTGAGGACGGAGGCGTCAGCGAACCCTTGTGGCCGATGCGGCCGGGCTACAGTGAAGTCACGGCGCATGCCGTCACCGCACGGAGCTTCAGGGGAGTTTCATTGTCCCGACGTGGCCCGTAGGGCGGCGGCGGATAAAAGCGGAAGGCACTGACATCCTTATTCGCAGTGGATGGCCACCGGTTGCCGGGGCGTTACCCCGGCGTTCTCTCAGGCGGCCAGCGCCTCCTGTAGGGCTCGAACATTATTCAGCTCATCCCTGACAGATTCCGGCTCCTGCCGCCCGGCTTCCCAGGCCATACCGATCCGGTTTTCCAGCTCGCATTCATAGTTACGCAGGACGCGGGAGAGGAGTACCGCCGGAACGCTCACCTGACGGTTTGCCGCTTCGCGCTGACGGGTCAGAAGATCGCTGACAGTCAGATTATTTACCCCCTCCTGGCGGTATTGCGTCATTTTCATTTCGCCGAGCGCCTTCATCACTTCCCGGATTTCCCCCCCGTCCGGTTCTGGCTGGGCTTCACGGCAGGCCACACTAATCCCCTCTTCCGTCCAGACCAGCAGGACCAGGGGTTCGTCAGGCGTGAACATGTTTTCAAGCTGTACACAAAGTTCTTCGCGGGTTCCGTACATTGTTTTTTCTCTCTTGTAAGGGGTAACAGGCCGGGCCACAGCCCGGCAGGGTCAGTCAGTCCTGAAAAGTCTCGTCCAGCACCAGGGCTTCGCGGTAGGCTTCCAGAAGCAGGGTGTTAATCCGGCGCAGAGTCTGCGCAGCCATACGTTCAGTAAGCGTTGCAGCGTCGTGCCGGTGCTGCGATTCGAGGCGGTTCAGCAGCATCCGCACATCACACATGGCATTGCTGAGCGCGGCCACGTCCGCGCGCAGGTGTTCAAGGCCCGGGTAATTCATGCTGCCTCCGGCCAGTCAGGGTAAAACGCGCCGTCATTGGCCGCCGGCATCCTTCTCGCCCGTTCAACCTGTGCCAGACGGCGGACGCCGGCGGCGTGGTACTGCTCAAGCATCTCGATCCCGATATAGCGGCGGCTGGCTTCGGCGGCGGCCACGCAGGTGGAGCCGCTGCCGGCGAACGGGTCAAGGACAATGGCCCCCGGACGCGTGAACGATTCAATCAGCGGCCGCAGGCTCTGCACCGGCTTCTCCGTCGGGTGGTGTCGGTTGCCCGTGTATTTCCAGGGGATCACGTCCGGGATGGGACGGTCCGGGGTTTGCGGCCTCCCCTTCGCCAGCAGGTAGGCGCTCTCATGGGTGTAACCCACGAATGTCGATTTTGAGGCGTAGCTCTTGGCAAAGACGATATGGCCAACCACCCGGAAGCCGGCCGCTTTCCACGCATTCAGAAACAGATCCGCGCGGTTCCAGGCATAGAAGCTCACCATAAGACTGTCGTTTTTCAGCACGCGGTACATTTCATGACAGGCGGGCTGGAGCCATTCGGCAGAGTTGTCCCCGGCCAGGGTGCGGCCGGTACGATCCTTATAACCAACCAGATACGGTGGATCGGTAAGAATAAAATCGACGGCACGCGCCGGAAAACGGGACATCACCTGCACGCAGTCACCCAGAATAAAACGGGACATAGACACACTCCTCTCTGATATGCGGCACCCTCTTGCGCCGTGCCGCCACAAAAACCCGGCTCTGAGCGGAGGGCGCAGGGGCGACGCCGCAAGCCGCAGCGCAAGCCTTTCACGGGCTGAATGCACCGTGAAAGGTGCGAACGGGTGAGGACGGAGACAACGTGAACCCTTGCGACCGCAGCGGCCGGGTTAGCGTGAAGGCACGGCGTTGAATACGCCGCCGGCTGGCGGCAATCAGGCGGAGAGAAACGACTTCCTTTTTATTCAGGAGGAGGAGGCAGAGATTAAAAGCGGGGCAATGTCTGACGGCAGGGACACGATATCAGCCTGCCGTTTTTTAGTTCTGAAGTGTACGGGGCCGGATTTAACGCGCAGGTGCAGCACCGATACGTCTCAGCGCATCCTGAACTTCACGCAGCCCAAAAATATCTTCCGGCGGCTGCTTTTTTCCGGCCAGACTACAGACCGTAAAGACGGCATTTGATGCGGTCAGTCTCTCACGGTGCAGCGCCTGCAGTGCCACAATAACCAGTGTGCGTTCGTCTCCAGACAGTTCTTCAAGCTTCATACTGTTTCCTTCAGGTTAATGTTCATATTCATCCCCGCCCCTTTGGTTTTTTCTCGTTAAACGCCAGCCGTACCGGCCATCTGCTGAACCAGAACCTGCAGCTCGCTGACCGTGCCGGGCGGTACCGGCATGCTGGCCAGCAGACGCGGCAGCTCCGGCGCGGTCGTATGCAGGGCCAGACCGGTAATAATCAGGTTTCTCAGCAGCTCTCTTATTTAGCTGTTCTGCAGGCTGAGACTAACGATGATCGGAGTACGCGAAACTCTATCACGTCGTTACGCCCGAGGAGCTTGAGGGCGTCTGGGGAACAGGCCATTGCAGCCTTCAGTGCCAGTGAAATGGCGAGGCTGCGGTAGCGGTTTTGCAGCATGATGGGAGCATCAGCAGGCACTGCGTCAGACACCTGTAGATACGCTTTCCATGCATCTGGCTGTGCCAAAGCATCACGTTCCACGGCTTCGAGCTGGTCTTCACGTTCCTTTTGCTTTTGCTTGGCCATCTGGTCAAGAACCGCCACTGTGGCTGCCGCATTCACCGCACCAGGTATTGCCAGTGTGAGCGCCACAAACAAAAGTGCAGTATTACACTTCATTTGTCTTCCTCATTGTGTTCATCTCCCTTATATCCTGACAGTTCAACAGTTCAACAGTTCGCTGGGCGCGCCAGCGTCAGCCCCGCTCTCTTAACCTTTTGCATCAGTCCCTCCCTGGCTATCTGGTTACCATTCTGAATGATGTTCTTGCTCAGGATCGGCTCTTCGACTTTTTATCATCAAAAGCCAGGAGAACCCCGAGGCCGATCAGCGAGGCATAGCAGACCTGCATCGCGATTGTCACCGGCAGGGAGATGTTATCAGCCAGAACGCCGGGAACCACGACGGCCACGCCTGCCAGTATCATTCCCCTGCCGGTCTTTTTGACCCGTTCCGGCCACTGAGATTCGGGCACGTTTCGGGCGCGCAGAAAGTTATGAATGCACTGATCTGCCTTCTGTTTAATCACTGACATGTTTTAGTCTCCGAATGCCCGTCGCATATTTTTCTTTATCCTGGTCGCTTCACCGGTTACCGGTGCGGCAGGCTCTGCTGGTTTCTCCGGTACTGCAGCTTTACTCACGCCAGCCGTACCGGCCATCTGCTGAACCAGAACCTGCAGCTCGCTGACCGTGCCGGGCGGTACCGGCATGCTGGCCAGCAGACGCGGCAGTTCCGGCGCAGTCGTATGCAGGGCCAGACCGGTGATAATCAGGTTTCTCAGCAGCTCTCCACGCAGGCGCGAAGACACCCCCGTCAGCACACGCTCAACCCGTTCACTGCTCCGGTCATCCAGAAGCGTCAGGGTGTAACGCCGGCGCTGGTATTCCGTATCCGGTGACATGGCCAGAGCCGCCACGCCACCATCAGGCTCATCAGGAAGTCCTGAGAGTGAAGACCAGGTGCCGGATACCAGGGCCATTACGGCGCATAGCCGGATGGCGCTCAGCTGCCCGTCAAAGAACACCGGGATCATCGCTGGTAAACGGGCATCCGTCTGGTACATCACCGCCCCGGCGGTGGCGGCGGTCCGGATGAAGTCACCGCGCAGGGGCTGTGAGATGGTGCTGATGGTCGCCATCGCCGCGATGTCGGTGCGATCGTCGCTGTGCAGATAGAAAGAATACTGGCCGTCCGGCACGTTTAGTCCTCTTTATTGTAAAGGGCAATCTCTCTGGCCAGCGCCAGCTGCGGATCGCCTATAACCTCGATACGGTCAGGAGCCAGAGGCCAGGCCTGACGGATAGCCTCTTCAATGAGGGATGCCCCTCCCCCGACCAGGAATACCCGGTTAACGTTCCTGAAGGCCGTCAGCTCACTGGTGACACGCGCGCCCAGGGAAGTGATTGCCTCTGTAATTTTATTCAGAACATCGTCGATTTTTCCGGCATCGTTGATCACACGCTGCAGATACTGACGATCGTTGCGGTTGCGGATGACCGTGTCAGCAATAAGCGCGCTGGTTTCGCTGTCTGCAGCCCGCAGCGCGCCTGCAGCTGCGCGGGTGACCTGCGACACGCCGACAGACGGATTGCCGTGTACCGCACTGATATCGTCAAACTGTCCGACAATCACGCCGGCATCGAGCGTGGTTCCGCCGAGATCGATAATCAGGGTGGTCTCTGCGGGTCCGGGCTTCAGCTCCGCGAGACGGGAGAACGCCGCCGGCAGTGATTCCGGCATCACCTTCACGTCCGTTACGGTAAATGCCCTGCCCTTATTCAGAACCAGCTCACGCATCAGGTTTTCCCGTTTGCGTCGGATGTTCTCCTCGTTCCGCTGGCAGTCCCCGCCATAATACTCGCTCAGGGGCAGCGTCACGGTCAGGCTCACCGGCTGCGGCTCAAGCCCGCTGTTCAGCAGCGCATGATGCACGGCCAGCAGGTTGAGATCACCGTACTGATACTCCACGTTTGTTGTCGGGATGGCATCCCGGCTGACGCTGTCCCAGGTGTATTTCAGCGTGCCCACCTGATAGTTGAACGTTGCAGCACTGAACTCCGCCACTTTCCAGCCATGCCGGAAGGAGTTAGCAGAAACCCGGGTCTGCAGCTCGTTTCCTTCAAACCATGCCAGCTTAACATTAGTTGAACCATCATCGCAGTAAATATTCATCATTATGCTCCGTCAATTAAACTCAATTTGATACATATTATAAGAGCAAAATGGAAAAATAAAAGCCTTATTTCTCATTATGAGTAACACTAGGGGATCAAAATGATGTTTACGAACATTTTGAGTAGCTTAGGTTACTCACTCTGTTCATGGCGCAGGCGATCTGGATTATCCTCACGCTGTTAAATATACTGTATAAATAACCAGTATATTTAGACGTCAGGAGGAAAGATGAAACTGCAGCTTTTCAGCACCGGGAAAGAACTCCCGCCACAGGCCCATCCGTTGTTTGCAGACCTTGCCAGCTGCGGTTTTCCCAGCCCTGCAGCTGACTATGTCGAATCCGATCTGGATCTCCATGATTACTGCATACGGCATCCGAGCGCGACTTACTACCTTCGCGCCAGCGGAGACAGCATGGCCGACGGCAGCCTGTACAATGGCGATCTGCTGGTTGTGGACTGTGCCGAGAAGCCCCGGCATGGCGATATTGTTGTGGCCAGCGTGCAGGGGGAGTTTACGGTCAAACGGCTGCTGCTGACGCCACGACTGACGCTGCAGCCCATGAACGCCGCCTGGTCGCCGATTTATCCCGACCCGGACGATCTGGATATCTTTGGTGTCGTCACGCACATCATCCACCGCCCGAGGGAGATGTACTGATGTTTGCCCTGGCCGATGTGAACAGCTTTTATGCCAGCTGCGAACGTGTTTTCCGCCCGGATTTGAAAGGAAAGCCAATCGTCGTCTTGAGCAACAACGACGGAAATGTGATCGCGCGCAGCGCCGAGGCAAAGCCCTGGATCAAAATGGGCACCCCGTGGTTCCAGATAAAAAATGAGCCCTACCCGGAACAAATATATTGTTTTTCAAGCAATTATGAGCTTTACGCTTCGATGTCGGCGCGCGTGATGAGCTGTCTGGAGGAGCTGGCTCCCAGGGTGGAACAGTATTCGATTGACGAGATGTTCCTCGACCTGACCGGCGTTGAGCACTGCATGGCTCTGGAGGACTTCGGCCGGCAGCTGCGCCAGCACGTATATGACTGTACCCGGCTGACCATCGGAGTGGGGGCTGCGCCTACAAAAACCCTTGCAAAATCAGCCCAGTGGGCCTCAAAGGAGTGGAAACAGTTTCGTGGTGTGCTCGCCCTGACCCGGGGGAATCCTCAGCGAACGCGGAAACTGCTTTCACTGCAGCCGGTCGAAGAGATCTGGGGCGTGGGAAACCGTATTGCACGCAAGCCCAATGTACTGGGCATTAAGACCGCGCTCGATCTGGCCCTGACGAACCCGGCCTTCATCCGGAAAAATTTCTCCGTCGTTCTCGAGCGAACAGTGCGCGAACTGAACGGGGAAAGCTGCATGTCGCTTGAAGAAGCCCCGCCAACGAAACAGCAGATCGTCTGCAGCCGCAGTTTTGGAGAGAAAATCACGGAGTACGATTCGCTGCGGCAGGCTGTCTGTCAGTACGCAGAGCGGGCCTCAGAAAAGCTGCGTAAAGAGCGCCAGTATTGCCGGCATATTTCCGTTTTCATCAAAACGTCTCCATTCGCCGTTAAAGAGCCGTATTACGGCAACGTGGCCACGGTGAAACTACTTACCCCCACTCAGGACACCCGAGATGTCATTGCGGCCGCCACAGCGGCTCTGGAGCGTATCTGGAAGGATGGGCACAGGTATGCCAAAGCCGGTGTGATGCTGAATGACTTCACTGACTCAGGCGTTTCGCAGCTACAACTGTTCGACGAACGTCCGCCACGTCCTCACAGCGCTGAGCTGATGAAGGTTCTCGATGGCATTAATCATTCTGGTCTGGGACAGGTCTGGTTTGCCGAACGAGGGATTGCGCCATCCTGGCAAATGAAACGTGACATGCTCTCCCCTGCGTACACGACTCGCTGGAAAGATATCCCCATTGCAAGGATCAGTTAAATTTCGCCTTTCAAGAGAGCCAGTAGTGCTCGCCGCAGCCGAACGACAGGGCGAAGCCCGCGAGTGAGCGAGGAAGCACCAGGGAACTGAACGGACATATTCCGCTTACGCTCGGTGTTTAATGGATACCCCACTCTGCTTGATCCACTTATCCACTTATCCACGTGCATATTTTTATAAGATCTTTTTAAAGGGTTGTTAGGTTTACCTTTTTAGAATGCCTCTCAGCCCTTTATTCATGCGGGTTTGAGAAGGATCTGTGTGACAATCTGCCCTCTCAGTGTGACAAATCACCCTCAACCACCCTCTTAAAGGGTGACAAATTGCCCTTAACCCTGTGACAAATTGCCCTCATGATTTGCTGTATTCCACAAAGTTATCCCTACCTGTTGACTCTTTTTCAATTAGTGTGACAATCTTAAATCCTGTCACACTTTACACGGACCTGACATGACGGAAATTGCGGTTATCAACCATAAAAAACGTAAGAATAGCCCGCGAATTGTCCAGTCAAACGAACTGACTGAGGCGGCATACAGTCTTTCTCGCGACCAAAAGCGTATGCTTTATCTCTTTGTGGACCAGATCAGAAAATCTGACGGTACGCTGCAGGAGCATGACGGGATATGTGAAATTCAGGTCGCCAAGTATGCGGAAACTTTCGGGTTGACCTCCGCCGAGGCCAGCAAAGATATCCGTCAGGCCCTGAAGGGATTCGCGGGTAAAGAAGTGGTTTTTTATCGCCCTGAAGAGGATGCCGGTGAAGAAAAAGGTTATGAGTCCTTTCCCTGGTTCATCAAACGTGCCCATAGTCCCTCCAGAGGGCTCTACAGCGTTCATATTAACCCTTACCTCATTCCTTTCTTCATTGGCCTTCAGAACCGTTTCACACAGTTCCGACTCAGTGAAACGAAAGAGATCACCAATCCCTATGCCATGCGTCTGTACGAGTCGCTATGCCAATACCGTAAGCCGGATGGCTCTGGCGTGGTATCGCTGAAAATAGACTGGATCATGGAGCGCTATCAGCTTCCGCAAAGTTATCAGCGTATGCCGGACTTCCGCCGTCGGTTCCTGCAGGCGAGTGTCGATGAGATTAATAGCAGAACGCCAATGCGTCTGTCTTATATCGAGAAAAAGAAAGGCCGCCAGACGACTCATATAGTCTTTTCTTTCAGTGACATAATGTCCATCACACCGGAGTAAGTTTGAGGGCAAGTTGTCACAGTTAAGAGGGCGGTTTGTCACATTAGAATTAACGCTCTCAGGGTCATTTGTCACAGAATAGTTCGCCTTCCTTTGCCCACGCTGGTTTTCAGGAACTAAATGGTGCCAATTTTGTGCTTTAAAAACACTTAATGAGGGCAATTTGTCACATTTAGTTCAGTGCAGCTTGTCACATCTCCCCTCAGCCCTGAGTGTCGTTTGTCACACTTAAGAGCGTTCTTTCCACTTCAGGCTGAGGGTGCATTGTCACTATTTGAATTCAAAACCGCTGCCTGTAACTATTGGAGCATTTTCCCTGCACTAAAAATGTGTTTGAGCAGGAAGCTGTTAAATGTCCTGTCTGAAGGTTCTGGCCAGCCCGGAGGATCAGTTAAGAGCACACCTTCCTGCTCCATCCAGCTATGTGTTTGTAGTTTACGCTCGACATACTCTTCGGATTCAGAGCCCATTGTTTCAATGATGAAAGTAGTAACTGTGTTTTCTTTGCTCGGCACCACATTTAGTATGAAGTCAGGATGAATGACCTCCTCCACCCCATTCTTAGTGCTTTTAGACGTGAAAAGTGGCTTGCTGAGGCTGATCGCATCCGGATGATTTTCCTGACGGCCAGCATAGCTGCTGGCGTTTATTATTACCTTCAGTGTGTCGCGCTCTTTGTTGCTATCCACAGGCACCGGATTATCAAGCGTATACGCGGCATGCGCATAGCCCTCATGGCAGTAAACCTTGCCATCCCTACCTCTGCGGTATTCCAGAATTGCCCAGTATGGTGCCCGACTGCCAGTGTTGTAGGTGCTTTCTCCATTGATACTGACTCGGGCTTCAGGCCTATGGATAAAAGTATTACACCGAACGCTAAAGGTTACTTCTTCCCGATTGGCATCGGTCGCAATACCAATGATATACACGCATGCCTCCTTATCACTGCTATCATTCTGTAGTGAAACTTCTAGCTGAGTCAGCATGTCGTTAATCCGTTCGAGGGACAACCAGGGCGCGCAACTGAACAGCATATTAAGCTGTGTTCCATTGCCCATTGTATGTTCATCCAGAACTTCTTTTATTCTATTTACAGAACCGACTAACCCCGGACTTTTATATTCAGGTACTAGTTCAAGTTGGTTCAGGCCAGCTGCCTGAATGAGAGTCAGCAGTTTTCGGCCCAGAGCCGGAATGGGTTTAAGAGTTTTGCGTCGACGGTTACGGGGCGCCACCGGCACTTCCACAGAGGTGATTTTGGTGTCTTTCTTCTTGTCAGGTAACCAGTCATTCCCGCCAACCGGATTTAGTGGGCTGGTTTTTCCTTCAGTGATAGTGTTATCAGCATCCTTACTTTTCTTTAGCCTGAACAATGGGCACTGTTCATCATGCTGTCTTGTCGTCTTGACGTGGCGTAACCTGGCAACGTTAACCTCGCAGTTAAAAGGACCTTCGATGTTCGGGTCATGTTCGACGCAATCACATTTTAACCACAACTTACGGCGGTCCATTTCTTCAAGCACAGAATTTGCTATACGTAAATCAGCCTGAGCGGGTTTTCGACCGTTGCTGAAAACATGCAGCAATGCCTCTCTCTCTGCCAGAATCAGTTTTCTTTCAAGCCTTCCCCTTGGATTTTTTTTCAACACAAGGTCCATTGATTTACTCCTTCACTCAAAAGTGTGAATACGATAACAAGATAATATTTTGTTAACATAATAACTTGTTAAGATAGTAAATAGTTTAGCTATATTTGTATGACATTGAATTAAATGAAATTAGCAACATGACAAGTTAATATGATAACAAGATACCAACGCCAGAGCATATTGAAAATTATTTTTTGTTATCCTATTATCTTAATAAGATAACAAACATGGTGTACGGAATATGATCATTGTTCTTGGTAGTCAAAAAGGTGGAGTAGGTAAAAGTACGCTCGCAGTTTCCATCGCTGCATATCTTATGGCACAAGGAAAGCGAGTTCTCATTGTAGATGCCGACGATCAAAAATCAGTGCTGACCTGGTATAACAATCGACCAGAGAACTTGCCTCATATGCCTGTGACGGGAGCGTCCGGCAACATCAAAGCCATGCTAAAAGAGCATGAAAAATCTTATGACTTTGTAATCGCCGATTGTGCTGGCCGTGACAGTGCAGAGATGCGAAGCGGATTAATGGCTGCAGATGTGTTCATTTCCCCTTTACGACCGTCCCAAATGGATTTGGATGTCGTACCTCACACTTGCTCTGTTTTTACTGCAGCTAAAGATTTCAATGAGTCGGTACGTGGGTATTTAGTGTTGAATATGACACCAACTAACATGTTCGTTAATGAAGCTAATCAGGCGGCTGATGTTCTCAAAGACTTTCCGGAAATGAGTCTGTCTGATGCTCGCGTATGTGACAGAAAAGCTCACAGGGATGCCTGGGCCGAATCGATGACTATTTTTGAAACACAGAACATCAAAGCCCAAGAAGAAATTGAAGCTCTGGTTAAGGAGATAATTCTGTGAGGAATAGAGCCCATACACCGCCAAGGGACGAAGCTTCGTTTATAAACGGAGGTTCAGCTGGTCTCACTGCAAAAAATCTAGACGAACCAAGCAATAAGCCTGTTACTAGCAAAGCAAAACCAGTCAGTATCTCTCTTGCTGAAGAGAATCTTAACTCAATTGATAATGTGATAAGGGAAGAGATGTTATCAGGGCACAGGAGAGTTAATAGATCAGATGTAGTTAGAGCTGCAGTGATGGCATTAGAAAACTTATCACGAGAAGAAATTTCTCAACTTATTGAAAAGTCACGGTTAAAATAACGACAACTTAACAACTAAATAAGATACTAAGATGGTAAGATGGTAAGATGGTAAGATGGTAAGATGGTAAGATGGTAAGATGGTAAGATGGTAAGATGGTAAGATGGTAAGATGGTAAGATGGTAAGATGGTAACTTACCATCTTGTTATTTTACTATCTTAGCCACCAATATTTTTAAGCAACGTCACCGCCTCATCACCCGGCATCTGGAACTGCACCCGATGCCGGGCGGCCACATCCAGCGCGAACACTTTTGTGTAGACTTCCGTCGAACTGATTGACTTATGTCCCATCAGCGCCTGCAGTACCTTCAGCGGAATTCCGGCATACAGCATGTGCATGGCATAGCTGTGACGGAAAGTGTGCGGCGTCACAGGCACAGAGAACATCACCCCGTCGGCCGCTGCCGCTTCAACTGCTTCGCTGAGCCAGGTGCGGACGGTCCGGTCGGTTATTTCCCAGATGCGCGCCTTCTCGGTTCTGCCGGTGCGCTTGTTACGTCGCTCAAGAGGTATTTTCAGCGTGGCCACCATCATCTCCAGCTGACAGACATAGTTCGTATCAGAAAGCGGTACCAGCCGGTGAGTCTGACTGCCGACGGGCGCACGGCCAGCTGTTCTGGCGGCTTTTTCAGCCCTTTGTTTGAGTGTGGCCAGCTGCACGAACGGGTAGGGCGGCGCCAGGGAAAAATCCCCCCTTGTCAGCGCCAGCGCTTCATTGATTCGTGCCCCAGTGTTCCAGAGGGTGGCCAGCAGCATCTTGCGATGCAGATCGGGCACATAGTGGAGCAAGGCGCTCACCTCCGGCGCCAGCAGGTATTTAGGCAGTTCGTCCTGAACGAGAGCCATCTGGCGAAGGGCCAGGGCGGCCGGGTAGTCGATGGCCACCGGCAGCTGCGTGGATGAAAACGAAACGCCCTGGCCTGGTACTGCCGGCATCATTGTTTGTTCTCCTTAGTGGGCAGGTATTGTTCCTCGGGATGTTGAACCTTCAGACTCTCGGGTAGATCATTTTTATGGATTGTCTCACGACTTCGTTTCAGCTTGCTGTAGAGCCAGCAGGGAATAATAAAGGGGGAGAAAAGGATGAAGGAGATGAATTTTATCAGTAAAACATCCCACTGGCGTTCTGTCAGATACCGGATTTTCCCTATCTGATATGACTGATTAGATTTCAGGCATTCAATCTCATGCTTCTGGCTCTCGCACAGTCGATGCAATTCATCAACGCCCTTATGCAAAGGCACAGCGATAAGGGGACAATGGAGACCTTTTGGGTACTGAAGCTCGCCTACGGTTAAGGGGAGGGATAGTCTTCCGCCTGGCTCGAACCTGAATCCGATACCGTTCCAGAAGCGATCCCGACGAAGCATATTTTCCTTGTCATTTTCATCAACAGGGGATGTCCGGATACGTTTCACAGGGGTATCAGCCGGAAGAGTCTTTGCCCAGGAAATCAGCTGAATCATGATCCAGGAGCCAAGTCCTCGCCCCCGCAAATTGTAGTCAAGCATAAAATCAGAATTCGTGAGGTCAAGTTCGGTCGTGCCATCCCAGATATTAACTGTAAACTCCGCTTTGTATTCAGGCTCCTGATGCCAGCCTCCCCCGTCCCAGTAAAGGGAAAGAGTACATGTGCGACCAGCCAGCTTTCTTTTCACGTCAAGATCACCACTGGCTGGAGAGTAGGTTTCCTTTAGGGTTCTGATGACGACTACCCTGCAGGCTTGCTGGTACCGGCCACCTGTACGGGTCTCAGGCAGGGTCAGCAGCCAGGCATTACTGGATTCATCAAATTTTGGTACATCCACCGTATATATTCCTTTTACTGTAAATCTCTTCAGTTCCGCTCCGGGAGAGTATCCGCGGGATCAAAGGGAAAACGGGTGTTACCCTGTGAATAAATCTCAATCCACTTTACCGTTCCGTTTTCAAAATACAGGTGATAATCGTCATCGGCACTGAGGGTCAGCATCCCGTCAAAACAGGTATCGGTCGGTGCGGGTACCGTCTTCCATCCAGCGAAGCAGGCGGCCTTCAGCGGAAATCTCGTAAGATTCAGACTGGCAGTCAAGAACTTTGGTCTGGAATTCAGTACCTGTTACCCCGTCCGGCAGACGGTAGCGAAACGTGACCGTGTCAAACATTCCCATACTTTCGCTTCCTTAAATCGTTGAGAAATCCCGCCCTCAGCTACAGCTGTTCAGCAGCTGCTTTTGCGATCTCATCCACAGCTTCCCTTACCGAAAAAGGCCGGGCCTGTTTTTCTGAAAAGTGCACCCAGTAGCACAGATGTGATGCCCGATGTGATGGTCCGTCCGTTCAGTCCCCAGCTTTCACAGCAATCGCAATATTTCAGATAGAGCGCCTTCAGCTCTTCAAAAAAATTGCCCTCTTTTAACGGCCCCGTTTCTTTAACAGCATCACGCTGATCCATGAAATAACTGACGGCGGCTTTTTTCGAAGCGAATTGTCTTTCGCCGATATTCACTTTCACTGCACGTCCCATCCTGATCTCCTTTCTGGTTTGCTGGCAAATAGTCACTCAGAGTAATTATGACGTGCAGCATAATCGGCTAAGCACAACCCTGAGTCTGTCACCCGGATGATTTTTCCATACCAGCATCATTTTCAGGCTGATAATAAGCAGCCATATAACCACATTAGTAAATTACCGGATGGCGGTTTCCGGGTGATCCGACTTTTCCGTTATTTAACGGTTTCCGGAAGTGTACCACGGTCAGGGAATAAGCAAAGCGCTCAATTTCGGCCGTGAGCATCCGATCACGGGGCAGGGGATAAACACAACATATTGACGATAATGCAGCTGACAATGTGGCACATGTTGTGTTTCCTGGCCGCTGCGCGCCGGTGGGGCTGAAGCAGATCCGGAACCACCAGAAATCGGATCTACGTAAAAAAGCCAGATTGTCACAGTAAGTCTCATTACTTATTTTGATGCAAATATTGTTTTTTGATGCATTTGACATTTAGTGATTCTCGTGAGATGTTATGCATCAATAGTGAGGTGTGTCATTGCTTCGGCTTTAAAGGGTATCATTATGACATTTCAGGAACAGGAACCAGACGTAAACAAAACAGCAACGCTTACGGTGCGAAATATCCCACTTGATGTTGATGCGATGATTACGGTGCAGGCCAGCATCGCCGGGAAGTCCAAAAGCGATTTTCTGAAAGAGCTCCTGACACAGGAATTTCAGGATTTGATAAAAAACTTCAGCCGTACAAGTCCGCTTGTCAGCCTGATGGATGAAGAACTCGGTAAGCAATTCGGTATAAAGGTCGCCGAACACTGGTTTGAAAACGATATGATTACCGGTAATAACCTTAAGTATAAGGCGCTGCTGAAACTGACCACCCATGATGATTTACAGCAGATCATGATGAGGAATATGCCTTATCTCCATCTGCGTGCCAGCCAGGTGCTGCACAGCCAGTATGCCTATATCCCCCGTGGCCTGTCCCTGACGTTTTCGCTGTTTAATGAAATTTCCGGCCGTGATGCGAAGTTGATCGACCGGGTGTTTCATGAGGTTTTTTATCTGGTTGGAGCTGAGAAGTTTTACGCGGACATCAATGCTATTCGTGCGGAGAAGAAGCTGGAACCCGTGGACGGGCTCTGAAACGAGAAAAGCCACCCCGAAGGATGGCTTTTCCGAACAACTATTGTCGCGTGAGGCCTGAACTACGGCACACCGCTTTGATGTGTGAATTAAAGCAGACACACGCCACGTATGTCAAACATTTTTCACGGGATGCCGAATGAGCCTTGATCTGTTCATTAACAAAGAACGCCTCGATATCTATGTTCAACATCTTAAAATAACCCCAGCACAGGTAATGTCGGCATATCACTGGAACAAGGCGCTTTGCGGCGCCATGCTGCCAGCCCTGCAGTGTCTGGAAGTCACGCTGCGCAATGCACTTGATCATGCGATACAGACGAACCCGCCTCCGGCCGCTGTCGCCTCCTCTTTGTGGAAAACAGACCATAACTGGATATTTGATCTTCCCCGTTATATGGGGGACAAAACGTATCCCAAAAATAATGACAGGTACAAACGCCCGGATCCGAAAAAAACAAGCCTCCCAAGGGATGCTCAGGGTTTTTTGCTTGATCAATACGGTA
Organism: Enterobacter sp. UPMP701; assembly: GCF_053709515.1. NCBI lineage: Bacteria > Pseudomonadati > Pseudomonadota > Gammaproteobacteria > Enterobacterales > Enterobacteriaceae > Enterobacter > Enterobacter sp. UPMP701. Next base: position 5,019 of record NZ_JBSKJN010000023.1, on the reverse strand, counting down.
ATCGTGTATTGAAGAAAACAATACCCGTTGAAAATCAGGTAAAAATGGCAATCGATGAAATTGCCAAGACCAGCAAGTTAATTACACCGAACCGAGTGATATCCGGTTTGTCCTTTGGCTTCTGGACAATGTTACTAACCCGATATTACGAGAATCCTCAGGGGGCACATAAGACCCTGCTCTGGCCTCATCTGACGCGTACAGTGTTTCCAAATGCTCCGGCCCATTATGAACGAAAGGAAATATGCGATCAGTTTTATCGCATCAAGGAGCTGCGTAACAGATTGTCCCACCACGAGGCCATCTGGAAGTTCCACCATGACGATCCTAAGACCGGTAAACCGGATTACGGAAACCCGGTATACGGAGCCCAGGCCAGCTGTAGCCTGCTGAGGAAACATTATGACGATATTCTGGATATGATCGGATGGATGAATCCTGACCGGAAAGTGAATTTCCTGAGCCACTCGGCAAACCTGAGATTTTATGCCCTGTGTTCAGTGGACGGGCTGAACAGCTATATTGCCCCCGAAAAGATAAAAGCACAGATAAAAGTTTCACGTGGTGGTAAAGGCATAAGCAGATTAATCAGGGTTCTTGAGAAAAACGAGTTTATCCGGATTGTAAAGGAGGGGCAGACAGTTCTCACTATAGGTGCTGATAACTCCATCGCCATTCTCTAGGTTCTCATATATTTACTGGCCCTTTTTGACCCGGATACCTTCCGGGTTATTGAGGTTCAGATCAGGATGATAATGGAAGAGCAGAAATATGGTCAGTTCTTGCCGATGGCCAGCGTACGGCAAGAACTGAAGCGTTATTTTAATCTACAGGCCGTACTTGCGTTCCCTTTCCTTAAAGGCCTGGATCCCGCCTTCCAGAATTTCACAAACGTGTTCTCTGATACCCCGGGTATGCAGACGGCCTGAATCGTCCTGTGAAGTGAACGAGCACTCCAGTGAGCCGGTATAATATTCAAACCGGAATTCACTGTTCTCAATGCCAGAGCGCTGCCCACTCTGGTTAGATACGATCACGCATTCAGCATCCGTTCCCACGACGAGGTTGGCATTGTGCGTCACCATAATGATCTGCCGGTCCGCCTTGCGCTGCCTGACGAAATCATTGAGCTGGGAATAAATCGTCCGGTTATCGAGATTGTCTTCAGGCTGATCAATAAGGATAGGGTGTCGCGAATTGCTCAGGTGAAGGATCAGGTTAAGCAGCACCAGACCCCGTTTGCCCGGCGACATCTGCACGATATCGTCGCTGCGGTAACGGACAGAAAAATCAATCAGGTAGCAGTCATCATAGAGATAACTCAGAATATCGGAATCCTCAATGCCCTTACGAAGAGCGGGAGCAACCCCGCCACTTCTGTAGCGGTCATAGATGCCTGCAATTGTATCCGCATGGCTATCAGCGGAAAATGTGTAGCCGCCTTTCGGGCTGGCCAGATCGCCGAGCAGAAGGTTTATGTTCCCTCGCCGGTCAAAGCAGCCGGTGAAGCGATCAAACTTCTCAGCATTGAAGGATATGCGAGCAATTACGCTAATTTCGCCTTCAGGGTGGTATTCAGGCTTGCTTAGCTCGTCCACGTAAGCCTGGTAAAGGCCAGTAAGGCGCGCATACTCTGTCTGGAGCTGGCTTTTTGTATCATTGCCTTCCTGTAAAATGGACCGACGGCGTTCAGAGAGCTGTTGTAGCTGTCTGAGTTTTTCTTTTTCCTTTTCAAGCGCAGCCGTGGATGCTTTGAGCGTTTCCTGATCGGTAATTTTTACCGACAGGGGAAGCAGCGTTTCCCTTTTGGCTGCGCTTTCGGTATCAATCCGCCTCAGCCTTGCGGGGATGCAGCCAAAACGGGCCTCGTGACGACCAATGAAGTCACTGACAGCAGCTGAAAGACTGGCCTCCAGCTGACGAAGGCTTTTCTCCAAAAAAGAGGAATTCTCAGACAGCGGAATATCCAGCCTGAGTTGGTCGGTAAGGCTTTGTATCGTGCCACCGGCATGCCGATAAAGGCTTTCTTTCAGGCTTCTGCTGGCACCAGTAAGATCTTCTATCGCGCGCCGGCGGGATTGAAGGTTGTCCGTGCGCAGTCTGAGTGCCATATACTGCTTTTCTTCATCCGGTGTAAACGATGCCTGCTTCCTCAGTTGAGCTATCTTCTCCTCCTGCCGCCGGATTTCATCACTTACCGCCTTTTCCGTGCCGTACTTCTCCATTTCCTTACCGCATTCGCTATATTTTTTGCGCAGCTCGGTAAGGTAATCAATCCTGGTTTTTATAACCCGTATAGTCGCTTCCCGCTGTGCGGTATTCTCAACTGCGAAAGCTTTGAAATTATTATTCTGATAAAGAATTTCCTCGACCAGCTGATTTAGCTGAAGCTGGCCGCTGCGTTCGGCAAGGTGATTGATATAGAGCTGAGGAATGTAGGTCACAGGCCGGCAGTCGTCACCATGTAATGAACTAACTTCACCATTTCCCCATGTGACTTCAACATCGAGATTGCTAAAGTCATCATAGACGGCTTGTCCCGAGATCCTGATTTTCTCGCTAACCTCATCAGCGTTAATGGCGCATGCCATGTGGTAAAGCAGCAGAGATTTTCCTGAAGACTTCCCGCCTATGATTGCATTCAGGTCGGGACTGAAATGTACAGGCTGGTCTGAAAAAAGTGCAAGGCCACTGCGATCCGTAAAACAGACGTGTTTAATATATTGATAAGGCGTTTTTGTATGGGGGGACGTTTTCTGGATCCTGACGCGAGTGTGATCGTACAGTACCTGTTTTAATCCCGCAAAAGTAGGATCGGCTTTAATCCAGCAAAAACGATCCCCGTCGGGACGAAAAATTTTAGTCAGTCCATGTGCATCCGAACCATGAAGGCAGGGGAGTAGCTTGCCGTATTTACTGATGACTTCAGCCCTGCTGTCGCTGCCACGTCCCTGAAAGTACTCACAATCCTGCGGGTTACCAGAAAAAATCGCATCAACCAGGCGATAGATGTTCTGCCGGACAGCAAGAAGACCATTGTCGCGGAGCCCGGAGACTCCGTCTCCTGAGTTGTTCGATGCAATAACAATAGCGTTGTCCCGCAGCCAGGTTTCTCTTCTCAGCCACTTTTCAAAGACGTCAAAAGAAGGCTTAAACTGATTAATTCCGTCGCGCAGATTTTTTTCTGGTGAGGACAGCCCTGCGACCGCAATCCCCAGATTAGTCAGTTCCTGATCATTACAGGAGTAATTTTGCTCGCAGTAACGGAAGTGAAGCCGCCCCAGGGCATGCTTTATTTTGTTTACGTGATCGACATCCGCCGGATTGATAATAAGATGAATATTTACACCCTTATCTTTTTGCGTTTCAGGTGTGATGCGAAATTCTATATTAGGAAAAATGGCCTCAATATTGGTTATCCGGCCCTGCGCACGGTATGCGAGTAGCTTTTCATACCCGGTGATAGTGCAGTAGTCGGTCGCCCCCATGACAGCGACCTCGTCGTCAAACGCTTCAATTGCAGAAAGATAAGCTTCCCAGTCATTCCGATACTGATTCTCAAGTGATGACTGAGGGGTATGGACGTGCAAATCCCATTTACGCCAGTCTGAGCCATTCGGGAATCGCTTCACTGTTACCTCCTTTTAACATGTCTAGCAAAAAATGGTATCTGCGTTTACGCAACCGGGAGTCTGTACAGCCCATAACCTAATAGTTACCACATGCCTTTACAAGCACATAAACGTGACCGCTTACATCCAGCTTCTCTTGTATACGAACTAGCCTATCAGATATTTTCTGCCATTCTGGTACTGGTGCCATAGGCACCATGCTGACGGGACTGAGACCCTTCCCATTCTCACGTAAATTCTTATCAGCTACAGCTAACTATATTTCACTAAATCGGCTCCACCAGAGTTCCGATATTGCCTTTTTTCGGATCTCCGGAGAGGAGAAGAAGGATTGTTGCTGAAAAGTCACAAAAAGTGTCGAATTGTTGCCACCGGTGGACTATTGTCTGAAGTGCAACAATCATATTTATCTGTTGCAGAAATCATCACGCCGGAAAAGACTGCCTACCCCTCTCATGCATAATCTGTTAAATGCGCTTTGGGTTTAGATCAAGTATTGATACCAGTGACCTTAATAAAATGAAGCCGGAACGGGATCGCCTTACTATAAATAACATTATTTAGTCTCCGGGCATTCATCAGCAACTGAATAACGGTATCAGGGAATGTATCCCGTATTTGAGAATGGCTCCTGCTTGGTCAGGGTGGATTTTCATCTTCATACCCGTGCAAATAAAGAATTTCGCTATGCCGGAGAACCCGACAGAAATATTCGCGACTACGTCAGTGCCCTGAAAGCGGCTGAAGTGGGTGTGGGCGTGATCACCAATCACAATAAATTCGATCCCGGCGAGTTCATTGCACTGCATAAAGCCGCGCGTCGTGAAGGCACGGGACTGCTTCCCGGCCTGGAGCAGTCCGTTAATGATGCTCAGGCCGGCGTGCATACGCTCGTGGTGTTTGCTGATGACTGGTTTATTAATCCGCAGCAGACGAACCATATCGAAAGTTTCCTGACGGCCATGTTTGCGGGCGTTGATAATCTTGAAAACGAAAATACCCGTTCAAGAGAAGATATCACACAGACCATCCGACGCCTTGACCGGTACGAACGGGATTATTTTATTGTGTTTGCCCACGTGGAGGCCCATATCGGGTTATGGGGCGGGCTGAGCCCTGGCCGGTTCGGGGAACTTTTTGATAATGCCCTTGTTCGCCAGCGCGTGACGGGGTTTCAGAAGGTGGTGACCCACGACCTGCGGGTCAAAAATTAAGGGCGTGCTCGGTGAGCGCTATCCGGCCGAAGTCCAGGAATGCGATGCCAGAACGCTGGATCACATCGGTGCCAGAAAGGTTGCCAGCTAATGTGTCACGAAGCAACACATCAAGAGCGCCACTATCTATGAGTATCATTCATACCCTGTCTCAGGATAATTCATACCGGAAG
>NZ_JBSKJN010000022.1:0-26134 GCF_053709515.1 Enterobacter sp. UPMP701 | reverse complement strand
GCAACGTGGCTTTCAGCTCACCGTTGCGAGGTCCCGTATATTACGTTTTCCTCATTCAGAGTCAAGCGATTATTTTCACTTTTCTCTGTTGGCGTTCATCTCTGAACCCCGCTAACCCGGCGGCTTGCAAGCCGTTGTTCCGTGTCAGTGGAGGCGCATTATAGGGAGTTCTCGGACGTTGACAACCCCTCTTTTAAAAAAAACTTCCAACCGTCTCTTTTTTGCTCAAAACCGTGCTACAGCGCCAGTTTTTCGAGCGTTTCAAAGCCATAACGGCGTAAAACGGGTAAAAGTTGTTCTGTTTCTTTTGTTATCGCCATACAAAAAGCAATATTTGCATCGGCAGACTTCGCATCCGGCGCTTCATGCTCCAGCAGCCAGGCCGTACGACGGGCGATCGCCGCACCAGAATCCACCAGGCGCGTCCCCTCCGGCAGCACCTCTAATAGCTCTTCCTGCAATAGCGGAAAGTGGGTGCAGCCCAGCACAACCGTATCCGGTGGTTCGGGCATCCGCAGCCAGGGACGCAGAATGCGACGCAGCTCTTCGAGCGATACCGCCTTTCCATGCAGCTTCGCTTCCGCCATCTCCACCAGTTCCGCCGAACCCAGCATCGCAATCTGGCATTCGTTAGCGAAACGGTCGATCAGCTCGCGGGTATAAGGACGCTTCACCGTACCACGCGTGGCCAGTAACCCCACGATACCGTTCGCCGTCAGACGTGCGGCAGGCTTTATGGCAGGCACGACGCCCACAACCGGGAACGGGAATTTCTCACGCAGGGCGGGAAGAGAAACGGTGCTCGCCGTATTACAGGCAATGACCGCCAGCGCAAGGGGGTAGCGCTTTTGTACCGCAGTGACGATTTCAACCACGCGCTCAACGATAAAGTCCTCACTTTTTTCACCATACGGAAAAGCGACGTTATCGAAGGCGTAGATATAATGGAGATCCGGCAGGAGATGCCGAATCTCATCATAGACCGAAAGCCCACCGACGCCGGAATCAAACACCAGCACGGTAGGGCGCGGATTAGAAGGTGTAGCTGCCAGACAAGGTGTATTCCCGTCCTGCAGTTTGGTAGCCATAAACTGTCTCGTAATCTTTATCGAACAGGTTGGCTATTTTACCACGAACTGTGAGGTGTGAGGTGACCGGATATGAAACTGCGACATCCCACAGGCTGACACCGCCCATTTTTACCTTCTCTGACGGATAAGAACCAAAATCAGTGTCGTAGCGCGTGCCGAGATAGTGATAAGTCAGGCTCCAGTCGAAATCATAGATCTGCGTATCGAGCTGATATTTCACCTGCTGCTTAGCACGACGGTCCAGAAGTTCGTTGGTTGCGGCATTGCGGGCATCCACATAGTCGTAGCCTACAGTATGCGTCAACGGACCCGTATCAAACGACGCCGTCGCTTCCACACCCTTAATACGTGCTTTGCCGACGTTGTAATATTGCTGAAGGTTATTGTTGAAGTCGATGAGATTATCAACGTCATTACGATAACCGGATACGCGCCAGCTCACGCCTGCCGTCAGGCCTTCAAACGCCCCTTCCCACTGCTTGCTCTCCTCCGGATCAAGATGGTCATTGCCATAGAAGCCATAGAGTTGACCCAGATTCGGTGCTTTATAGGCCGTACCATAAGAGGCAATGAAGCGGTAACCGTCCACGAACTCCCACGCCGCACTGCTTTGCCAGGTGCCATGGCGACCAAACTGAGAGTTGTCATCGCTGCGAACCGCGCCTTCCAGAGTGACGTCACCAAACTGCTGCAACCCGGTCAGGTAGACGCCAGTGTTACGCAGGTCGTAGCCGTTGGTCACATAGTTTGTACCCGGTTCGGTGCTCTGCTTCTGCCAGTCCACGCCCGCGCCAATGTTTCCGTGCCCCACATCAACGGAGTTGAGCCACTGAACGTTGTACTGTTTGATTTCATCCAGTGTGGCAGTCGAATCGTAACGGCCCAAATTCGGGTCGTAGTTATAGTCCTTGCTGTGGCTATAGCTGGTGAGCAGCTGTGAATGGAAGATGTCATCGTTGAAGCGTAATCCTGCGTCCCAGGTCTGGCTATAAAGCTGGCGGGTATCAACCAGTACGTCAGGGGTAAATGAACTGTAGTAACCGTCGTAGGCCGTTCGGTTGCTGTAGCCAAAGCCGCGAACAAATCCGCTCCACTGGTCTGAGAATGCGTGATCCACTGCGCCGTAGAGCGTTTTATTCATAAAGCCGTCGCGATCGGTCTGAGCAAGGCCACCATTGTTGCCGTCCGCGACCACATCGAAACCTTTGGTATAGGTGTAATCACCCGCCAGCGTGACGCGCGTGCTGTCGCCCAGCGTTTGCTGGGTACTGCCACCATAATTCTGGTAACCGTGCGAGCCTGCGCCGGCATTCAGGGTCGTGCCGTCCTTCGCGCGGGTGGTAATAATGTTCACTACACCGCCAATCGCGTCAGAGCCGTACACCGCCGAACGCGGTCCACGAACATATTCGATACGCTGCACCAGAGAGATTGGGAACTGGCTGAGATCGGACGACCCCGTGACGCCCGCCTGGTTAAGGCGGACCCCGTCAACGAGAATCAGGACGTGACTGGAGTTGGTGCCACGAATAAAGAGAGAAGAGAGTTGCCCCATCCCGCCATTTTGCGCCGTATCCACGCCGGGCAGGCGACGCATAACGTCCAGCACCGAGGTTGACTGCCAGCGGTCAATATCGGCACGCGTGACAACGGAAGTTGCCGCCAGAATAGATTTTTCAGGTTGTTCAAAACGATTTGCCGTCACCACCAACGAGTCAGCGCTATCCTGCGCCCAGCCCGAAAATGCCGTGACGGACAGCGCCGTCAACAGCGATACTTTTTTAATCATTGTTAAAGCATCCACAATATAAGAAGGATGCCGCAGGCCTCATCTATAGCACGCGATGATGAAACCAAATGCGACGTGATCCCGGCAGGTCTTCGGGCTAGGTGGCGTTATACGGATGAAGACTTCCCATTTTCACAGTGTCTACAACGTTCATCCCGCCAGTCTTTACCGCTGCGCGTCAGCTCCAGATTTTCACTGGATTCCCTTTTCACTCTCAGGAGACCGGAAACAGAATGCTACAATTAGACACGTATAGATGTCCAGACAGCTATTGGCCATTAAATCTGGACATCCCCTGAACAATCCCTACAATCCCCGCGTAATTCTTTATCACTCAGGACGCATCATGACCCCAGAACACCTCCCGACAGAACAGTACGACGCGCAGCTGGCAGAGAAAGTTGTCCGCCTGCAAAGTATGATGACGCCGTTCAACGCGCCCGTTCCCGAGGTGTTCCGCTCCCCTGTCAGCCACTACCGCATGCGCGCCGAGTTCCGCATCTGGCACGACGGTGACGACCTGTACCACATCATTTTCGATCAGCAGACCAAATCCCGTATCCGCGTCGACAGCTTCCCGGCAGCAAGCGAGCTTATCAACCAGCTGATGACGCTGATAATTGAAGGCGTGCGTAACAACCCGGTGCTGCGCCACAAGCTGTTCCAGATTGACTACCTGACCACCCAAAGCAATCAGGCCATTGTCTCTCTGCTGTACCACAAAGCGCTGAACGACGAGTGGCGCGAGCAGGCCGAAGCCCTGCGCGATGCGCTGCGTGTACAGAACATCAACGTGCACCTGATTGGCCGCGCGACCAAAACCAAAATCATGCTGGATCAGGACTACGTCGACGAGCGTCTGCCGGTGGCGGGTAAAGAGATGGTGTATCGCCAGGTGGAAAACAGCTTCACCCAGCCGAACGCCGCGATGAACGTGCAGATGCTGGAGTGGGCGTTGAATGCGACGGAAGGGTCTAAAGGCGATCTGCTGGAACTGTACTGCGGTAATGGCAACTTCTCGCTGGCGCTGGCGCGTAACTTCGAACGCGTGCTGGCAACGGAAATCGCCAAGCCGTCAGTGGCTGCTGCCCAGTACAATATCGCCGCTAACCATATTGATAACGTGCAGATTATTCGTATGGCCGCTGAAGAGTTCACGCAGGCCATGAACGGTGTACGCCAGTTTAACCGTCTGGAAGGGATCGATCTGAAGAGCTACCAGTGTGAGACGATTTTTGTCGACCCGCCGCGCAGCGGCCTGGACAGCGAAACCGAAAAGATGGTGCAGGCGTACCCGCGGATTTTGTACATCTCCTGTAACCCGGAGACGCTGTGCAAGAATCTGGAAACATTAAGCCAGACGCACAAGGTTGAACGTCTGGCGCTGTTCGATCAGTTCCCGTACACGCACCACATGGAGTGCGGCGTACTGCTCACGGCGAAGTAATTATCCGGCGTTTTGGGCAGGTGACGCTTCGCTTACCTGCCCTACAAATAATTCATTATTCTGGTAACTGGCTCTTGCGGCTACGCATGCGCGAGCCAATCCAGAATACCAGCGCCACAGACAGTACCGCAGGGAAGAAGTTAGAGCCGATATCCGGATACTCCGCGCGCACCACGGTGCTATACAGTAATACGCCCAGAATAAAGCAGGCAGCAGCCAGCCCCGGTAACCCCACCGGCATGGTGCGGTTCAGGTAACGCTGATGCAGGCAGTAAACCGTCAGCACCAGCGCAATAAGCGGGAAAATCGAAAATGGCACGATGGAGCTAAAAATAGCAGCAAACGTACCATTAATGGATAAGCCAGCGATCAATGCCAGCAACAGCGTCCCTTTATCCTGACCTGACTGTTTCATTACTCACCTTCACTCTTCGGTTTGATGTGCCAGTTTCTCTTGTTCACGGCGATACCAGTAGTACGCGCCTTTGGAGATCATCCTGAGCTGCAATACCAGTCGCTCTTCGAGCTGCTTGCGTTGTTCAATGCTGACATCCAGCGCTTCGGCACCCGCGCTGAATACAATCGTCACCATCGCCTCAGCCTGTGCTTCAGTAAACGCACGCGGCATATGATTTTCGAGTTCCAGATAGTCGGCAAGTTCCGCGATGAAATGCTGAATTTCACGCGCGACGGCGGCACGAAACGCTGCCGATGTCCCCGAACGTTCACGCAGTAACAGGCGAAACGCGTTAGGGTTATTGCCGATAAATTCCATAAAGGTCGACACGGAGGTGCGGATCACGCTGCCGCCTTTGGCGATACGCTGACGCGCCTGGCGCATCAGCTGGCGCAGCATGAGTCCGCTCTCATCGACCATGGTCAGGCCCAGTTCATCCACATCACGGAAGTGACGATAGAAGGACGTTGGCGCAATCCCGGCCTCGCGTGCGACTTCGCGCAGGCTCAAACTGGCAAAACTCCGCTCTGCACTCAGTTGACTGAATGCGGCTTCCACCAGCGAACGCCGGGTTTTCTCTTTTTGTTGTGCTCTTACGCCCATCACGATAGTTGAATCCTTCCAAAGGCCTGATGGCACTATACCAGAGAATAAAATTAATCTGTTTGCCTGGCTTTGTGAATGATTGTTTACGTGCGGTTTGTGCTCCACTGCCGGAAAAAAGCACAACGATAATTGGGTTACTTCTGCAATGATGTTATGATTCTGTTGCTTTTATGTATAAGAACAGGTAAGCCTTGCCATGCCACATTCCTACGATTACGACGCAATAGTTATTGGTTCCGGCCCCGGCGGCGAAGGTGCTGCTATGGGTCTGGTAAAACAGGGAGCCAGAGTAGCGGTCATTGAGCGCTACCATAATGTCGGCGGCGGTTGCACCCACTGGGGCACCATCCCTTCGAAAGCCCTCCGCCACGCCGTTAGCCGCATTATTGAATTCAACCAGAACCCTCTTTACAGCGACCACTCCCGACTCCTTCGTTCCTCCTTTGCCGACATCCTCAATCACGCGGATACCGTCATTAACCAGCAGACGCGCATGCGCCAGGGTTTTTATGAGCGTAACCACTGTGAAATCCTGCAGGGCAACGCGCATTTTGTGGATGAACACACCCTGGCACTTGAATGCCACGACGGTTCGGTTGAAACCATCACGGCTGAAAAATTTGTTATTGCCTGCGGCTCACGCCCGTACCATCCGGCCGACGTGGACTTCTCGCACCCGCGCGTTTACGACAGCGACTCGATTCTGAGCCTGCACCATGAACCCCGCCACGTCATTATCTATGGCGCAGGGGTCATCGGCTGCGAATATGCGTCGATCTTCCGCGGAATGGACGTCAAAGTTGACCTGATCAACACCCGCGATCGCCTGCTGGCATTCCTCGATCAGGAGATGTCAGACTCCCTCTCCTACCACTTCTGGAACAGCGGCGTAGTCATTCGCCACAACGAAGAGTACGAGAAGATCGAAGGCTGCGATGACGGTGTGATCATGCACCTGAAGTCCGGTAAGAAGCTGAAAGCCGACTGCCTGCTGTACGCCAACGGCCGTACCGGCAACACCGATTCACTGCAACTGGAAAATATCGGGCTTGAAACCGACAGCCGCGGTCAGCTGAAGGTCAACAGCATGTACCAGACCGCCCTGCCGCACGTTTACGCGGTGGGCGACGTGATTGGCTACCCGAGCCTGGCCTCCGCCGCTTACGATCAGGGGCGCATTGCCGCTCAGGCGCTGGTGAAGGGCGAAGCAACGGCGCACCTGATTGAAGATATCCCGACGGGTATCTACACCATTCCGGAAATCAGTTCCGTGGGGAAAACCGAGCAGCAGCTGACGTCAATGAAGGTGCCTTACGAGGTGGGTCGCGCGCAGTTTAAACATCTGGCGCGGGCGCAGATCGTGGGGATGAGCGTAGGTACGCTGAAAATTCTGTTCCATCGCGAGACGAAAGAGATCCTCGGGATTCACTGCTTTGGTGAGCGCGCGGCGGAAATCATTCATATCGGCCAGGCAATAATGGAGCAGAAAGGTGGCGGTAACACCATTGAGTACTTCGTTAACACCACCTTTAACTACCCGACCATGGCGGAAGCCTATCGGGTAGCCGCGCTGAACGGCTTAAACCGCCTGTTTTAACGCGCTGTCAAAATGGCCATCCATCGAACCACGGATGGCCTCTGCCAGCTGCTCATAGCGGCTGCGCAGCGGTGACCCCGGACGATACACCAGGCCAATAGTGCGACGCGGCTCCGGCTTAATGCACGGCAGATAAACCACGCCATCACGTTTACGTTCGCGCGGCACGGCCAGCGCAGGCAGCAGCGTAATGCCGCTTCCCGCCGCCACCATATTACGCAGCGTTTCCAGGCTGGTTGCGCGGAAATGGGTATCCTCATCCGCACCCGCTTCGAAGCAGAAACCCATCGCCTGATCGCGCAGGCAGTGGCCATCTTCCAGCATCAGCAGCTTTTCACCGGCCAGATCGGCCATCGGTACGCGATCGCGGTTCGCCCACGGGTGATCTTCATAGATCGCCAGCATCATCGGCTCATCGAACAGCGGTACTTCAATAAACGCTTCGCTCTCTTTCACCAGCGCCAGAATGGCGCAGTCGAGCTTGCCGCTGTCCAGCTGCGCCAGCAGCTGATGCGTTTGCGCTTCATGCAGGTACATTTCGAGTTTCGGGAACGTCTGGTGCAGCATCGGAATGATGTGCGGCAACAGGTACGGGCCAACGGTTGGGATCAGGCCAATATGCAGCGGGCCGGACATCGCTTCCCCCTGCTGGCTTGCCATTTCCTTGAGCACTTTGACCTCGCGCAGCACGGTGCGCGCCTGATCCACCAGCAGCAGACCTGCCTGTGTGAACAGAACCTTACGACTGGTGCGCTCCAGCAGCATCACGCCCAGCTCGTCTTCCAGCTTGCGGATCTGGCCGCTCAGCGTGGGCTGGCTGACGTGGCAGGAGTCTGCCGCACGGCGAAAATGGCGGTGCTCGGCTAGCGCTACCAGGTATTCAAGATCACGAATATTCATTATTCATCCTCCGTCGCCACGATAGTTCATGGCGATAGATAGCATAGCAACGAACGATTATCCCTATCAAGCTTTCTGTTGAATAATACACCACATAGACGAGGCGGCCGTGTTTGACCCTTGACGTCCCCGCACCGTCAGCGAGTTTCTCTCAAAACTCGAAAAACTAAAGCCAACGTGAACTTTTGCGGACCCCGTGGTCCGCTTTTTTTTTGCAAAAAAAAGCCCGAGGTAAAAGCAAAATGGCAACCGAAGTTGCCATTTTTAGTGTTTGCTCCCTCTCCCCGTGGGAGAGGGCCGGGGTAAGGGCACCAGCCCGCACTGTTCAAACCAAATCAAACCAACCGGTTTTTCGCATCCGCAATCGCCTGCGCTACCTGCTTCGGCGACACGCCGCCTTTCGCTGCACGCTTATCCAGGCAGGATTGCAGGGCCAGAATCGGATACACATCATCCCCGATAACCGCGCTGAACTTCTGCAGGTCGGCAAGCGCCAGCTCTTCAAGGGCTTTACCCTGACGAATCGCTTCCACCACCGCTTCACCCACAATATGGTGCGCCTCGCGGAACGGTACGCCTTTCGCCACCAGGTAGTCCGCCAGCTCGGTAGAGTTCGCATAGCCCTGCTGCGCCGCTTCCTGACAGCGCGGACGTTTCACCTGAATGCCGTCCAGCACCAGCGCGCCCATATGCAGACAGTCCAGCCAGGTGTCGAGCGCGTCGAACAGCCCCTCTTTGTCTTCCTGCATATCTTTGTTGTACGCCAGCGGCAGCCCTTTCAGGGTCATCATCATGCCGGTCAGCGCACCCTGCACGCGGCCACACTTCCCGCGGATCAGCTCGAGCGCATCCGGGTTTTTCTTCTGCGGCATCAGAGAGGAACCGGACGTCACGCGGTCGGACAGTTCAACGAAACCCGCTTCGCCAGAGTTAAAGAAGATCAGGTCTTCGGCAAAGCGCGACAGGTGCACCATGCCGATAGAGGCATTCGAGAGCAGCTCCAGCACGTGATCGCGGTCAGAGACGCTGTCCAGGCTGTTACGGGTGGCGGAAGCAAAGCCCAGCCAGCCTGCCAGCTGCTCGCGGTCGATTTCATACGCCGTACCGGCCAGTGCGCCGCTGCCCAGCGGGCTGACGTCCAGACGCTTCAGGGTATCCTGCAAACGGCTTTCGTCACGCGCCAGCATCTCAACGTAGGCCAGACACCAGTGCGCAAAGGTCACCGGCTGCGCGCGTTGCAGGTGGGTATAACCCGGCATCACCGCGTCCTGATTGTTCTGCGCGGTCTCCACCAGCGCGCTCTGCAACTGACGATTCGCCGCCAGCAGTTCGCCGACGGTCTCTTTGCACCATAGCTTCAGGTCGGTGGCGACCTGGTCGTTACGGCTACGGCCGGTGTGCAGCTTTTTACCTAACTGGCCGACTTTGTCGATCAGTTTGCCTTCCACCCAGCTGTGAATATCTTCGGCATCGCTCTGCAGGATTTGCTGCGGATCCAGACGCACCTCTTCCAGCAGGTTGTTCAGCGCCTCTTCCAGCTGGTGCTGTTCCTCTGCGGTCAGCACGCCAACGGTCACCAGTGCTTTGGACCAGGCCACAGAGCCGACAATATCCTGTTCGGCCAGGCGGTAGTCGAAGCGCAAAGAGTCGTTGAACTGTTTGAACCGCTGATCCGCTGCCTGTGTAAAACGCCCACCCCAAAGTGCCATAACATCGTTCCTTTATTCGTTAGTTCCGCCGGGTGGCGCTACGCTTACCCGGCCTACGGTCATTCAAAAAACTTACGCCAGAATACGCGTACCAATCGGCGTGCCGTTAAACAGCGCCGGGAGCTGCTCCGCGTGACGCCAGGAGGCGATATCCACCGGGCGGCCCAGCGTGCGTGCAGCATCCAGCGCCGCGTTCACTTTGACGATCATGCCGTCGGTAATAATGCCCTGAGCAATCAGCTGCTCGGCTTTGGCGGCGGTCATTTCTGCAATGCGCTGGCCTTTACCGTCCAGAATGCCGCTCACGTCGGAGAGCAGGATCAGATCCGCACCCAGCGTGGCCGCCAGTGCCGTTGCCGCCTGGTCCGCGTTGACGTTCATCAGCTCGCCCTCTTCAGTCACGCCGATTGAGCTCACCACCGGCAGGAAACCGCCTTCAAGCAGGGTGTTAATCAGCTCAGGCGAACCTGGCTGCGCCAGTCCAACATGGCCAAGCTCTTCGTCGAGCTGGGTCACTTTTACGCTGTCGCCATCGCCCAGATAGAGACCAACGGAGGCGATATGGTGCTTCTTCGCCCACGCCAGCAGTGTTTTATTCGCCGTACCCGCCAGCGCACCGGTGATGATGTCAATCTGGTCAGCAGGCGTGACGCGCAGGCCATTCTTCTTTTTCACCGGCAGGTTGAGCCCTTTCATCAGCTCATCCACCACGCAGCCGCCGCCGTGCACAATCACCAGCGGACGTTGATGTGATTCGCGATAGTTCACCAGCGCGGTAAACAGACGCTCCAGCGCTTCTTCGCTGTCCAGCAGTACACCACCGAGTTTGATAATTAATGGGTTCATCATCACACCTTAAATAAGAGCCTGCGTTTCCGGGAAACCGAAACGAATATTTGCACACTGCATTGCCTGAGCGGCAGCGCCTTTGAGTAAGTTATCTTCTGCAGCGACAACGATGAGATGCTCGCCCTGCACGGCAAAGCCGATGTCGCAGAATGGCAGGCCGACCACGTTTTTCAGCGCCGGCACGCCTTTGTCGTACAGACGCACCAGCGGTTTATCCGCATACGCCTGCGTGAAGACCTCGCTCACCTGCTCTTTGGTCACGCCGGACTTCAGGCGGCAGGTAATAGTTTCGAGGATCCCACGCGGGAAGCTGCCCAGGTGCGGGGTGAAAATAACGTCCGCGCCCAAATGCGTAGTGATTTCAGGGTGATGACGGTGATTAAACACGCCATACGGCTGAAGGCTCACTTCGCAGAAGCTGTTGGAGATAGCGGCCTTGCGCCCTGCTCCGCTCACGCCGCTGGTGGCGTTGATCACCGGCCACTGGCTCAGATCCAGCAGACCGGCGTCGATCAGCGGCTTCAGGGAGAGCTGCGCCGCCGTCGGGTAGCAGCCCGGCACGGCAATCAGGTTCGCTTCTTTCAGCTTGTCTGCGCTCCACTCCGCCAGGCCGTACACCGCTTTTTCAAGCAGATCCGGGTGCTGATGGGTGAAACCGTAATATTTTTCGTAAAACGCGCCGTCGTTAACGCGGAACGCGCCGGAGAGATCGAAGACTACGCAGCCAGCCGCCAGAAACTGCGGCGCCAGGTCGTGGCTGACCTCGTGCGCGGTGGCTAAAAACACCACGTCGACGCCGTCGCTAAACTCGCTGATGTCAGACATTGGCTGCAGCGGCAGATCGACAATGCCCTTAAGCTGTGGATGCAAATCGGAAATTAACTTTCCGGCATCATTGCTTTGCGCTGACACGGTCAAAGCGGTTATGGTCATATGAGGGTGGCGATTTACGTAGCTTACAAGCTCTGCGCCCGCATAACCGCTAGCGCCTACAATCAGCGTATTCAACATCGGGTTCCTTTATGCTCAACGTTAATGTATTTTTATTCACATTTATTGCATGAATATTGATACTATCACGACCTAAGGTGTGTCAACAATGAAAATGAACTTACCGCCATTTATCGAGATCTACCGCGCCCTGATTGCCACACCGTCCATCAGTGCGACCGAAGAAGCGCTGGATCAGAGCAATGAGTCTTTAATCAATCTGCTGGCGGGTTGGTTTAGCGATCTTGGGTTTAACGTTGAGGTTCAGCCCGTTCCCGGAACCCGTCACAAATTTAACCTGCTCGCCAGCACCGGAACCGGCGCGGGCGGCCTGCTGCTGGCCGGTCATACCGACACCGTGCCGTTTGATGATGGCCGCTGGACGCGCGATCCGTTCACCCTGACCGAGCATGACAATAAGCTCTACGGACTGGGCACCGCCGACATGAAAGGCTTCTTCGCCTTTATCCTCGACGCGCTGCGTGACGTGGACGTGATGAAGCTGAAAAAACCGCTCTACATTCTGGCGACCGCCGATGAAGAAACCAGCATGGCGGGTGCCCGCTACTTCTCTGAAAACACGTCGATTCGCCCGGACTGCGCGATCATCGGCGAGCCGACGTCTCTGCAACCGATTCGCGCGCATAAAGGCCATATCTCTACCGCCGTGCGCGTGCTCGGCCAGTCCGGCCACTCCAGCGATCCGGCGCGCGGCGTGAACGCCATCGAGCTGATGCATGACGCCATTGGCCGCATCATGGCCCTGCGCGACGACCTGAAAGAGCGCTATCACTACGAGGCGTTCACCGTGCCTTACCCAACGCTTAACCTCGGCAGCCTGCACGGCGGTGATGCGTCCAACCGCATCTGCGCCTGCTGTGAACTGCATATGGACATCCGCCCGCTGCCGGGCATGACCCTGAGCGATCTCGACGGCCTGCTTAACGAAGCGCTGGCCCCGGTGAGCGAGCGCTGGCCGGGCCGTCTGACGGTCTCCGAGCTGCATCCGCCGATCCCAGGCTACGAATGCCCGCCGGACCACCAGCTGGTCGAAGTGGTGGAAAAGCTGCTCGGCGAGAAAACCGACGTGGTGAACTACTGTACCGAAGCGCCGTTTATTCAGACCCTGTGCCCGACGCTGGTCCTCGGTCCTGGCTCTATCAATCAGGCGCACCAGCCGGATGAATATCTCGAAACCCGCTTCATCAAGCCAACCCGCGAACTGATTGCCCAGGTTGTGCATCACTTCTGCTGGCATTAAAACGGCCCCTCACCCTGCCCTCTCCCCAAAGGGGAGAGGGTTAGGGTGAGAGGAAAAATCCCGCGATCTCCGTCACATTCCCATAAGCATCTCTTATCTGACGCAATACGAATTAAATTTCGTAAATTGCCCGCATTTATTCGTTTGCTGAACCGTTTTCGCAGCAATTGACGACGGGGGTTTTACGTGGCTTTATAAAGGGAGATGACAAAATAATGTCCAAAAGATTTTCGATTGGGCATAAACAAAAATGATGGGGTGACTGGGTTTTTATGAACGAACAATATTCCGCGTTGCGTAGTAATGTCAGTATGCTCGGCAAAGTGCTTGGAGATACCATCAAAGATGCGTTGGGTGAAAACATCCTCGACCGCGTTGAAACCATCCGCAAGCTGTCTAAATCTTCCCGTGCCGGTAACGAGGCCAGTCGTCAGGAGCTGCTCACCACCTTGCAGAACCTCTCTAACGATGAGCTGCTGCCCGTTGCCCGCGCCTTCAGCCAGTTCCTGAACCTGGCAAACACCGCTGAGCAATACCATAGCATTTCGCCAAACGGCGAAGCGGCCAGCAACCCGGAAGTCATTGCCCGCACCCTGCGTAAACTGAAAGACCAGCCCGACCTCAACGAAGCCACCATTAAAAAAGCGGTGGAGTCGCTTTCGCTGGAGCTGGTGCTGACCGCACACCCAACCGAAATTACCCGTCGCACCCTGATCCACAAAATGGTGGAAGTGAACAACTGTCTGAAGCAGTTGGATAACAAAGATATCGCCGACTACGAACGTAACCAGCTGATGCGCCGTCTGCGCCAGCTGATTGCCCAGTCCTGGCATACCGATGAAATTCGTAAGCATCGCCCAAGCCCGGTCGACGAAGCCAAATGGGGCTTTGCGGTGGTGGAAAACAGCCTGTGGGAAGGGGTGCCTAACTACCTGCGCGAGCTAAACGAACAGCTGGAAGAGAACCTTGGCTACCGCCTGCCGGTCGACTTTGTTCCGGTCCGTTTCACCTCCTGGATGGGCGGTGACCGCGACGGCAACCCGAACGTGACCGCAGAAATCACCCGCCACGTCCTGCTGCTGAGCCGCTGGAAAGCGACCGACCTGTTCCTGAAGGATATTCAGGTGCTGATCTCCGAGCTGTCGATGGTGGAAGCGACGCCGGAACTGCGCGCGCTGGCCGGTGAAGAAGGCGCCAGCGAACCGTACCGTTTTCTGATGAAAAAACTGCGTGGTCAGCTGATGGCCACCCAGGCCTGGCTGGAAGCGCGCCTGAAAGGCCAGCGCCTGCCGAAGCCGGAAGGTCTGCTGAGCCAGAACGAACAGCTCTGGGAGCCGCTGTACGCCTGCTATAAATCGCTGCAGGCCTGCGGAATGGGCATCATTGCCAACGGCGAACTGCTCGACACTCTGCGCCGCGTGAAGTGTTTCGGCGTGCCGCTGGTGCGTATCGACGTCCGTCAGGAAAGTACCCGTCATACCGAAGCCCTGGGCGAGCTGACCCGCTATCTCGGCATCGGCGACTATGAAAGCTGGTCCGAAGCCGACAAACAGGCGTTCCTGATCCGCGAGCTGAACTCCAAGCGCCCTCTGCTGCCGCGCAACTGGGAGCCAAGCAACGACACCCGCGAGGTGCTCAACACCTGTAAAGCGATCGTCGATGCGCCGAAAGGATCGGTGGCCGCCTATGTGATCTCCATGGCGAAAACCCCGTCCGACGTGCTGGGCGTTCATCTTCTGCTGAAAGAAGCGGGCATCGACTATGCTCTGCCGGTCGCCCCGCTGTTTGAGACCCTCGACGACCTGAACAACGCCAACGACGTCATGACCCAGCTGCTGAACATCGACTGGTATCGCGGCTTTATTCAGGGCAAGCAGATGGTGATGATTGGCTATTCCGACTCCGCGAAAGATGCGGGCGTGATGGCGGCGTCCTGGGCGCAGTATCAGGCGCAGGATGCGCTGATCAAAACCTGCGAGAAAGCCGGGATTGAACTGACGCTGTTCCACGGACGCGGCGGCTCCATTGGCCGCGGCGGTGCGCCTGCTCACGCAGCGCTCCTCTCTCAACCACCGGGAAGCCTGAAAGGCGGCCTGCGCGTGACCGAGCAGGGCGAGATGATCCGCTTCAAGTACGGCCTGCCGGAAGTGACCATCAGCAGCCTGTCGCTCTATACCAGCGCGATCCTGGAAGCGAACCTGCTGCCGCCGCCGGAGCCAAAAGAGTCCTGGTGTCGCATCATGGACGAGCTGTCAGATATCTCCTGCGATCTGTACCGCGGCTACGTGCGTGAAAACAAAGACTTCGTCCCTTACTTCCGTTCAGCCACGCCTGAGCAGGAGCTGGGTAAACTGCCACTGGGCTCGCGCCCTGCCAAACGTCGTCCGACAGGTGGCGTAGAGTCTCTGCGCGCCATTCCGTGGATCTTCGCCTGGACGCAGAACCGCCTGATGCTGCCGGCCTGGCTGGGCGCCGGTGCGGCACTGCAGAAAGTGGTGGAAGACGGCAAGCAGAACGAACTGGAAACCATGTGCCGCGACTGGCCGTTCTTCTCGACCCGTCTGGGGATGCTGGAGATGGTCTTCTCGAAAGCCGACCTCTGGCTGGCGGAATATTACGACCAGCGCCTGGTGAAACCGGAGCTGTGGACGCTGGGCAAAGAGCTGCGCGAACTGCTGGAAGACGACATTAAAGTGGTGCTGGACATCGCCAACGACTCGCACCTGATGGCGGACCTGCCGTGGATCGCCGAGTCTATCCAGCTGCGTAACATTTACACCGACCCGCTGAACGTTTTGCAGGCTGAACTGCTGCACCGTTCCCGTCTGGCGGAAGAGGAAGGTAAAGAGCCGGATCCGCGCGTTGAACAGGCGCTGATGGTGACGATTGCGGGCGTTGCGGCGGGTATGCGTAACACCGGTTAATACTTTATGCCCGGCGGCGCTGCGCTTGCACGGGCCTACGATTAGTAGGCCGGGTAAGCGTTAGCGCCACCCGGCAATACCCTGGTATCCACACCATGCACCACGACATCGCCCACATTCTGACAGACCTGATTAACGGCACGACACCGCTGCGTCAGGTGCATTTTGCAAACCCAGCCATCTCCGCACCCGACCTTGCCTTACAGGTTGATTTCCCACGTCTGGAGATCGTGCTCGACGGTTCGGTGAAAGACCAGGCTGCTTCCGTTTTACAGCAGGGTAATGTTTTATACGTCCCGTCTGGCGGCTGGAACGATCCGCAATGGCAAACGCCCGCGACGACGTTGAGCATCCTGTTTGGCAAACAGCAGCTTGGGTTTAGTCTTTTGCACTGGGATGGTGTTGAAGTGCGTAACCTGGCAAAGCAGCACGTTGCTCGCCGTGGCCCCCGCATTGGCTCCTTCCTGCTACAGACGCTTCATGAAATGCAGATGCAGCCGCACGAGCAGCAAACCGCACGGCTGATTATCGCCAGCCTGCTCAGCCACTGCATCGATTTGCTGGGTAGTCAGATCCAGACCGCCTCACGCAGCCAGGCCTTGTTTGAAGCCATTCGCGTTTATATTGATGAACATTATGCGACTCCGCTAACCCGGGAATCCGTCGCCCAGGCGTTTTATATCTCTCCGAACTATTTATCGCATCTTTTTCAGAAAACAGGTGCGGTAGGTTTTAATGAATACCTGACTCATACCCGGCTGGAGCACGCGCGTCAGCTGCTGAAAGGGTATGATTTAAAGGTGAAGGAGGTGGCGCATGCCTGCGGGTTTGTCGACAGTAACTACTTCTGCCGCTTATTCCGTAAAAATACGGAACGTTCGCCGTCAGAGTACCGTCGCCAGTATCACAGCCAGCTGACAGGGAAAGCGGTCAGTCCAGAATGACCTGAGTATGCTGCGGCGCGGATACCATTTTTCGTACTGCAGCCATGACCTTGTGCGGATCTCGCAGGAAAGCATTAATCCCGCACTTCACATAGCGGCAGGATTCAAAGCGCTCGCTGCCCGCCAGCTCAATATCCGTGATAAGCAATACGACATCAGCGCGCCGGATATCATCCTCCGTCAACTCACTTTCAATGCCTAACGCCCCCTGCGTCTCAATGCGGGCTGACCATTTCTCCTGCTGGCAAATCCGCTCCAGCCGTTCTGCGGCCATGTAAGTATGCGCCACGCCGCTTACGCACGCGGTTACCGCCACCAGATGACGCCCTGCTGTTACTGTCATTTTCAACCTCCTACGGTGACATGAAACCCTTTACGTTCCGCCATACGGCGCAGGACCGCAACGTCGTCAGTTGTCGGAGGTATCACCTCCCGCATCGACCATTGTTGCCCAAGCAGGCGGTATTTTGGTTCGCCATACGTGTGAAACGGTAATAGATGCAGCTGACGTATCCCTGTAGGCAGCAAAAACGCCAGCACGCGCGCCATGTTGGTTTCCGTCAGCGTATAGCCCGGAATAAGCGGTACGCGGGGGATGATATTTATGCCTTCCGCCACCAGTTGTCTGACGTTTTCCAGCACCCTGGGCAGATTCACCGCCGTCACCGAACGCGCCTGCTCAGGATCCATAATCTTCAGGTCAAAAAGTACTTCGTCGCACTGGCGTGCCAGCGGTAGCAATCGTGACAGGGGCGCATCTCCCGCCGTCTCAATCGCGGTGCGAATACCGTAGCGGCGCAAACGCGCAAGAAGTTGGGTCGCAAAGGTGGCCTGCATCAATACTTCCCCTCCCGACAGCGTCACTCCGCCGCCCGAAGAGCGAAAGAACACATCGTCTTTCATCACCTCGCGTTCAAGTTCGTCCAGCGTCACGTCGCGTCCGATGTGCTCAAACGCGCCGGACGGACATTCGTCCACATCACGCAGGCAGGGTGTGCAGTGCAAACATTTACTCTCCCGACGAACCGTCTCCATTTTCGGGGAGATCGACTCCGGGTTAGCACACCACGGGCAGCGGTGAGGGCAGCCTTTAAAAAAGACCACCGTGCGAATCCCCGCCCCGTCGTTTAACGAATAGCGCTGAATATTGAAAATACGCGCCACGTCGGCGCGTGTTTCAACGACGTTACAGCTGATGCGCGGTGCGGCGGATAATGTCATCCTGGATCTCCTTCGACAGCTCAACAAAGAAGGCGCTGTATCCGGCAACGCGCACCACCAGCCCGGCAAAATCCTGCGGACGCTGCTGCGCTTCACGCAGTGTTTCCGCGTTCACCACGTTGAACTGGATGTGTTGCAACTTGAGCTGCGTGAACGCACGCAGGAAATCCGCCAGCTTTTGCAGCCCGGCGTCACCTTCAAGCGTCGCCGGTGTGAATTTAACGTTTAGCAGCGTACCGTTAGATAACAGATAGTTATCCAGCTTACTCACCGATTTGAGTACCGCGGTTGGACCCTGCATATCTTGCCCAAGCATCGGTGAGAGCCCGCCGTCCGCCAGTTGCTCACCGGCAAAGCGTCCATCCGGTGTAGCCCCCACCACCGCCCCCAACGGCACGTGTGCCGATACGGTATAAGAGCCCGGCGTAAACTGCCCGACGCGCGGGTTACGGTATTTTTCGACCTCTTTGCAGTAGTGACGCAGCAGTTCTGCGCTGATGTTGTCGACATCATCGATATCATTGCCGTACTTTTCGAAGCGATTGATCAGCCTTGCTCGCACTTTTTCGCCTTCCGGGGTGGCAAAGTTCGCTTTTAACACGACTAAGAGCTCATCAAAACTTAAGCGTTGCTGTTCAAAGACCAGCCCTTTCAGGGCGTGTAATGAATCACTCAGGTTGGCTATTCCGATCCCCTGTACGCCAGAGAAGTTATAGCGCGCCCCGCCGTCGGTAATATCTTTCCCGGATTCAAGGCAATCGCTTATGAATGAAGAGAGTAACGGCACTGGCGCCCAGTCGCGATGACCGATATCGCAGATATTGCTCCCCTCGACCATTAGCGCAATGTAGTGATTAATTTTGACGCGAATATGCTCCAGCAAGCCTTCATAACTCAGCGCTGCGTTGCCTTCGTTCTCCTGCATCGCGATTTCCATCACTTTCAGCAGGTTAAACATGGCGATATCGTGCAGACCGTAGGTTTTACCGGGAATAGACAGCTCAACACAGCCGACGACAGCGTAATCACGCGCGTCCTCCAGCGACACGCCGCGATTCAGGAAGGCAGGCACCACCACTTCATCGTTAAAAATTTGCGGAATACCCGTTCCCAGGCGGATTGTCTCTGCGGTTTTAAGCAGGAAAGGTCTGTCGATCAGTTCATTCACCCGCACGCCGAGGTTCGGTTGAGGAAGCTGAACGCTCTGGTAGGCATCCAGGCACAGGAAGGAGAGCACGTTTACCGCGCTACGGCCGTTCTCCGTCAGGCCGCCTAACAGTGCGGTATACCCGGTCGGGAACCCGGCGAAATAGCGGGCGCTGCTGGTCGATCGTAAAAGCACCACGTCATTGCACTTCACCCACAGCGATTCCAGAATCTCTTTCAGGAACGCGGGCTCCTCGCCCTGTGAGAGCGAGGCCTGATAAAACGGCAGCATGTACTGGTCAAAGCGCCCGATGGAGAGCGAGCTGGCGTTGGATTCGTACTGCAAAATAACGTTCATGTACCAGAAAAGCTGACACGCCTGCCAGAACGTCTGTGGCTTATGCTGCGCGTTGTGCCGCGAGATGTCGGCAATTGTCAGCAGTTCCTCGCGGCGCGACGCATCGCTGACACGGGCCAGTTCTTCAGCCAGCGCCGTGTAGCGCAAAATATGGCGCTGAGAAGCCTCAAGCAGGATCAGCGCCGCAGCATAAAAGGTGTTATGGGGATCGCGGGCGCAGTGTTCACGCAGTTCCTCCACCAGCGCGCCCAGGCCATTATTGAGCAGGCGCGGATAATCAATAATGATATGCCCCTGCCCTTTATCCGTCTGGTTGACGCTAAAAATCTGCGTCCCTACCGCGGTTTTCACCTCATCCGTCATCTGGCTGTTGATGAAATCCTTCATCGACCGGTTTTCCCAGTAGGGATACAGCACGTCACGGTAGGTCTGCTTATCCTCATCGCTGATTTCAAAGCGGTCCTGCGGACGGGTCGCGAACTGATCCAGCTCCTTAAGCAGCCAGTACGGATCCATCTCCGGAGACATAATCCCTGCTCGCGGTTTAACGGTGCGGTTCCCGGCAATCAGTTCCTCATCACGAATCGCGATATTTACATGGTCGAGTATGTACGCCGTCGCTTTCGCGCGCCGGATAATCACCGGCTCGCCTTCCGTCTGTTGGTGGCTGGCCGTATAGAGCAAAGCGCGCTCAAGCGAGATTTCACGCGGGCTGGCAAAAAGGGCGTCTTTCAAACGCTGGGTACGATTCGTCATGAGGGAACTCCTGTAACGGTAAAACGACCCCGCCCCGAAGGGCGGGAGAGCATCAGGCGGTTTGCGCCAGGTGGGCATCAATCTTGTTCATGATGGCGTCGGCGCGTTTTACCGCGTCGCTGATGTTGACGCGTACAATGGTTTTCCCGGCAAAGCGCTCTTCGAATTTAATGCCAATATCCTTGGTCAGGATCACCATATCCGCGGCGGCAACGTCTTCTGCCGTCAGCTCATTCTCAAGACCGATCGACCCCTGCGTTTCTACCTTCACTTCCCAGCCTTTCGCTTTAGCGGCGCTTTCCAGCGCTTCGGCAGCCATATATGTATGGGCAACGCCAGACGGACATGCGGTTACTGCGATAATTCGGGCCATGTTCTCTTCCTCACTCAGTTAATTTCGAAATCCAGATCCAGGTCGTCTTCTTTTTCTTCGACCTGTTTTGCATTCTTGCGGGCAATACGCTTCAGCACGTTGACGCTGATTGCCGTTACCACTGCGCCCACCGCAACCGCCGCGATATAGCCGAGCTTGCCGTCCACCACCGGAAGCACGATCAACCCGCCCCAGCCGGCATAACATTGCGCGCCCATCACGGCAGCTGTCACTGCGCCACACGCGGAACCCAGCATGATGGAAGGGATCACGCGCAGAGGGTCAGCAGCGGCAAACGGAATTGCCCCTTCGGTGACGCCCACACAGCCCATCACCAGCGCCGCTTTCCCCGCTTCACGCTCTTCATCGGAAAAATTCTTGCGACCGACCAACGTTGCCAGGCCTAACCCCAGCGGCGGCACGCAAATAGCCACGGCGGCAATCGCAACGACGGTATAGACGCCCTGCGCAACGCAAATCAGCATGAAGGCATACGCCACTTTGTTAACCGGGCCGCCCATATCAAACGCCAGCATGAGACCGAGAATGATGGCGAGTACCACGATGCTCCCCTGCTGCATGCCTTGCAGCCACTGAGTGAGACCGGTGGTCAGCGCGCCGACAGGCTCGCCAAGCCCCCACATCATGACGCCCGCGGTAATAAAGGTGCCGATAATCGGGATGATGAAGATGGGCATGACGGAGCGCAGTACTTTCGGGACCGGCAGTTTTTTCAGGTACCAGACGATAATTCCGCCGAAAATCCCGGCGATAATCGCGCCAAAGAACCCCGCGCCGAAGCTGTTGCCCACCCAGGCGGCAATGGCACAGGGAGCCAACGCCGCGCGTTCTGCAATTGAGTAGCCGATGTAAGCGGCCAGGAACGGCACCATCAGCGTTAAACCCGCTACACCAATATCAAAGAGCTTTTTCAGATTGGGATCGGTTGCGGCATCCGGTACCGCGCCTTTGCCGTATAGCATGACCGAAACCGCCAGCAGAATGCCGCCCGAGACCACGAACGGGATCATGTGCGACACCCCGGTCATCAGATGCTGCCGCGTGTTCTTGAGAATATGCACCAACGCTTTCATATGTCGCTCCTGGCCAAAACCATAAAGATGTTGTGGCAAACAATAGGCAATCAGAAAGACGGCGGACAGGAGACAAAAAGGCCATTTACTGGATTTTTGTAATGTCGAAATAAAAATGCGATCCGCCTCGACATTTCACACCGGCGATGCATTTCGCAAAACGTCACAACCTGTGAGTGAAATCTCACTTTTAGCGTCACATTACATTTGTCCAGTTTTTGGCAGTTTTGTCACATGGCGCGCTTCATCCTCACGCTCGTATGCTGTTTCACATCATTGACGATTGGTTTCAGGAGTGTGTATGGCTCTGGTAGTGGAATTTACCTGTGAATTGCCCAACGGCGTTCACGCGCGTCCGGCAAGTCATGTGGAAACGCTGTGCAATACGTTTGTCTCGCAGATCGAGTGGCATAACCTGCGTACGGATCGTAAAGGCGATGCTAAAAGCGCGCTGGCATTGATTGGTACCGATACGCTGGCGGGCGATCCCTGCCGTCTGGCGATCTGCGGTGAAGACGAGCAGCATGCCCATCAGCGGCTGGAACAGTGGCTGAGAGAGGAGTTCCCGCATTGCGACGCACCGCTTGAAGGCGTTATCAGCACGGAGCTGGAGCCCTTACCAGAATCACTGACACGCCTGCACCCGACGCTTTTTCGCGCCACTCCGGTATGCAGCGGCAGTGGGCAGGGCATCCTGACGGTACTGGCCTCGCTGGATCTCAACGTCCTGACCGATTTACCCGCCTCACAAAGCGTGGAAGCTGAACAATCGGCGCTGGATACCGGTCTGACGCTGCTGGTCAAACACATTGAGCTGCACGCGCTGGAGGGCGACAGCACCGCCAGCGCCATTCTTGAAGCCCATCGCTCGCTGGCTACGGATACCTCACTGCGCCAGCACCTGCTGTCAGGGGTCAGCCGGGGCTTAAGCTGCGCCCAGGCCATCATCGCCACGGCGAACCATTTCTGCGATACGTTCTCTCGTTCCAGCAGCGCGTATTTGCAGGAACGTGTGCTGGACGTGCGCGACGTCTGCTATCAGCTTTTACAGCATATCTACGGTGAAACGCGTTTCCCATCTCCGGGGCAGCTAACGCAGCCGAGCGTTTGCCTTGCTGACGACCTCACTCCCGGCCAGTTCCTGGAACTGGATAAAACCATGCTCAGAGGGCTGCTGTTAAAAAGCGGCGGAACCACCTCGCACACCGTGATCCTCGCACGCTCCTTCAATATTCCCACTCTGGTCGGCATCGACAGTGAGAGCCTGCTGCAGTGGCGCAATACACCCGTCTTTGTCGACGGCAATGCCGGTGCGGCCGTAGTCAATGCCAGCGATGCGGTGACGCGCTACTATCAACAAGAAGCGCGGGTACAACAGGCGATACGCGAGCAGCAGCGCATCTGGCTCGATCGTGAAGCCAGAACCGCCGACGGTCTGCGTATAGAAATTGCCGCGAACATCGCCCACGCGGTGGAAGCCCAGGGGGCATTTGGCAACGGCGCCGAGGGCGTGGGCCTGTTCCGCACCGAAATGCTTTATATGGACCGCACCAGCGCGCCCGGCGAAAACGAGTTGTACAACATTTTTTGTCAGGCACTGGAGAGCGCAAACGGGCGGAGCATTATTGTGCGCACCATGGATATTGGCGGCGATAAGCCGGTGGAATATCTGAATATTCCGGCAGAGAACAATCCGTTCCTTGGATACCGCGCCGTGCGCATATATGAAGAGTATTCAACGCTTTTCACCACCCAGCTTCGGGCGATCCTGCGCGCCTCGGCTCACGGCAACCTGAAGATCATGATCCCAATGATCTCCTCGATGGAAGAGATCCTGTGGGTGAAAGAAAAACTCGCCGAAGCGAAACAACAGCTTCGCAATGAACATATTCCTTTTGATGAGAAAATCCCGCTCGGCATTATGCTGGAAGTGCCTTCGGTGATGTTCATCATCGATCAGTGCTGCGAAGAGATTGATTTCTTTAGCATTGGCAGCAATGACCTGACGCAGTATCTGCTGGCCGTCGACCGCGACAACGCCAAAGTCACGCGCCATTACAACAGCCTGAACCCGGCGTTCCTGCGCGCGCTGGATTACGCGGTGCAGGCCGTGCATCGCCAGGGGAAATGGATTGGCCTCTGCGGTGAACTGGGCGCGAAAGGGTCAGTGCTGCCGCTACTGGTAGGTCTTGGGTTGGACGAGCTAAGCATGGGCTCGCCTGCCATTCCCGCCACCAAAGCACGCCTGGCGCAGCTTGATAGCCGCGCCTGTCGCCAGCTGCTGAACCAGGCAATGGCGTGTCGCACATCGCTCGAAGTGGAGCATCTGCTCGCCCAGTTCCGCATGAATCATCAGGATACGCCGCTGGTGATGCCACGCTGTATCTCTCTGGATAACGACTGGAACAGCAAAGAAGAGGTCATGAAAGGGATGACCGATAACCTGCTGCTCGCCGGGCGTTGCCGCTATCCGCGCAAGCTGGAAGCCGATCTGTGGGCCCGCGAGGCCGTTTTCTCCACCGGGCTGGGTTTTGGTTTCGCCATTCCACACAGCAAATCAGAGCATATCGAGCAATCCACCATCAGCGTTGCACGCCTGAAATCTCCGGTCATGTGGGGCGATGAGGAAGCACAGTACATCATCATGCTGACGCTAAACAAACACGCCGCCGGCGACCAGCATATGCGTATTTTCTCCCGCCTGGCACGTCGCATCATGCATGACGATTTTCGCAGCGCGCTGGTTCACGCCAGCTCCGAAGAGGCTATCGCCTCCCTGTTAGAACACGAGTTAGAACTTTAATACGAGGAAGAGTAATGGAACTGTACCTGGATACCGCCAACGTGGCGGAAGTTGAACGCCTGGCGCGTATTTTTCCCATTGCGGGTGTCACTACCAACCCAAGCATCATTGCCGCCAGCCGTGAATCCATCTGGGACGTGCTGCCGCGCCTGCAAAAAGCCATCGGGCCGGACGGCACGCTGTTTGCCCAGACCATGAGCCGCGATGCAGAAGGCATGGTGGCCGAGGCCAAACGCCTGAGCAATGCCATTCCAGACATCGTGGTGAAAATCCCGGTGACGGCTCAGGGGCTTATTGCGATTAACGCACTGAAAAAAGAGGGTATTACCACCCTGGGCACCGCCGTTTACAGCGCCGCGCAGGGTTTACTGGCCGCGCTTGCAGGCGCGAAATATGTCGCACCGTACGTCAACCGCGTCGACGCACAGGGCGGCGACGGTATTCGCATGGTGCAGGAGCTGCAATCCCTGCTGGAACTGCACGCCCCGGGGAGCATGGTGCTGGCCGCCAGCTTTAAAACCCCACGTCAGGCGCTGGACTGCCTGCTTGCCGGGTGTGAGGCAATCACGCTTCCCTTAGACGTAGCGCAACAAATGCTCGGCACGCCAGCGGTAGAGTCAGCCATAGAGAAGTTCGAGCAGGACTGGAAAAACGCGTTTGGTAACCTCAACCTCTAAGGGAGAAACGTTATGGACCGTATTATTCAATCACCCGGTAAATACATCCAGGGCGCTGATGTGCTCACCCGTCTTGGTGACTACCTGAAGCCGCTGGCAAATCGCTGGCTGGTTGTTGGCGATAAATTTGTGCTGGGTTTTGCCGAAGAAACTCTGCGTCAGAGTTTTAAACAAGCTGAACTGCATGCCGAAATTGCGCCATTTTGCGGCGAATGTTCGCAAAATGAAATCGATCGACTGAAAAAGCTGGCCGACAGCGCCGACTGCCTGGCGGTGCTGGGTATCGGCGGCGGTAAAACGCTGGATACCGCCAAAGCGCTGGCCCACTTTATGGACGTGCCGGTCGCCATTGCTCCAACAATTGCCTCCACCGATGCACCGTGCAGCGCCCTCTCCGTGATTTACACTGACAGCGGCGAGTTCGACCGCTACCTGATGCTGCCGCACAACCCGAATATGGTCATTGTCGACACCAAAGTGGTGGCGGGTGCGCCGGCACGTCTGCTGGCCGCCGGGATTGGCGATGCGCTGGCAACCTGGTTTGAAGCACGTGCCTGCTCGCGCAGCGGTGCCACCACCATGGCGGGCGGCAAGTGCACGCAGGCGGCGCTAGCGCTGGCGGAGCTGTGCTACAACACGCTGGTTGAAGAGGGTGAAAAAGCGATGCTCGCAGCGGAACAGCACGTGGTGACGCCTGCTCTGGAACGTATTATCGAAGCCAACACTTATCTGAGCGGCGTGGGCTTTGAAAGCGGCGGGCTGGCGGCGGCACACGCCATTCACAACGGCATGACGGCGGTGCCGGATGCGCATCACTTCTACCACGGTGAAAAAGTGGCGTTCGGTACGCTGACGCAGCTGGTGCTGGAAAATGCACCGGTTGAGGAGATCGAAACTGTCGCGGCGCTTTGCCACAGCGTTGGGCTGCCGATCACGCTGGCACAGTTGAATATCAAAGAGGATATTCCGGCCAAAATGCGTCTGATTGCGGAAGCCTCCTGTGCCGAAGGGGAAACCATTCACAACATGCCGGGCGGCGTAACGCCGGATCAGGTTTATGCGGCGCTGCTGGTGGCTGACCAGTATGGGCAACGCTTCCTGCACGAGTGGGAGTAAATAGCGTGAATAAAAATCCCCGCATC
>NZ_JBSKJN010000021.1:0-52946 GCF_053709515.1 Enterobacter sp. UPMP701 | reverse complement strand
ATGAGCTAACCCGCGGGCTTGAAAACCCAGAGGGCTAACGGGCTGTGGCATCAGGTCAAACGCATAGACAGTTTACCCGTCTGTAGACGGGTAACTGAAGTGACTTTAAACATACAAGGGCATCTGGCCGCACGCTTGGTTCACCACTCCCACAACTTCGATGGCGTCACCACCGCCGGCAACGGCACATCCCACTTCTCCACTGGCAAGGCTTCTACAGCCTGACAATCATGCGCATAGCCCACTGGCTGCAACCCGTACTGCTGCCAGTTTTGCAGCGTCCTGTCATAGAATCCCCCGCCCATGCCTAAACGCTGGCCCTGTTCATCAAACGCCACCAGCGGTGTAATCAGTACATCCAGCTCGGAAAGCGGCAGCACGTCGCGCACGTCGAGTTTCGGTTCGGTGATTTTCAGACGATTTACCACCAGCTCGCTGTGCGGATGGTAGTGCAGAAACAGCAGGTTACCTTTGCTAAACGGATGCAGTACCGGCAGGTAAACCCGTTTCCCGGCGCGCCAGAGCTGGTCGATAAGCGGTTGGGTATCCAGCTCGCCATCAAACGACAGAAACAGAGCGACGGTGTTTGCCATCACCACCGGCGGATAGGCCATCATACGGGCGGCGGCCTGCTGCGCAAAGTGTGCTTGTTGTTCAGACGTAAGTGCGCGGCGACGCTGGCGAATAAGCTGACGGATGTCCTGGCGTGAAGCAGAAACTTCAGGGAATTGAGTCATGGTAGTCGGTAGAAGAAGAAAGAGGGAATCTCCGAGATGCCGCCGCAGGCTGTAACCCTTGAACCCTTGGTTCAAGGTGAATGTGTCGTCATAGTTTTAAGGCTTCTCGGACGGACCGAGCATGCTCACCAACCATGGAGCGCCACATTCTTGTGGTATGAAATATCGGCTCAGGGGACTGGCCCGCTTGCGAACATCTCAGAGAAATTTTGTCTTCACAGTTACTCTACCATAGTCAACTGAGAAGTGTTATTCAAACTTTGGTCCCGGTCTTTCGGGATTGCGACCTTGATCAAGCAACGCCTGTTCAATGGTCTGCTGGAGCATTTTAATGCGCTGCTCCATGCTAGCCGCGTAGTCGCGGGTCTTCGCTTTTTCCTGAGTCAGTTCATAGCTGATGTTCAACGCGGCGATGAAAACCAGCTGCTCAGTATTTGTGACTCTAGTGCGTTCTTTTAGATCTTGCAACCGCTGATTCAAATCGTCCGCAGCCTGATTCAAAGCATCCCTTTGTTCAGGCGGACAATTCACTCGCAGTGAACGGCCAAAAATCTGGAGATCGACGGGTTGTGCAGACATGCCACCTTCCTGCTGATTGACTGCGCTGCCTTCGCTAACTGGCCCGGGGGCGGCGAAGGGGCGACACTATAGCTACCCTGATGTGAAGATACAAGCCCTTTTCTGGTATCACCAGGGTCCAAAGTGGTAGCATATCATGAATATCCTCCCTTTGATGACGAATGCGTATGTCTATACAGAACGAAATGCCTGGTTACAAGGATTTAAACCAGTTACTGAACCAGCAGGGAGTCGGTTTAACCCCTGCCGAAATGCACGGTCTGATCAGCGGCATACTGTGCGGCGGAAACAGCGACAGCTCCTGGCAGCCGCTGATCCACGACCTCACGAACGAAGGGCTGGCGTTTGGTCACGAACTGGCGGAAGCGCTGCGTAAAATGCACGCCGCAACCAGCGATTCGCTGGAAGACGATGGCTTCCTTTTTCAGCTTTATCTGCCTGAAGGCGACGATGTCAGCGTCTTCGATCGCGCCGATGCGCTCGCGGGTTGGGTAAACCACTATCTGCTTGGCTTGGGCGTCACCCAGCCGAAGCTTGATAAAGTGACCGGCGAAGCGGGTGAAGCGATCGACGATCTGCGCAACATCGCCCAGCTTGGCTACGATGAAGACGAAGACCAGGAAGAGCTGGAGATGTCTCTCGAAGAGATCATCGAGTACGTGCGCGTGGCGGCGCTGCTGTGCCACGACAACTTTACGCGTTCGCAGCCGACCGCGCCGGAAGTTCGCAAGCCAACCTTACATTAAGAAAAATAACGCACAGGAGGGTGTCATGGTTATCTCGCATCAAGAGTATTCTCGCCGTCGTCAGGCGCTGTTGGCAAAAATGCAGCCGGGAAGCGCGGCCCTGATTTTTGCCGCGCCGGAAGTGACGCGCAGCGCCGACAGCGAATACCCCTATCGCCAGAACAGCGATTTCTGGTACTTCACCGGGTTTAACGAGCCGGAAGCGGTACTGGTGCTGATCAAGAGCAATGACACCCACAACCACAGCGTGATTTTCAACCGCGTGCGCGATCTGACGGCTGAAATCTGGTTTGGCCGCCGCTTAGGGCAAGAGGCGGCGCCGGAAAAACTGGGCGTTGACCGCGCGCTGGCGTTTAGCGAAATCAACCAGCAGCTTTATCAGCTACTGAACGGCCTGGATGTGCTCTACCACGCCCAGGGCGAATACGCCTACGCCGATGAGATTGTTTTCAACGCGCTGGATAAGCTGCGTAAAGGTTCGCGCCAGAACCTCTCCGCGCCCGCAACGCTCACGGACTGGCGTCCGGTGGTGCATGAGATGCGCCTGTTTAAGTCTGAAGAAGAGCTCAACGTGCTGCGCCGCGCGGGTGAAATCAGCGCCCTGGCGCACACCCGTGCGATGGAAAAATGCCGTCCGGGTATGTTCGAATACCAGCTTGAAGGCGAAATTCACCATGAATTTAACCGTCATGGTGCGCGCTTCCCGTCCTACAACACCATTGTTGGTGGCGGGGAAAACGGCTGCATTCTGCACTACACCGAAAACGAAAGCGCGCTGCGCGATGGCGATCTGGTGCTGATTGACGCCGGCTGTGAATATCAGGGCTACGCGGGCGACATCACCCGTACGTTCCCGGTGAACGGCAAATTTTCCCCCGCACAGCGGGCAATTTATGACATCGTTCTTGAATCACTCGAGACGGCCTTGACGCTGTATCGCCCGGGCACCTCCATTCAGGAGGTTACCGGTGAGGTGGTGCGCATCATGATTACCGGGCTGGTTAAGCTTGGGATCCTCAAAGGGGATGTCGACACTCTGATTGCCGAGAATGCCCACCGTCCATACTTTATGCACGGCCTGAGCCACTGGCTGGGGCTGGATGTGCATGACGTCGGGGCATACGGTCCGGAACGTTCGCGCGTGCTGGAGCCGGGCATGGTGCTGACCGTCGAGCCGGGGCTGTACATCGCGCCGGATGCTGACGTGCCAGAGGAATACCGCGGAATTGGCATTCGCATCGAAGACGACATCGTCATCACCGAAACCGGCAACGAAAACCTGACCGCGAGCGTGGTAAAAAACGCTGACGATATCGAGGCGCTGATGGCAGCGGCACGCGTATGAGCGTGATCATCGTGGGCGGCGGCATGACTGGCGCCACGCTGGCGTTAGCCATCTCGCAGTTGACGAAGGGGCAGCTTCCGGTGCATCTGGTTGAAGCCGTCGCGCCGCAGGCGAAGAATCACCCTGGGTTTGATTCCCGCGCCATTGCCCTGGCGCAGGGTACCTGCCAGCAGCTGTCCCGGATTGGCATCTGGCAGGCCATCGCCGATTGCGCCACCGCCATTAATACCGTACACGTGAGCGATCGTGGCCATGCCGGATTTGTCACGCTGGATGCCCATGACTACCGTATTGCCGCGCTGGGCCAGGTTGTTGAACTCCACGATGTCGGCCTGCGCCTGTTCCGTCTGTTGCAGGACGCGCCAGGCGTGACGCTGCACTGCCCGGCTCGCGTTGCCAGCTTCACCCGCAGTGAAGATGCGGTCAGCGTGACGCTGGATAACGGCGTTGTTCTCGACGGCCAGCTTCTGGTTGCCGCGGACGGATCGCGCTCGGCGCTCGGCACCCAGTGTGGCGTAGAGTGGCGTCAGCAGTCTTACGGGCAGGTTGCGGTCATTGCGAACGTCTCGACCGCCGCGGAACACAATGGCCGGGCGTTTGAGCGCTTCACCCAGCACGGCCCGCTGGCGATGCTGCCGATGACGGACGGGCGCTGTTCGCTGGTCTGGTGCCACCCGCAGGATAAAGCCGAAGAGGTTAAGTCCTGGTCCGACGAACGTTTTTGTACCGAGCTGCAGAAAGCCTTTGGCTGGCGGCTCGGGCGTATTACCCAGGCGGGAAAACGTGCAGTTTATCCGCTATCGTTAACCACCGCATCGCAGTCTGTTTCCCACCGCGTGGCGCTGGTCGGCAACGCGGCGCAAACCCTCCATCCCATTGCCGGTCAGGGCTTTAACCTCGGCCTGCGGGATGTCATGAGCCTGGCCGAAACCCTTTCGCAGGCGTGGGGCGAACAAAAAGACTGCGGTGCTTATTCGGTGCTAAGCCATTACCAGAAGCGACGCCAGGCCGATAAAGAGGCAACAATCGGCGTCACCGATGGTTTGGTCCATCTGTTTGCCAATCGCTGGGTGCCGCTGGTTGCCGGTCGCAACCTCGGGCTGATGGCGATGGAACTGTTCATTCCGGCACGTGACGTGCTGGCGCAGCGGACCCTGGGTTGGGTCGCGCGTTAAGGAGTTATCACTGTGCAAAATGTTGATGTTGCCATCGTTGGCGGCGGAATGGTTGGGCTGGCGCTGGCCTGCGGTTTACAGGGCAGCGGCCTGCGGGTGGCCGTGCTGGAGCAAAAGCAGCCTCAGCCCGTCGCACCTGATGCCCCGCCGGAACTCCGCGTGTCGGCGATTAATGCGGCCAGCGAAAAGCTGCTGACCCGTCTCGGCGTCTGGTCAGATATTATTGCCCAGCGTGCCAGCTGCTATCACGGCATGGAAGTCTGGGACAAAGACAGCTTTGGCCATATTGCCTTTGATGATGAAAGCATGGGCTATAGCCATCTGGGGCACATCATCGAAAACGCGGTAATTCACCACGCGCTGTGGCAGAAAGCAGAGCAGTGCAGCGACGTGACGCTGGTAGCACCTGCGCAGATCCAGCAGGTGGCTTGGGGCGAAAACGAGGCGTTTATCACCCTTGAAAGCGGTGACATGCTGACCGCGCGCCTGGTGGTGGGTGCCGATGGTGCCAACTCCTGGCTGCGCAACAAGGCCGATATCCCGCTAACGTACTGGGATTACCGTCATCATGCGATGGTGGCAACGATCCGTACCGAAGAGCCGCACGGCGGCGTGGCCCGGCAGATTTTCCACAACGACGGTATTCTGGCCTTCCTGCCGCTTGCCGATCCGCACCTGTGCTCGATTGTCTGGTCCTTAGTGCCGGAAAAAGCGCAGCAGATGCAGGAGGCGACGCCGGAGGCCTTTAACCAGGCGTTGTGCGTGGCGTTTGATAACCGCCTTGGTCTGTGCACCCTTGAAAGCGAGCGGCTGGTGTTCCCGTTAACCGGCCGTTACGCGCGCCAGTTTGCGGCGCACCGTCTGGCGCTGGTGGGCGATGCGGCCCATACCATTCATCCGCTGGCCGGGCAGGGCGTTAACCTCGGCTTTATGGACGCGGCGGAACTGGTGGAAGAACTGCGTCGTCTGCATCGCGAAGGCAAAGATATTGGTCAGCATCTGTATCTGCGTCGCTACGAGCGCAGCCGCAAGCACAGTGCGGCGATGATGCTGGCGGGTATGCAGGGCTTCCGCGAGCTGTTTGCCGGTGCCAATCCGGCGAAAAAACTGCTGCGCGATATCGGCCTCAAGCTGGCTGACACCCTTCCGGGTGTTAAACCTCAACTTCTGCGTCAGGCAATGGGTCTTAACGATCTTCCCGACTGGTTACGCTAATCTCGATCCCCGTCACACTTTATTTTCCCGGCCTCTGCGCCGGGGAAATTCCCTCGTTTGAAATATTCTAATTCCACGCCATTTTTCGCATTAGTTATTCTCATGTCGTGATTTTTATGTGACGGAAATTCGGCCCGTTTTTCCGCACGAAATATCACCATGTGCTAAATCCTGTTAGATCAATGTTAATTTTGTGCGGGGTTAATCGCATTTTTCCAGTGAATAACTCTGTAGGCTTTTTAGCGTTTTTTGGTCATAAGCTAATGTGATGACCCGTTTTACCTTATGGTTAACCGCCGGTTTCGGTGGTAAGTTCAGGTAAAAGAGAACGTTTGCGTCGGCAATCGGGAACGAGGCCGATACCGGGTTTCACGGTGAATTTTTCAACGAGGACAAGATGGCTCAACAGACTCCTTTGTACGAACAGCACGTGTTATGCGGCGCCCGCATGGTGGACTTCCATGGCTGGATGATGCCGTTGCACTACGGCTCGCAGATTGATGAGCACCACGCGGTGCGCACCGATGCCGGTATGTTCGACGTGTCACACATGACGATTGTCGATCTGCGCGGTAGCCGCACCCGGGAGTTCTTGCGTTATCTGCTGGCAAACGACGTCGCCAAACTGAAGACGCCGGGTAAAGCGCTCTATACCGGCATGCTGAATGCCTCGGGCGGCGTGATTGATGACCTTATCGTCTACTACTTCACCGAAGATTTCTTCCGCCTCGTTGTAAACTCCGCCACCCGCGAAAAAGACCTCTCCTGGATCACCCAACACGCCGAACCTTATGCCATCGACATCACCGTACGTGATGACCTGTCGCTGATCGCCGTGCAGGGGCCGAACGCGCAGGCGAAAGCCGCGTCTCTGTTTAACGACGAGCAGCGCGCCGCCACCGAAGGCATGAAGCCGTTCTTCGGCGTGCAGGCGGGGGATCTGTTTATCGCCACCACCGGCTACACCGGTGAAGCGGGCTATGAAATTGCGATGCCGAACGAGAAGGCCGCCGATTTCTGGCGTGCGTTGGTGGAAGCGGGCGTGAAGCCTGCGGGTCTGGGCGCGCGCGATACGCTGCGTCTGGAAGCGGGAATGAACCTCTACGGTCAGGAGATGGATGAAGGCGTTTCTCCGCTGGCCGCCAACATGGGCTGGACCATCGCATGGGAACCGGTTGACCGTGACTTTATTGGCCGTGAAGCGCTGGAGATGCAGCGTGAGAAGGGCACAGAGCAGCTGGTTGGCCTGGTGATGAAGGAAAAAGGCGTGCTGCGCGGCGAACTGCCGGTGCGTTTTACCGATGCCGACGGCAATCCTCGCGAAGGCGTGATCACCAGCGGTACCTTCTCCCCGACGCTGGGCTACAGTATTGCACTGGCACGCGTGCCGGCGGGCATTGGCGACACGGCGGTGGTACAAATCCGCAACCGCGAAATGCCGGTCAACGTGACCAAACCGATTTTTGTTCGCGCCGGTAAGCCGGTCGCCTAATTCTTTTTATCAGGAGAACTTCAATGAGCAATGTGCCAGCAGAACTGAAATACAGCAAAGAACACGAGTGGCTGCGCAAAGAGGCGGATGGCACTTACACCGTAGGGATCACCGAGCACGCGCAGGAGCTGCTGGGCGACATGGTGTTTGTTGACCTGCCTGACGTGGGCACGACCGTTAGCGCGGGCGACGACTGCGCCGTAGCAGAGTCCGTAAAAGCGGCTTCTGATATCTACGCGCCTGTGAGCGGCGAAATCGTTGCCGTCAACGACGCGCTGAGCGATTCGCCAGAGCTGGTGAACAGCGAGCCTTATGAAGGCGGCTGGATCTTCAAGATCAAAGCCAGCGACGAATCTCAGGTTGCCGCGCTGCTGGATGCGACCGCGTACGAAGCCCTGTTAGAAGACGAGTAATCAGTAATCCCCCTCTCCCACCGGGAGAGGGCAGGGGTGAGGGTGCCAATCTTCCCCTCACCCTAACCCTCTCCCACGGGGAGAGGGAACTTAAATTCACTGCACGTTTCAGGAACCATCGCTCATGACACAGACTTTAAGCCAGCTTGAAAACCGTGGCGCCTTCATTGAAC
Organism: Enterobacter sp. UPMP701; assembly: GCF_053709515.1. NCBI lineage: Bacteria > Pseudomonadati > Pseudomonadota > Gammaproteobacteria > Enterobacterales > Enterobacteriaceae > Enterobacter > Enterobacter sp. UPMP701. The sequence continues at coordinate 45,071 of NZ_JBSKJN010000021.1, read as the reverse complement.
GTCACATTGGGCCGGATGCTCAGCAACAGCAGGAGATGCTAAAGACAGTTGGCGCGGATTCATTAAACGCACTGATCGGCCAGATTGTGCCAAAAGACATCCAGCTTGCCACGCCGCCTCAGGTGGGGGAAGCCACCACAGAATTCGCCGCGCTGGCGGAGCTGAAGGCTATCGCCAGCCTGAACAAGCGCTATAAGTCTTACATTGGCATGGGCTACACCAACGTGCAGTTACCGCCGGTGATCCTGCGTAACATGCTGGAAAACCCGGGCTGGTACACCGCTTACACCCCTTATCAGCCAGAAGTCTCCCAGGGGCGTCTGGAAGCGCTGCTGAACTTCCAGCAGGTGACGCTGGATCTGACCGGTATGGACATCGCTTCCGCGTCTCTGCTGGATGAAGCGACCGCCGCCGCCGAAGCGATGGCGATGGCAAAACGCGTGAGCAAGCTGAAAAATGCCAACCGCTTCTTCGTGGCTGCGGACGTGCATCCGCAGACGCTGGACGTGGTGCGCACCCGTGCGGAAACCTTCGGCTTTGACGTGATTGTCGATGACGCTGACAAAGTGCTGGATCATCAGGACGTCTTCGGCGTGCTGCTGCAGCAGGTCGGTACCACCGGAGAAGTACATGACTACAGCGCGCTGATTGCCGAGCTGAAATCCCGTAAAGTGATCGTCAGCGTCGCCGCCGATTTTATGGCGCTGGTGCTGCTGACGGCGCCGGGCAAACAGGGCGCGGATATCGTCTTCGGTTCCGCGCAGCGCTTTGGCGTGCCGATGGGCTACGGCGGCCCGCACGCGGCGTTCTTCGGCGCGAAAGATGAATTCAAACGCTCCATGCCTGGCCGTATTATCGGCGTCTCAAAAGATGCTGCCGGTAACACCGCGCTGCGCATGGCGATGCAGACCCGCGAGCAGCACATCCGCCGCGAGAAAGCGAACTCCAACATCTGTACCTCACAGGTGCTGCTGGCAAACATCGCCAGCTTGTACGCCGTATTCCACGGTCCGGCTGGCCTGAAGCGCATTGCCAGCCGCATTCACCGCCTGGCCGATATTCTGGCCTGCGGGCTGCAGCAGAAAGGCCTCAAGCTGCGCCACGCTCACTACTTCGACACCTTGTGTGTGGAAGTGGCTGACAAAGCCGCCGTGCTGGCGCGCGCGGATGCAGCAGAAATCAACCTGCGCAGCGACATCCACAATGCGGTCGGCATTACCCTGGATGAAAGCACCACCCGTGACGATGTCCTGAACCTGTTCAGCGTGTTGCTGGGTGACGCACACGGACTGGACGTTGATACGCTCGACAAAGAGGTCGCGCTCGACAGCCGCTCCATTCAGGAAAGCATGCTGCGCAATGACGCGATCCTCACTCATCCGGTGTTTAACCGCTACCACAGCGAAACCGAGATGATGCGCTATATGCACTCTCTGGAGCGCAAAGATCTGGCGCTGAACCAGGCGATGATCCCGCTGGGCTCCTGCACCATGAAGCTGAACGCCGCGGCCGAGATGATCCCAATTACATGGCCTGAATTCTCCGAGCTGCACCCGTTCTGCCCGCCAGAGCAGGCGGAAGGTTATCACATGATGATCAACCAGCTTTCCGACTGGCTGGTGAAGCTGACCGGTTATGACGCGCTCTGCATGCAGCCGAACTCCGGCGCGCAGGGTGAATACGCGGGCCTGCTGGCGATCCGTCACTATCACGAAAGCCGCAACGAAGGGCACCGTGATATCTGCCTGATCCCAAGCTCAGCGCACGGCACCAACCCGGCCTCTGCCCAGATGGCGGGCATGGAAGTCGTGGTGGTGGCCTGCGATAAGAACGGCAACATCGATTTGGCCGACCTGCGTGCGAAAGCCGAGCAGGCGGGCGACAAGCTCTCCTGCATCATGGTGACCTACCCGTCCACCCACGGCGTGTACGAAGAGACCATCCGTGAAGTGTGCGAAGTGGTGCATCAGTTTGGCGGTCAGGTTTACCTCGACGGCGCGAACATGAACGCTCAGGTGGGCATTACCTCTCCGGGCTTTATCGGCGCGGACGTGTCGCACCTGAACCTGCATAAAACCTTCTGCATTCCGCACGGCGGCGGCGGCCCGGGCATGGGCCCAATCGGCGTGAAAGCGCACCTGGCGCCGTTTGTGCCGGGCCACAGTGTGGTGCAGATTGAAGGCATGCTGACTCGTCAGGGCGCGGTCTCTGCGGCACCGTTCGGTAGCGCCTCTATTCTGCCAATCAGCTGGATGTACATCCGCATGATGGGCGCGGAAGGACTGAAGCAGGCGAGCCAGGTGGCGATCCTGAACGCCAACTACATTGCGACTCGCCTGAAGTCCGCCTTCCCGGTGCTCTATACCGGCCGCGACGGTCGCGTGGCGCACGAGTGCATTCTGGATATTCGTCCGCTGAAAGAAGCGACAGGCATCAGCGAACTGGATATCGCCAAGCGTCTGATTGACTACGGCTTCCACGCGCCAACCATGTCGTTCCCGGTTGCGGGTACGCTGATGGTTGAGCCGACCGAGTCTGAAAGCAAGGTCGAGCTGGACCGCTTTATCGACGCGATGCTGGCGATCCGCATGGAGATCGATCGCGTGCAGGACGGCGAGTGGCCGCTGGAAGATAACCCGCTGGTTAATGCCCCGCACACCCAGCATGAGATGGTAGCAGAGTGGAATCACGCTTATTCCCGCGAACTGGCCGTCTTCCCGGCAGGTGTGGCAAACAAATACTGGCCGACCGTGAAGCGTCTTGATGACGTGTACGGCGACCGTAATCTGTTCTGCTCCTGCGTGCCGATGAGCGAATATCAGTAATATTGTTTGTGTAATAACGCAGGCCGGGTAAGGCGAAGCCGCCACCCGGCTTTTTTATTGGGAGAAGAGAATGGCAATTGCACTGGTTACCGGCGCCAGCCGGGGCATTGGAAAAGCCACCGCGCTGCAGCTGGCACGCGAAGGCTACACCGTGGCGGTGAACTATCACCACAACATTAAAGCCGCGACGGACGTGATCAACCAGATCGTTGAGGCGGGCGGTAAAGCGTTTGCCGTGCGTGCTGACATCAGCGATGAAGCTCAGGTGCTGGCGATGTTTGACAGCATCGATCGTGAAGGTGAGCCGCTTCGAGCGCTGGTCAATAATGCGGGCATTCTGTTTGAGCAATCCACAATCGAGAATCTCTCCGCTGAGCGCATTAACCGCGTGCTGGCGACCAACGTCACGGGCTACTTTCTCTGCTGTCGGGAAGCGGTGAAACGCATGTCTTTCAAACATGGCGGCAAGGGTGGGGCGATAGTGAATGTCTCTTCCGCGGCCTCTCGTCTGGGCGCGCCGGGTGAATATGTCGATTACGCTGCTTCTAAAGGCGCGGTAGATTCACTGACCACCGGACTGTCGCTGGAAGTGGCGGCGCAGGGCATTCGCGTGAACTGCGTCCGTCCTGGGCTAATTTATACTGATATCCATGCGTCGGGCGGTGAACCGGGGCGGGTGGATCGCGTTAAATCGTTGCTGCCGATGCAGCGCGGCGGCCAGCCGGAAGAGGTGGCGCAGGCGATTGTCTGGCTGCTGAGCGAGAAGGCGTCGTACGTGACGGGCAGTTTTATTGAACTGGCGGGCGGGAAGTAAACCCCTCACCCTCTCCCCAAAGGGGAGAGGGATCAATCGTAGCGCCGCCCGGCGTTACGGCGTTAAAGTTTCTCGCCGTTGCTGGCGATCACGCCTTTATACCATTCGAAGCTTTTCTTACGCGAACGCGACATGTCGCCCGTGCCGTCGTCGTGCTTGTTGACGTAGATAAAGCCGTAGCGCTTGCTGTACTGGCCGGTGGTGAACGACACGCAGTCGATGCAGCCCCACGGCGTATAGCCCATCAGATCCACGCCATCGTGCGTGACGGCTTTGATCATCTCTTCCACGTGTGCACGCAGGTAGTCGATGCGATAGTCATCGTTGATGCTGCCGTCTTCTTCCACCTTATCGTAGGCGCCGAACCCGTTCTCAACGATAAACAGCGGTTTCTGATAACGCTCGTACAGCTCGCACAGGGCATAACGCAGGCCCACCGGGTCAATCTGCCAGCCCCAGTCGGACGCCTTCACGTGCGGATTCGGCACGCTGCCTTCAAAACCGGAAATCGCATCGCCGGTACCGCCTTCAGCCTTAACTGCATTGGTCATGTAGTAGCTGAAACCTAAGTAGTCGCAGGTACCTTCACGCAGGATCTTCTCGTCGCCCGCCTCCATTTTGATGGAAAAGCCGCGGCGCTCCCACTCGTTCAGCACATAGGACGGGTAATAACCACGCAGCTGGACGTCGGTAAAGACATAGCGCTCGCGCATGGACTCCTGGGCGAACATCACGTCTTCCGGTTTGCAGGAGAATGGATAGAGCGCCACCATGGCCAGCATGCAGCCGACTTTCATCTCCGGGTTGATGCGGCGCGCGGCTTTTACCGCCAGGGCGCTGGCCACAAACTGGTGGTGCAGTACCTGGTACATGGTCTCTTCCGGATTGTCATGTTCGGTATAGACCACGCCAGAGCAGCAGTAGCCGAACAGCGGTGCACGCCAGTTACGCTGGTTATTGATTTCGTTGAAGGTCATCCAGTATTTGACCTTGTTTTTGTAGCGCTCAAACACCACTTCCGCGAAGCGTACAAAGAAATCGACCACTTTACGGTTGGTCCAGCTGCCGTACTCCTGTACCAGGTGCAGCGGCATCTCAAAGTGGGAGAGGGTGATCACCGGCTCGATGTTGTACTTCAGCAGTTCATCGAACATGTCGTCATAGAACTTCAGCCCTTCTTCGTTTGGCTGCGTTTCGTCACCTTTCGGGAAGATGCGCGTCCAGGCGATAGAGGTGCGGAAGCACTTGAAACCCATCTCGGCAAACAGCTTGATGTCTTCTTTGTAGTGACCGTGGAAATCAATGGCCTCGTGGTTTGGGTAGTATTTACCCGGCACCACCTCCTGCGTGATTTCGCGCGGCACGCCGTGCGCGCCGCCAGTCAGCACGTCGCAGATGCCTGGCCCTTTGCCGCCTTTGTTCCAGCCGCCTTCAACCTGGTGTGCGGCAACCGCGCCGCCCCATAAGAAATCTTTCGGTAAGGTTAATTTTTTCATCGCTGCAATTCTCAATAAATGGCTTACTGGCATCGAGTCTAGCAAAGCGAAATTGAATGTCACGATATAACAATTCACCGGGATTGTGATTTGTCACATCAAAAAAACAGGGTGTTTTATTCTGTCAGTTTCTTCGCCAGTTTACGTCCGAGAGATTCCAGAATATAGATGACGGGAATTTGCGTGGTGATATCGTAGACACCGCCAATTCGCGTCTGGGGTACGTGCCAGGAGAGATTAAAGTCCGCCAGTTTTGCCAGGCGCGAGTGCTCGTGGCTGGTAATAGAGAGCACCTTGCAGTGATGCAGGCTGAACTGGCTGGCGAAGCGCAGGATCTCCTCGGTTTCGCCCGAAACGGAGAGCACAATCGCCAGCGCATTTTTCGCCATATCATTGGTGACCGGGAAATAAGGATCATCAATATGATTGCTGAATTTACCAATATTGGAAAAGAAGCGTGCACCATATTTTGCCAGAGAGCCTGACGTGCCCGCCCCGACAAATATAATTCGCTCGGAAGACAAAATGATATTTACCGCATCATCGAGTAAGGCGTCGAACTCTTCATTATTTACGCTTTTAAAGAAGCTGATAATTTCGCTGGCACCGAAATTCGCCTGCTGAGGCTCGTTCTGCTCAAGATAGAGCTTAAAGCGCACGCGAAATTCAGAATACCCTTCGCAGTTGAGCTTGCGGCAAAAGCGCAGGATGGTGGTGGTTGAGACGTCTGCTGCATCCGCCAGCTCGCGGATGGTCATGTACATCACTTTGTCACGATTTTTAATGACATAATTATAGACCATCATTTCCAGATTATTGAGACTGGCAATGGCGGAGTGGGTGAACATACTCACAGTGGCAAAACTCTCATTCAGACCTCATTTCCCCATCATACCATGCAGCCAGGCGGCAGGATCCAATTTTATACCCTTGATTCTTAATGATTAAATTTTTATATGAACAATTGTTAGGTGAAAGATTTGTTTATATCTATGATTTTTAGATATAAATTTTTGGAATGAATTTATTTTAGCTAACAGGTGTTCACTGGAATCATTCTCAGTTAGCATAGATATGCGATGAATAATCATCTTACGTTTTCCCGGAGTTTTGTATGGCGAGCAGACCATTAATCGCACAGGGATATTCGCTGGCTGAGGAAGTAGCCAACAGCATCAGCCACGGCATTGGCCTGGTGTTTGGGATTGTCGGTTTAGTGTTATTGCTGGTACAGGCGGTAGATACCAATGCCAGCGCGATGGCGATAACCAGCTATAGCCTGTATGGCGGAAGTATGATCCTGTTGTTCCTGGCATCGACGCTCTATCACGCGATTCCACATCAGCGGGCCAAGATATGGCTTAAGAAATTTGACCACTGTGCTATCTATCTTCTTATTGCAGGCACCTACACCCCGTTTCTGTTGGTGGGGCTCAATTCCCCCCTGTCGCGTGGCCTGATGATTGTTATCTGGAGCCTGGCGCTGCTGGGGATCCTGTTTAAGCTGACCATTGCGCACCGGTTTAAGGTGCTGTCACTGGTCACCTATCTGACCATGGGCTGGCTGTCGCTGATTGTGGTGTACCAGCTGGCGATTAAGCTGGCAGTAGGGGGCGTTACGCTGCTGGCGGTGGGCGGTGTAGTCTACTCGCTCGGCGTCATTTTCTACGTCTGCAAGCGTATACCGTACAATCATGCCATCTGGCACGGTTTTGTACTGGGCGGCAGCGTGTGTCACTTTTTGGCGATTTATTTGTACGTGGGGCAGGTGTAGTTTTTTACACCGTGCGGGCGGTTGCCCTCACCCCGGCCCTCTCCCACAGGGAGAGGGAGGACACCTGTAAACGATTACTCTTCTAACGAATACGGCAGCGGCTCAATACTCAACGTATTGGCATCATCACGTACGCGGAACACGCTGTCAGCTTCCATATCGTTGTTCATAACGACCTGCACCAGCAGGCGGCCATCATCCAGCTGTACGGCGGCCAACACGGTACCGGTTCGGCGCCAGTTCTCACCCATCTTCAGTTCCAGGTCTTCACCCGCTTCGGGTACACGGCTGGCATGGCCCGCGAGAGTCCACAGCGCGCGTTTGTTTGCCCCGCGGAATTTTGCACGCGCCACCATCTCCTGACCGGTGTAGCAGCCTTTTTTGAAGCTAATGCCGCCCAGTGCCTGAAGGTTGGTTGCCTGGGGAATAAACTGCGCGCTGTTGGCCGCGTCAATCACCGGCAGACCCGCTTCGATATTCAGCGCCAGCCATTGCTGGCTGTTGTTGAGCTGCGCTTCGCCGCGCAGTGCCTCGGTGACCCGTTCCGCCGTTGCGACATCGGTGACTAACAGGAAGCGCTCCGCCGGATGTTCAAACCACAGGATGGAGGTTGCGCCCTCGCTGACTACCTGTTTTTCTGCATCTGGTAGCGCAGCAAACAGATTTTGCAGCGCTGCACGCGCCTGGAAGCCAGCGACGCCCAGCAGGACATGTTCGTCGTCCGGGGTAATAGTGACTTTGGAAAAGACCGCGTATTTTTTCAGCTCTTTGAGCTGGGCATCACGCAGACTGCGGCGTTCGATAAAGGCAAAACCGTCCTGACGGCGGAACAGACGCAGGTTGCTCCACATTTTGCCTTTTGGATCGCAATGGGCCACCAGCAGGTGCTGATGTTCAGTCAACTGCGCGACATCCGCAGTCACCTGGCCCTGAAGGTATTTTTCGGCATCGGCGCCGGTGAGCGTTGCCAGTGCCCAGTCATCAAGAGAAATAAGCGTCAGCGGCAGTCGCGCAGAGGCGGCGGGCTGGCGAGGAGAAAATGGTGTAAATGCCATAACGGTATCCTGAATTGCTTAACGCTTTAATAATGCCTAATGGTAAAAGAGCCTGCAGGCAATGCAAGCGCTTTCAACAGACCATTTGTGCCATAAACCGGTTATGCGTAGCGCTACGCAAAATTATGTAATCCGCTGTCTTTGTGGGGATTAATCTGGAATCCGACTCGGCGATCGCAATATTCCAGTAAAGAAACGGTCAAAAACACGTTACACTAGCTGATGTCCCCGTGGAGAAATAAAGAACACTGAACGGGGTACCGACTGTACCAAACGTAATGCAGGAAACTGAACATGGATATTAACAACAAGGCCCGTATTCACTGGGCGTGTCGCCGCGGCATGCGTGAACTTGATATTTCCATCATGCCGTTCTTCGAATATGAGTATGACAGCTTAAGCGATGATGATAAGCGTCTGTTTGTTCGCCTGCTTGAGTCTGACGATCCAGATTTATTCAACTGGCTGATGAATCACGGCAAACCCGCCGACACCGAGTTGCAACGGATGGTGCAATTAATTCAAACACGGAATCGGGAACGTGGTCCTGTGGCAATCTGATCTTCGCGTCTCGTGGCGCTCGCAGTGGATGTCTTTGTTGCTCCACGGCCTGGTTGCGGCCATCGTGCTACTGATGCCATGGCCGCTCAGCTATACGCCGCTGTGGCTGCTGTTACTTTCGTTTGTTGTTTTTGACAGCGTACGCAGCCAGCGTCGCATTAACGCGCGTCAGGGCGAGATCAAACTGCTGATGGATTACCGCCTGCGCTGGCAGGGAAAAGAGTGGGATATTCTCGGTGTGCCATGGATGCTTAACGCTGGCATGATGCTACGGTTACGCAAAGTGGGGGGCGGACGTTGCCAACACCTGTGGCTGGCGGCAGACAGTATGGACGCGTCTGAATGGCGAGATCTGCGCCGGATGTTGCTGCAACAACCGACGCAGGAGTAGGGGGCGTTAGCTAAATTTTTCTGCCATTTCGCCGAGGATCTGCTCGCACCAGGCTTGCAGGCGCTCATCGCTGAGATCGTACTGATTGGTTTCATCCAGCGCGAGCCCGACAAACAACTCGCCGTCGGCAATAATCGGTTTTTGACTGGTGAATTCGTACCCTTCGGTTGGCCAGTAGCCGATAAACGTCACCCCTTTCGGCGCCAGTTTATCGTGAAGCATGCCGAGTGCGTCCAGGAACCATTCTCCGTAGCCTAACTGGTCTCCCATGCCGTACATCGCAATAATTTTGCCGTCGAGATTCACGGAATCGAGCTGATCCCAGATGGCTTCCCAGTCTTCCTGTATCTCACCAAAATCCCAGGTTGGGATGCCGAGGATAAGCACGTCGTACTCCTCCATCAGCGCGACCGCATCATCTTTCAGGTTATGCAACGTCACCAGTTCCGGGCCAATGATGTCGCGAATTTTCTCTGCCGCCATTTCGGTGTAGCAGGTGCTGGAACCATAGAACAGACCAATATTCATCGCGTAACTATCTCAATTCATGCTTTGACTTTGCGCGTAGTGTACCAGAAACCGGTCGCAATCAGGCATAATGGCCTGACTGCAGAATCAAAGGGGCTGATGTGGAAAAGGATCTCGCACTCGTTGAACAGTTTCTCGACGCGCTGTGGCTGGAGAAGAATCTGGCTGAGAATACGCTCAGTGCCTATCGGCGCGATCTCACCATGCTGGTGGAGTGGCTGGCGCGTCGGGAGTTGTCGCTTGCGAGCGCGCAAAGCGACGACCTGCAGGCGCTGCTCGCTGAGCGTGTAGAAGGGGGTTACAAAGCCACCAGTTCTGCACGTTTGCTCAGCGCCATGCGTCGGCTTTTCCAGCACCTTTACCGTGAGAAACTTCGCGAAGACGATCCCAGCGCGCTGCTGGCGTCCCCGAAACTCCCGCAGCGGCTGCCGAAAGATCTTAGCGAAGCACAAGTTGAGAGATTATTACAGTCACCGGCAGTTGACCTGCCGCTGGAGTTACGCGATAAAGCCATGCTTGAGCTATTGTATGCTACCGGCTTGCGCGTTTCGGAACTGGTTGGCCTGACGATGAGCGACATCAGCCTGCGTCAGGGCGTGGTGCGCGTCATCGGTAAAGGAAATAAGGAAAGGCTGGTTCCGCTGGGAGAAGAGGCGGTTTACTGGCTGGAAACGTACCTTGAGCACGGTCGCCCCTGGCTGCTCAATGGCGCGTCTGTCGACGTCCTGTTCCCGAGCCAGCGCGCGCAGCAGATGACGCGACAAACCTTCTGGCATCGCATCAAGCATTACGCCACACTGGCGGGTATCGACAGTGGAAAGCTTTCGCCGCACGTTTTGCGTCACGCCTTCGCGACGCATCTGTTAAACCACGGCGCTGATTTACGCGTGGTGCAGATGCTTCTGGGACACAGCGATCTTTCAACGACGCAAATTTATACCCACGTCGCGACGGAACGCCTGCGGCAGCTACACCAACAGCACCACCCTCGTGCGTGAGTGCCGACAAATTGTAACAGGATCAATTATGAAAAAGTCTTTCGCGCTGTTCACCCTGCTGGCAGCCTCATTTACCGGTTTCGCCCATGCGGATGATGCCGCCATCAAACAGTCTCTGGCTAAGCTTGGTGTGACCAGCAGCGACATCCAGCCTGCACCGGTTGCCGGTATGAAAACGGTACTGACGAACAGCGGCGTGCTGTACGTCACCGAAGACGGCAAGCATTTCATTCAGGGGCCACTGTACGACGTGAGCGGCGCGCAGCCGGTGAACGTCACTAACCAGCTGCTGATGAAAAACCTGAACGCGCTCGAAAAAGAGATGATCGTCTATAAAGCGCCGCAGGAAAAACACGTGATTACCGTCTTCACCGACATCACCTGTGGCTACTGTCACAAGCTGCACGAAGAGATGAAAGACTACAACGCGCTGGGCATCACTGTGCGCTATTTGGCCTTCCCGCGCGCAGGCGTGCAGAGCCAGCCAGAGCAGGATATGAAGGCTATCTGGTGTGCGAAAGACCGCAACAAAGCGTTTGATGACGCGATGAACGGCAAAGGCGTTAAACCGGCCTCCTGCGACATTGACATCGCGAACCACTACGCGCTGGGCGTGCAGTTTGGCGTGAGCGGTACGCCAGCGATTGTCCTGAGCAATGGCTATGTGGTGCCGGGTTATCAGGGACCGAAAGAGATGAAAGAGTTCCTCGACGCGCACCAGAAACAGTTTGGTGGTAAATAATTCGCGTGAAAGCCCCCATAAAATTGCGCCGCCGCGAGGCGGTTGAACACGTTGATTTGCCGGAAGAACTCCCGGCGCTCCTTAAGCGCCTCTATGCCAGCCGCGGCGTGCGGTGCGCAGAGGATCTTGAGCGCAGCGTGAAAGGGATGCTGCCCTGGCAGCAGCTGAGCGGTATCGAAAAAGCCACTGAAATGCTCTACAACGCGCTTCGTGAGGAAACGCGTATTGTGGTGGTGGGCGATTTCGATGCCGACGGCGCAACCAGCACCGCGCTGAGCGTGCTCAGCCTGCGCGCGCTGGGCTGCGATAACGTCACCTATCTGGTGCCGAACCGTTTTGAAGACGGCTATGGCCTCAGCCCGGAAGTGGTCGATCAGGCCCACGCCCGCGGTGCGCAGATGATCATGACCGTCGATAACGGGATCTCTTCTCATGCGGGCGTCGATCATGCTCACGCTTTGGGGATCCCGGTGCTGGTCACCGATCATCACCTGCCCGGCGAAACGCTGCCGGATGCAGAAGCGATTATTAACCCCAACCTGCGCGACTGCGATTTCCCGTCGAAATCCCTCGCTGGCGTGGGCGTGGCGTTTTATCTGATGCTGGCGTTGCGTACCCTGTTACGCGATAAAGGCTGGTTTGAGTCCCGCGGGATTGCCGTGCCAAACCTGGCCGAATATCTCGACCTGGTGGCGCTGGGAACCGTGGCGGACGTGGTGCCGCTCGATGCTAATAACCGTATTCTCACCTGGCAGGGCTTAAGCCGCATTCGGGCAGGAAAGTGCCGTCCGGGGATTAAGGCGCTACTGGAAATCTCCAACCGCGATCCGCTTAAGCTTGCGGCAAGCGACCTGGGCTTTGCCCTCGGCCCGCGCCTGAACGCGGCGGGACGGCTGGACGATATGTCGGTTGGCGTCGCGCTGCTGCTGTGCGACAACATCGGTGAAGCGCGTGTGCTGGCCAGTGAGCTGGACGCACTCAACCAGACCCGTAAAGAGATTGAGCAGGGCATGCAGGCCGAAGCGCTGACCCTGTGCGAAAAGCTGGAGCGCAGCGGCGAAACGCTGCCGGGCGGGCTGGCGATGTACCATCCCGAGTGGCACCAGGGGGTGGTCGGCATTCTGGCGTCGCGCATTAAAGAGCGCTTCCACCGTCCGGTAATTGCCTTTGCCCCCGCCGGAGATGGCACGTTGAAAGGCTCTGGCCGTTCGATTCAGGGGCTGCACATGCGCGATGCGCTGGAGCGTCTGGATACGCTGCATCCGGGGTTGATGATTAAATTTGGCGGCCACGCGATGGCGGCAGGCTTGTCGCTGGAAGAGGCAAAGTTCGACGAGTTCCAGCGCCTGTTTGGCGAGCTGGTGACCGACTGGATTGACCCGGCTCTGCTGCAGGGCGAAGTGGTCTCTGACGGTGAGCTGTCTGTCTCCGAAATGACGATGGAAGTCGCGCAGATGCTGCGCGACGCGGGCCCGTGGGGGCAGATGTTCCCGGAACCGCTTTTCGACGGTCGTTTCCGTCTGCTGCAGCAGCGTATTGTCGGCGAACGTCATCTGAAAGTGATGGTCGAGCCCGTGGGCGGCGGACCGCTGCTGGACGGCATCGCCTTCAACGTTGACACCTCCATCTGGCCGGACAACGGCGTGCGCGAGGTTGAGCTGGCATACAAACTGGATATAAACGAGTTTCGCGGAAACCGCACCCTTCAGATCATCATCGACAATATCTGGCCAATTTAGCGGCAGTAATCTCTATAAAAAAGGGCGTGGATTCGGTACAATCCCGCTCTTATAACCGCATTTTGACAAGTCCATAAAAGAAAACAGACCATGTTTGAAATTAATCCGGTAAAAAACCGTATTCAGGACCTCACGGAGCGCTCTGACGTTCTTAGGGGGTATCTTTGACTACGATGCCAAGAAAGAGCGTCTAGAAGAAGTAAACGCCGAGCTGGAACAGCCGGACGTCTGGAACGAACCTGAACGCGCACAGGCGCTGGGTAAAGAGCGTTCCTCTCTCGAAGCTATCGTAGATACGCTGGATCAAATGGCCCAGGGGCTGGAAGATGTTTCCGGTTTGCTGGAGCTGGCCGTCGAAGCCGACGATGAAGAAACCTTTAACGAAGCCGTGGCAGAACTCGACGTGCTGGAAGAGAAGCTGGCGCAGCTGGAATTCCGTCGTATGTTCTCCGGTGAATACGACAGCGCTGACTGCTATCTCGATATTCAGGCAGGTTCTGGCGGTACCGAAGCGCAGGACTGGGCCAGCATGCTGACGCGTATGTATCTGCGTTGGGCGGAAGCGCGCGGCTTCAAAACTGAAATTATCGAAGAGTCTGAAGGTGAAGTTGCGGGTCTGAAATCCGTGACCATCAAAATTATTGGCGATTACGCCTACGGCTGGCTGCGTACCGAGACTGGCGTTCACCGCCTGGTGCGTAAGAGCCCGTTTGACTCCGGTGGTCGTCGTCATACCTCCTTCAGCTCCGCGTTTGTTTACCCGGAAGTTGACGAAGATATCGATATCGAAATTAACCCGGCGGATCTGCGTATTGACGTTTACCGCGCATCCGGTGCGGGTGGTCAGCACGTTAACCGTACGGAATCTGCGGTGCGTATTACCCACATTCCAACCGGGCTGGTAACACAGTGCCAGAACGACCGTTCCCAGCATAAGAACAAAGACCAGGCTATGAAGCAGATGAAAGCGAAGCTTTATGAGCTGGAGATGCAGAAGAAAAATGCTGAGAAACAGGCGATGGAAGACAACAAGTCTGACATCGGTTGGGGCAGCCAGATCCGTTCTTACGTCCTTGATGACTCCCGCATCAAAGACCTGCGTACCGGGGTTGAAACCCGCAACACGCAGGCGGTGCTGGACGGCAGCCTGGACCAATTTATCGAAGCAAGTTTGAAAGCAGGGTTATGAGGAACCAACATGTCTGAACAACAAGCACAGGGCGCTGACGCGGTAGTCGATCTTAACAACGAACTGAAAACCCGCCGCGAGAAGCTGGCAGCGCTGCGCGAGCAGGGCGTGCCGTTCCCGAACGATTTTCGTCGTGACCATACCTCAGACCAACTGCACGCTGACTTCGACGCTAAAGAGAACGAAGAGCTGGAAGCGCTGAACATCGAAGTGGCCGTTGCTGGCCGTATGATGACCCGTCGTATCATGGGTAAAGCCTCCTTCGTGACCTTGCAGGACGTGGGCGGCCGTATTCAGCTGTACGTTTCCCGTGACGATCTGCCGGAAGGCATCTACAACGAGCAGTTCAAGAAGTGGGACCTGGGCGATATCCTGGGCGCGAAAGGTAAACTGTTCAAAACCAAAACCGGTGAACTGTCTATCCACTGCACCGAGCTGCGTCTGCTGACCAAAGCCCTGCGCCCGCTGCCGGACAAGTTCCACGGCCTGCAGGATCAGGAAGCGCGCTACCGTCAGCGTTATCTGGATCTCATCTCTAACGATGAATCCCGCAAGACTTTCAAAATTCGCTCCCAGATCATGGCCGGTATTCGCCAGTTCATGGTCAACCGCGACTTTATGGAAGTGGAAACTCCGATGATGCAGGTGATCCCTGGCGGCGCGTCTGCGCGTCCGTTCATCACCCATCACAATGCCCTGGACCTGGACATGTACCTGCGTATCGCGCCGGAACTGTACCTGAAGCGTCTGGTGGTCGGTGGTTTCGACCGCGTGTTCGAAATCAACCGTAACTTCCGCAACGAAGGTATCTCCGTTCGTCATAACCCAGAGTTCACCATGATGGAACTCTATATGGCGTATGCGGATTACAAAGATCTGATCGAGCTGACCGAATCCCTGTTCCGCACCCTGGCGCAGGACATTCTGGGCACCACGCAGGTCCCTTACGGTGAAGAGGTGTTCGACTTCGGCAAGCCGTTCGAAAAACTGACCATGCGCGAAGCGATCAAGAAATACCGTCCGGAAACCAACATGGCGGATCTGGACAACTTCGACTCTGCGAAAGCGATTGCCGAAAGCATCGGTATCAAGGTTGAGAAAAGTTGGGGTCTGGGCCGTATCGTGACCGAGATCTTCGAAGAAGTGGCCGAAGCGCACCTGATTCAGCCGACCTTCATCACCGAATACCCGGCTGAAGTTTCTCCGCTGGCGCGTCGTAATGACGAGAACCCGGAAATTACTGACCGCTTCGAATTCTTCATCGGCGGCCGTGAAATCGGCAACGGCTTTAGCGAGCTGAACGATGCGGAAGACCAGGCTCAGCGTTTCCAGGATCAGGTTGACGCGAAAGCGGCAGGTGACGACGAAGCGATGTTCTTCGACGAAGACTATGTGACGGCGCTGGAGCACGGCCTGCCGCCAACTGCAGGTCTGGGTATTGGTATCGACCGTATGGTGATGCTGTTCACCAACAGCCACACCATCCGCGACGTGATCCTGTTCCCGGCGATGCGTCCGGTAAAATAAGTTGTACAGATGCTAAAAAAGCCCCGAAAGGGGCTTTTTTATTGCGCCGCGAACGCTCTCAGCGCGTCTCGCGCGACCGTTGCTTCCAGCACCATCCACGGGCTAAAGCTCCATGGGGCGGCGTCCAGCGCGCGGAATAATGACTCCAGCGTAACCCATTCAAATGCCATCACTTCATCATGGTTTATTCGCAGTTCGCTGGTGACGCGGGCAGCGAAGACAGGGCAAATCTCGTTTTCCACGATCCCCGAAGGGTCCGTTTCGCGGTAGCGGAACTCTGAGGCTACAGGCGTAATCGCGGTAATTTCTGCGCCAATCTCATCGCGGCAGCGACGGATAATCGCCTCTTCCGTCCGTTCACCAGATTGAGGGTGGCCGCAGACAGAATTCGTCCAGACGCCCGGCCAGGCTTTTTTGCTTAGGGCGCGTCGGGTTACCAGACACTCGCCTTCGGTATTAAATAGCCAGGATGAGAAAGCCAGATGCAGAGGGGTTTGGGCAGTATGCGCGGCGTATTTTTCCTGAGTGCCAATCATCATTCCCTGGTCATTTACCAAAATAACGTGTTCTTGAATACTCATTCATGCTCCAGTGCCAACGGTGCGGATGGTTCTGCACCATCAGCGGCAACATTATACTGGATTCTGATATGAACGGTTTATCTCGCGGAGCTTAAAAGGGCTGACCCATATCCGCTCGGGCTGGTATCATAGTGCGCCATTCACGCTGACCGAGGATCTGTTTTGTTTGCAGGAAGCCTGACGAGAAAACCCATCCATGCCGTTTTTTGCCTGATGCTGACGCTACTCCTT
Organism: Enterobacter sp. UPMP701; assembly: GCF_053709515.1. NCBI lineage: Bacteria > Pseudomonadati > Pseudomonadota > Gammaproteobacteria > Enterobacterales > Enterobacteriaceae > Enterobacter > Enterobacter sp. UPMP701. The sequence continues at coordinate 28,620 of NZ_JBSKJN010000021.1, read as the reverse complement.
GTCGGCTGTTCCGGGAGCAAATCGTCGGATATGGGCAGCTATTCCGGTGCGGTCTATACCGTTAAGCGCGGAGACACGCTGTATCGGATTTCACGCGCAACGGGAACCAGCGTGAAGGATCTGGCGCGCCTGAATAACATCTCTCCGCCGTACACCATTGAAATTGGGCAAAAACTGAAGGTGAATGGCGGCTCCTCAACCGGCAAAAAATCATCCTCCAGGGGCAAAACCGCCAAAGTGACACCGTCTTACGCGGTACCGCAGTCCTCATGGCCACCGGTTGGCCAGCGCTGCTGGATCTGGCCTGCCAGCGGTAAAGTCGTTCTGCCGTACTCTCTGTCAGAGGGCGGAAACAAGGGCATTGATATCGCCGCTGCGCGCGGTACACCGGTTTATGCCTCCGGGGCAGGGAAGGTGGTTTACGTCGGTAACCAGCTACGCGGCTACGGTAATCTGATCATGATTAAGCACGGGGAAGATTACATCACCGCCTACGCGCATAACGACACGATGCTGGTCAACAACGGCCAGAACGTGAAGGCGGGGCAGAAAATAGCCACGATGGGCAGCACCGGTACCGATTCGGTGAAGCTGCACTTCCAGATCCGCTATAAGGCGACGGCCATCGATCCGCAACGCTATCTTCCTGCGCCCGGCAGCAAACCGAAGTGCTAAGTGATTATTTAATCGCCGGTTAGTTGTGAAGAGGCTTGTATGAAGGTGTGTAAGGTCTATAATGCCTTACGCACCTCAAAGCGGGCGTAGTTCAATGGTAGAACGAGAGCTTCCCAAGCTCTATACGAGGGTTCGATTCCCTTCGCCCGCTCCAGAATTTCCCCTTGTAAACAAGCCGTTAAAGCCTTCTCTATCAGGAACTTAAATAGTTACCTATTTTTAGTCGCCTATGGGTTCTACCATTCTGATGATGACACGTATCTAAGCGCGATGTGCGGCTTTGAGTCTGCTGTTGTCTAAAACCAGAAGAAAAGAGCCAGCTTGAAACTGGCTATGTTCTTAGAAAGGTAAGGCGGTGAGGTAGACAGGCACTGAGTAGATCGAGTCACGCACTTTGTAAGCCGCCTGGTTGTGAAAGGTGTAGATGGTTCCCTTCACTGACAGATAGATCGCGTCATTCTCGACCTTCATCAATGCGTCCTTGTCCGTAGTGATCATGAAAGGCTCTTCATCGTCCTTCAGACTCTCCATAAATACTTTATCGTCTTTGTTAGCATCATACATATAGAAACGGTAGGAAAAGCCTGTGGTAGCGCCTGCACTCGCTTCCGTGATGTAGAGATTAGCCAGGTTGTTTACTTTCACCTTCTTGATAATCTCTTGCTCAAGCGGTGAGAAGTGCAGCACCTTGTAGATCCCAAAAGCGATAACAGTCAACAGGATCAGAAGGAGATACTGTTTCTTAAAAACCTGTACGTTTTGCATAGTTGATACCCGCTCTTATCCAATACTGGTCATTAGGATCATCACCGTAAGGCGTTGAGCCATACCAATTACCAAAAGCTGCATCAGTTGTACCTGCACGACCCTGCGCCCATCCTGCGCCCCTAAGTAATACTTCGTCGGGAATCCCCGCAGCGTGACCAACAGCCCCGTAGTGGAAGTTTCCAAAACTCTCGAACTGTCTATCGCGTTGTTTGTAATCCCACGCGCCATGCCCTCTAACCTGCTGATAAAACCATGCATAGGTGAGGGCTGACGGGCCACGGTGAAAGCGAGCCATCATCAACCATTTGAACTCTGCAGATTTTAGCGTCTAACCAGTGGCAACGGATTTGTAGAGGCAGGGGAGGAACTATCAAACTTTTTTTGAATTAGCATAGCTGAATGCTTGCGGGTTCCTGTGGTCTTTCCCGTCATTACGTCCGTTGGAATGCTGAGATTATGGGAAAATCCGGTGATCTCAATGCTGCCGTCACGGTCTTGAACGTCTACAGATCCCTTAATATCTGCGCCGCCGTCATCTTTAAGCCATAGATAAGCTGGAATAGCCATTTTTCTTTTTCCTCATGCTGTTATAAACATCCATAAGGAAATTGTACCTATAGGAAAGGTAGCGGTAAACTAATAAGGATATATAAATCAATTAGTTATATTTTATTTAATTTGAGTTAAGTTCAGCTAAATACATTTCTAATATAAAAAGGCCACATCCCGCAGCCTTTTCCTCTCACACTCACCCTTTCGGAAACACCCAAACATGCTTCTCCGGTAGCGAAAGATGGCAGTGCTGCGGATCCCGAACCTCATGCCCATACGCGCGAATGACAAAATCATCTCCCGCCGTGCGGAACAGGTACTCCCAGCGGTCGCCGAGATACATGCTGGTGAGCAGCGGCAGCTCAAGCTGATTTTCCCCTGGCCCTTCGACCACCGCCACACGCTCGACGCGGATCACCGCCGTGGCTTCATCACCGCTCTGTACCCCTTCACCGGCCTGGCCCCACAGCACCCAGCCTTTTCCTTCGATGCGCGCTCTGCCGTCGCGTACTTCGGTGACCTTGCCGTGCAGGCGGTTGTTGCTCCCCATAAACTCGGCGGTAAATAGCGTTTTCGGCGAGCCGTACATCTCCTGCGGTGTGCCCTGTTGCTCAATTTTGCCGTTGTTGAGCAGCAGGATGCGGTCGGATATGGACATCGCTTCGTTCTGGTCGTGCGTCACCATCAGCGCGGATAGCCCGAGCTTGATAATCAGCTCGCGCAGGAACACGCGGGCCTCTTCGCGCAGCTTGGCGTCGAGGTTTGAGAGCGGCTCGTCCAGCAAAATCACCGGCGGGTTGTACACCAGCGCCCGGCCAATCGCCACGCGCTGCTGCTGCCCACCGGAGAGCTGGTACGGGTGACGTTTGCCAAGATGGCCCAGACCCAGCTGATCCAGCACGTCCTGCACGCGCTGCTGGATCTCTTTGGCCGGGACTTTACGCAGCTTGAGCGGGTAGGCCACGTTCTCAAACACGGTTTTGTGCGGCCACAGGGCATAGGACTGGAACACCAGCCCCAGGTTACGCTCTTCCGCCGGGATCTCACTGCGCGGCGTACCGTCGTAAACTTTATTATTGCCAATGACAATCGACCCCTGCGTCGGTTTTTCCAGACCCGCGACGGCACGCAGCAGGGTGGTTTTACCGCTGCCGGAGGGGCCTAACAGGGAAACCACTTCACCGCGCTTCAGGTTCATGGAGACACCTTTTAAAACAGGATTGTCGCCGTAGGTTAAGTGCAGATCGTCAACCGCTAATTCAATCATGTATTTTCACTCCGAAACGAAGGGCAATGCCCAGACCTACCACGACCAGCAGGATGTTAATGAAAGAGAGCGCCGCCACGATATCAATGGCACCCGCGGCCCAGAGGGAAACCAGCATCGAGCCGATAGTCTCCGTGCCGGGGGAAAGCAGGTACACACCGGTTGAATATTCGCGTTCAAAAATCAGGAACATCAGCAGCCACGAGCCGATAAGACCGTAGCGGGAGAGCGGAATGGTGACGTGGCGGGTGATCTGGCCGCGCGTCGCCCCGGTGCTGCGCGCGGCTTCTTCAAGCTCCGGCCCCACCTGCAGCAGCGTGGAAGAGATAAGCCTCAGCCCGTAGGCCATCCACACCACGGTATAAGCCAGCCAGACGCTGAAAATGGTGCTGCGCAGCGAACGCAGCCAGACGATGACGTTTTCGCGCATCCAGTCGGTCCAGGCGAACCCGGAGAGCCAGCCGGATTTCAGCGAATTGTCCAGCCACATCGGCAGGAACAGGAACACCCACAGGAACGCCAGACCGGCAAGCAGGCCAGGCACGGCGCGCGGCACCAGCACGCTGTAGTCCAGGAAGCGCGTGGTGTTGTCCGGTTTGCGGTGCATCGCAATCCCGACGAACAGGTAGCACGCCACGGCCAGCGCGCCGCCAATCACCCCAATAGCCATGGAGTTGACGATGGCGCGCAGCAGGTTGGGCTGTGCCCAGATGGTGCGGAAAGTGCTCAGCGAAAGCTCATCCCACAGCGAAACGCCCACGCCCCAGTTGGAGATAAACGCGCGCAGCACCACGCCGAGCAGAGGCACGCCGATGGTGACGGTGAGCCAGAAGGCGACCACCGCCCCGGCAACCCAGCGCCATTTGCCCAGCGGTAACGCGCGAGCCTGCGAGGCTTTCCCTTTCATAGTGACGAAGCGGTTGGCGGTGCGCATCAGGCGGCGCTGGAGCATCACCAGCGGGATGGTGATGCAGATCAGCACCACGGCAACCGCCGCCATCAGGTGATAGGAAGGCGTGCCGAGTTTGTTCGTCAGCTGATACAGGTAGGTTGCCAGCACCATATTGCCTTCCGGATCGCCAAGCACCAGCATCAGGCCAAACACTTCCAGCCCGAGGAAGAACAGCAGCACGATGGCGTACAGGATCGACGGCCGCACCATCGGCAGGCTGACGGAGGTCATCACCTGCAGCGGAGAGGCACCCGCAATGCGCGCGGCTTCTTCCACATCGGAGCCGACGCTGCGCAGCGCGGATGAAATATAGAGATAGGCATGCGGCACGTGCGTCAGGCCAGCAATGACCACGATGCTCGACATGTCGTAAATGTTCCACGGCACAAAGCCGATCAGCGCCTGCGCCCACAGGGACAGAAAGCCCACGGGACCGGCAGCCACCACATAGCCAAAGCCGAGCACCATCGGCGATACGAAAATCGGGACCAGGATCAGCGGTTCAATCAGGCGGCGACCGGGCAGGTCGGTGCGAACCATCAGAAACGCCAGCACGCCACCCAGCGGAATGGCGATGATGACCAGCCCGAAGGCGAGGATGAAGCCGCTTCTCAGGGCCTTATAGAAATCAGGGTCGGTGAAGATAAAGCCAAATGATTCAAGGCTCCACTCTTTTGCCGGAGAAAAGAACGGAGCGGACAAAAAGCTCTGTATCACGATAAACGACAGCGGCGTGTAGATAACCAGAGCGGTTATCAGCACAACGACGCCGCGCGGCAGGCTTTGCCACTTTCTGCGTAATGTATTCATGGGGTATCCCTGGTGTTGCAGCCCAGCAAAACGAACTCAGTCGATAAGGGAGCGCGACGGCGTGCGCCGCGCCCGAACGCTTATTTGGCGGCGGCAGCACGCCACTCTTTGATGTACTCCAGGCGTTTTTTCGGCTGCAGATACTCCAGCAGCGTTTCATCAACCGGGATCGGCTTCAGCGCGTTACCGAGGATTTTGGTCAGGCCATCGATATCATTCTTGCCTTCGATATCGTTACGAATGGAGGGAATATCCGCCTGATTGGCCAGAATGCTTTGCCCTTTTTCAGACAGCACATAGTCCAGCCACAGTTTTGCCGCATTGCTGTTTTGCGCCTGCTGGCTGATGAACGACACGCGCGAGAGCACCAGCGTGTAATCTTTAGGGTACGAAATGCCGAGTGAAGGATCGTTCTTCGCACGGGCTTCAGCATAGGATCCGAGGATGTTAAAGCCGATCAGGTTTTCACCGGAGGAGACCCTCTCCATCATGGTGCCTGTCGATGACTGCACCGCTAAGCCACCTTTGGCGACGTCGGCCAGGGTTTTAAAGTAGTTTGGATCGGCCTTGTGATCCTGCACGGAAAGCATAAAGCCAAGACCCGATTTTTCGATGTCGTAGGTGGTGACTTTGCTCTTGAATTTGTCCGTCTGGCTGGCAATCAGCTTCGCCAGCGCGGCGTGAGAATCCGGCACGTCGCCGGCCGGGATCAGGCGCTTATTATAGATAAAAACCACTGGTTCATAGGTAGTGCCGTACGCCTTATCTTTCCAGACCGCCCATTTCGGCAGCTGGCTTTGCTCCGGCGATTTGTACTCCATGGCGTAGTCGGTGGCGAGCTTCAGCCCGGTGTCCATAGAGGAACTCCAGACCACATCGCCGCTACCGCCACCAGAGGCCTGCTCGCTGATAAAACGGTTGTACAGCTCGGTGCTGTTCATGTCGTTGTATTCAACTTTGATGCCCGGGTAGGTTTTTTCGAAGCCCTCAATCAGCGGCCCGGCGGCTTTGGTGTCGGTAGTGGAGTAAATCACCACCTTGCCCTCTTTGGTGGCGGCATCGACAACTTTTTGATACTCAGCAGGATAGCCCTGCGGCAGGGCAGACAGTGCAGAAGCAGAGAACAGGACGGTAGCGGTAATCAGAGAAATTCGGAACGTGTTCGACATTATAGTTAACCTTTTAGTTACATTTGAGGAACTAATTGTCAACATAGCGCATGGGGCTGTACCCACAATAGGGGGAAGCAGGCAATGATTCCGAAGTGTGACTGTCGCCGTCGTTTCAGCAATTAACACCATAAAATCCGCGAACGTTAGCCTGTGAACGGTTTCGGATCACGGTTTATCATCGGCTTTGCGGTATAGCCGCCGTGGATGACCGATATTGCCATACAGCATTTCGACGCTGATTAACCCACTCTCCACGCAGTATTCCAGGTAGCGACGCCCCGTAGTTTTGCTGATCCCCACGTTCTCCACCACCTCTTCCACCGACATTGCGCTGTCGGGATGTTCGGCGAACAGGCGTTTAATCCGTTCCAGCGTTTGGGGTTCAATCCCCTTCGTGGACGGTGCAACCGAAGCCTCCGCCGCGGGCAGGTTAAACAGGCGATCCAGCGCGTGCTGGTCGACCACCTTCACCTGCTGCACGGTGTGGACGAAGCGCATAAACCGCTCCAGCGAGGCGTGCAGGCGCTGGAAAAAGACGGGCTTGATCAGGTAGTCAAACGCGCCGCTGCGCATGGCATGGCTGCAGGTCTGCATATCGCTGGCGGCGGTGATGAAGATCACCGAGCATTCATAGCTTTTCAGCAGCGGGTTGTCGATTAACTCCACGCCTTTACCGTCCGGGAGATAGTTGTCCAGCAGGATAAGCCTTGGCTGATGCTCGCGAATCAGGCTGCACGCCTGGGCAATCGACGCGGCGATGCCCACCACGCGCAAATGGAAATTTTGCTCGATATACTCGCGATGCAGTTCCGCCAGGTGCGGTTCATCTTCAACTATCACAACGTCAAGTGGTCGGGTCATGCTGTTGTCCATTGGGAATAAACACAGAAAAAATGGTGCCCTGTGGCGTGTTGTCGGTGAGCTCTATGCTGCCGCCCGCTTTACGGATATAGCCTGCCACCAGAAACAGGCCAATACCGTGCTCGGTACCCACAATGTCGTTCTCACTTTCCGGTTTGCTGCTGAACCCCTGGCGGAAAATATGTGGCTTCACCGCCTCATCCACACCGCAGCCTTTGTCTGCCACCTCTATCAACAGCTCGTGGTTGCGGTCAGAAATGTAGACTTCCACCGGTGCAAGAACGGACGCCTTCAGCGTGGCATCCACGGCGTTATCCAGCAGATTACCAATCACGGACATCAGCTCCGTTTCGTTGATGGAGGCGGGCATGCGGGTGAGCTGACAGGCCGGGTCAAACTGCAGTTCAACACCCTTTTCGCGCGCGCTGACGTATTTTCCTAACAGTAGCCCGCACAGGGCAGGAGAGGAGAAATGGGCCGAAACGAAGTCCAGCACGCGCTGCGCGCCTTCTGACTGTACCTGGATGTAACGAATTGCCTCGTCATAGTGCTTCATCTGCAACAACCCCACCAGCGTCGCGGTCCAGTTCAGCTGTTCGTGGCGCATAATGCGCAGGTTGTCCGCATAGCGCTTGATCTGGCTCAGCTGGCTGCTGAGGGTATTAATGTCGTTTTTGTCGCGAAAGCTGTATACCCAGCCGCTTTCAACGCCGGGCTCGACCTCAATCGCCACGCGGTTAACGATCACTTCTCGCTGGTTAAGCACCGCAATCTGGTCGTGGCGGCCAGCGCTTACCGAGGCGTAGCGCTGGGATAAAAAGCCCGGCGACGTTTGCAGAACGTCTTCCAGCGGTTTGCCGATAAGTTCTTTCTCACTTTGATGAATATCCAGCATCTCCCTGGCTGCCCGGTTAATTAAAATCAGCTGCTTCTCTTCATTGACGGCAAATACCCCTTCATACATGGCTTCTAATAGCGCGCGTTGCTGCAAAACCAGCTGAGCGATATCCTTCGGTTCAAGGCGGAACATCTGCTTTTTGAGATTTCGGGTAAACAGCCAGGAGAAAATAAACAGCAACAGCAGAAGGGCAATACCGTACAGTCCTGCCTGCCAGAGAATGCGGGCGTTAATATTGGAGATATACGAGGTCAGATAGCCGACCGAGACGATGCCAATCACCTGATGCTGCGCATTAAAGATCGGCGCTTTGCTACGCAGCGACACCCCAATCCCGCCCTGACGCACGGAAATAATGGTTTTGCCTTTTAACACCTCCGCATTATCCCCCCCGATCATCGGTAAATTAATGCGTTCTGGTGATTCCGAATGATAAAGATGCTGTTCCCGGGTATCGCCAATCACAATATAGCTGGCATCGCTTTCGGCACGCAGCGGCTGTATTAAGCGGGCGATACCGGGGATATCTCTGGCTGCCACCCTTTCCGCCAGACCCGGTATCAGGGCGATTTCACTGGCCTGAACCCGGGCGCGCTGGCCCAGATCGTGATGGAGCTGTCGGTCAATAAAATGAAACAGGATCGTTCCCAGCAGAACTAACAGCAGGCAGGAGAAGCACACCAGCGCTAAAAACAGCTTTACCTGAAAAGAGAGTCTGCGTTTCATTCAATCCGCGGTAGCCATGCAGTAGGGAGACATTTGCGGAGCGTGACATGCAGCACTGGGGGACGCAATCTGGCGAGAAAAGAGTTGTGACCTGGCTTTTCGTTTTCCGCGTTATAGCTATCAGGATCCCGTAAGGCTATGCTTCATTCATTACGATAATAATTACAGAGGCAATGTCATGGATAAAGAACTACTGGATGCGGGTTACCGGGCCTATACCGGCGAGAAAATTGACGTCTACTTCAATACCGGGATTTGCAAACATTCAGGTAACTGCGTGCGTGGGAGCGCAAAGCTGTTTAATCTGAAACGTAAGCCGTGGATTATTCCCGACGAAGTAGACGTTGAAACGGTTGTACGCGTGATTGATACCTGCCCGAGCGGTGCGCTGAAGTACCGCCAAAAATAAGCGAGGAACCATGGATATTCTGGAAGGCCATAACAAGTTTTACGTGAACGACGCCAACGGAAATCAGGTCGCGGAGATTGTCTTCGTGCCGACCGGCGAGCACCTGAGCATTATCGAGCATACCGATGTCGATCCGAGCCTCAAGGGGCAGGGCGTTGGCAAACAGCTGGTGGCGAAAGTGGTGGAGAAGATGCGCGGTGAGAACCGTAAAATTATTCCGCTGTGCCCGTTTGCGAAACATGAGTTTGATAATACGCGCGAGTATGACGATATTCGGGCGTAAATCACGCGCCCGGCAGCACGCCGGGCACGAGCACGTTTAGCCGACAAACATCACCGACACGCACAGCACGCCGACGATCAGCGTCAGCAGGCTGCCAATCGAGCGGTACGGTTTCAGCGATGGGATCAGATACGTCGACAGCGTCGGCATGATAAACAAAATCATGGCGATAAGCGGGCCGCTGATGGCGTAAATCATTGAGATGGCGTTCGGGTTAATGCAGCAGACCGCAAAGGTGATTAACGACACCCCCATAATGGAAATCGCCCGGTTAAAGGCGCGGCTCTTTTTAATCCCCACCTGATTCAGCGACGACTTCACGATCTCCGTCGCCCCTTCAATCACCCCAAAATAGGTGCCGAGGAACGATTTCGACATCGCAATAATCGCCACGATAATCCCGGAAATGCCCAGCCAGGCGGGAGAAGAGGGCATCATCGACAGCGCTGACAGGATCGTTACCCCTTGCTCTTTGGCGGCCACAATATAGGACGGCGGAATAGAGAGCAGGCAGCTGAAGACAAAGAACAGCACGCTCAGACAGATGATCAGATACGCCACCTTCATGATTTTCTTACATTTATCCATGGCGGCGTCAGCAAACTTCTCGCGACGGTCAACGGCAAACGTGGAGATAATCGGGGTATGGCTGAAGGCGAACACCATCACCGGGATTGAAATCCAAATCTGATGCACGGTGTGGCGATCGAACGCCATCTGGCTGGTCAGCAGCGAGGGCTGCCAGCTGCCGGTCAGATAGAGCGAGACAAACAGGAAATAGGCAATCAGCGGAAACACCAGGAAGCCCATCACTTTTATCGTGATATGCCGTCCCATCAGGAAAATCAGATTCAGCACCAGCACCACGCCAAAACTGACCAGCACGCGAACGGCGGTATCCACCGTCAGGTGCTTTGCCAGCTGCTCCGTGAGCGAGTTGGTAATGGCTACCGCATAAATCTGCACCACCACGAAGAAGGCGATGAAATAGAGCGTGGTGATCAGATTGCCAATCTTTTTACCGTAGTAGTGGGAAACGGCCCCGGTGATCCCTTCATTGCCTTTTGTTTTTGAAGAGAGAATAAATTGTGCCAGCGCGCGGTGCGGCCAGTAGGTTAGCGGGTAGGCCACAAGGGCGGTAATAAACAGGACAATAGCGCCTGCGGAGCCCAGCTGAATGGGCAAGAACAGCGTTCCTGCGCCCACGGCCGTGCCATAGAGGGCGAAACTCCAGAGAGTCTCATCTTTTGACCAAATTTTCGACATTAGAGCAACGTTTCAACTATCAAACCATCAGAATGGCGTGCAATTTACCATAGTTATGCGCGGAGAGCGCAGTTGCTTCGAAGGAGTTTGGCCGGAACAGACGTCCGGCCAGAGGGCGTTTAGCCAGCCAGGGCGCGTCGTTGCTGGCGACGCTTAAGAAATTTTTCGCGCAGGGTATCGTACGCCCAGTTATAGAACATGGTGTACGGCAGGAAGAACAGGAAGAAACCTATTTCCAGTGTGAATGCCTGCAGCAGCGTGACGTCCAGCACGGCGGCGACAATCGAGACGCCAATCACAATAAAGCCGCATTCGAACCCCAGGGCGTGCAGCGCGCGAACCTTCGCCGTACGTTTGACTCGCTGGACAGGCCAGAAACGGTCGAAGCCGAAGTTATAGATAATGTTCCAGAGCATGGCGGTAGTGGCCAGAATAATGGTCAACCCGCCCATCTCCACCACGGAGCGCTGCATCAGCCACGCCGCCGTAGGGGCGAGGATCGCCGTGGCAATCCCTTCAAAACAGACAGCATGAAAGATCCGCTCCGGCAGTTTTCGTTGGAGTGCATCCTGATGTTGCATAGTCATAGACCTCATTAATTCGCCGGTATGGGCGTTGATGTGGCCTATTTTCATCGCTAAAGCTGATATATTAAAGATGGTATCCATCGTAAAAGTAGATAGATTATGCGCTATTCACCCGAAGCCCTTAACGCGTTTGTTGAGACCGTCGCGGCTGGCTCGTTTTCGGCGGCCGCGCGTCGGCTGCGTAAAAGCCAGTCGACGATCAGCACGTCTATTGCCAATCTCGAAGCCGATCTCGGCTTCGAGCTGTTTGACCGCTCGGCGCGCCAGCCGGTGTTAACAGCCCAGGGGGAACAGGTCCTGGGCTATGTGCAGGCCATCCTGGCCGCCAGCGCGCGGCTGGATGAGCTGGCGGTGTCGTTAACGGCGCAAACGGAGGCGCGTCTGACATTTGTGCTCTCAGATACCCTCAACCCGGACGTGCTGGAAGAGATGATGAAGCAGTTTGACGCCCGCTTTCCGCACACGGAATTTGAATGTCTGATTGGCGAGGAAGAGGACGTGATCGATCTGCTGCAAAAGGAGCGCGCCCAGGTGGGTCTGACGGAAGCGCGAGACGGTTATCCCACCGATATTGGCGCTACCCGGCTGCCGATGCAGACCCGAATGGCGATATACGTCGCGACCACGCATCCGTTAGCCGGACAACATGAAGTGCAGAGCGACGAGCTGCACGGCTGGCGGGAGCTGAGGCTCAGCACTTATCTTGAGCGCGAGGCGGAGATCGCGCGCGGGCCCGTCTGGTCAGCGCCGAACTACCTGCTACTGCTGAGTATGGCCGTCCAGGGTTTCGGCTGGTGCGTACTGCCATGTGCGCTGGTGGATGAATTTGCCGCTGCGAAATCGCTGGTACAGCTCAATGTTCCCGGCTGGCCGCGGGCGATCGGCATCGATCTGCTGTGGAACAAACGATCCCCGCCCGGCGTGGCCGGAAGCTGGCTGCGACAGTATCTGCAGGATGCGCGCTAATCCTTGTGATTAAACTCACTATTTTTAAACAATTAAGATAATTGCCAGTAACAATCCTCTACTATCGTCATGTCATTTAACACAGAGGTCGTGATGAAAGATGTCGTAATAGTGGGTGCGTTGCGTACGGCTATCGGCTGTTTTCAGGGAGCGCTTGCGCGTCACTCGGCGGTTGACCTGGGCAGCGTGGTGGTTAAAGCGCTGGTGGAACGTAGCGGGATCGCCGCCCATGAAGTTGATGAGGTGATCCTGGGACAGGTGCTTACGGCCGGAGCCGGGCAAAACCCTGCGCGCCAGGCGGCGCTGAAGGGCGGACTGCCCAATACCGTCTCCGCCATTACCATTAACGACGTCTGTGGATCGGGATTAAAAGCGCTGCATCTGGCGACGCAGGCCATTCAGTGCGGTGAAGCGGATGTGGTCATTGCTGGCGGACAAGAGAATATGAGCCGTGCGCCGCACGTCCTGACCGACAGCCGCACCGGCGCGCAGTTGGGCAACAGCCAACTGCTCGACAGCCTGGTGCATGACGGTCTGTGGGATGCATTCAATGACTATCATATGGGCGTGACGGCAGAAAACCTGGCGCGCGAATACGGCATTAGCCGTGAATTGCAGGACGCGTATGCGCTCAGTTCGCAGCAAAAAGCGCGTGCAGCAATTGATTCCGGTCGTTTTCGCGACGAGATTGTCCCGGTCAGCACGTCGCGTCAGAACGGCGAGGCGATCGTCGTCGATACCGATGAACAGCCGCGCACGGATGCCAGCGCGGAAGGCCTGGCGAGACTGAATCCCGCGTTTGAAACGCAGGGCTCGGTCACGGCGGGCAATGCCTCGAGCATTAACGACGGCGCGGCAGCCGTGATGATGATGAGCGAAAGCAAAGCCCTTGAGCTCGATCTCCCCGTGCTGGCCCGCATTAAGGCCTTTGCCAGCGTGGGCGTAGACCCCGCATTGATGGGGATTGCGCCGGTCTATGCGACTCGCCGCTGCCTGGATCGCGCAGGGTGGCAGCTTTCGGATGTCGATCTGATTGAAGTGAACGAAGCCTTTGCCGCGCAGGCGATCTCGGTCGGCAAAATGCTGGAGTGGGATCCGCTGCGGGTCAACGTAAACGGCGGGGCGATTGCGCTGGGGCATCCCATCGGCGCGTCCGGCTGCCGTATTCTGGTCTCGCTGGTCCATGAGATGAAAAAGCGCAATGCGCGCAAAGGGATCGCTACTCTCTGTATAGGCGGCGGACAGGGCGTGGCGCTCGCCATCGAACGCTAATCTCTCCTCACTGAAAAAACCTCCTCCGGGAGGTTTTTTTTATCGTGTTCTTCTCTTCACAGGGAGTAATCGTGATCCGCGTGTCATTTCTGTTATAAATAAAAATAAAAAATGAAACGTTGTTTTAATTGCAATTGAAAACCCTATTTTATGCCGCTAGTATGTGCTCATCATAAAACGAAACGTTGTTTCGTTTAATTTCTGCCTTCGGGCATGACCACATCTGGAGGTTACCGTGGACGTCAGACAAAGCATCCACAGCGCGCACGCCAAAACGCTGGATACTCAGGGACTGCGCAGCGAGTTTTTAATTGAGCAGGTGTTCGAGGCCGACAAGTACACCATGGTCTACAGCCACATCGACCGTATTATCGTGGGCGGCATTATGCCGGTAGCGAAAACCGTCTCCGTGGGCGGTGAAGTGGGCAAGCAGCTGGGCGTGAGCTATTTCCTGGAACGTCGTGAACTGGGCGTGATTAATATCGGCGGGCCGGGCACCGTTACCGTGGACGGCCAGTGCTATGAGATTGGCCACCGCGACGCGCTGTACATCGGCAAAGGGGCCAAGGAGGTGGTCTTTGCCAGCATTGACGCCGGTAAGCCAGCGAAGTTTTACTACAACTGCGCCCCCGCGCACACCGCTTATCCAACCAAAAAAGTGACGCCAGCGGACGTTGCACCCGTGACGCTGGGCGACAATATCACCAGCAACCGCCGCACCATCAACAAATACTTCGTTCCGGATGTGCTGGAAACCTGCCAGCTCAGTATGGGGTTGACCGAGCTTGCACCGGGCAACCTGTGGAACACCATGCCGTGTCATACCCATGAACGCCGCATGGAAGTTTACTTTTACTTCAACATGGATGACGACGCCTGCGTGTTCCACATGATGGGACAGCCTCAGGAAACCCGCCATATCGTCATGCATAACGAGCAGGCGGTGATTTCACCCAGCTGGTCCATTCACTCCGGCGTGGGGACGAAAGCCTATACCTTCATCTGGGGGATGGTCGGAGAAAACCAGGTCTTTGATGACATGGACCACGTCGCGGTTAAGGATCTGCGCTAGTCGCGGGCAGTTAAGCATACATCTGCCTGTTGCTGACAGGCGCTGAAAGAGTAAGGAACAAACATGATTCTGGATGCATTTTCTCTGAAGGGCAAAGTGGCCGTGGTTTCCGGGTGTGACACCGGGCTGGGGCAGGGGATGGCGTTAGGCCTGGCGGAAGCGGGCTGCGACATCGTCGGGATCAATATCGTTGAGCCCACGGAAACCATCGAACGCGTGACCGCGCTGGGCCGTCGTTTTCTGAGCCTGACCGCCGACCTGCGTAAAATCGACGCCATTCCGGAGCTGCTCGATCGCGCGGTGGCGGAGTTTGGGCATATCGATATTCTGGTCAACAACGCCGGCCTGATCCGTCGTGAAGACGCGATTAACTTCAGCGAGACCGACTGGGACGATGTAATGAACCTGAACATCAAGAGCGTGTTCTTTATGTCCCAGGCGGCGGCGAAGCACTTCATCGCCCAGGGTAAAGGCGGCAAGATCATTAACATCGCGTCGATGCTCTCCTTCCAGGGCGGCATCCGCGTGCCGTCTTACACCGCGTCAAAAAGCGCGGTGATGGGCGTCACCCGCCTGCTGGCGAACGAATGGGCGCAGCACAACATCAACGTCAACGCGATTGCGCCGGGCTACATGGCCACCAACAACACCCAGCAGTTGCGTGCGGATGAGGAGCGCAGCGCGGCGATCCTGGAGCGTATCCCGGCGGGCCGCTGGGGGCTGCCGAGCGATCTGATGGGGCCGGTGGTGTTCCTCGCTTCCCCGGCATCGGATTACATTAATGGCTACACCGTTGCCGTAGACGGCGGCTGGCTGGCACGCTAATTCGGCTTGCGTGAAGAACCTCTGCCTTCGGGTGGAGGTTTTTTTTGTCCAGAAATAGCCATTATCCATATCCTTAAAGATGAAAAATCCATACTCAAAAGTCATGGATGACGAATATCACATATTTATTGCTTAAAAATTAGATTATTAATAAAAAAGTAGGATAAATCAGCCCGATTTGAAATTGTAATGTCCATCACAGTTCTGTATGTCGTAGCGAAATAATCCATATCTTCACCAGTTCCGACCTGACACTTTCTTCCGGTATCTCGTAATTTCACTTAACGATTTTGCTGTTGAGGCAGGAAAAAAATGACATCTATTAATGACTCTACCCTGATGCCCGCTGCGCTGCGCGACACCCGACGCATGAACCAGTTTGTTTCCATCGCGGCAGCCGTAGCCGGTTTGCTGTTCGGTCTGGATATCGGCGTTATCGCCGGAGCGCTGCCGTTTATTACCGATCACTTTACGCTGAGTAACCGCCTGCAGGAGTGGGTGGTGAGCAGCATGATGCTGGGCGCGGCCATCGGCGCGCTGTTTAACGGCTGGCTCTCGTTCCGCCTTGGGCGCAAATACAGCCTGATGGTCGGTGCGATTTTGTTTGTTGCCGGCTCCATTGGATCGGCGTTTGCCACCAACGTAGAAGTGCTGCTGCTCTCCCGCGTGCTGCTGGGCGTGGCGGTGGGGATTGCCTCCTACACGGCGCCGCTGTACCTCTCCGAAATGGCGAGCGAGAACGTGCGCGGGAAGATGATCAGCATGTACCAGCTGATGGTGACGCTCGGCATCGTACTGGCGTTCCTGTCGGATACGTACTTCAGCTACAGCGGCAACTGGCGCGCGATGCTCGGCGTGCTGGCGCTGCCTGCGCTGGTGCTGATCGTATTAGTGATTTTCCTGCCAAACAGCCCGCGCTGGCTGGCGCAAAAAGGGCGTCACGTGGAGGCGGAAGAGGTGCTGCGCATGCTGCGCGACACGTCAGAAAAAGCGCGTGAAGAGCTGAATGAGATCCGCGAAAGTCTGAAGCTGAAGCAGGGCGGCTTGTCGCTGTTTAAGGCCAACCGCAACGTGCGCCGCGCGGTGTTCCTCGGCATGTTGCTGCAGGCGATGCAGCAGTTTACCGGGATGAACATCATCATGTACTACGCCCCGCGCATCTTCAAAATGGCCGGTTTTACCACCACCGAACAGCAGATGATCGCTACGCTGGTGGTGGGGCTCACCTTTATGTTTGCCACTTTTATTGCGGTATTCACCGTCGATAAAGCCGGACGTAAACCCGCCCTGAAAATTGGCTTTAGCGTGATGGCGCTCGGCACGCTGATCCTCGGCTACTGCCTGATGCAGTTCGATAACGGTACGGCGTCCAGCGGTCTTTCCTGGCTCTCCGTGGGCATGACCATGATGTGTATCGCCGGTTACGCGATGAGCGCCGCGCCGGTGGTGTGGATCCTGTGCTCTGAAATTCAGCCGCTGAAATGCCGCGATTTTGGTATCACCTGTTCCACCACCACCAACTGGGTGTCAAACATGATCATCGGCGCCACCTTCCTGACGCTGCTGGACGCGATTGGCGCGGCAGGCACCTTCTGGCTCTACACGGTGCTGAACGTGGCGTTTATCGGCGTCACCTTCTGGCTAATCCCCGAAACCAAAGGCGTGACGCTGGAGCATATTGAACGCAAGCTGATGAGCGGGGAAAAACTGCGTAATATCGGCGTGTAAGGTTAATGCCCGGTGGCGCTTCGCATATCGGGCCACGAAATTCACACAGGCCGGGTAAGGCGCCGCCGCCACCCGGCTTTTTATTTGCACGCTGATTCACATCAGTAATGCCGTAAATAACTACCAACTTTGATAGCAATCTCTCAGATAGTCCATTATCGCGTTCAGATTATTCTTAGTTTCTTGTATTATCGGGCAACTGAACTCACCCGGCAGAAATTAACTGCACTCGCAACAGAAGAACGGCTATGTCAGCAATGGACTTCAAAAAAAACACGGACCTCGATTTTCCCTCATATGCCACCCCAGCAGTCAGTTCTAAAGAGATCGACCTTCTGGGTCTGTTAGGCGTTTTGCTTGCCGCGAAAAAACGCATCGTCACCCTCATCTTTATTTTCGCGCTGGCAGGGCTGGCTATTACGTTTTTATTACCACAAAAATGGACCAGTAAAGCGGTGATCACCCCGGCGGAACAGACCCAGTGGAACCCGCTGCGCCAGATGATGGTTGCGCTGCAGGTTCTTGACGTGAAGGTGCCGGTTACCCGTTCGGAAGTCTTTGACCTGTTTATTAAAAAATTCCAGTCGCAGTCATTGCTCGAAGCGTACATGTCCTCTTCCCCTTACGTGATGTCTCAGCTTAAAGATATTGAGGTGGACCCGCTTGAGCTGCACCGTGCGGTCGTCAATATTGCAGACAGAATGAAAGCAGTGAATAACGCGCAGGGAAAAGATGCGGATAAAGCACCTTACCTCTCCTGGACGCTGAGCTTCACGGCGCCGAAAGCCAGTGATGCACAAACCGTACTGGAAGGGTACATCGGTTATATCGCTGCTCTTGTTGAACAAGAGACGATGCAAAATATCCGTAACCAGATCGCCCTCAAAACGAATGAGGTTGAGCAACAGCTGGCGCTCGACCGGGTTCGTCTGACGACTATTCACAATACCAATCTGCAGCGGCTGAATTATTCGCTGGAAGTGGCGAATGCGGCAGGCATTAAGAAGCCTGTTTATAGCAACGGGCAGGCGGTAAAAGACGATCCGGATTACTCCGTTGCGCTCGGGGCTGACGGTATCGCGCAGAAGCTCAAGATTGAAAAAAATCTCAAGGACGTGACGGAGCTGAATGCAGACTTCCAGAACCGTGAATATTACCTGGCGCAGCTGAAAAAACTCTCTGTTGCAGACGTTAAGCTTGAACCGTTCCGGTATCAGCTTTCCCCCTCCATGCCGGTAAAAAAAGACGGACCAGGCAAAGGCTTGATTGTCATTCTGGCGGCGATTCTTGGCGGTCTGTTTGCCTGCGGCAGCGTGCTACTGCGTGAGGCCATGCTCAGCCGTAATCCACTGCCAGAAGCGGTGACGGAATAAATTCTGCAAACATGAGAAGGCGCTGAACGGCGCCTTTTTTTATGACAGGAAATCCTCGCGAACAGGCGTAAAGGTATCGAGCAGCGTGCCGGCCCTGAGACAGACACAGCCGTGCATCACATGCGGTTTTTTGTAGAGCGTATCGCCGGCCGTCACGACATGCTTCTCTTCACCAATCGTAAATTCAAACTCGCCGGAGAGAACATAGGTTAACTGTTCGTGCGGGTGGTTATGCATTGGCCCAATCGCCCCCTGCTCAAAATGCACCTCAACCGCCATCATCCTGCCGCCGTGGGCCAGCACACGACGCGTAACGCCGTTCCCCAGATCTTCAGACGCGGTCTCTTTGTGGAATATAAACATGGCATCGCTCATTATAATAAAACGCTGTTTTATTTAATTTACACCGGCCAGCTTAAAAAGAAAACGGCGCAATAAAGAACTGGAAACAGGATCACAAGTTTGCTTCACTGGCTTAAACAGATAAGGAGGGATGATGAAAACGATCGGCCTGTTAGGTGGGATGAGCTGGGAATCAACCATCCCTTATTATCGCCTGATTAACGAAGGGGTAAAACAGCGTCTGGGCGGCCTGCATTCCGCGAGCCTGCTGCTGCACAGCGTTGATTTTCATGAAATCGAAGCCTGCCAGTCGAGCGGGGAATGGGATAAAGCCGGAGAAATACTGGCTGATGCCGCGCTGGGGCTGGAGCGGGCAGGCGCGCAGGGCATTTTGCTGTGTACCAACACGATGCATAAAGTGGCCTCGCACATTGAAGCGCGCTGTTCGCTGCCGTTCCTGCACATCGCAGACGCCACCGGGCGCGCCATCCGCGCTTCGGGAATGTCGCGCGTGGCATTGTTGGGCACGCGCTACACCATGGAGCAGGATTTCTATCGCGGCCGTCTGCACAGCGAGTTTGGGATAGAAAGCCTGATACCTGATGAAGAAGACCGGGCGCGCATCAATCAGATCATCTTCGACGAACTCTGCCTCGGTACCTTCAGTGAAACCTCCCGCGCATATTACGTCGGCGTGATAGAGAAACTCGCCCGGCAGGGGGCTGAAGGGGTGATCTTCGGCTGCACGGAGATCGGGTTGCTGGTGCCGGCTGAACGAAGCCCCATTCCGGTATTTGATACCGCAGCCATTCACGCGGCAGATGCCGTGGAATTTATGCTGTCATAACGGGTTTTGCAGGTCAGGTAAGCGAAGCGCCACCTGACGCGCATGCTCAACTAAGTGCCCGGTGAATGCATCCACCAGCGCAGAAGCCGGACGGTGCAGCGGGCGGATAAGGCTCACGGTGAACGGGACGGAAACGCTGAAACGGCGAATGACGATCCCGCTCCCGGCATAGTCCATCGCCGTAAGCGGATTGACGACCGCGACGCCGACGCCTGCACGCACCATCGCGCATATCGATGCCGCGCTGTGCGTTTCCACAACCATCCGCCGCTTCACCTGATGCTCAGCAAAAAGCGTATCCAGCAGCTGTCGGTAGCTGTCGGTTTGCGACAGGCTAATATAGTTTTCGCCGTGAAAATCCGCCGGGGTCAGCACCGCCTTGCGGGCTAGCGGATGTCCGGCGGGCAGAACGCACACTTCATCTAACGCGAGCAGTTCCGTGCGCACCGTTCCTGCAGGGGTCGAGAGGGTTTCGGTCAGCCCGAGATCGTGACGCTGTGCCGACAGCCACTCTTCAAGCAGAGGCGACTCCTGCGGCACAATGGTGAGATTGACCTCAGGATAGCGGGACAGAAAAGGCTGGAGCAGCGTCGGTAAAAAGGATTGAGAGAAGACGGGCAGGCAGACAATCGACAGCTCGCCCTGACGAAACTCGCGCAGGCTTTCCGCCGCGCTGACGATTCTGTCCAGCCCGTACCACGAGCGCTGCACTTCTTCGAACAGGCGTAGCCCCTGTACCGTCGGGTGAAGTCTGCCCCGGGTGCGCTCGAACAGCTTCAGCTCCAGCACTTTCTCGAATCGCGCCAGCTCGCGGCTGACCGTCGGCTGCGAGGTATGCAGCATTTGCGCGGCTTCAGTGAGATTGCCGGTGGTCATCACGGCGTGAAAAATCTCGATGTGGCGTAAATTGACGGCGGGCATAGGGCACCTGAATACAGAGAACAGTCCATATCATTTTTGCATAGACTCGCGATAAAACGATATTTTTTATTCTTCTTCCGCTGTGGCGTAATCATAAAAAATGAATTTACCCGGAGAAGACCATGCCACGCCCGCTCAACCAGACGGATACCGATTTGAATGCCGAAAACCTGCTGCGCCTGCCCGCCGAATTTGGCTGCCCGGTGTGGGTCTACGACGCGCAGATCGTTCGCGAGAAGATCGCCGCCCTGCATCAGTTTGACGTGGTGCGTTTTGCCCAGAAGGCCTGCTCCAATATTCATATTCTGCGCCTGATGCGCGAGCAGGGCGTGAAGGTTGACTCCGTGTCGCTGGGGGAAATCGAGCGTGCGCTGGTGGCCGGGTACGATCCGAAAACCGATCCTGATGCGATTGTCTTTACCGCGGATGTGATCGACGACGCTACGCTTGCGCGCGTACATGAACTGCAGGTTCCGGTGAATGCCGGTTCCGTGGATATGCTGGAGCAGCTTGGGCAGGTTTCGCCAGGCCATCGCGTCTGGCTGCGCGTCAACCCGGGCTTTGGTCACGGTCATAGCCAAAAAACCAACACCGGCGGCGAAAACAGCAAGCACGGCATCTGGTATGCCGATATGCCCGCCGCGCTTGAGGTATTGCAGCGTTACAACCTGAAGCTGGTCGGCATTCATATGCACATTGGCTCCGGCGTCGATTACGGTCACCTGGAGCAGGTATGCGGGGCGATGGTGCGCCAGGTTGTCGACTTCGGTCAGGATCTGGAGGCGATCTCCGCAGGGGGTGGGCTTTCTATCCCTTACCGCGAAGGGGAAGAGGCGATCGACACCGATCACTATTACGGCCTGTGGAGCGCCGCGCGCGATCAAATTGCTGCGCATCTGGGCCATGCCGTGAAGCTGGAAATTGAGCCGGGTCGTTTCCTGGTGGCCGAAGCCGGCGTGCTGGTGGCGCAGGTACGCAGCGTCAAAGAGATGGGTTCACGCCACTTTGTGTTGATTGATGCGGGCTTTAACGATCTGATGCGTCCGTCCATGTACGGCAGCTACCATCACATTACCGCCCTGGCCGCCGATGGCCGCGATTTAACGCAGGCGCCGCGCCGCGAGACGGTGGTCGCAGGCCCGCTGTGTGAATCCGGTGACGTATTTACCCAGCAGGAAGGCGGTAAAGTGGAAACCCGCGCGCTGCCTGAGGTAACGCCGGGTGATTATCTGGTACTGCACGACACCGGGGCGTACGGGGCATCCATGTCCTCGAACTACAACAGCCGTCCGCTGCTGCCGGAAGTGCTGTTTGATAATGGCAAGGCGCGGCTGATCCGTCGTCGCCAGACCATTCAGGAACTGCTGGCTTTAGAACTCATCTGATGAAAGTACGGCCCCGTTGTGACCGAATCGCGTAATACCAGCGTGCCGGTAAACGGCGGGATCGCATCGACCGGCTGGTTTTTCGCCAGCCGGATCGCCTGATCGATAGCCGTGACGATCATGTTATCTATCGGCAGATAAACCGATGACAGCGCAGGCTCCAGCCACTTTGCGCTTGGGGCATCGTCAAAGCCGAACAGGGAGATATCCTGCGGGATCTTAAGCCCTGCCTGGTGCAGCGCTTTGGACGCGCCCAGCGCCATATCATCGTTACAGGCAAACAGCGCGCTGAACGACACCCCTTCAGCGATAAGCTCCTTACACAGCTCATAGCCCCGCGTCATTCCCGCATCACCGTACTTAATTCGACGTTCATCCAGACGAATGCCGTGCTTTTCCAGCGCCTTACGGTAGCCCATCAGCCGCGCTTTACCCGTGGGGGTGTGGATTGGGACAGTAATGCAGGCGATCTCCCGGTGGCCCTGGCTTATCAGGTAATCCACCGCCTTAAAGGCGGCATCCTGCTGCTCAAAGAAAACGCAGCGCTCCGGCGCCTGGCTGACTTCACGGTTGATGACCACCAGCGGCGTTTGCACGGTATTAATCAGCTTGATGATCGCCTTTTCGCTCATATAGCGCGTGTAAAGCACAATGGCATCGCACTGGCGATCGGCCAGCATCTGCACCGCCTGTTCTTCCTGCTCTGGCGCATCGTGTCCGTCGGTGACGATCAGCTGTTTTCCGTGGGTTTCGGTCTGCCGCGACGCCTGCTGGAGAAGGCGACCAAAGTAAAAGCCGTCGAAGGTAGAGACCACCAGACCAATGCTGTTGCTGGTCTGGTTAGCCAGCGAACGCGCGAGAAAGTTTGGCCGATAGCCCAGCTCTTCCATCGCAGCAAAGACCTGCTGACGCGTGCTCTCTTTAACCTGACCTGTGCCGTTCAGCACGCGCGAGACGGTAGCCTTCGACACGCCCGCGCGCAGTGAGACATCCAGCATTGTTGCCATTCTACATTCCTGCTTCCACGTAATGGCCTGCAGTTTAGCACAGACCTGGCAGCGTATAAGCGATGCGGGAAGGGCAAAACTTCCGCCACGATCACGCTTTTTGGTCACGATTCGCCTGGCCTGCCAGAAGTAAAACTAAATAGTCTGACTCTGGTAAAATATTCGACAAACCGGGCTGGAGGCGTAAGGCCAGCATATTCATTAAAAACGCAGGTGAAACGTGAAGAAGACCGTCATCCTCCCGCTTTACAGTGCACCGCGCTATGCGGAGCAGGTTACCGACTGGATCTGGCACGCCTTTGGCGAGGGGCTTCCGCGGGAATTTTTCCACAGCATCGTCGAGCACAGCCAGACGCCGGGGGCGTTACCGTTGACCTTTATTGCCGTAGAAGACGAACGGCTTCTCGGCACGGTGGGGCTCTGGCGCTGCGATTTGATCACCCGTCAGGATCTCTGTCCGTGGCTGGCGGCGCTCTACGTTGACGACGCGGCGCGCGGCAAGGGGCTGGCAGGTGCGTTACAGCAGCATGTTATAACCTTTGCCGCGCAGGCGGGGTATGAAGAACTGCATCTGTGGTCTGCCTGCCGTGACTTCTATGAACGTTACGGCTGGCAATACATAGGCGATGGACTGGAGTTTCCGAATAAAACGGTACACCTTTATCGCTATTCGCTCTGCGCTTCTGCAGGTGCCGAAACGGAGTGACGGCGCACTAACGTTGGGCTGAACAGATGCGTAATATCCGGCGGCTGGCGCTGTTCCGCCAGCGCTAACGCCAGCTCTGCGGCCTGCGTGGCCATCGTGATAATCGGGTAACGTACGGTGGTCAGGCGCGGGCGCACGTAGCGGGAGACCAGCACATCATCAAAGCCAATCAGCGAGATTTCCGCCGGCACCTCTATCCCGTTGTCATTCAGCACACCCATTGCCCCAGCGGCCATCGAGTCGTTATAGCTGGCAACCGCGGTGAAATTCCGTCCACGACCCAGCAGCTCCGTCATGGCCTGTTCGCCGCCGCTCTCATCCGGTTCACCATAGGCCACCAGACGATCGTTGCAGGGCAGACCATTTTCGCGCAGGGCATCGTAGTAGCCCTGCAGGCGGTCTTCCGCATCAGAAATGGGATGATTGGAACAGAGATAGCCAATCCGGGTATGGCCCTGTTGAATCAGATGACGGGTCGCAAGCCAGGCGCCATAGCGGTCGTCGAGCGCCACGCAGCGTTTTTCAAACCCGGGAATAATACGGTTGATGATCACCATGCCGGGCATCTGCTTCATCAGGTTAATCAGCTCGGCATCCGGGATCATTTTCGCATGAACCACCAGCGCTGCGCAGCGATGGCGGATCAGCTGCTCGATGGCCTGGCGTTCTTTTTGCTCATTATGGTAACCGTTGCCGATCAGCAAAAAATTCCCCGTCTGATAAGAGACCTGTTCAACCGCTTTTACCATGGCACCGAAAAAGGGGTCGGAAACATCGCCCACCACCAGCCCAATGGTCTCCGTGGACTGCTGAGCGAGCGCTCGGGCGTTGGCGTTGGGATGGTAGTTTAGGGTTTCCATGGCGCTTTGTACCGCCTGGCGTGATGCGTCACTGGCTTTGGGTGAATCATTAATCACGCGGGAGACGGTGGCTACCGACACACCTGCCAGACGAGCCACATCCTTTATTGTCGCCATTCATAACCTTCTTATTAGGGGTAAGCGTTTACACACTAAATAGTGTTGCGGAAAAGTAGCGCGCATTCAAGGGGCGCCGTTTTCGGCACGCCACAAACGTGACGCAGAACAACCCGGAAAGTGTAATCGTTACACGCGCAGGCATGTCAGAAGAATGTCATTCTGAACCTTTGGTTACACTTTGCCTCAGGCTGTTGCGATTGTCCGGTGGCGAGGAGGTTAAAGAGGTTGATAGAGTCGAGATCCCAGAGGTATTGATAGGTGGAATCAACTCCGGTTGATTAACACGACTTACACCAGCCTGCGTTTTTACGCAGGTTTTTTTTTGCCTGATAGTTCAACCTGTAACAGTTAAAGAGAATATTCACACCTGGTTGCACTTCGGCTCATTCCCTTGCGTTTTCCCTCTGGCGAAGCGCAGGGCGAACGGCCAGAATCAAGATCCCAGAGGTATTGATTGGTGAGAATTCTTAGTACGGTTTCGTACTCATCTCTTGCACCAACCTGCGCGGATGCGCAGGTTTTTTTTCGCCTCCACTTTTGCTGTCGCTCCTGTATCACTTCTCGTGTAATCTGCCACCATTTACTATCCCCCCTTCATACTGGCTGACAAAGGGAGTTGAGATGCTATTTGGGTTCTTCCGTACACTTTTCCGTATTCTCTTTCGCATCCGCGTCACTGGCGATGCCCGGGCGCTTCGCGGCGAGCGCGTTCTCATCACACCCAATCATGTTTCCTTTATAGACGGCATCCTGCTGGCGCTATTTCTTCCCGTGCGCCCGGTGTTTGCGGTCTATACCTCCATCAGCCAGCAGTGGTACATGCGCTGGCTCACGCCGTTGATTGATTTTGTGCCGCTCGACCCGACAAAGCCGATGATGATTAAGCATCTGGTGCGTCTGGTCGAGCAGGGGCGTCCGGTGGTCATTTTCCCGGAAGGGCGTATTTCAGTCACCGGTTCGCTGATGAAAATCTACGACGGCGCGGGGTTTGTCGCGGCAAAGTCTAAAGCGACCGTGGTGCCGCTGCGTATCGAAGGCGCAGAGCTGACTTATTTTAGCCGTCTGAAGGGGCTGGTGAAACAGCGCCTGTTCCCTAAAATCACCCTGCATATTCTGCCGCCAACGTCGCTCCCGATGCCCGACGCGCCGCGCGCCCGCGATCGCCGTAAGATCGCCGGGGAAATGCTGCACCAGATTATGATGGAAGCGCGTATGGCCGTTCGTCCGCGCGAAACGCTTTATGAATCCCTGCTTTCGGCGCTATATCGCTACGGCGCGAAGAAAAACTGTATTGAAGATATCAACTTCACCCCGGACACCTATCGCAAGCTGCTGACCAAAACCCTGTTTGTGGGCCGCATTCTGGAGAAGTACAGCAAGAAGGGCGAAAAGATTGGCCTGATGCTGCCTAACGCGGGCATCAGCGCGGCGGTGATTTTTGGTGCGGTTTCCCGGGGCCGTATTCCGGCGATGATGAACTACACGGCGGGCGTGAAAGGGCTGACCAGCGCCATTACCGCCGCCCGGATTAATACCGTCTTTACCTCCCGTCAGTTCCTGGACAAAGGCAAGCTGTGGCATCTGCCGGAACAGCTGACTCAGGTGCGCTGGGTCTTCCTGGAAGATCTGAAAGCGGATGTGACCACCGGCGACAAGCTGTGGATTTTTGCGCATCTGCTGATGCCGCATCTGGCGCAGGTCAAACTGCAGCCAGAAGATGATGCCATAATCCTCTTTACCTCGGGTTCAGAGGGCAACCCGAAAGGCGTTGTCCACAGCCACAAGAGCATTCTGGCCAACGTTGAGCAGATCAAAAGCATTGCCGACTTTACCGCGAATGACCGCTTTATGTCGGCGCTGCCGCTGTTCCACTCCTTTGGTCTGACGGTGGGGTTGTTTACGCCGCTGCTGACCGGTGCTGAGGTGTTCCTCTACCCAAGCCCGCTGCACTACCGCATTGTGCCGGAGCTGGTGTATGACCGTAACTGCACCGTACTGTTCGGGACCTCAACCTTCCTGGGTAACTATGCGCGTTTCGCCAATCCGTATGATTTTTATCGCGTGCGGTACGTGGTGGCCGGTGCGGAAAAGCTGCAGGAGAGCACGCGTCAGATTTGGCAGGACAAGTTTGGCCTGCGCATTCTTGAAGGTTATGGCGTGACCGAGTGCGCGCCCGTTGTCTCGATCAACGTACCGATGGCGGCGAAGCCGGGGACGGTGGGCCGAATTCTGCCGGGAATGGACGCGCGTTTGCTGGCCGTTCCGGGTATTGAGGACGGTGGCCGCCTGCAGCTGAAAGGGCCGAACGTCATGAACGGTTACCTGCGCGTGGAAAACCCAGGCGTGCTGGAAGCGCCGACGGCGGAAAACGTCAACGGCGAGGTTGAAACCGGCTGGTACGACACCGGTGATATCGTGCGTTTCGACGAACAAGGCTTTGTGCAGATTCAGGGGCGCGCAAAACGCTTTGCCAAAATCGCGGGTGAGATGGTCTCTCTGGAAATGGTTGAGCAACTGGCGACGGCCGTCTCCGCCGATAAGCTGCATGCGATGGTGGTCAAAAGTGATGCCAGCAAAGGCGAGGCGCTGGTGCTGTTTACCACCGACGCCGAGCTTAAGCGCGACAGGTTACTAAGCTATGCGCGTGAACACGGTATTCCGGAGCTGGCAGTGCCGCGCGATATCCGCTATCTGAAGCAGCTTCCGGTGCTGGGTAGCGGCAAGCCCGATTTCGTGACCCTGAAGGGCATGGTTGATGAGGCGGAGCAGCAAAATGCGTGAGTCAGTACACACTAACACTTCACTCAGGTCGAAAGGCATGATGGCCGTCATTGCCGCGCAGTTTCTCTCTGCGTTCGGTGATAACGCGCTTTTATTTGCCACCCTGGCGCTACTGAAAGCCGAGTTTTACCCCGACTGGAGTCAGCCGATCCTGCAGATGGTGTTTGTGGGCGCTTACATTATCTTTGCCCCGTTTGTGGGGCAGGTGGCGGACAGTTTCCCGAAAGGTCGGGTGATGATGTTTGCCAACGGCCTCAAGTTGCTGGGGGCCGCCAGTATTTGCTTCGGCTTCAATCCGTTTATTGGCTACACGCTGGTGGGCATTGGCGCTGCCGCCTACTCCCCGGCGAAGTATGGCATTCTCGGGGAACTGACAACGGGCGATAAGCTGGTGAAGGCCAACGGTCTGATGGAGTCGTCAACCATAGCCGCTATCCTGCTCGGCTCGGTTGCGGGGGGCGTCCTGGCCGACTGGCATGTCCTGGCGGCACTGGGCGTGTGTGCGGTGGTGTATGGTGGGGCGGTCGTGGCGAACCTGTTTATTCCGAAGTTGCCGGTGGCCCGTCCGGGGCAATCCTGGCGTTTTGCACCGATGACCGGCAGTTTCTTTAACGCCTGTCGCGTGCTGTGGCGTAACGGGGAAACGCGTTTCTCCCTGATGGGAACCAGCATGTTCTGGGGCGCGGGCGTCACGCTGCGCTTCCTGCTGGTCCTGTGGGTGCCGGTGGCGCTGGGTATCACTGACAACGCGACGCCAACCTACCTTAATGCCATGGTGGCGATCGGCATTGTCGTTGGTGCGGGCGCGGCGGCGAAGCTGGTGACGCTTGAAACGGTTGCTCGCTGCATGCCTGCGGGGATCCTGATTGGCGTCGTGGTGCTTATTTTCTCGCTGCAACATGCGTTACTGCCCGCTTATGTTCTCCTCGTCCTGATTGGCGTTCTGGGGGGCTTCTTCGTGGTGCCGCTGAACGCGTTACTGCAGGAGCGTGGCAAACAGACCGTCGGGGCGGGAAATGCCATTGCGGTGCAAAACCTCGGTGAAAACCTGGCGATGTTGTTAATGCTGGGGCTTTACTCGCTGGCGGTAAAAGTGGGTGTCCCGGTGGTGGCAATTGGCGTCGGATTTGGCGGACTGTTCGCGGCGGCGATTGCGGGCTTGTGGATCTGGCAGCGTCGGCGTTGATAA
>NZ_JBSKJN010000020.1:0-56859 GCF_053709515.1 Enterobacter sp. UPMP701 | reverse complement strand
ATTGTGTTTGTGCGGCCTGATGCCCTCACCCCCAACCCTCTCCCACGGGAGAGGGCGTAAACACTAAAAACGGCAACCGAAGTTGCCGTTTTGCTTTTACCTTCCAAAAAGATCGCGTTTCTTCGGCTTAAACGGCTGGGCAATCAGCACCAGCAACGCTACGACGAAGTAGGCCACAAAAATGCCCACCAGCCACTGCGGCATCTCCAGCGTCAGGAATTCCCACTGACGAACGGAGCAGTCACCGGATGCAACAAACACCTGAGGCAGCCACTTATCCAGCGGCAGCCAGCCCGGGAAGCGGGCGGCGAAATCACAGGTCATGAACGGTGACGGATGCAGCTGCATCATGGTGTGCTGCCAGGAGAGTTCAATCCCTTTCCAGGCGCTGTACAGCCAGATAGCAATACCGACATAGCGCAACGGTGATTTCGGGGCAATCGCGCCCACCAGGCCGGCCCCCATCACGCCGAACAATGCGCAGCGCTCGTAGATACAGAGCACGCAGGGCTTGAGTCCCATCACGTGCTGGAACCACAGCGCAACCATTTCCAGCGCAAAGGCGGTCAGGGCCATCAACAACCACGCTCCGCGACCGCGTGAGCACTGGTTTAAAAATCTCAACATAATCATTTCCCTGGAACATGCTTAGAAAGCGCAGTGTAAACGAATTCGTTTTTCGCGCCACCTGTACCTGGCGAAATAAAACGTAATCGGATGTTTATCGTGCGAAAAGGCAAACGGGCAGCGAACTGCCCGATATGCATCATTTAATGCGCCGCAAGTATACCCGCTTGCATGAGCCATTGCGTACAGGGAATGAGGGTAATTTTGACGCAAAGCAATCCCACAATCGTGAGGACCAGCGTATACGGCAGTGCCATCCAGACCATCCTTCCATAAGAAAGACGAATGAGTGGCGCCAGGGCGGAGGTCAGCAGGAACAGGAATGCGGCCTGACCGTTAGGTGTTGCCACCGACGGCAGGTTGGTACCGGTGTTGATGGCCACCGCCAGCAGTTCAAACTGCCCGGCGCTGATAACGCCTTCTTGCATGGCCGTTTTGGCTTCGTTTATGTAGACCGTCCCGACAAAGACGTTATCGGAGATGGACGACAGGAGGCCGTTAAACAGATAGAAGAGCGAAAGCTGCGCGTCCGGAGCTGCCTGGAGTACAAACGTAATAATCGGCGCAAACAGGTGCTGATCGATAATAACCGCGACCACGGCGAAAAACACCGCCAGCAGCGCGGTAAACGGCAGGGCTTCGGTGAAGGCTTTGCCGATAGCATGCTCGTCCGTCACGCCGCTAAAGGTGGTGGCAAGAATAATAACGGAGAGGCCAATCAGCCCGACTTCGGCAAGGTGGAAAGCCAGCGCGGCGATAAGCCAGATGCCGATGATCCCCTGCGCAATCAGACGCAGCGTCTCCTGACGCGTACGCTGTTTGCGGCTCTGCTCGTCAAACTTATGCAGCTCCTTGCGGACCGGTTCAGGCAGCTGTGCGCCATAGCCGAAAACGTGGAATTTCTCGACCAGAATGCAGGTTGCTAGCCCACAGACAAACACGGGCACGCTGACGGGGGCCATGCGCAGGAAAAACTCGCCGAACTGCCAGTCAGCCGCTTTGGCGATGATCAGATTTTGCGGCTCGCCCACCATGGTCATCACGCCACCCAGCGCTGTACCGACGCCTGCATGCATCATCAGGCTGCGCAGAAACGCGCGGAATTGTTCCAGCACGTCACGGTTATGGGCCTCGACGTGGCTGTCGTCCTGCAGATCTTCACCCGGGCGCGAGGATGCCACGCGGTGATAAATTCCGTAAAACCCGACGGCGACGCTGATTACCACCGCGACAACGGTCAGCGCATCCAGGAAGGCCGACAGAAAGGCGGCAGCAAGGCAAAATGCCAGAGAGAGAACCGTTTTTGACGGAATGCTCAGCAGCAGGCGAGTGAAAATAAACAGCAGCAGCTGTTTCATAAAGTAGATACCGGCGACCATGAACATCAGCAGCAGGAGCACCTCAAGATTAGAGGCCAGCTCCGCTTTGACGTGCTCGGCGGACGTCATACCAATGACCACGGCTTCAAACGCCAGCAAGCCGCCAGGCAACAGGGGATAACACTTCAGCGCCATGGCCAGGGTGAAGATAAACTCCGCCACCAGCAGCCAGCCGGCGATAAAAGGATTCACACAAAAAATGATGGGATTAACGACCAGGAAAACCAGCAGTAACAGTTTATACCAGTCAGGAGACTGACCTAAAAAATTGCGCCATAGCGCGCGCCCAAAAGAAATTTCCACAACAGACGTCCTTCCCGTCAAGTAAAACAAAACATCAGTATACGCAAAAATCGCGGCCCGGAGGCGGTTAAGGCCGCATTGTAAATTTCATAAAAATGAAACGGCGATCCCTCTTTTCTCTCTTTGCCGCGCTACCTGCCGCTGCGCGCCTCTGGTATGATGAGTGCAATTTGCAAAAGCTGTGTAATGGAAATCTCACTATGGTCATTAAGGCGCAGAGCCCGGCGGGTTTCGCGGAAGAGTACATCATTGAAAGCATCTGGAATAATCGTTTCCCTGCGGGGTCCATTCTTCCGGCTGAACGCGAACTCTCTGAACTGATTGGCGTCACTCGCACCACGCTACGCGAAGTGCTTCAGCGACTGGCGCGTGATGGCTGGTTGACGATCCAGCACGGCAAGCCAACAAAAGTAAACAACTTCTGGGAAACCTCGGGGCTGAACATTCTTGAAACGCTGGCGCGCCTCGACCATGAAAGCGTGCCGCAGCTGATCGACAATCTGCTCTCCGTGCGTACCAACATTGCCACAATCTTCATTCGTACCGCTTTCCGTCAGCACCCTGAAGACGCGCTTACGGTGCTTGCCAGCGCAAACGAAGTGGAAGATCACGCCGATGCGTTTGCCACCCTCGACTACAACGTGTTTCGCGGCCTGGCGTTTGCCTCCGGCAACCCGATTTACGGTCTTATCCTCAACGGGATGAAAGGGCTTTATACCCGCATTGGTCGTCACTACTTCGCCAATCCTGAAGCCCGCAGCCTGGCGCTGGGCTTCTACCATAAGCTGAGCAAGCTCTGCAGCGAAGGCCTGCACGATCAGGTTTATGAAACCGTGCGCCGCTACGGTCACGATTCCGGTGAAATCTGGCACCGCATGCAGAAAACGCTACCGGGCGATTTAGCCATTCAGAGTCGCTAAAACAAAAAACCTCTCAACCGAGAGGTTTTTTTTCGCCCGGTGGCGCTACAGCGTATTCAACCGCGCCGGGCACCGATCCAGCAGCTCCACGCTACCGTCTTCATTCTGCTGCTCCAGCTGCACGTCAAAGCCCCACAGACGGTGCACGTGCTTCAGCACCTCTTTACGCCCTTTATCCAGCGGCGCACGGTTGTGCGGGATATAGCGTAGCGTCAGGGAACGATCGCCGCGCAGGTCCACGTTCCACACCTGAATATTGGGCTCCAGATTGCTCAGGTTGTACTGGGAAGAGAGGCGTGAGCGGATCTCACGGTATCCTTCCTCGTTATGGATCGCGGAGATCTCCAGATAGTTGTTGCGGTCATCGTCCAGCACGGTGAAGAAGCGGAAATCACGCATGATTTTCGGCGACATGAACTGGCTGATAAAGCTCTCATCCTTAAAGTCACGCATCGCGAAATGCAGGGTTTCCAGCCAGTCGGAGCCGGCGATATCCGGGAACCAGTATTTGTCCTCTTCCGTCGGCGACTGGCAGATGCGTTTGATGTCCTGGAACATGGCAAACCCCAGCGCATACGGGTTAATCCCGCTGTACCACGGGCTATTGTAGGGCGGCTGGAACACCACGTTGGTATGGCTGTGGAGGAACTCCATCATAAACCGCTCTGTGACTTTGCCTTCGTCGTAAAGATGGTTGAGGATGGTGTAGTGCCAGAACGTTGCCCAGCCCTCGTTCATCACCTGCGTCTGTTTCTGCGGATAGAAATACTGGCTCACCTTACGCACGATGCGCAGGATCTCACGCTGCCACGGCTCCAGCAGCGGCGCGTTTTTCTCCATAAAATAGAGCAGGTTTTCCTGCGGCTCGGACGGGTAACGACGCGCTTCGGCGATCGTTTTTTCCTCCTCACGCTTCGGCAGGGTACGCCACAGCATATTCACCTGGCTTTGCAGATACTCCTCGCGGCTTTTCTGCCGGGCTTTTTCCTCCTGCAACGAGATTTTCTGCGGGCGTTTATAGCGGTCCACACCGTAGTTCATCAGCGCGTGGCAGGAGTCCAGCAGCTTCTCCACTTCATCCACGCCGTAGCGCTCTTCGCAGTCGGTAATGTATTTACGCGCGAAGATCAGGTAATCAACGATGGAGCTGGCGTCCGTCCAGCTGCGGAACAGGTAGTTATTCTTGAAAAACGAGTTATGACCGTAGCAGGCGTGCGCCATCACCAGCGCCTGCATAGTAATGGTGTTCTCTTCCATCAGATAGGCGATACACGGATTGGAGTTAATGACGATCTCATACGCCAGACCCTGCTGGCCGTGCTTATACAGCCGCTCCGTTTCAATGAATTTTTTACCAAACGACCAGTGCGGATAGTTAATCGGCATCCCGACGCTGGAGTAGGCGTCCATCATCTGTTCAGAGGTAATCACCTCAATTTGATGGGGATAGGTATCCAGGCGATACAGTTTTGCCACCCGGTCGATTTCGGCGAGGTAGACATCCAGCAGCTCGAAGGTCCAGTCGGGTCCATCGCTCAGACGTGTGTTGTCCTTGTTCAGGGAATCAATAGTAGCCATTAGCGCGCCCTCGTTGTGGGTGCTCTCTCTGTCTGGAGAGCCTCCTTTCAAGCATAGATCAACGTGTTAAAAAGCGTGCTGGCGCAGAAATTTTTTCTTTGCGATTTCCCGTTTTTGATACGGCAAAAAACACGCCGGTCGCAGCATTTTATGCTGGTTAAAAATAAAGCTCAGCAGGAGATCCCAAATTAGCGCTATCCCCTGATGCTGGGGGATGTGTGAGGTAAGTCACCATAAAAAAGTCGTATGTTGAATAATATTTTCAACTAGGTTATCAATCTGTAATTAGATGATTGTTCTTTTGCTCATAATGGAGTGGCTATGCGTGTTGTCGTACTGGGAAGTGGTGTCGTTGGCGTAACCAGCGCCTGGTATTTAAGTCAGGCGGGACATGAGGTTACCGTTATCGATCGTGAATCCGGCCCGGCTCTGGAAACCAGCGCCGCGAACGCCGGGCAAATCTCTCCAGGCTATGCGGCCCCGTGGGCGGCACCCGGCGTGCCGCTGAAGGCGATCAAATGGATGTTCCAGCGCCACGCGCCGCTGGCCATCAGCCTTGATGGCACGCAGTTCCAGCTGAAGTGGATGTGGCAGATGCTGCGCAACTGCGACACCCGGCACTACATGGAAAATAAAGGCCGCATGGTGCGCCTGGCGGAATACAGCCGTGACTGCCTGAAAGCCCTGCGCGCATCGACGGGGATTGAGTATGAAGGCCGTCAGGGCGGCACGCTGCAGCTGTTCCGCACCGAGCAACAGTATGAAAACGCCACCCGCGATATCGCCGTGCTGGAAGATGCCGGGGTACCGTACCAGCTGCTGGAAGCCAGCCAGCTGGGCCAGGTTGAACCCGCGCTGGCGGAAGTGGCGCACAAGCTGACGGGTGGCCTGCGCCTGCCGAATGACGAAACCGGCGACTGCCAGCTCTTTACCCAGCGTCTGGCGCAGATGTGCGAGCAGGCGGGGGTGAAATTCCGCTTTAACACTTCCGTCGACAAGCTGCTGTCGGAAGGCGAAAAAATTTACGGCGTAAAGTGCGGCGACGAGGTGATCAAAGCCGATGCCTACGTGATGGCGTTTGGTTCCTACTCCACTGCCATGCTGAAAGGCATTCTCGACATTCCGGTTTACCCGCTGAAGGGCTACTCGCTGACCATTCCGGTCAAAGAGGAGAGCGGCGCGCCGGTATCAACCATTCTCGATGAAACCTACAAAATCGCGATTACCCGCTTCGATAACCGCATCCGCGTGGGCGGCATGGCGGAGATCGTCGGCTTCAACACCGAGCTGCTGCAACCGCGTCGTGAAACCCTGGAGATGGTGGTGGGGGACCTGTTCCCGCGTGGCGGTTTTGTAGAACAGGCGACCTTCTGGACCGGCCTGCGTCCAATGACGCCAGACGGCACGCCGATTGTCGGGCGCACGCCGTTCAAAAATCTGTGGACCAATACCGGACACGGCACGCTCGGCTGGACGATGGCCTGCGGCTCCGGACAGCTGCTGAGCGACCTGATTTCCGGGCGCACGCCGGCGATTCCATTTGACGATTTAAGTGCAGCGCGGTATCAATCGGGGTTTACCCCATCGCGTCCACAGCACCTGCACGGCGCACATAACTAAGGAGTTGTCATGTCCCGTCCTGTTCTGGCTCAGCTGGATCTGCAGGCTCTGAAGGAAAACCTGCAAATTGTTCGCCGGGCAGCTCCTGGTTCGCGCGTATGGTCGGTGGTGAAAGCGAATGCCTACGGCCACGGTATCGACCGCATCTGGAGCGCGCTCGGCGCGACCGACGGTTTTGCATTGCTCAATCTGGAAGAGGCTATTCTGCTGCGCGAGCGCGGCTGGAAGGGGCCAATCCTGCTGCTGGAAGGGTTCTTCCACGCGGACGATCTGCCGTTGCTGGACAAGTACCGTCTGACCACCAGCGTGCACAGCAACTGGCAGATTAAGACGATTCAGGATGCAAAGCTCCATGCTCCGCTGGATATCTATCTCAAGGTGAACAGCGGCATGAACCGTCTGGGCTTCCAGCCTGAGCGGGTGCATACGGTCTGGCAGCAGCTGCGCGGCATGAAAAACGTGGGCGAAATGACGCTGATGGCGCATTTTGCCGACGCGGAAAAACCCGACGGGATTGCCGATGCCATGGTCCGCATTGAACAGGCGGCAGAAGGGCTCGATTGTCCACGCTCGTTGTCGAACTCAGCGGCGACGCTGTGGCATCCTGAAGCCCACTATAACTGGGTACGTCCGGGGATCGTTCTGTACGGTGCATCTCCTTCGGGCCAATGGCAGGATATCGCCAACAGCGGCCTGAAGCCGGTGATGACCCTGCGCAGCGAGATCATCGGCGTGCAGACGCTGAAGTCGGGCGACTCGGTGGGCTATGGCAGCCGCTACCGGGCAAAGGGGGAGCAGCGGATTGGTATTGTTGCGGGCGGCTATGCCGACGGCTACCCGCGCATCGCGCCGACCGGCACGCCGGTCTGGGTCGATGGGGTTCGCACGGGCACGGTAGGAACCGTCTCAATGGATATGCTGGCCGTTGACCTGACGCCATGCCCGCAGGCAGGGATCGGTTCACCGGTCGAGCTGTGGGGTAACGAAATCAAAATTGATGACGTGGCGGCTGCGGCGGGAACGGTTGGCTATGAACTGATGTGCGCGCTGGCACCGAGGGTGCCTGTTGTGACAGTGTAACTTACACCATTACCGGGTGACGCGAGGCCGCCACCCGGTAAAAAAACTGCTACTCTGCGTCCTCTTCCATCGGCCTCAAACCGACCTTCCGCACCGCGTTATCTTCTTTTTCGGCAACGGTCCAGATCATCCCGGCAAATTCTACCTGGTCACCCACGACCGGGGCAGCGCCAAGCCGCTGCTGAATAATTTCGCCCAGCGTTTGCGGATTATCACCGTCTTCAGCACCTTCATCCAGCCCGTAAATGAGCGCCACATCCGCAAACCTGGCGCTGGCTTCCAGAATAAAATCGCCGAAGAAACGCTGGTCCAGCGCCACCGGAGGCGACTGGCTGAACAGCTTGCCCAGCGCGGGCAGGTCGCGCTCGCGGCCAATGACGCACAGAATATCCCCCTCGCGCAGGCGGGTGCTGCCGGTCGGGTGCAGCAGAACATTGTCGCGGAACAGGGCGGCTATGCGCGTTTCGGTCGGCATGTGCAAATCGCGCAGCGAGGCCCCCACGCACCATTTGTCGGCGCTCAGCTGATAGACAAACTGTTCCCACGGGTTTTCCGGGTGAATATCCAGCCCCACGCGGGAGACTGGCCAGCCAACGGGCGGCACCACCACTTTAGCCTTTTTCGCTGCCCACCCGAGCGACGTGCCCTGGAATAGCAGGGAAATCAGCACCACGAAGAACGCCACGTTAAAGAACAGACGCGCGTTGTCCAGACCGGCCATCATCGGGAACACCGCAAGGATAATCGGCACCGCGCCGCGCAGGCCGACCCAACTGATAAAGACGCGCTCGCGCAGGTTAAAGCCGCGAAACGGCAGCAGGCCCGCAAACACCGACAGCGGGCGGGCGAAGAAGATCATCCACGCGGACAGCAGCAGCGCCGGAACGGCGATCGGCAGCAGGTCAGATGGCGTCACCAGCAGGCCCAGCACCAGGAACATGCCGATTTGCGCCAGCCACGCCAGGCCGTCGAAGTTCTGCAAAATGGCATGGCGGTTGCGAATAGGGCGGTTGCCCATCAGGAATCCGCAGAGGTAGACGGCGAGAATACCGCTGCCGTCCAGCGCGGTGGTAACGGCAAAAATGAGAATGCCGCCGCTCAGGGCCAGCAGCGGGTAAAGCCCCGCGGGCAGCGAGATGCGGTTGATCATCTGCTGTAGCAGGTAGCCACCCGCCAGGCCGATGACAATCCCCAGCCCGAACTGCTGCAGAATATGTAAGGCAAACATCCAGCTCAGGCCCGTCTCGTGCTGCTGGATCATCTCTATCAGCGTGATGGTCAGGAACACCGCCATCGGATCGTTACTGCCGGATTCAATCTCCAGCGTTGAGCCGACGCGTTCGTTAAGCCCTTTACCGCCAAGCAGGGAGAAAACCGCCGCCGCATCGGTAGAGCCAACGATTGCGCCGATCAGCAGTCCCTCCATCAGGTCGAGATGGAAAAGCCACGCGGCCATCATCCCGGTAAGGCCGGAGGTGATCAGAACGCCGACGGTCGCCAGCGACAGTGCTGGTCCTAAAGCCACGCGGAAGGAGCTTGCCTGGGTGCGCATCCCGCCGTCGAGCAGGATCACCGCCAGTGCGAGGTTGCTCACCATGTAGGCGAAGGGATAGTTATCGAATGGGATACCGCCGATACCATCAATGCCAGCCAGCATGCCGATGGCAAGGAAAATCACAAGAATGGGTATGCCGAGACGCGACGAAAATGAACTTAATAAAATACTGCTGGTGACCAGCACAGAACCCAAAATGAAAAGGCTGATTATTGCTCCGGCATCCAATGTTCTCTTACTCCCACCTCAATGTTAACGCTGTTACTAAAACCCTAACATAATAACGACGGTAACAGCGTTTTATTAAGGGGGTTTAACGGCTTTTTTATCCCTTTATGCTCGGATGGCCGCTGATTGTTAACCGACTGCCTGAAACATCGTGTGTAAGCGTCGCCTGCGCGCCGAGCGCAAGGGTGACGGTCTGCTGTTCATGGCCGAAATCCAGACCGGTGATAACCGGAATATCGAGCCGCGAGCGGATGAAATCGACCATCGTTTCCAGGGTGTATCCCGCGTCATAGTCATTTGGAGCAGAACCGCTAAAGCTGCCCAGCACAATCGCGGACTGGCGCTCAAGAATACCCGCGTGATAAAGCTGCAATAACATGCGCTCGACGCGGAACGG
The DNA here is from genome assembly GCF_053709515.1 of Enterobacter sp. UPMP701. Lineage (NCBI taxonomy): Bacteria > Pseudomonadati > Pseudomonadota > Gammaproteobacteria > Enterobacterales > Enterobacteriaceae > Enterobacter > Enterobacter sp. UPMP701. The sequence goes on along the minus strand of NZ_JBSKJN010000020.1, from coordinate 47,172 downwards.
ATGTTCGTTGATATCCTCCAGCACCAGAATGCCGTTTTCGATGTGCGGCATCCACGGCGTCCCGATGAGCGAGACCAGCATCGCCAGGTTGCCGCCCCAGAGCTGGCCCTCACACTCCCGGTACGGCCCATTCCCCTGCCACGCTACGCTGTAGGTAGGATTGCGCAGCGCGCGCCAGAAATGGTCCATAGTGAACGCGTCCAGCTCCGGTGCGCCGAAGTTACCGGCCAGCATCGGGCCGCTAAACGTGATGACGTTATGCAGCGCCAGCAGCCCAAGCTGGATGGCGGTGAAATCGCTGTGGCCGCATATCAGCAGCGGATCCTGCTGCTGGCGCTGCGCCAGCCCTTGCCAGTCAATGCTCTCCAGCAGGCGGCTTGCCCCATAGCCGCCGCGCACCGCAAGGACTATCCGGTCTTGACCCTTCAGGTGCACCAGACTATTGATATCATTCAGCCTTTGCGCTTCCGTGCCGGCAAAGCGCTGCTCGCGGCGGGGGATAATGGCCTGATTTTCTACCTGATGACCGGATTCCCGCAGACGCTGAACGCCTCGCTGTGCCGCCTCCTGATTAATGCAGTAGCCCGACGGCGCGATGAGATGAATCTGAGACATGGCAATTCCTTGCTGAATGAGAAACTAATTGTCTATATCATGCCGCGTATACGCTGCCTGCTTCAAGGGCGGCGCACCGCGATGACCGGCTATAAGGATAGATGACGTGAAATTGAGATGGTTTGCTTTTTTGATTGTTTTGCTGGCTGGCTGTAGTTCAAAACATGATTATCAAAACCCGCCCTGGAACCCGGAAGTGCCGGTAAAACGGGCCATGCAGTGGATGCCGATCAGCGAAAAAGCCGGAAAGGCATGGGGCGTCAGCCCGCGGCTGATCACCGCGATTATCGCGGTGGAGTCCGGCGGTAATCCCACGCTTGTCAGCAAATCCAACGCGGTGGGGCTGATGCAGCTGAAAGCGTCAACGGCGGGGAGAGAGGTCTACCGCTATATGGGCTGGAACGGTCAGCCGTCGACCAGCGAGCTGAAGAACCCGGAACGCAACATTTCAATGGGGACCGCTTATCTGAGCATCCTGGAACACGGCGTGCTGAAGGGAATTGAGGATCCAGAAGTGATGCAATATGCGCTGGTTGTCTCGTACGTGAACGGCGCCGGAGCGTTGCTCAGAACCTTCTCCTCTGACCGTAAAGAGGCGATAGAAGAGATCAACGACATGGACAAAGATGAGTTCGTCGAGCACGTGGCGAAAAATCATCCGGCACCACAGGCGCCTCGTTATATCTGGAAAGTACAGAAAGCGATGGATGCCATGTAATGCCGCAAACGGGCGGCGCTCGCGCTGCCCGACTTTCCTACAGAATCTTATTCGCACGTTCCCGTGCTTCACGCTCCAGCGAGTAGATAATACGCTGCAGTTCGCGCTCAGCGCCCGGTCCGACGTTCAGAAAACGGAAGCTCAGACGCGGCGTGGTAATCGTTTCGTTCTTGCTGTCGACCACCGTGCGCTCGCTGATGGCAATCAGCTGTGCATCAAAATAAAAGCGCCCCCAGCCGGCCATATCCAGTTCTATTTGCGTAAACCGCATGCCTTCGACCAGTCCGTCCGGCTTCGGGGTATCCATCAGCGCGCCCATTCCGCCCAGCGACAGGTCAAAGAGGCGGAAGCGGATCTCTTTTTTGTCCGGCATTTTGGCTTTACAGAAATAGGCAGGGTGAAGCGGGGCGCTGATGCGGAAGTATTCACGACGCTGGACAAACCAAAGATTGGTGGGAAGGGGGGTAACAAAAGCAGGCAGTCCCTGGTACTCGCTCAGTTCAAGCCGTTGCAGAATAAACTCCACTTTGGCCCCCTGGGTTTCGGCCATGACGGCGATATTTTCTGCTTTCAGCGCCGCGCGGTTTTCATACTCCTGGCTACCCAGATCGATAACCAGTCGCTCCTGCGAGACGTCAAGGATCTTGCTGATGAACTGATTATTCGACCAGCTGATGCGCAGCGGCACTTCGCCTTTTTGCAGGTCGCGTAATACCCCTAATACAGCCAGCGGATTTTGCTTGAGGAACTGCTCACTGTAATGACTCACGCCGGATGGCTCCTTGATTGATGACAGACTGTCTTAGCGTTATCGGCAATTCACTTTCAAACTTAATACAAACCGGTGAGTTTTTTTAACGGACGCACGCAAGATAAGTCGGTGAGACGAAATCGGTTTTCCGGTGATGACCTATACTTAAGTTACCTGCGCAGAAGGTTTTCTGCACATGCGTTTAATCTGTAAGAGGGCATTGCTATGGGTATCATCGCCTGGATTATTTTTGGCCTTATTGCTGGCGCGATCGCAAAACTGATCATGCCGGGAAACGATGGCGGCGGCTTTATTTTGACCTGTGTTCTCGGTGTCGTTGGTGCGGTGGTAGGCGGCTGGCTGGCGACAATGTTTGGCTTTGGTGGTGACATCAGTGGTTTCGACATGCACAGTTTCCTGGTCGCTGTCGTGGGCGCCATTGTTGTGCTGGGCATATTCAGATTACTACGACGAGCATAAAATGACAGAACGGCTCTCTGCGGAGGGCCGTTTTTTTTGCCTGAATGTTGATTTGCTAATCGAAATGATAATAATTGTCGTTCCGTATTGCATCTAACAACAAGACGACATTATGAACTCCTCACGTTTTAGGTTATGCGCCCTGGCGGGTGCCGTCACGCTGGCACTGCAGGCCCAGGCTTTCGCCGAAGAATCTACCATCCTCGTCACGGGCTCAGAGCAGGGCAGCGCGCTCCCGGCCTGGACGAACAGCGCCACCAAATCGGCCGTTGCTGAAAGTAAAACGCCGCAGGTCATCAACACGCTCTCTGCGCCCGAAATTGAAAAGCGTCACGCGAATTCCGTGAATGAAATCCTGCGCTATGCCCCTGGTGTCTCGACCGAGGTGCGGGGGAACACCTCCTATCTGAGCGAATACAAGATTCGTGGCTTTACCGTCGACCAGGAGTTCTATAACGGTCTGCAACTGCCCTATAACGTCACCGGCAATACGAAAGCGCGCATCGATCCGCTGCTGATAGAGAGCGTCGATATCCTGAAAGGGCCCTCATCGGTGCTTTACGGCGGCGGCTCCCCAGGCGGGCTGGTGAATATTCAAAGTAAAAAGCCGCAGCGGGAAGCCCGAACTGAATTTGGCGTTAACACCGGAAACCGTAATCTGAAAGAGGGCTACCTCGACTCGACCGGACAGATTGCCGACAGCAACTGGAATTATCGTCTGCTGGGTAAGGCGACGGAGAGTGACGATCAGCCGCACACCAGCCGCTATGAAAATTACCTGGTCGCCCCGTCCGTCACCTGGCAACCCGACAGCAAAACCCGCCTCACCCTGGATGCGCTGGCGCAAAACTCCCCGAGCCTGACGCCGTCGAACCCGCTGCCGCTCGCTTATCTGCGCTCAAAATATGCCGATCGTCGGGATTATGCTGGAGACGAATGGAACGGGTTTAAGCAGCGTCAGTGGATGCTGGGCTACAGCTTCGAACACGAGTTCGACAGCGGCTGGGGCTTCAATCAGAAAGCGCGCTATTTCGACGTCGATACCCACCAGCGCAGCGTCTACGCAACGGGAACAGGAAGCGAGGTCTACCAGCTTAACCGCTTTGCCTACACCACCGATGAAGACCTTAAGAGCTTCAACATCGACAACCAGGTGACCAAAACCGTTGCGCTGGGCGACTGGAAACACCATCTGCTGGCCGGATTTGACTACCAGAGGCTGAACTCGCATTTCCATTATCGTTACGCGTCGGCCACGCCGGGCATGGATATGCGCGATCCTGACTATTCGCAAATCCACGAAAGCGCACTGGGGCTCTACACCGCTCAGAAAAACCGTCTTAGCTACCAGCAGAACGGTTACTACCTGCAGGATCAGGTGGAATTTGGCGGCTTAAATCTGCTGGGCAGCCTGCGCTACGACGATTACCGCTCCGTCACCACCAACTACCTGCAAAACGGGGATAAAGCCTGGGTATCGCAAGATCGCGTCACCAAACGCCTGGGGGCGCTTTATGCCTTCGATAACGGGATTTCGCCATTTATCAGCTACTCAGAAGGTTTTGCGCCGGTGTCGCCGCAGGGCACGCTCACGGCGAAAGACGTCAAGCCGACCACCAGCAAGCAGGTGGAAGGAGGGGTAAAATATCTGCTGGCCGAGTACGCCACGACGTTTACCGCCTCGGTGTTTAACATCCGTCAGAAAAACGTTGTCACTTCCGACCCGGGCTTCCTGAACTATCGTCAGACCGGTGAAGTGGAATCCAAAGGCGCGGAGCTTTCCGCCGTCAGCCGACCGACGGACAACCTGACCCTGATCGCCAACTATGCCTACACCCACGCGATCAATACCGAAGATGATAAATACCAGGGCAAGCGTCCAACGCAGGTACCGGAGAATGCGTTCAATCTCTGGGGAGACTACACCTTCGAAAGCACGCCGTTAAAGGGGCTGATGCTGGGCGCCGGGGCGCGCTATACCGGGCCGATGGAGATTTCACCGGCTAACGATGCGGGCAAACTGGGGGGTACTACACAGTACGATCTGGCGGCCTCGTACCGGATGGGTGAAATTCTGCCTTCGCTGACGGGGCTGACGCTTAAGGCGAGTATGCAGAACATCACCAATAAAGAGACGCTGACCTGCTACGATGCGACCAACTGCTGGATTGGGCGTGACAGGACGTATCAGCTAGGGGCGAGTTACAGCTTCTGAGGATCTCACCCTCTCCCCATTGGGGAGAGGGTGAGCCATTACTGCGCTGCGCTTTTCGCTGGCGCAACGTCATCGTTCGCCGCAGGCTGATTTTCCGGCACGCTATCGCACGGTTTCTCTTTCGGACAAACCAGATCCAGCATTTTCAGCGTCACGCCGTTGCTCCAGCCGAACCCATCCTGCAGCGGATATTCGCCGCCGCCACCGCCGGTCCCGGTGGATGAAACATCATACTTCTCCACCAGCTTCTTCTCGCGGTCATAAGTATGCTGAACGTTCTTCAGGAAGCGCCAGGTTACATTCATCGCAACCTTATCCTGTCCATAGTTCTGCAACCCTTCCGTGGCCACCCACTGCAGCGGCGCCCAGCCGTTTGGCGCATCCCACTGCTGGCCGCTGTTGATGGTGGTGGTGGTGATCCCGCCCGGTTTCAACAGGCGCGCGGAGGTGGCCGCGGCCACTTTATCGGCGCGATCCTGCGCTGCCGCCTTCACGTAGAGCGGGAAGAGAGCAGCGGCCGTAAGCTGGTTGCGCACCTTCTTGCTCTTGAGATCGTAATCGGCGTACCAGCCCTCTTTATCGTTCCACAGATGGCTCTCAATGGCTTTTTGACGCGCGGTTGCCAATGCTTCGTATTTACTCGCCGCAGCGCTGTCGCCCGCCTCCTGGCCTGCTCGCGCGAGCAGTTTTTCCATTTTAAACATCAGGGCGTTCAGATCGACAGGCACAATACTGGTGGTACGGATCGTACCGAGTTTTTGCGGGTCGTCCATCCAGCGCGAGCTAAAGTCCCAGCCCGATGCCGCAGCGGAACGCAGATCGCGGTAGATCTCGGTCGCAGGTCGGTTAGGGTTACTTTTGGCGGTATTCACATCGTCAAGCCACGACTCGGGGCGCGGGGTATCGCGATCGTCCCAGTAGCGGTTGAGCACCGTACCGTCATCCAGCTTCACCACGCGCTGGTTAGCCTGCCCCGGCTGAAGGCTTTCTACGCCCTCCATCCAATAGGCATACTCTTTCTCCATTTGTGGACGGTATTTTTTCAGCGCGTCTTCGTCATGCGTCGCCAGCAATTCCACCATCAGGGAGAAGAACGGCGGCTGAGAGCGGCTCAGGTAGTAGCTGCGGTTGCCGTTGGGGATATGGCCGAAGGTATCAATCTCCCAGGCGAAGTTATCCACCATATCGCTGATTTTGTCCCAGTGGCCGCTTTCGGCTAAGCCCAGCATGGTGAAATAGCTGTCCCAGTAATACACCTCGCGAAAGCGTCCGCCCGGCACCACGTAAGGCTTCGGTAAGGGCAGGAGAGAATCCCACTTGTTGCTGGCTTTGTCCGTCGTGCGCGTCAGTACAGGCCAGAGATCGTCGATGTGCTCACGTAAGCTTTGCCCGGCAGGGGGCACATATTTTTCACCCTCAGTCGGCAGCGTGAAGTTCATCTCCACAAAGTGGCGCAGGTCAAAGCTGGTCTGGGTGTGCTGCATCCGGTAATCCGCCAGAATCATCAGCGGGTCGCTCTTCGGTACGGCATCGGCAAAGGTTTTTTGATCGGGAAACAGTTTGGCGCTCTGCACGTCATTAAACAGAGGGCCAAGCAAAATATCGGGAGAATTTTTCTGGTAGGCTGGCTGTTCTTCAGCAAAGCCCATCGTTGCCACACCGAGCAGCGCGCCTCCCAGCGCGAGGTGCAAAAGAGCAGGGCGTAAAGTACGAGGTATTATCATCGGTTCGTCTCCTGTATTCCTGAGCAGCGTGACCGCTGTTATCAATCACCTGAAAACCTTAGACGAATATTGCCCGCTTCGCGTGTTGGATATCCCATTTTTCGCAGAACCAGACAATTTACCGCTTCGCCCGTACCGTACGGCTGGAAGGAATAAGTTATGCAAATGGAATTAAATCATTCATGCCTTTAAATAATGATATATATCTCACATTAAAATATAAATATAGTTAATGAAATAAGAGTGTGAAGTAAGTGGTCTTTCTTTCGTTTAATCCGAGATCTTTTCTCAGTGCCGATCACACAAGTTAAAAATCATAATTAACTTATCAAAAAACATAATAGCACCTCCAGGGGTATTTAGTCGAAATGGCGAGGCTCAATATTTTGGTATTCACTTTTTTAATCAGGATGGATTCTATGAAATTAAAGAAAACGGTAATTCTGATGAGCGCGCTCTATTCCGGTACGCTTTTTGCTGCCCAACCCTCGATAAGCGTGGAAGAAAAACTGGCGCAGCTGGAAGCGCAAATTCAGGAGCTTAAACAGCAGCAGGCGGCCGCGGCGCAGGCTGCACCCGCCGTGGTTGTTCAGTCGGAAGAACCGGTGAGCAAGACGGCGCCGCCAAAACTGACGCTTTCAGGATATGGTGATATTAAATTTTATGGCGACGTTGAATTTAATATGGACGCCGCCAGTAAAACAGGCAGCCTGACATCCATTAAGCAAAGCGCTAATAGCGACTGGGCGCCAGGAGATAAAGAACGCTGGGATATTAACGGACGTATTTTATTAGGCTTTGACGGTTATCGTAAAATGGATAACGGCAATTTTGCTGGTTTCTCCGTTCAGCCCCTCGGCGATCTTGTCGGGAAAATGTATCTCGATGATGCGGTATTCTTCTTCGGTTCCGAGAACGACTGGGAAATTAAGGTCGGACGCTTCGAGGCCTACGATATGTTCCCGCTCAATCAGGATACCTTTGTGGAATACTCAGGAAATACCGCGGACGATCTCTACAGCGACGGCTACGGCTATATCTATATGCTGAAAGAGGGGCGCGGGCGAACCGACAGCGGGGGCAACTTCCTGATGAGCAAGACGCTGGATAACTGGTATTTTGAGCTGAATACCCTGTTCAAAGACGGCAGCGATTTGTACGTCGACCAGCGCTATCACGGCGCAGAGCTTGAAAACGATAAAAACGTCGCCTACGTGCGCCCGGTTATCTCCTGGCAGAACGGACCGTTTTCCACCGCGGTCGCCATGGAGAGTAACCTGGTGAACAACGCTTACGGCTATCGTGACGATGCCGGACGCTGGGTCGATCAGTCAGACCGGACCGGCTACGGGTTTACTATGACCTGGGACGGGCTCAAAACCGATCCGGAGAACGGCGTGGTCATGAACCTCAACACGGCTTACCTGGACGCGACGGGCGAAACCGACTTTACCTCAGGCATCAATGCCCTCTGGCGCAATTTTGAGCTGGGTTATATCTATGCCCATAACGAAATCGACGAATTTAATACCTCGACGTTTGACGCAGAGTGCGAAAACGACTGCTGGATCACCGACCCGGGCGAGTACGATATTCATACCATCCATACGTCGTACCTGATCCCGAACGTCATGAAGATGAAAAACTTCAACATCTACCTCGGCGCGTATGCGTCCTGGGTCAACGCCTCTCCGAAAGAGGGCGACAATAAAAACGACGACCGCTACGGTGGCCGCGTACGCTTTAAATACTATTTCTGATGCCAGCTAGCCGGTCAGACCTCTTCCGGGGTCTGACTGGCTTCCCGCAGCGTGCCTGGCGCATGGCCAATGATGCGCTTAAAGGCCCGGCTGAACGCCGCCAGCGAGCCGTACCCCAGACGCAGTGCAACACTTTCAATCGGCTGATTTTCGTGGCGAATGTACTGGATGGCCAGCCGCATTCTCAGTTCGCTGAGGTATTTTGCCGGGGTGGTTCCCGTCGCGGCCAGAAACCGTTCGGCAAACACGGAGCGGGAGGTGCCCGCTTCTTTTGCCAGATCCGCCACGCTCCAGTTCAGGCCAGGCTGCTGGTGCATAGCGTAGATCGCCCGGCTCAGGCGCGGGTCGCGTAAAACCTGCACCCAGCCGGTGGCTTTACCGCAGCCGCCCTCAACCCAGCCGCGCACAATTAACGCCGCCACCACGTCAGCCAGCCGCGCAAGGATCCCGGCGAACCCGGCCTGACGGGTCATCGACTCGCGCTCCATCGCCGCCAGTAGCGGATGGATTTCCGGCCAGGTGGACATCAGCCGGCTGACCATCATCACTTCCGGCATTGCCTTAATCAGGGGCTGCATTCCGCCAAGCTCAAAATCCATACACCCGCTAAAGATAATGGTCTTGTCGCTCTCCGGACAGGGCTCGCAGGTTATGGCGCACACCGAGCCGCAGATAGGCTCGCTCGGAAAGGCGTTCACCGGTGTAATGGCTGCCTGCGCGTCAGAGAGCAGGGCGTGGGCGTTTCCGCCGGGAATAAACAGCGCGTCGCCGCCGCTCAGCTCGAAGGTCGCACCGCTCTCCATTCGCAGCAGGGCGCTACCGTGGCTCACGAAATGGAACTGGGCCTTACCGGGTGCCTGGTGGAACGCCACGCCAAACGGCGCGCTGGCTTCAATCCGCCGGTATTTCACACCAGACAGGCGCATGCCGCGTAAGAGTTCGCTGATCAAATCGGGGGACTGAACGGTCATGGCACAACTCCGGACGAATAATCAATAAGTGGAGATTATATGTCATAGATCGTCCACGGTGAACCCTCTATGCTTTTGCGACAGTTGTCACATTTTAATAACGGGAGAACAACCGATGAATTCATGTGTCGTGGCGAGAGAGGCTGTCGCGCCTGCCAGACCCGCCTGGCGAGCCGTCTATTCACTGGGGCTGGGCGTGTTTGGTTTGATAACGGCAGAGTTCCTGCCAGCCAGCCTGCTGACGCCGATGGCCGCTAGCCTGGGTGTCACGGAAGGCATGGCCGGGCAGGCCGTCACCGCCACCGCGCTGGTGGCACTGGTCACCGGGCTGCTGATCGCCCCGGCGACCAAAAATATCGACCGTCGCTGGGTACTGATGTTTTTCTCGGTCCTGCAAATTATCTCCAGCCTGCTGGTGGCCTTTGCGCCGACTCTGCACGTGCTGCTGATGGGGCGTTTACTGTTAGGGGTCGCCATTGGTGGATTCTGGGCGATGTCAACGGCGACGACGATGCGCCTGGTTCCGGCGGACAAAGTCCCCAAAGCGCTGGCGATCATTTTTTCCAGCGTCTCTATTGCCACCGTGGTCGCCGCACCGCTGGGGAGTTATCTGGGCAGCCTGATCGGCTGGCGTAACGTCTTTGTGCTCTGCATTTTGCCGAGCGTGCTGGCGGTACTGTGGCAGCTTTGGGTGCTGCCGTCCATGAAGCCCGAGGGCAGCGGCAGTCTGAGCACGCTGTTTCGCGTGCTGCGCCGTCCGGGCATGATTGGCGGTATGCTGGCGACCATTCTGATCTTCAGCGGCCATTTCGCCTTCTTCACCTACCTGCGCCCGTTCCTGGAAACGGTGGGGCAGGCAAGCGTTGAGACCATTTCACTGATCCTGCTGGGCTTCGGGCTGGCCAACTTTGTCGGCACCTCCGTTGCCGGGCATCTGCTGGCACGTAATCTTCGCCTGACATTGGCGCTGGTGCCGTTCGTCATGGGCATACTTGCGCTAACGATGGTGGCGTTTGGTCATCTTGCGATGCTGGACGGTTTCCTGGTGGCGCTGTGGGGCTTTGCGTTTGGTCTGGTGCCGGTGGGTTGGTCAACCTGGCTTGCCACCACCGTTCCGGATGAAGCCGAAAGTGCAGGGGGGCTGCTGGTGGCCTCCATTCAGCTGGCGATAAGCGCCGGTGCGGCAGTCGGCGGGGCGGTGTTTGACCTCAACGGTGCCAGCGGCGTGTTTGCCGGCAGCGGTTTCCTGCTGGTGACGGCGATGGTGATTGTGTTGATGGGCGTGAAGGTTAAGGCGGAGTGATGCATTTGCCGGGTGAGCGTTAACGCCACCCGGCGCAAGGCTTACAGCCCTTTCTTATCCATCAGCACCGCCAAATCCACCAGGCGGTTTGAGAAGCCCCATTCGTTGTCATACCACGCCAGGATCTTCACCATCTTCCCGCCAATCACCAGCGTGGAAAGCCCGTCGATAATTGAGGAGCGTGGGTCGCCCTGGTAATCGCTGGAGACCAGCGGTTCATCGCTATATCCCAGGATCCCTTTCAGTGGTCCAGCGGCTGCCGCATTACGAAACGCCGCATTCACCTCTTCAGCAGTCACGTCACGGCTCAGGGTTACCGTTAAATCCACAATCGATACTACCGGCACCGGTACGCGCAGGGAATACCCGGTCAGCTTGCCGTCCAGGGAGGGGATCACTTTCCCCAGCGCTTTTGCCGCGCCGCTGGAGTAAGGCACTATCGACAGCGCCGCCGCGCGTGCGCCGCGCAGATCTTTCTCCGGCTGGTCGTGCAGCGCCTGGCTGTTGGTGTAGGCGTGCGTCGTATTCATCAGCCCATGTTCAATGCCGAACTGCTGATGCAGCACCTGAGCCGCCGGTGCCAGGCCGTTAGTGGTGCAACTTCCGTTACTCACCACAAAATGCTGAGCCGGGTCATAGCTGTCGTGGTTCACACCCATCACGACCGTCAGATCGTCGTTCTTTCCGGGCGCGGAGATGATGACGCGCTTAGCGCCGCCGCGTGTGATATGCACCGCCGCTTTTTCCCGCTCGGTAAAGAAGCCGGTAGCCTCAATCACCACCTCAACGCCGACATCGTGCCATGGGATATTCGCCGGATCGCGCTCGCTAAACACCGTGATCCGCTGACCGTCCACCTGCAGCGCGCCGTCGGCGGCTTCAACGGGCGCAGAGAGCTTGCCCAGTAGGGAATCATGTTTCAGCAGGTGGGCGAGAGTTTTGCTGTCCGTCAGATCGTTAATGGCCACAATCTGCAGATCCGGGTTACCCAGCGCCGCGCGCAGGAAATTACGTCCGATACGGCCGAAACCGTTAATACCGACCTTAACCATGGTGCACTCCTTATGTCTGTTGTCTGGAGTCACTGTAGGCGTCGGGCTGGTTGGCGTAAACGACAAAAAAGGATCAGATTACGCCATCTTGCGGCAGTGGAAGCGCTGGCGGTACTCGCCCGGCGTGAGGTGGAGCTGTTTCTCGAACACGCGGCGCAGATTAATACTGGTGCCAAACCCGCTTTGCGCGGCAATGCGCTCAAGTGGATCATTCGTTTGCTCAAGCAGCTGGCGGGCAGCGGACAGACGCGCTTCGGTGACGTAGCGGGCAGGAGAGACCCCTACCTCGCGGGTAAACACCCGGGTGAAATTACGCGGGCTCATCGCCACTTTTTCCGCCAGATTTTCCACGCACAGGTCGGCGGTAAGGTTCTGCAGGATCCAGCTTTGCAGCTCGCCGATCGGCCCTGATGATCCAGCCTGCTGCAGGCTGTAGCGGCTGAACTGCAGCTGCCCGCCGGGGCGGCGCAGATACATCACCATATCCTGCGCCACGTCGCGGGCGAGAGTAAAGCCATAGTCATCCTCCACCAGAGCCAGGGTCAGATCGAACCCGGAACTCACGCCGCCGGAGGTCCAGATGGGACCATCCTGAATATACAGCGGGCCGCCTTCGACTTTGATTGCCGGGTACTGGGCTTGCATTGTCTCCAGCAGCCGCCAGTGGGTGGTCGCGCGGCGACCGTCCAGCAAGCCGGTCTGGGCCAGCAGCATCGCGCCGCCGCAAATAGAGGCGACCCGCCGGGCGTGCGGTGCAGCGAGATGCAGCCAGTCCACCACCGCCGTGCTCTCCTGCTCGTTCATCCCGCGCCCGGTGATGATAATGGTGTCCAGCGGTTCACGCGGATCCAGCTCCGGCAGGCGATAGTCCGCCAGCAGATTCAGGCCGGACTGGCCGTGGATCACCTGGTGCGGCTGCGTGGTGGCGATGATAATGCGGTAGCGGGGTTGCGTGAGGCCTTCCGCATGCAGCCGGTTGGCCTGCATCAGAATGTCGGCGATACCGGCGGCTTCAAACAGCATCCCGCCGTCGGGAACAATAATCAGGATCTTCTTCATGTCCTGAAAAGTACCTTTATTGCAGAATAAGTCAAGAAGCGCGATTCCGGTAAAGCAAAGCGATTTAAGTTCTTTGTGATTTCAGACGTAATCCCCGATCGTCAGGGCATTGTCTCTGGCGAAACGGCGTCTGAAGGAATGAGTCAACGAAGCTCCCTCTATTTACATCCGCAACAACGCGAACAAATCCACCGTCTTGCATCGGGTTTTTTATGGCGAAGCGAACTGCCCACGTGGCTGTTGATCGTCACTATTTATGCCGGCTGGTTTGCCACGCTGACCTTCTGGCAAACGCTCGGCCTGCTGCCCGCCACGCTGCTGCTCATCGGGTTTACCGCGTGGTACATGTCCCTGCAGCATGAGCTGATCCACGGACACCCCACGCGTTTGGCCTGGCTTAACCAGCTGTTTGGCACGCTCCCGCTGGCGGTCTGGTATCCGTACGGCCTGTACCGGGATTCCCATCTGGCGCATCATCGTCACGATAGCCTGACCTTTCCGGCGGATGACCCGGAGTCGTACTATTTTACCGATGAAAGCTGGGCGCGCTTTACCCCCTGGCAGAAACGCGCGATCCGCGCCCGAAATACCTTTGTCGGTCGGATAGCGCTGGCGCCGCTGCTGGATATCCTTCAGACACTGGGCAATGCCGCGGCAGCGTTTCGTGATTTTCACCTGCGGGCGATGACGATGTGGCTGGTCCACGTTTTGCTGCTGGTGGCGCTCTTCGCGTGGATGGTGCATAACGGCTTTTCACCCGTCTGGTTCGTGCTGGCGGTCAGTTATCCGGCGCTGGCGCTGACCAAGGTCCGGTCGTTTTACGAACATCGCGCGGCGGACGATCCCCTTGCGCGCTCCGTTATTAACGAGGCCGGGTTATTCTGGCGGGTACTGTTTTTGAATCTCAACTACCATTCAGTCCATCACGATCTGCCGGGCGTTCCCTGGTACGGGCTGAAGGCGATCTACCAGCAAAACCGGGAGGCGTACCGGCAGCGAAACCACGGTTTTCTCGTCAGGGGCTATGGTGAATGGCTGCGCCAGTTTTGGGTCAGACCCGTCGACGTCACCGTTCATCCCGGAAAACAACAGGGGGAAGGGTATGAGTAACCTGCTGGCGTTTCCCATGTATGCCGTGGATCGCGCCGACACCCGCGCGCTCTGGCTGGCGGTTAAGCGGGTACTGGCGACGCGCGGTGTGTCCGTCGATCGCGACCCCGGCTGGCCGGAGTCCGATCTGCTGACCCACTGGCAGCAGCCTGCGCTTATCCTCAGCCAGACCTGCGGTTATCCGCTGGTCACGCAGCTGCCGGACGTGCAGGTGGTCGGCTGTTTTCACTATACGGCACCGGGCTGCGAAGGGATCCAGTACCGCAGCTTTCTGGCGGTACGCGAGGAGGATCGGCACCTGACGCTGGCGGATTTTCGCGGACGTCGTGCGGTGTGTAATTCTGCGGACTCCCAGTCCGGCTTCAACGCGCTGCGAAAAAAAGTGGCCCCCTTGTCGAGTGACGGTCCATTTTTCTCGCAAACGGTCTTCAGCGGCAGCCATCGCCAGTCGCTGATTGCTGTGAAACGCGGGGCAGGAGATATCGCGGCCATCGACTGCGTCACCTGGGCACTGCTGCAGCGCCATGAGCCGGAACGGCTTGCGGGGCTGGCGGTCATTGACCGCACTCCGCTGACGCCAGGGTTGCCGCTGATTACCTCGCATAACACCTCGTCTGAAACGCTTAACGACATTCGCGATGCGCTCCGCGTGCTGGTAAGTTCGCCCGAATACCGGGAGGTGTGCGACGCGGTGCTCATTAGCGGTTTCAGCGTGGTGTCGCGGCAGGCCTACGCCTCGTTGCTCGCGTGATAAATTGCCTGCGCGTCGGTAAAACAGCGCAGCGCCAGCGAGGAGAGAGGTTTTTGTCTGCGCATAATCAGGCCGATGGGAGCCTCAATGTTCGCGTCGGCGATGGGGACAATCCTGAAATTGCTGTTCAATGCTTCCAGCCCGTTGTTCAGCGGCATCACGGCGCAGCACACGCCGCTCTGTACGGCCTGGATGATCTGGAACGTGGAGTCGCTCTCAAAAACGGCCGTCGGTTCGATACCGGCAGATTTAAAGCTGGCCTCCATGTGCGCCCGGTAGTGCATCCCTTTGGTCAGGAATCCCAGCGGAAAATCCGTCAGGTCGTGCCAGGTGAGCGGTGCCTGGTCCAACTGGAAATGACGGGTATCGTGCAGCAGGCCCATCTTCGTTTCAGGAAGCTGGATAATATCAAACAGGCTGGTGTCGATGCTGTTGAGATAGCAGATCCCCAGTTCCAGCTGGTTGCGGCTGACGCCGTCGGCAATCTGCGCCGAAGACATAGAATAAAGGCTGTAAGTGAGTTCTGGGTATTTTTGCGTCAGCTGACGAATGAAGATCATCGGATCCACGCTCGCCAGCGGGACCATCCCCAGACGCAGCTCACCCACCACCTGGCCTTTGCACAGCGCGGCCTCCGCCTGCAATCCGTCGTGCGCGGCCAGAAGGGCGCGCGCCCACGCGAGGATGCGCTCTCCCTCAGGCGTAAACCCTTCAAAGCGCTGTCCGCGCGCAATCAACACCAGTCCCAGCTCCTCTTCCAGGTTGCGGATACGCATGGAGAGGGTCGGCTGGGTGATGTTGCACTGCGAGGCCGCTTTACCAAAGTGCCGGGTCTCATCGAGCGCGATTAAGTATTTTAACTGTTTTATATCCATGAGTTCCTCCGCGCGAACAGCCTTACAGCATGCGGATTTCTTTCGAGCGTAGGGTGATGCGAACCGGAACCGATTTATACGACGGCGTCCCGCTGTCCTTATCGAGATAATCGAGCGGCACCAGCACGTTGGCCTCCGGGTAATAGGCGCCGACGGTGCCCGGGGCGATGCTGTACGCCACCACCGTAATATCCTCCAGCCGCTGAACGCTGCCGGGCAGGGCGGTTTCGATATCCACGCGATCGCCGTGTTCCAGCCCTGACTGCGCCATATCCTCTTCATTCATAAACAGCACGTCGCGGCGGCCAAACACGCCACGGTAGCGGTCATCAAGGGCATAAATGGTGGTGTTGTACTGGTCATGGCTGCGCAGGGTGATCAGGCGCAGCACATGCTCGCCTTCACCGCTGGCGTTCTCGTGTACGCCGTCGAATACCGAGAACATGGCTTTGCCCGTCGCGGTCGGCCAGATACGCTTTGTTGGCGGCAACGGCATGCGGAAGCCGCCGGGAACGCGGATCCGCGCGTTGTAGTTCTCAAAGCCTGGAATAGTTTGCTCGATCAGATCGCGGATGCGGTCGTAATCCTCAACCAGCGTCAGCCAGTCCACGCGGGTTTCCGGCAGCGTAGCTTTCGCCATGCCCGCGACGATAGCGGGTTCTGACCGAAGCAACGGCGAGGCGGGTTTCAGCTTGCCGGAGGAAGCATGCACCATCGACATGGAGTCTTCGACGGTAATGGACTGACGGCCGGTGGCCTGCATATCCAGTTCAGTGCGGCCAAGGCACGGGAATATAAAGGTCTCTTTGCCCACCAGCAGATGAGTACGGTTGAGCTTGGTGCCGACGTGCACGCTCAAATCCAGGTTACCCATTGCCGGAAAGCCCCGCTCGTGATCGGGCATCGCAACCGCAAAATTACCGCCGAGGCAGATAAGCGCTTTTGCATGGCCGTCAATCATCGCCTGCGTGGCCTGCACCGCATCGTGTCCGTGGTGAGAGGGGGGCTCAAAGCCAAACACCTCCTTCAGACGGTTCAGGAAGGCCGGGGCAGGTTTCTCGCTGATGCCGACAGTCCGGTTTCCCTGAACGTTTGAGTGACCGCGCAGGGGGCAGATCCCCGCGCCGGGCTTGCCGATGTTCCCGCGCAGCAGCAGCAGGTCAGCAATCAGGCGGACGTTCGCCGTGCCTTTGTTATGCTGGGTGATCCCCATTCCGTAAGTAATGATGGTGGCGTTTGATTTGGCATAGGCCTCTGCGACTTGCCTGAGCGCCGCCTGGCTGAGCCCCGACTCGCGCTCAATGTCGTCCCAGCGAGTTTGCGCGATATCGGCGGCAAAATCTTCAATGCCCTGAGTATGTTCAGCTATAAACGCGTGGTCGAGCACGTCACCGCGTTCGGCCTCCATCTCCAGAAGGTGTTTGGCAATGCCCTTCAGCGCGGCGGCATCGCCTCCGGCCTTCACCTGGAAATAGGTCGAGGCGATATCCGTGGAGCCGTAGGTCGCCATTTCTATCACGCTTTGCGGGTCGGCAAAACGTTCGAGGGCGCGCTCGCGCAGCGGATTAAAAACGATAATCGGCACGTTGCGTCGGGCCAGCTCGTGTAGGGTGCCCATCATTCGCGGATGGTTGGTGCCGGGGTTATGGCCAATGGAGATGACCAGCTCGGTCTTATCGAAATCGTCCAGCGAGACGGTGCCTTTCCCAATACCGATTGAGCGAGGCAAGCCGACGCTGGTGGCCTCGTGACACATATTCGAGCAGTCCGGGAAGTTATTGGTACCGTACTCGCGGGCAAAAAGCTGGAAAAGGTACGCCGCTTCGTTGGAGGCACGTCCGGAGGTATAGAACTCGACCTGGTCCGGTTCGAGCCCGCGCAATATTTCCCCGATGCGTTGAAACGCCTCGTCCCAGCCGACGGGCCGGAAGGTATCGCTGGCCCGGTCATAGCGCAGGGGATGCGTCAGACGACCGTAACCCTCCAGCTCAAAATCCGATTTTGCCAGCAGCGAGGAGACGCTGTTTTCCGCCAGAAACGCAGGGGTAACGCGCTTGCTGGTCGCTTCCCAGGTCACCGCTTTCGCGCCGTTCTCGCAGAACTGGAACGTGGATTTGTGTTCTTTATCGGGCCACGCGCAGCCGGGGCAGTCAAAACCGTCCGGCTGGTTGGTACGGAGCAGCGTAGCAGGGGCGTCAAAGGTGTCCATTTGAGTACGCACCGCAATGGCCGTCGCTTTTAACGCGCCCCAGCCGCCGGCAGGACCCTCATAGTGTCTGATACCGGGAACTGAGCGTCTTTTCGTTTTCATACATACTCCTGACGGGTTTGATCGCGCAACGGCTGGGCAATAAGCGAAAGCAATAACTGGCAGGACCAGAATCTCATGCAGTCGAACTGTGGCTCTTGCCTGTAATAATGTTTTATAACAATGAGTTAAAATAGGTAGCGTGTAACTATTTAAAGAAATTATAACGAATTTTTATCATTTTAATAATAAATTGTATCTATCATCCGGTAGGCAGGATAGATAGCGTCGAGCAAGAAAGTATGTAGCACAGATAAAATTTCGAATGAAAGTGACGGTAGGTCAAAAATGAAGATATCGCGGCCAACAGGCGATATAAGGGCTTCAGGAGAGTGAATAGTGATTGGAATGTTTACTCGGGCTTAATGATTCATGGGAATATTTAATGGCTCTCAGGGTAATTATCACAACATGAAATATAAGTTATTTTGAGCCGTGAAATTAAAGGTGCACGTCATAAGTAAAAATAACGATGCTGTGTTCGGGTAACACGAGCAATATTAAAGATACCTTGTTAGTGCAACAAATAATTCATCGTCGATATATTCTTCTGACATCACCAAAACGACAATTCTACTAATTATGGTAGTGGCGATAATAGCATTATTGCGTTAATGAAATTAGTTCTCTTTTGGTTTTTATGCTTTAATAACAGGGTGTTATAAGGTTAGTGAGGGAGGAAATAAGCAGGGTCAGGTCATGTCGGGTTTTTTTATCAGATAAATCCTATAATGTTTCGACTGCTTCAATTACCATCACTTACGATGCGGTAAATATTGAATTGAAGCAAAGCTCATGTAAACTTGTTTACCGTTTGTCAAAATATGTCAGGAAGACGCTGGGCCTTATTCTGAAGGGCTCGTGCGGTAGCTATGCCTTAAAGTTAGTAACACCCCGAAATTATCCTGACTATTTTAACGATAGCACTTAAGTCAAACTTCATCCCCTTATCTCCATCATCAAAATATCGCTACGGAAAAGCATATGAAAATGCGCGTACTGTTTTCACTTCTGTTTGTAATGGCGGTGGCGGGCTGTAAAGCGCCACAGAAACCCGCGGTGACCGACGACACGATCGTGACCAGCCAGGTCAACGGCATTACCCTGACTCACCGTCACGCCGTGGTGCCGCCAACGGAATTCACCCAGCTCAACGAGCCTTACCGTGCCATGTATCCGGCCTCCCTGATGAGCCGTCCTGACTTTGGCGGAAAGGTTATCCGTACGCTTGAAACCGGCAAAACTTATGTGGTGCTGGGGCAGGTTGAACACTACTGGATGGCGCTTGCTGATGAAGGAAACGACCAGCTGATTGGCTACGTTCCGATGCGTGCCGTTATCAAAGCCGACCAGTACGAAGCCACCGTTCGCAAACAGGCCATTCGCCCTAAGACGCGCAAAAAAGCGACCTGCGTCGATGTGGATGGTAACAGCAAAGCCTGCAAAGACAGCGCTAACGGTACCTGGATCCTGAACTAAACGGCTTTCGTGGGCGTATTTTTATGAATAATAAAAAGTTTCATCGGCTGTGGTTAGTCTTTTACGCGGCGTTTTTCGCCCTTGTCAGTGGTTGTACGTCGTCTTCACACAGCGACCCTTCCCGCTACAATCTGCAGTTTCAGGCTCATCCACAAATCAATGATTCTGCGCCACTTAAAGTCCGGGTGCTGTTGTTGAAATCCGATGCGGATTTCATGTCCAGCGACTTCTATTCCCTGCAGAACAACGCGTCAGCAACGCTTGGCGCGAATCTGCTGAACAGCGATGTTTTCTTCCTGATGCCGGGACAGCTGTCCAAAACCCTCAGCGGTCAGAGCGATCCCGAGGCGCGCTATATCGGCGTGATGGCGGAATATCAGAAGCTGGATGGAAAAAAATGGCGCGTTTCACTCCCTCTGCCTGTGCCGGGCGAAAATCATATCTACCAGTTCTGGAAATGGTCCGCGGATGAACTCCAGGCCAACGTTTTTCTCGACGTAAACGGCATTCGGGTCATCAGCCAGTAACGCGCTTCACAACAGGAAACACATCATCATGACCAAAGCAGAAAAGGTCGTCTGGACCGAAGGCATGTTCCTGCGTCCACACCATTTTCAGCGGACTGAAAGTTATCTGCTCAACCATGTTCGTGAGTGGGGTGCGCTGCAGCGTTCTTATCTCTGGGGCTTTCTCGACGTAGAACTGGACGAAGCGATGCTGCGCCAGGGCTGTATTGCCCTGAGCTACTGCAGCGGGTTACTGCCGGACGGTACCTTTTTCCAGGTCCGCAACGGACGCAATGGTCCGGCGCCGCTTAAAATTCCTGACAATCTCACCAACGAAAAGGTAGTGCTCGCGCTGCCGGTTCGTCGTGGCGAGCGGGAAGAGGTGATTTTCAGCGAAGAGCCTGCCTCGCTGGCGCGCTTCGTCGCGTTTGAGCAGGAAGTCGAAGACGATAACGCCATGTCGGTGGGGGATGCCACCGTCCAGTTTGGCCGCCTGCGCCTGACGCTGATGCTGGAAAAAGACCTCACGGCAGAATGGACCGCCATCGGCGTGGCGTTTGTGACGGAAAAACGCAACGACAACCACGTGCGGCTGGATAACAGCTACATCCCGCCGATGCTGAACGCCAATAACAGCCCGCAGATCTACAGCATGATTAACGATCTGCACGGCCTGTTGGTGCAGCGCAGCCAGCAGATTGGCGGCCGCCTGCGCCAGCCTGGCCGCTTTAATACCTCAGAACTGATTGAGTTTACGCTGCTCTCGCTTGTTAACCGTCATCTCGGTGAGGTTTCACATTTAAAAACACTGCCGCTGCTACACCCGGAAACGCTCTGGCGCAGCTGGCTGCCGTTTGCCACCGAGCTCACGACCTGGACGTCGCAGCGCACCACCGAGAGCGTGCTGCCGATTTACGATCACGACGATCTGGCGAACTGCTTCAGCAAGCTGATGCTGATGCTGCGCCAGGGGCTGTCGCTGGTGATGGAAGACCACGCCATTCAGCTGCCGCTTAACGAGCGCTCGCATGGCCTGAACATCGCCACCGTTCCTGAAACCAGCATGGTGCGCGAGTTCGGGTTCGTGCTGGCGGTAAAAGCCAACGTGCCTGGTGAACACCTGCAGACCCATTTCCCGGCACAGATGAAAATCGCGCCGGTCTCGAAAATTCGCGATCTGGTCCAGCTTCAACTGCCGGGCATCATGCTCCGCGCTATGCCGGTCGCGCCACCGCAGATCCCATGGCATGCCGGATACAGCTACTTCGAACTGGAGAAGGGCAGCGAGCTGTGGCACGAGATGGATAAGTCCGGCGCATTCGCCCTGCACCTTGCGGGTGAGTTCCCGGGGCTGGATATGGAGTTTTGGGCCATCCGTAGCCCGACAGAATAATAAAGCGAGCGCTTAATATGCAGGAACGACAGGACACCGGCAGTGATGCCGCGTTTACCGGAGCCAGTAGCAACAACCCGCTGGTGGCGGCCGCCAACCCGCTGCTCAATGCGATTCCGCAGATCCGTCATTCGGTATCCCATGACGATCAGGTGGCGTTACGCCAGCGCCTGATCGATGAGATCCGCCGTTTCGAAGTCCGCTGTCAGCAGGCGGGGCTGCCCTACGAAGTGATCGTCGGGGCGCGCTACTGCCTGTGTACGGCGCTGGACGAGGCCGCCGCGCTTACTCCCTGGGGCAGCAGCGGCGTCTGGTCAAGCAATGGCCTGCTGGTGACGTTCCATAACGAAACCTGGGGCGGCGAGAAGTTCTTCCAGCTGCTGGCGCGCCTGTCGCAGAACCCGCGCGAGCATATCCTGCTGCTGGAGATGATCAACTACTGCCTGCTGCTCGGCTTCGAAGGGCGTTACCGGGTGCTGGATAATGGCCGTACCCAGCTTGAAACCATCAAGCAGCGGCTTTGGCAGATGATCCGCGGCGTGCGCGGCAGCTATCCGCCGCCGCTTTCTCCTCATCCGGAAGATCGTCCGGTGCTGCGCAAACTCTGGCGTCCGATGGTTCCCCTGTGGGCCTGCGTGGCGCTGGCCGGGTTTATCGCCTGCCTGTTTTATATTGTGCTTAACTGGCGTCTTGGCGATAACACCAACCCGGTGCTGGCGAAGATTTATCAGTCTCAGTTGCCGGAAACCACTATTCAGCAACCGGCCCGTCAGCTACCAGCGGTGCTGAACCTGCGCGGCTTCCTGAAGCCTGAAATCGAGGCGGGTCTGGTGGCGGTAAAAGACGAAGCGGATCGCAGCGTCGTGATCCTGAAAGGTGACGGTTTGTTTGCCTCCGCTTCGACCGTCGTGCGCGACCGCTATGAACCGGTCATCAACCGCATTGCGCAGGCGATGAACAACGTCAGCGGCAAAATTCTGGTAGTGGGCTACAGCGATAACGTGCCGATCCGCAGCGCGCGCTTTGCCTCTAACTACGAGCTCTCTCTGGAACGCGCGCGCTCCGTACAGAAAATGCTGCAGGGAAGCCTCTCTCAGCCTGGCCGCGTGAAGGCGGAAGGGCGGGGCGAGATTAACCCGGTGGCGCCAAACACGACGCCGGAAAACCGCGCCCGTAACCGCCGTGTGGAAATTACTCTGCTGGTGTCGCCTGAAAACACCCAGGCCGAGCTGAACGGATTGCCACAAGGAAACTAAGGATGCTGACTACACTTCTTTCCATTCTGACCAACCGCATTCTGTGGAGCTTCCTCGGCGTTACGGCGCTGGCGGCGGTGATCTGGATGATTGGTCCGCTGTTGTCCATCGTGGACACCCGACCGCTTGAGTCTGAACAGAACCGCATTATCAGCATTGCCGTGGTCTATCTGCTCTGGGCGCAGGGCCACATTCTCCCGCGTCTTTATAACGCCTGGCTGAACCGCAAGCTGATGGACAAGCTCAACGAGAACACCACCAGCCCGGAGGCGGCGGATCCGCAGCAGCGACTGAACAGCGAGGAGCAGATCCTCGCCAGCCGTTTTGATGAAGCCGCGCAGATGCTGAAAAAAGCGCACTTCAGCAAAGCGGGCCAGGGCGCCCAGTGGACCCAGCGTTTCAGCACGCAATATCTCTACCAGCTGCCGTGGTACGTCATTATTGGCGCGCCGGGCTCCGGTAAAACCACGGCGCTGGTTAACTCCGGGCTGCAGTTCCCGCTGGCCGACCGTTTTGGTAAGACCGCGCTGCGGGGCATCGGCGGCACGCGCAACTGCGACTGGTGGTTCACCAACGAGGCCGTGCTGCTGGACACCGCGGGTCGCTATACCACCCAGGAGAGCGAGCAGGTGCAGGACGCCGGTGAATGGTTGCAGTTCATGGGGCTACTGCGCAAATACCGTCGCCGCCAGCCGATCAACGGCGTCATCGTCACCATCAGCATTTCCGACCTGTTGACCCAGTCTGCCGAGGCGTCCCGCCAGCAGGCGGTGAACCTGCGCCAGCGTCTCTCTGAACTGCACGAACAGCTGGGTATCCGCTTCCCGGTGTACGTGATGGTGACCAAGGCCGACCTGCTCAAAGGCTTCCGCGCGTGGTTTGCCGACTACGACAAAGCGCAGCGAGACCAGATCTGGGGATTCACGCTGCCGTGGGAACAGACCAAACACGCTGATTACGACCTGATGGGCAACTTCCAGCAGGAGTTTTCTCTGTTACAGCAGCGCCTCGATGCCGGGCTGCCTGAAACCATGCTCAAAGAGCATGATGCAAAAACCCGCGCCGAAGCGTATCTCTTCCCTCAGGAGTTTGCCGCGCTGCGTCCGCTGCTGGCGGACTACCTGAGCACGGTCTTTGCACGTTCCAACTTCGAAACCGAGTTCTCGCCGCGTGGAATCTACTTCGCCAGCGGGACTCAGGAAGGCATGCCGTTCGACCGCGTGATGGGCGAACTGAACCGCGCGCTCTCCCTGCCGGAAGGGGATGAGAGCTCGCGCTGGGATTCGGTCAGTAAAGAGGCCCCAATCCCGGGCGCGAAGGGCCAGAGTTTCTTCATCAAGAATTTGCTGCAAAACGTCATTTTCCAGGAAGCCGGGATCGCGGGGGAAAACCGCTGGTGGGAACTGCGCAACCGGGCGGTGATCTGGTCCGGCTACGCGGCGCTGCTGGCCCTGCTGGTGATCCTCGGCGGACTGTGGCTGACCAGCTATGCCAAAAACAAGGCCTATCTGGAAGAGGTGGATGCGAAGGTGCCCCTTCTGGATCAGCAGAGCAAAGCGTTGCAGAACCAGCCGCAGCGTGACCTGTTCGATCTGCTCCCGCTGCTAAATGGCCTGGTCGACCTGCCGAAAAGCGACGCGTTTGATGTCAACGATCCGCCAGTATCGCGCCGCATGGGGCTTTACCGTGGGGATGACGTCAGCGACGCATCGCAGTCCCTGTATCAGAAGGCGCTGGATCAGCTGCTGTTGCCCGCCGTTGCTATGCACATCACCACCTGGCTTCGCAACGACAACGGCAGCGACGTGGAGTACAGCTATGAGGCGCTGAAAGCCTATCAGATGCTCTATCAGCCGAAGCACTATGACGGCAAATTCCTGCATTCGTGGGTGATGCTCAACCTGCAGCGGAATCTGCCGCAGAACGTCACGAAGGCGCAGCTGCAGCAGCTCGAATGGCACCTGACGCAGCTGCTGGAACCGAAAATCCAGGCTTCGCCGTACGCGCAGGACGAATCCCTGGTGGCGCGTGAAAGAGCGCTGATCAACCAGCAGCCGCTTTCAACCCGCGTCTACGGTCGCCTGAAGCGCCTGCTGGAACATGATGACAACCTGAAGCCGGTCTCTCTTTCCGACCTGGGCGGGCCGCAGAGCGAGCTGGTGTTTTCCCGCAAAAGCGGTAAGCCCGTGAGCGAAGGCGTGCCGGGTCTTTATACGCCGGACGGTTACTGGAAAAGCTTTAACGGGCAGATTGACAGCGTGACGACCGCGCTGCATGAAGACGATGCCTGGGTGCTGGGCGCCGCGACCGCGCAGGAAGATAAACAGCAGATCGATAACGCCGTGCGCCAGCTCTACATGCGCGACTTTATCGCGAACTGGGATCGCTTTCTCGCTGACATCCAGCTTAACAACAGCGCCGATCTTTCCCAGCGCATCAACACCGCGCGCCTGCTCTCTGGCGCGAACTCGCCCCTGCGCCGTCTGGTACAGAACCTGAGCCAGGTCCTGACGCTCTCCCGCGATACTCCGGCACCGGAAGATGCCGGTAAAGCGCAGGTGCAGAGCAACCGCGCCACCCGCACGCTGGAAGCGCTGTTCAGTAATAACGACACTGCGCCGACGCAGGCGGCTGCGGTTATCCAGGCTCCGGAGCAGCTGGTAACGGATCACTACGCGCCGATGATTGAGCTGGCGCAGCCGCTGGAAAAGGGTGGCAAGACCATCGTCTTTGATGATTTTCTCAAACAGGTGGACGAGCTTTATCGTTACCTGACCGCCGTCCAGGATGCGGCCAACAGCGGCATGCCGGCACCGGGCGGCGAGGCGATCAGCCGTCTGCAGGCCAGCGCCGGTCGTCTGCCAGGCGGACTACAAACCATGTTCAGCAATATGGCGGTGGGGGCCAGCAGCGATACTCAGCGCCGTGACCTGGAAAACGTCCGTAAGCGGATTAACGTCGAAGTCGGCGGGTTCTGCCGTCAGGCGATCGCCGGTCGCTACCCGCTGGTGCGCAGCGCGAGCACCGAGGTCACTCCTGACGATCTCGCCCGCATGTTTGCGCCGGGCACCGGGCTGATGGACACCTTCTTTCGCGACAACCTGACCAGCAAAGTGGATACCACGCAGGCAAACTGGCGCTTTATGCCAGGCATCGACGGTAAAACCCTGCCGGGCAGTGAAGGGCTACTGAGACCGTTCCAGCAGGCCCAGTCGATTCGCGACGCTTTCTTTGCTAACGGCGCCACCACGCCGTCTTTCAAGGTAACGGTACGCACCGTACGAATGGATAACACCATTCTGAACCTGACCCTGGACGTTGACGGCCAACTGCTGCGCTACAGCCACGGTCCGCAGGCCGTGCAGATCATGAACTGGCCGGGGCCGGGTGGCACCAATCAGGTCCGTATGCAGCTGGGTCTGGCTAACGGCAGCACCGCGACGCTGGTCACTAACGGCGCCTGGGCGCTCAACCGCTTTTTCGATAAAGCGAGCACCAGCCCGGGCGCGGGAAGCCTGAGCCGTCAGGCCACCTTCAACGTCGACGGCCATCAGGTCACGCTGGAGTTTGCTCCAAACAGCATTCGCAACCCGTTCCAGCTTCCCCGTTTCTCATGCCCATAACCGCAAGGACAGCCGTATGACGAATACCCCTGCGATGAACCGCTACAGCTGGTATGGCAAATTACCCAGCGCCGGAGATTTTTTGCAGCGTCGCTTTCCTGACACTTTACAGCGCCAGTGGTCACACTGGTTTCAGGTCGGCCTGCTGGCCTGGCAGCAGGAAGAGCAGCGCAGCGGCGAACGCCAGTTCACGAAAGCACCGGTCTGGAATTTCGTCGTCCCGCCGATGCTGGGAAGCCAGATGATCCAGATGGGCTGTCTGCTGCCCGGCCGCGACAGCGTTGGCCGACACTACCCGGTTTGCATTCAGCTCAGCTTTGCCCCGTCAGAGTGGTCGACCAGCCTGCTCAGCCAGGCGGAGAGCTGGTATCAGCAGATTGGCCGTCTGGGCCTGCACGCGGTGCGCAACAGTTTTTCCGCCTCACAGCTGGATGAGATGCTGATGTCTATTCCGGCACCGCAGCCCGTCGAGCCGCAGAAGCGTTCCGACATCCTCGACGTGATTGGTTACGACGAGGACGGCCAGAGCACGCTGGGCTGGCCACAGGCGGCAGAGTGTTTTGACCCGCTGCGTCAGACCAGCTACTGGTGGACCAACCGCTGCGACGGATACCCGCTGTACACCCACGTTCACAGCGGCAACTTCACCGGGCAGCTTTTCACCCTGCTGTTCGACCCGGCAGGGGGAGCCCGTCCGGGGCGTCACGGTCTCTATCCGCCCATGTTTGAATAAGCAGGGAACGTATGAATATCGAAGAATTTCTCGCGCCAGTCAGCCCCGACAAGCCCTGTGGCGACAATCTGGAGTACGACGCTGACTTCCAGGCGATGAACCAGGCAAGCCTTGGGAAAGCGGAACAGCAGTTTGGCGACACCATTATCCCGGCAGAGCCAGCGGACTGGAACACGGTAGAAAAATTCGCCACCAGCCTGCTGAGCCGCACTAAAGATCTTCGCGTGATGCTGGCGTTAACCCACGCCTGGACGCGTCGTCGCGGCCTTGCGGGCTACGCGGACGGATTATTGCTGGTGCAGGAGGCGATCGCGCGTTACTGGGAGACGCTTTATCCGCTGCTGGAAGAGTATGGTGAGACCGACCCGTTCTATCGTATTAACGCCCTGGCGGGGCTGAGCGATAAATCCGAGCTCACCGTCGCCGTGCGAAACGCCTCGCTGCTGCGTTCAAACGGGGATGAAATTTCGCTCCGGGATGCCCAGGCCCTGCTGGATGGCAGCAAGACGGAATGTCCGGACTATCCGGGCGGTCGTCCACGGCTGATTGACGAGCTGGCCCGCGGCGACCAGCCGGGGACCGCCGCGGTTATCGTCATTAACGAACGGCTGCTGGCGATCCGCGAGCTGCTCATCGGGCATCTCGGTGAAAGCGGCGTACCGGAAATGGAACAGCTGCTGAAAACCGTCGGGCTGGTCGCCAGCGCGTGTCAGGTGACCGACATCAGCAAGCTGTTGCCGAACCGTGATGCGCAGGCTGAACAGCATGCCGAGCCGCAGCCGGTGGCCGCGTCGCCCGTTCAGCAGGTGACGGACTGGCGCAGCGTGCAGGTCACCAGCCGCGCCGACGCGCAGCTGATGCTGGAGAAAGCGAAGCAGTATTTTGCGCAGTACGAACCGAGCCACCCCGCGCCGCTGATGATTGAACGGGTGCAGCGGCTGTCAGAACTTAACTTTATGGACATTATTCGCGACCTGGCGCCAGACGGCGTTAACCAACTGGAAAATATCTTTGGACGCCGCGAATAACGCGTCCAGGCATTATGACGACAGGCATGGAGCCTGCCGTTTCACCTTCACCGCGCATCTTTGATGGAGAACATCATGGCAATGAGTAACAGTGGGCAGAAATTCATCGCACGTAACCGTGCCCCCCGCGTGCAGATCGAGTACGACGTAGAGATCTACGGCGCAGAACGTAAAATTCAGCTGCCGTTCGTGATGGGCGTTATGGCCGATCTGGTCGGCAAACCGGTGGAAAACCTGCCGGCCGTCGACGAGCGTAAATTCCTTGAAATCGACATCGACAACTTTGACGAACGCATGAAGGCGCTGAAGCCGCGCGTGGCGTTCCAGGTGGATAACACCCTCACCGGCGAAGGTAAGCTCAACGTGGATCTGACCTTCGACAGCATGGACGACTTCCTGCCCGACGCGGTAGCCCGCAAGGTTGAGCCGCTGAACAAGCTGCTGGAAGCCCGTACTCAGCTCTCCAACCTGCTGACCTATATGGACGGCAAAAACGGTGCGGAAGAGCTGATCGCAAAAATTCTGCAGGATCCGACGCTGCTCAAATCTCTGAGCCAGTTGCCGAAAAATGACGAAAGCGCGAAAGGTAGCGAGGAATAATCGATGAGCAACCAGACTCAACAACATGAGCAGCAGGCGGGTCAGGCGTTCAGCCAGGATGAATTCAGCGCGCTGCTGAACAAAGAGTTCCGCCCGAAAACCGATCAGGCCCGTTCAGCCGTAGAGAGCGCGGTCAAAACCCTGGCGCAGCAGGCGCTGGAAAATACCGTCACCTTCTCCAGCGACACCTACCGCACCATTCAGAACCTGATCGCCGGTATCGATGAGCAGCTGTCGCAGCAGGTGAACCAGATTATTCACCACGAAGAGTTTCAGAAGCTGGAGAGCGCCTGGCGCGGTCTGAGCTACCTGGTGAACAACACCGAAACTGACGAGATGCTGAAGATCCGCTTTATGAGCATCTCCAAGCAGGAGCTGGGCCGCACTCTGAAGCGCTTCAAGGGCGTGGGCTGGGACCAGAGCCCGATCTTCAAGAAAATCTACGAGCAGGAGTACGGTCAGTTCGGCGGCGAGCCGTTTGGCTGCATCGTGGGCGACTACTACTTCGACCACAGCCCGCAGGACGTTGAGCTGCTGGGCGAAATGGCGCGCATCGGATCTGCGGCGCACTGTCCGTTCATCACCGGTACCGCACCTGGCGTGATGCAGATGGAGTCCTGGCAGGAGCTGGCTAACCCGCGCGACCTGACCAAAATCTTCCAGAACACCGAATATGCTGCCTGGCGTTCCCTGCGTGAATCCGAAGATGCCCGCTATCTGGGTCTGGTGATGCCGCGCTTCCTGTCGCGCCTGCCGTACGGCATTCGCACCAACCCGGTCGACAGCTTTGATTTCGAAGAGCAGACCGACGGTGCGAACCACAACAGCTACTCCTGGGCGAACGCCGCCTATGCGATGGCGGCCAACATCAACCGCTCCTTCAAAGAGTATGGCTGGTGCACCTCGATTCGCGGCGTGGAGTCCGGCGGGGCGGTGGAAAACCTGCCGTGCCACACCTTCCCGAGCGATGACGGCGGCGTGGACATGAAGTGCCCGACCGAGATCGCCATCAGCGACCGTCGCGAAGCCGAGCTGGCGAAAAACGGCTTTATGCCGCTGGTACACCGCAAAAACTCCGACTTTGCGGCCTTTATTGGCGCGCAGTCGCTGCAAAAACCGGCCGAGTACCACGACCCGGATGCCACCGCCAACGCGCGTCTGGCCTCTCGTCTGCCGTACCTGTTTGCCTGCTGCCGCTTTGCTCACTACCTGAAGTGCATCGTGCGCGACAAAATCGGCTCCTTCCGCGAGCGCGAAGAGATGGAACGCTGGCTGAATGACTGGGTGATGAACTACGTGGACGGCGACCCGGCCAACTCCTCTCAGGAAACCAAGTCCCGCAAACCGCTGGCGGCTGCGGAAGTGCAGGTGCAGGAGATTGAAGACAACCCGGGCTACTACGCCGCGAAGTTCTTCCTGCGTCCACACTACCAGCTGGAAGGCCTGACCGTTTCTCTGCGTCTGGTTTCTAAACTGCCGTCGCTGAAGACGAAAGACGCGTAATGATAATTGCCGGCCCGTAAGGGCCGGCACTATGACGTTGAATATGAAAAAGATAATGAATTTGAAGGAAAATTCTTGGTGAAAAAATTCATTATCTATTTCATCGCTTATTTATTGCTTTTGATTTCGGCAATGATGTTTTTTACCGCATGCGGTTACTACCTTTTGATATTTGACTGGCAACAGGGTGTTTTGAGAGCGATATTGCACGTACTTTTGCTTGTCGGATGTATTGCTCTCGCGATGTGCATATACGCTACCGGTGAGAAAATCAAAAAGCGTTGTTAATCCTTCACTGACCACGTTTAGTTATGCTGAAAGAGAAATCTAATCTGGAGCAGGAGAAACAATGAAGTTACTTACCCTACATGTTTTGCTGTTTACCGGTCTGTTGGGAGCGACGCCACTATGGGCTGCTAATGGCCAGAATGACTCATCAAATCTTCTACGCGACCCTAATACGCTGTCCCGTAATGATGTACGAATGAGCGGGGAAAAGTTTCTTTTAGCGTGGCTCGCAAAAGATAACGAGCAGGAGCAGCTTAAAGCGAATATGTACCTGCTTGGGGTAATGGATGCGACGGAGGGCAAATCCTGGTGTGGATATACGGTCGCGTTGCCCGGTTCATTACGAGAGAGCATTTACAGCTATTTCAGAAAATTGCCTGAAAACCGTAAGAAAGAAGCTGCATCATCATTAATCACCGAGGCTCTCGCGCAGGATTTACCGTGCAAAAAAGGAGTTCAACCATGAAACCGTTGTATGCACAGTTAAAAGCACAACATTACTCCTCTAACGAAGCCCGTCCGGGTTATGTCCCTCGGGATGATCTCTTTAATGAAATAGGTTACGACGCAAGCGTGCTCATTAAGTCCAATCCAGGATATATGAATACTTGCGCAGTGCGAATGAGTCTCGCTCTCTTAAAGTGTGATGTTAAATTTGGAGGACGTTTGGCTATAAAGAGTGGGCCATATAAGGGTAAAAAAATTGAACCTGGTGCGAAGCTTTTAGCTGACCAGCTCTATAAAGCGAGTGTGTTTGGCAAGGCAGAAATCTATACTGATATTCGTGAGGCAGGTCAAAAACTCCGTAACCGTAAAGGTGTGATTTTCTTCAACCGTATAACTAATTACAACGGTGGACACATCGACCTATTGGAGCCGGTAGGAGATAACATGATGCAGTGCAATTCCGATTGTTATACAGACTGTAAAGAGATTTGGTTCTGGGAACTGAGATAGCGTCATAGCGCAAATAAAGATATCGCCATGTTTAAAAAAACACTTTGCCTGTTTCTTTTTCTGACTAGTTGCTCATCTTATTCTGCCAACACGGACCTTCAATTCTTTCATCAACAAACTTACAGGCAGGTGATGAAAGATTACGTTTTGGCACGCTGTCTTGCTGAGGTGGCAGATGAAGGTGGTCAGTTTTCTGCTGATGCAGGGCTCAGTGCAAGCGCACTCCTGGAGTGGATGCCCTTCGATGTTGAAAATGGCATGGAGAAAATTGAGGCTGTTATAAATAAATATAAAGACGAAAAGAACAGCTTTCACTCTGAACGTTCACAAAAAATCAAAGGCGTAACTTTAAATTGTCTCCGTCTTTATCATAGCGACGAACTGAATAAAATGGTTTCTCAGGTAATAGTTGGCGATCCTGACCGTAGCTGGATCCAGGATAACCCGCAGTAGTAAAAGACTTCACATTCTTTCCGTTCATTCAGGGGGAATGTAAGACTGTCAAATGACACGGGTCATTTGATGTGAGGCAGAGGTAAAATATGGACGGTTTTATTCAGCCCCATGCTTTCCTGTTTGCCATATAAGTGCTTTTTCGAAAGCAATATTGTTCATCCACGAAGAGTAGATATTATGGCTATTGATATGTTTCTGAAGGTCGAGGGTGTTACGGGCGAATCTAAAGATTCTAACCACACCGGCTGGACTGATATTACCTCCTTCTCCTGGGGCGCTTCCCAGCCAGGTAATATGAGCGTCGGCGGTGGCGGCGGTGCCGGTAAAGTTAACTTTAACGACCTGCACGTAAACGCGCTGATCGACAAATCCACCACCGCTATCCTGAAACACTGCGCCAGCGGTAAACACCTGACTAAAGTTGAGCTGTCCGTCTGTAAAGCCGGCGGCCAGCAGGTGGAATACTCCCGCATCACGCTGGAAGATGTGCTGGTCACTTCTGTTCAGTACACCGGTGCTGACAACGGCGATACCGTTGGCGTGACCTATGCATTCCAGGCTGCGAAAGTGAAACAGCAGTACTGGGAGCAGACCACGTCTGGCGGTAAAGGTGCTGAAAGCAGCGCTGGCTGGAACATCAAAGAAAATAAAGAAGCATAATTGCGTATGTGGCCGGGGAATTTTCCCCGGTCATTACGATTGGTTCACTACTCGGTGTATAATAGCGATGGAAAGAGCGTTAACTGTTATATCCATTGTATTATCATGTAGCGCGTGCATATCCCATCCTGCTCAGTTTCAAAGTTTAACTGTTAAGCTGGAAAAAAATGTCCCCTGTTTTGGGTTTTTGGATGACACGAGGCCAGGTGAAACTGTTTTAGTTTACGAACCTTCAATATCTCGACAGGTAGGTAATGAATGGGAAGCTATATATTCCCCACAAATTTTTCATTCCGGCCTCATTCTAAAGTCTGAGGATTGTCTTCGTTGGGATAAAGTTGACTGGCAACCAGGAAAGTATGATGTGGTATTAAAGTTGAGAAATCATAATGCCGCTCTTCGGTACGCGACTCGCTTTGTGCTCAGTGCGAATGCTAAAGGTGAACTATCGCTGACTAAAATAGAATAGAAGAGTTTCCAAATGTTGGCTCTTTTTTTAGAAAAGCGTCAACATTTGGGTGCTGCTTAACTTCATATTTATTTAAATGTTTGTGCTTATTTGTAAGCGTTTCGGTGAAAATCAGAGGGAGTGAATATGGCTGGTCAATCATTAGTTAATCCGGGATATTGCATTGTTCAGCAACCCGGAACTCTGGATTTCCAGGCAAGGCTCTTATTCAACAATCCAAACAGTGATGTTGCACGTTATTTCATGCAGGTTAATAGTGATATGCAGTGGTCAAAACCTGGACAGATGTTGATTCTTGATGCGCCGGGAAGTAATAATGCTGTGCAACTTAAGCAGTTACAGCTTGCAAAAAATAAAGTCAATGGTGCTCTGGCCGATCTTAACTCTGGAGAAGCGAATTTTTTTAATCACCATTTTAGTACCATAGCCGCAGTCTCTAATTTTATGGATAAGTCCCTTGGAGTTGTTGCTGACGCAGGTGAAAAATATTTCAGTGAAATAGAAAAAAAACTTAAATCCATTGAGTTGGCATACCAGAATCAGTACAGGGCACAAGGTACATTGATAAGCCAGCAGTTTTTTGTTGAGCGTCAGCGCCTCTTTTCTGAGTTGGATGGTTTATTAAATAAATTGTCCAGGCTGACGTTAAAGATGAAACCCTATAACGAACTGAAGCATGCATTAGGGTTGTCAAGCAGATCAATTGTACATGAATGGAGCACAGCGGGTGTCGCTTCTATTCGTGGTTATTCAACTTATGTCGATAATGCCTCTAAAGCCGCTCGTTTTCTTAAAGCGGGGGGATGGCTTGCAATAGGTTTTGCCGGTGCAAATACAACCAATGAAGTTTACAATGCATGCACCACGGGACGAGAGCAAAGTTGTACTAAAGTCGCTGTGAAAAAATACAGCAGCTTTGGTGCAAGTCTTGCAGGAGGGATTTACGGTGGCAAATACGGAGCCATGGCAAGTGCCGGTGTATGCGTTGCGCTTGGTGTCGCAACGGGTGGTGTAGGTTTGCTCGCCTGTTCCATTGTCGGGGCGGCTGCAGGTGGATACGTTGGTGGCGAGATAGCGGGCGGAGCGACTGAGTATATGATGGATAAAATATGGTGAATATTGAAAATTTACTATTATTCCTTATCGTGGCTTTATTGCTGATTGTGATAGTTATGGATCTATTCAGTTCTCGTTACTTCAAAAAACACGAGGCTGATTATAATCAGTTACTTTCTGACTACCGGCGAAAGGGATATGACCTGGATCTTGTTACCGACTACGCTTCTTTTTTCGGTTCGTTGGCAAATTATCAAAAAATAATCTGGTTTGTTCGCCTTTATAAAGGCGTAAAAATAAAGTTCACTCGTGAAAGGCTTGTTCAGGAAGAAGCTTATAAATACGTACAGTCGTTACCGGAAGAAAGAATTGGCTGGATACTAAAGTTACATCGTCGTTATAAATTACAGGCGTTAATATTCACTCTATGGCTCATTGTTGGATTATATTTTATAACTTTCATTAAATAGTTTTTGATATTCACTTTTTCAAACGCCGCCGTTCTCGTCCCTAGAGCGGCAGCGTTTGAGCGCTAATCATACCAGCAGGAATACGCCATGCGATTCACGATTATTTCTACGAAACCCGGTCATCAGCCGCCGCAGAGCAGCTGTGATTTTTACGCCCCGGGCGGCACCATTGGGCGCGGTACGGATAACAATCTGGTATTGCCGGACAATGACCGCACCATCTCGCGTCTGCAGGCTATTGTCCACGTTGACGCCCAGGGCGAATGCCGCGTCACCAACCGTGGCAGCGTCACCCGCGTGGTATTAAATGACATTCCGCTTGAGCGCGGACGTCAGGTTGAACTCCAGGATGGCGACATTCTCGGTATTGATGACTACCGTATCGAAGTGACCGAACTGATCCACGATACGCAGCCGGTGAGCCGGATGGCGGCCAGCATGCAGCAGCAGGCGCGTCCAACAACGGCACCTGCTGCGCCCGCAGCGCAACCGAAACCTGCTAACCCCTCGCCACGCGGTAAGGCTGAACCGACCGCCGTGCCGTCGGAAATCTGGGACAGCCTGATGCAGGAGTTCTCCATCTCCGACAGCATCTCCAGCAACCGCGCAAAACCGCAGCCTGCGGCATCGCACGATCCGTTCTCCCAGCCCGCCGCGCCGGAGCGTAATGCCGAAGATCCGCTCGCGATGTTCAACGACAGCGATCCAACGCTCGAGCGTAAGAACGTCGACCCGGACACGCTGTTCAGCGATGAAGCGCTGTTCAAAAAAGAGAGCATTTTTGACGACGTGACGCCTTCCACACTGGTGCCGCCGGTTGAGGGGCAACCCGCCCCTAAAGAAGACGCGGCGGACGAACTCGACCCGCTGGCGCTGTTCGGTGGAAAGGCCAGCGCGCCGGCCGCACGCAATGATGACCCGCTCGGGCTGATGGGCGGGGCACCGTTAACCCATCCGGATGACATTATTGACGAAAAGCCAGTGCCTGAACCTGAACAGGAAGAAGAAGAGGACGTACTTGCCGCTTCCCCGCTGTTCGCCC
The DNA here is from genome assembly GCF_053709515.1 of Enterobacter sp. UPMP701. NCBI lineage: Bacteria > Pseudomonadati > Pseudomonadota > Gammaproteobacteria > Enterobacterales > Enterobacteriaceae > Enterobacter > Enterobacter sp. UPMP701. The sequence continues at coordinate 11,961 of NZ_JBSKJN010000020.1, read as the reverse complement.
CCGAGCCGCAGGAACCGCCGCGTGCAGAAGAAGAGCCCGCGCGCCCTGATTACGCAGGCTTCACCATGCCTACGCCACAGGCCGTCGCACGCAGCAGCGCACAGACGCCAAAGGGACGTCTGCGCATCGACCCGGTCAATAACGCCGCTTCATCAACCGCCACCGCGAATAACGGCGAGAAGGGTGAGGTGTTGCAGGGCGAACTGCTGGAGGCGCTGCTGGAAGGTATGGGCCTGAGTGAAATGCAGCCGGTGCCGCAGTTTGACCGGGAAAATATGCGTCAGCTTGGGCAGATCCTCGGCATGTTCTCCCAGGGAACCGTGGCGCTGCTCTCGTCTCGCTCGATCCTCAAACGCGGCGTAAAAGCCGATATGACCATGGTACTGGACGATGCCAACAACCCGTTCAAGCTGTTGCCGACCGGGAAAACCGTCCTCATTCAGATGTTCGGCACGCCGATGCCGGGCTTTATGCCGCCGACCAAATCGGTGCGCGACGCGCTGATCGACCTTCAGGCACACCAGCTGGGGATGATCTCCGGTATTCGCGCCATTATCGCCGCGATGCTGCAGTCCTTTAACCCGGAACAGCTGGAGGAGCAGGCGAAGCAGAACGGCATGACCTCTCGTCTGGCGCTGCCGGGCAGCCGCAAAGCCGCCCTGTGGGACTATTTTGTTCGCAGCTATGGCGAGACGGCGGGCGAGATTGAGGATGACTTCCACACTCTGTTCGGCGAAGCCTTCCTTCATGCGTATGACATGGAGGTGAATCAGTACAAAGACTCACAGAGCGGATCGGAAGACAAATGAATATCGCAACCGCTTCTCTCTCCCGCCAGGGGACGCGCGCCAGCAACCAGGATCAGACGGGAGAAACCATAGGGGAACGCTCGGCCTGCTTTGTCGTCTGTGACGGCATTGCGGGGCTGCCCGGTGGTGAAGTCGCCGCGGAACTGGCCCGCAACAGCATTATCTCCCGCTTCGATGGCGACAAACACCTCAACGCTCAGCATATTCGCGACTACGTGCAGACGGCGAACCGCACCATTCTGAGCGAACAGCAGGCCGTTCAGGACTATCGCCGGATGGGCACGACGCTGGTCAGCCTGTTCATAGACCGGGACTACGGGCTGGCGTACTGGGCGCATGCCGGTGACAGCCGCCTGTACCTGTTTCGCCGGGGATGGCTGTGGCACGTGACCACCGACCACAGCCTGGTGCAGCAGATGAAGGATGCGGGGCATCAGACCGATGACCTCAACAGCAACCTGCTGTATCTGGCGCTGGGAATTGAAAACGGCGGGCCGGAAGCGAGCTACAGCGACGTGGTGCAGGTGGAAGACGGCGATGCCTTTTTACTCTGCACCGACGGGTTCTGGCATGGCGTCAGCGAAGAACAAATGAAGCAGTCGCTGCACATGGTCAATACGCCGCAGGAGTGGCTGACCTTAATGAACCAAATCATTCAAAAGAATGGCGAGCAGGAGGGGAATGCTCAGGATAACTATACTGCCCTGGCGGTATGGATGGGCAACCCTCAGGACACCACTTTGCTGCATACGCTCTCTGACGCAGCACAATTTCTTCCCTGCGGAACTGATTAGACACACAAGGAACGATATGAAACTTTGGCTATCGGGTTTGGCACTTCTGGCGGTCACCTCCACCGCGCAGGCTGAGAATTTCCGCATCGTGCAGTCTCCTGCGCAGAAGCTGGATATCTGGATCGACAACATCAAAGACAACACGCCGCAAAGCTGGTGTAAGCCAGAAGTGGCGCTGCGCATTGTGGCGAACGGCAAGAAAGATGTCTCCGTGCTGGAAAATTTTGTGCCGCGTCTTGGCTCGCTGCTGGAACACCAGTGCAGCAAAGTGAATAAGCTCAGCTGGACGCTCAACGATCCGGCGGGAATGACGCTGGCGCAGGGCACGGCAGCCAAAGCGCAGGAGTGGGCGCTGGTGGTGAAACAGCAGCAGGCTACGCCAGCCATCGACACGACTACCGCCAGCGGCGCATTACTGCCACCGGATCAAAATGTCGCTTCGCAAACCGTCGCCGCTGACCGCACGCCGTGGCAGGAGTTTACCCTTCAGGATGGCTGCCACCTGCGCACCTTCTGGGAAGGCGGCGCGTCTGCTCCGGCGCTCTTTATTCCAGATTCTGACACCACCCGCTGCGGTAACGGCAGCTGGCTGAGCGGTCACACCGTTATCTCCCAGTCCCGTAACGGCGGACAGAAAGAGATGGCGGTGACCTATATCCACGGCTTCCCGGTGATGGGGCTGAATCAAAGCGCCGACCCGGAAAACGCGCTGATCACCTCCGTCAACAAAGAGCGCATGGTATTCAGCACCTCAAATAGCGATCAGAGCTGGATGATCCTGCCTTACGATAACACGCTGAATAGCTGGAAGAGCAACGGCACGGTAGCGGTAGAGATTTCCCGCGAGACCGCCAGCGACGATGCAAAACTGCAGGCGCGTATTGCGGCGGTGAAGAAAACCTGGAGCGCCTGGGTCGCACCCGGCACTCAGCTGAATATCGTTCTGATTGATACCCTGCGCCCTCAGCTGCGCGATCCGGCAGTGGGCGCATGGCGCGCGGCGAATTAAGGAATGGCTATGAATACGCTCTATCAACACCTGGCGGGTGAAACGCTCAACGACGCGCTGGCGCGCCTTGAAGCAGAAATCAAAGCCCGTCCGGCAGATGCCGACCTCCGCGCCGCGTTCGTGCAGTTTTTAACCCTCAGCGGCAACTGGACCCGCGCTCTGACTCAGCTGAAAAGCTGGCTGGCGCTGAAGCCTCAGGCGAAGCCGACCGTCACGCTGCTGGAGCAGTCCATTCAGGGCGAGTTGCAGCGCGCGCAGGTGATGGCGGGGCAGGCGCGTCCGGCCATGCCTGAAACTCAGTGGCCGTGGCTTTCAACCCTGGCCGCGGCGCTCGGCGAGGAGGGCGAGCGTGCCCGGTCGCTGCGCCTTGAAGCGCTTGACCAGGCGCAGGCCACCCCCGGTCATATCACCCTCGAAAACGATGAAACGCAGGCGTTTGACTGGCTGATGGACGGCGATGCCCGTCTCGGCCCGGTGTGCGAAACGATTGTGAACGGCCGCTATTTCTGGCTGCCGTTTAACGCTATCGCAGAGATCCGCTTCCAGGCACCGGCCAGCGTGACCGATCTGGTCTGGCGTCACGCGCTGGTACGCCTGACCGACGGTACGGAGCAGGTGTGTCAGATCCCGGCGCGTTACCCGTTTGCTGCTGATGCACCGGATGCGATCAAACTCGGTCGCACCACCGAATGGCAGCCGCTCGACGAGGACGGCACCCTGTACGAAGGCAGGGGCCAGAAAGCCTGGCTCAGCGAGCAAAGCGAAAGCCCGCTCTTGTCGTTAAGCCTCGTGACGTTTGCGACGGATGGAGCCGATGAGTAATCCCGCTGGCGAAGGCGATCTGCTGCGCAGCGGCTGGCAAGCCCGCAGCAGGCAGGAGAAGGTGGGGGCGCGCGACAAAATGCAGCCCTCGCTGCTCGATCGCCTCACCGATAACGATCCGGTAAAAAAACGCGAGCCGGCGAACAGCAACCTGATTACTCACGCTGCGCTGCGTCGTAACGTGCTGCGCGATCTGCAGTGGCTGTTTAACACCATCAACCATGATGCCTCCGGGGATTTAAGCGCCTTGCCGCACGTGAGCCGCTCGGTGGTCAACTTCGGCGTCGCGCCGCTGGCCGGGAAGAGAATGTCGGATATTGAATGGCACGATATCCAGCGCAAGCTCACCGAGGCGATCATTAATTTCGAACCGCGCATTTTGCCGCAGGGGCTACAGGTCCGCTGCGTATCGGATACCTCCTCGCTGGATCTGCACAACGTGCTCTCCATCGAAATAAAAGGGCGTTTATGGTGTGTACCGTACCCGCTGGAGTTTCTGTTTCGCACCGATGTCGATCTGGAAAACGGCCATTTTGAACTGAAAGATGCGGGGTAATCATGGAAAGTAAACTGCTCGAATATTACAACCGTGAGCTGGCCTACCTGCGCGAAATGGGGGCCGAGTTTGCCGAACGCTATCCGAAGGTCGCCGGGCGGCTGGGCATGCGCGGCATCGAAGTGGCGGACCCGTACACCGAACGCCTGATGGAGGGTTTCGCGTTTCTGACCTCCCGCGTGCAGATGAAAATGGACGCGGAGTTTCCGCGCTTCTCCCAGCGTCTGCTGGAGATGATCGCGCCAAACTACCTCGCGCCTACGCCCTCAATGGCGATTGCGGAAATTGAGCCCGACAGCAGCCGCGGCGATCTGAGCAACGGCTTTATTGTGCCGCGCGGCACCATGATGGACAGCCTGGCGCTGAAAAAAACCGGCGTAACCTGCAGCTATACCACGGCGCACGAGGTTAATCTGCTGCCGCTGAAAATCGATAAAGTGGAGCTCGGCGGCGTGCCCGCTGACCTGCCGCTGGCGCAACTCGGCTTAAGCCAGCAGGGGATTAACAGCGCCTTGCGGATCCGTATTGCCTGCGATGGCCCGCAAAACCTTGGACATCTTAATTTTGACCGGCTGGAGTTTTTCCTCAGCGGCCCGGACATTGAGGCGCTGAAGCTGCTGGAGCTGGTCATGGAGCACCACGCAAGGATCGTCTGCCAGACGGTCAGCCCGCAGCCGCAGCGACAGCTGCTGGCAACGGATGCGCTGCGTCAGGAGGGCTTCGCGCCGGACCAGGCGCTGCTCCCGGACGATCTGCGCAACTTTGACGGCTACCGTCTGCTGCAGGAATATTTTGCGTTTCCGGCCCGCTTCCGTTTTATCAGCCTGAGCGGTCTGAGCACGCTTATCCAGCGTTGCGAAAACGAAAAAGCCTTCGATATCTTCATTCTGCTCGATAAGTCGGATGAACAGCTGGAGCGCGTGGTCGACGCCAGCCATCTGGCGCTGCACTGCACGCCGGTTATCAACCTGTTCCCGAAAGTGGCGGCCAGGCAGAAGCTGAATGACGGCCAGCATGAATACCATCTGGTGGTCGATAACATCCGGCCGCTGGACTATGAAATTTACGCGGTAAATAAAATCTTCGGCAGCGCCGATGGCCAGCGTGACGACCAGACGTTTCGTCCTTTCTGGAGCACCTGGAGCGGCGACGCGGGCAACTACGGAGCCTATTTTTCCCTGCGCCGGGAACAGCGCGTGCTCTCCGAGCATGCCCTGCGCTACGGCACCCGTACCGGCTATATCGGCTCGGAGGTCTTTGTCTCGCTGGTGGATGAACAGCATGCCCCGTGGCAGGAAAACCTGCGCTACATCTCTGCCGAGGTGCTCTGTACCAGCCGCGACCTGCCGCTGATGCTGCAGCAGGAGCTCGGACAGTTCATCATGGCCGACTCCATGCCGGTGAAATCCCTGACCCTGCGCAAAGGTCCGACGCCGCCGCGTCCGGCGCTGGCGGAAGGGTTCAGCACCTGGCGGCTCATCAGCCAGCTGCAGATGAACTACCTCAGCCTGATGGACAGCGAGAATGAAGACGGATCGGCGGCGCTGCGCCAGCTGTTAGGGCTGTACGCCAACCTGGCCGAAACGCCGGTTGCGCGCCAGGTAGAAGGGGTTCGCCACTGTGTGCTGGAGCCGGTTCACCGCCGCGTGCCCGAGCCCGGCCCGGTCGTTTTCGCCCGCGGAATTGGCATCACCCTGACCGTAGACGAGCGGGCGTTTTCCGGTGCCAGCCCCTGGCTTTTTGGCAGCGTGCTGGAGCGCCTCTTTGCCCGGCTGGTGTCCATCAACAGCTTCACGGAGTTCACCCTGAAGAGCCAGCAGCGCGGCGAGATTGGCTACTGGGCGCCGCGCATGGGTAAAAGGGCGCTGGTATGAGTGACGCCACCACCGCACCGCTGCGCGTGCATCGCCTGACGAAGCTGCCGGATACGTTCTGGCGCGGGGTCCGTGAGACGCCCTGGCGCTACGATCTGTTTCAGCTGTTAAGGCGGATTGATGCCCAGGGTGGCGAGCGCTACCCGCTGGGACGCGCGCCGCTGCCGAAATTTGAGCCGCTGCGCATTGGCCAGCAGCCGTCAATGAGCTTTGCGCCGTCGACGCTGGCCCAGGTACGACAGCGTGAGGAAGGCGGGCTGCATGAAGTTTCAATTTTAAGCTTCGGTCTGTTTGGCCCGAACGGCCCGCTGCCGGTCCATATGACCGAGTACGCCCGCGAGCGTATTCATCATCACCAGGACACCAGCCTCAGCGCGTTTGCCGATCTGTTCCATCATCGTCTGGCGCTGCTGTTCTACCGCGCCTGGGCGGACGCACAGCCCGCCGTTTCCCTCGATCGCGCCGACAACAAGCGCTTTGAGGGTTACCTTGCCTCGCTGATTGGCATGGGGCAGCCGGGCCAGATGAACAAGGGCAGCCTGAGCGCTCATGCCCGCTTTACCCACGCCGGGCACCTGACCCGTCACGGGCGGGATCCTGAGGGGCTGGAGAAGATCCTGCGCAACTATTTTAAAGCGCCGGTTAAGCTGGTGAGCAACGTGCCGCAGTGGATGCCGCTCTCCACGCGCGAGCAGGCGCAGTTGGGAGCAGGACGCCGCATGCCGCGCATGGGGGAATCCGCTTTTCTCGGCGTCGCGGTGCGCGACGTGCAGCATAAGTTTCGCATCGAAATTGGCCCGCTGAGCGCGGAGGAGTACAACCGCTTTCTGCCGGGCGAAGCGTGGGTCACCGAGCTGCGCGACTGGGTGCGCCAGTACGTTGGAATTGAGTTTGAATGGGAAACACGGGTGATCCTGCGTGAAGACGCGGTGCAGGGCACCTCGCTCGGTGGCACCGGGCGATTAGGCTACAACACCTGGCTGGGTCATCAACCCCAGCCTGTCCCGCGTGGCGATCTGGTGTATCGCGCAGAGCGGTAATCCTTCCGTATACCGAATCATTGTTAATGGAAACTAACATGTCAGAAATTAGCCGTGCCGTGCTTTTCGGCAAACTGGATACGCTGTTATTTACCTCTCTGGAAAGCGCGACTGCCTTCTGCAAGCTGCGCGGCAACCCCTACGTTGAGCTGGTGCACTGGCTGCATCAACTGATGCAACAGCAGGATGGCGATCTGCAACTGGTCATTCGCCATTTTGCCCTTGATGAACAGCAGCTGACGCGCGATATCGTGGCCGCGCTGGACGCCCTGCCGCGCGGGGCCAGTTCCGTTTCCGATCTCTCTGAACATATCGACAGCGCGGTGGAGCGTGCCTGGGTCTTCGGCTCGCTGAAGTTTGGCGTCAGCCGTATTCGCGGCGGCCATTTGCTGATCGGCATCCTTAAAACCTGGAATCTGGCCAACGTGCTGAAAAGCATCTCGTCGCAGTTTACCCGCCTCAACGTTGAGGTGTTGATTGAGCAGTTCGACGCCATCTGCGCCAACAGCAAAGAGACGCAGCAGGCCGCTGCCGCCGTCGATGCGCCAGCGGGTGCGGTACCTGCGGCGCAGGGGACGCTGGCCCAGTACGGCCAGGACCTGACCGCCCGCGCCCGCGACGGGAAGATTGACCCGGTTGTCGGGCGCGACGAGGAGATCCGCCAGATGGTGGATATTCTGATGCGTCGCCGCCAGAACAATCCGCTGCTGACCGGGGAAGCCGGAGTCGGGAAAACGGCGGTGGTGGAAGGGCTGGCGCTGCGTATCGCCGACGGCGACGTCCCGGAGCCGCTGCAAAATATCCAGCTGTGGTTGCTGGATATCGGCATGCTGCAGGCCGGCGCGGGCATGAAAGGCGAGTTCGAAGCCCGGCTGCAGGCGCTCATTAATGAAGTCCAGTCCAGCGCCACGCCGATTATTCTGTTTATCGATGAGATCCACACCCTGATTGGTGCAGGCGGCCAGCAGGGGACCGGCGATGCGGCGAACCTGCTGAAGCCGGCCCTGGCGCGCGGTCAGCTGCGCACCATCGGTGCCACCACCTGGGCGGAATACAAAAAGTACATTGAGAAAGACCCGGCACTGACCCGCCGTTTCCAGACGGTGCAGGTTCACGAGCCGGACGAAGCGAAAGCGATTCTGATGCTGCGCAGCACCGTGTCGCCGCTGGAGACGCACCACCAGGTGCTGCTGCTCGACGAGGCGGTCAGCGCGGCGGTGAAGCTGTCGCATCGTTACATCCCGGCGCGTCAGCTGCCGGACAAAGCCGTTGCGCTGCTCGACACCGCCTGCGCCCGCGTCGCGGTCAGCCAGAGCGCGCCGCCCGCGCAGCTGGAAGACTGCCTGCGCCATCTTGCCGCGCTGGACGTGGAAATTGAGATCGCTGAACGCGAAGCGCGCGTCGGTGCCGGTGACGCCGGGCGCGTCACTGCATTACGCGGCGAGCGCGACGCGTATGAAACAAAGCGTGAAGCCTTGTCCCGGCGCTGGGAAGAAGAGCGCAGCCTGGTGCAGGAGATTATCCGCCTGCGCGCCGCGCTGTTTGCGGCAGGGGATGACGATACCGCCGAGCTGCGCGGTCAGCTGGAGGAGCAGCAGCAGGCGCTGAACGCCTTACAGGGTGATGAGCCGCTGCTGTTTGCGGCGGTGGATGAAAACGTGGTTGCTGCCGTGGTTTCCGACTGGACCGGGATCCCGCTGGGTCGGATGGTGAAAGATGAGATCGACGCGGTGCTGAATCTCGCCGACACGCTTAACCAGCGCGTTATCGGCCAGCGTCACGGTCTGGACCTGATTGCCCGCCGCGTGAAAACCTCGCGGGCGAAGCTGGATGACCCGAACAAACCGGTGGGCGTCTTTATGCTATGCGGCCCGTCCGGCGTCGGGAAAACCGAAACCGCGCTGGCGCTTGCGGAATCTCTGTACGGCGGTGAGCAGAACGTTATCACCATCAACATGAGCGAGTTCCAGGAAGCGCACACCGTTTCCACCTTAAAAGGTGCGCCTCCGGGGTACGTAGGGTATGGTGAAGGGGGCGTGTTAACCGAGGCCGTGCGCCGCCGCCCGTATAGCGTGGTGCTGCTGGACGAAATTGAAAAAGCGCACCCGGACGTCCACGAAATCTTCTTCCAGGTCTTTGACAAAGGCTGGATGGAGGACGGCGAGGGGCGGCACATTGATTTCCGCAACACCATTATTATTCTGACCTCCAACGTCGGCACCGAGCTGATTAGCGCCATGTGCGCCGATCCGGACTTGATGCCGGAGCCGGAGGCCTTAAGCGGCGCGCTGCGCCAGCCGCTGCTGGAGGTCTTCCCGCCGGCGCTGCTGGGCCGTCTGCTGGTGGTGCCGTACTACCCGCTCAGCGACGAGATGCTCGGGCAGATTGTTCGCCTGCAGCTCAAGCGCATTCAGCGTCGTCTGGAAGAGAATCACAGCATCATTTCTGAGTTTGACGACAGCGTGGTGGAACAGATTGTTCAGCGCTGCACCGAGGTGGAGTCCGGCGGCCGCATGGTGGACGCTATTCTGACTAACACACTGCTGCCTCAGATGAGCCAGATCTTACTTACCGCCAGCCGCAGCGACGAGCAGTACCGACGTCTGCACGTCACCTGCAAGCAGGGCGAGTTTCACTGTCAGTTTGCCGCGTAATAATCATCAAGAGAACTGTAAAAGATGACGGATAATGATAACAATCGGACTGTCCCAAACGCGCTCCCGCTCGGGTACCGCTTCAACGAGTTTGAAATCAAAGAGGTGATCGGCGGCGGCGGTTTTGGCATCGTTTATCGCGCGTGGGATCACCAGCTCGAACGCACTATCGCTATCAAAGAATTTATGCCTTCCTCGCTTGCCGTGCGCGGCGACGACATGACCCTGGTGCTTCGCAGCGAGCGCTTTGGCAAAGCGTTTTCCGCAGGCCTGAACAGCTTCATTCAGGAAGCCCGTCTGCTGGCGCGCTTTAACCACCCGAACCTGCTGCACGTCCTGCGCTTCTGGGTGCAAAACGATACGGCCTACATGGGGACGCTGTTTTACAGCGGTACCACGCTTTCACGCCTGCGCGAAGAAAAACCGGAGCTGATCAACGAGGCCTGGATCCGCCGCACGCTGCCGATGCTGTTCGGCGCGATCAAGACTATCCACGACGAAGGCTACCTGCACCGCGATATCTCGCTTGATAACATTCAGATCCAGGATAACGGCCTGCCGGTGCTGCTCGATTTCGGCTCCGCGCGCCGCACCATCGGTAATCTCTCCGACGAAACGGAAACCATGCTGCGTCCGGGCTTTGCACCGATTGAGCAGTACACCGACGACAACGAGAGCGAGCAGGGCCCGTGGACGGATATTTACGCCCTCGGCGCGGTGCTGCGTACCTTGATTGTGGGTTCTCCGCCGCCGGTCAGCGTGGTGCGTTCCATTCAGGACACCTGCAAACCGCTGGTGGAAATCATGCCGCAGGGCTACTCCATCCCGCTGCTGCAGGCCATCGACCGCGCGCTGGCGCTGCACATGGAGGACCGTCCGCAGTCTATCGACGAATTTGCTGCGCTGATTGAGATGCCGGTCGCCGGGATTAACGACGTGCTGACCGCCAAAAAGACCGGCACCATGCTGGTTCCGGTTGAGGAAGAGAAACCGGCTTCGGTACTCGACTGGCGTCGCTACAAGATCCCGGGCATGGTTGCCGCGGGCGTGCTGGTGGGAATTGTCGCCGGCGCGATGTTGTTCAGCGGCGGCAATGCTACGCCTGAGCAGGCTGCACAGACCCCAGCAGAGACGCGTCCGACTGAGACCGCCGCGAACACGCCAGACGTGAAGCCAGAAGCCGCGAAGGCGAGCGAGCAGACGACGGCGGAACAGACGCCACCGCCTGTCGAGAGCCCTGTTGCGCTTGTCTATATCCGCATTCTCGACGGCGAAACCCTGAAAGTGAACGGCGAGCCAAAAGCGCTGCGTCCGGCGACCAATGGCTATGCATCGCTCAAGCTGCCAGCCGGTGAGGCGAAGATTGAACTGCAGGGCAACGGGAGAACGCGCAGCCAGACGCTGGATATCACCAAGCCGGGCACCTGGCTGGTGAATCCGTAGGAGTTTAAACAGGAGATACTATGGAAGTGTACGATCTTCGAAGCCAAAGGCTTCGTCCAAAGGAATTCGAAAAGATTGTCTCTCCTGTTTATGCGTTTTGAATTTAATCCTAACCCGGAGAGTTGAGTTGAAGCCAACATGTGCCTCCCCATTTTTGTAAATAACAATATCGGGCGTACACAAAATAACCTCGCTCATTTAAATAGCAAATTATGGTATTTCTGGGGAAGTATGGATCTTCTCGCAATATTGCTTTATTGCGTGAATTCAGTTCGCCACGACAGAATTCCATTCATTTCTGACGCAAAAGCGTTTAGTGCTTCGTTGCATTATTACGCAGGTGATGGTTTCAGCATTTTGGTCATGCTTTTTTTTATGCTTGACTTACTTTTATTACTCTCTTTGTTTGCTTCAGCCTGGTTATTCTTCAAGCGAAAGATCGGATCGGTTAAATTTGCCCTTGCTCAGGAATTATTTCGCTTGATTTCATTCAGATGCTCGGTCTCATTTTTCCCTCTTTTAGTAAGTATGTTTGATATTTCAAACATCTGGTTGAATGTAGGTTTATTTGTCACATCAGAGTCACTGAAAATCTACTCTCTTGTTTTTTGGATGAACAAGAGGGAAACGCCCCTTTCTTGAATGACGCTTTATCACAGATGCGAACCTCTTTTCTGCATCGCATAAGCTAGATGGAATAAAGATTATGCTCAACCGAATTACCGTTCAGCTCCCGGTGGAGGGGCTTCTGTTCTGGAAACTGACGGGCCGCGAGGCGATGTCTGAGTCGTTCGCGCTGACGCTGACCGTGCTCGGCACGGACGCGCGCATTGACCGCAGCAGGCTGCTCGGCCAGCCGGTCACGGTGACCATCCCGACGCAGAATCTGCTGACGTCCCGCTATGTTAACGGCAAGATTACCCGCGTGGCGGTGAGCGCCGTTGAGCTGACGGGCACCCG
>NZ_JBSKJN010000019.1:0-65526 GCF_053709515.1 Enterobacter sp. UPMP701 | reverse complement strand
CCCTTTGCCGCGAGAGAACTCACCAGACACCATCACCACAGGAGAAAACCAGGATGCACACACGAAACGTCAACGTCAAAACCGCCGCTCCCGAATCTTCCAGGAAGATAGGGGGAAAAACACTAAATGAGTCCAGTGGCTTTGTTGTGGAAACCATTGGGCAGAGTGAAACAGTCTCAGCGCTTACTTTTGAACAATTCTGGGATCTGTATTCATGGGTCGTCAGCGAATCACGAGCTGATGTGAAGCCTGTTAATTTTGTCGCACCGGCTGACAGTGTCGAACTGATTTATATCGATCCGGAAGTCCCGGATTACTTCTCAGTATGGTTACTGGATGGTTATCCGGTTGCCGCAGCTGCAATGCTGGAAAATTTCTCACGCGTATTACCTTCTTTCGTGAATTTCTTCGCTGGAGACAAATCATGATGCAAACAACGACGACACATAAAACAACGCTCCTGCGCACTGATGGCTTTGTACGCAATATTCACTCACGTAATCCGTTCGACGTCATTCGTGCTGATGTGGTTCTGGATCGTATGGAAAAGCGGGCTGGTAAAACATGCGGCGCGTACTACGAAATCTATGAGGTCACTTTGCTGGGAATGGCGCTGGACTACCTGGCTAAATTACCTCTTAAAGACCGCCCGGTATTCATGGGCGCAGCGTCGATGCGCGGCTTTATGCTGACGTGGGCTGAGGAAGAACGTGCAAAAGAGAGGCATGACGACCTTATGACCGAGATGGCATTTGAGTCGGGAATTGAGTCAGGTGATTACTAGCTCCTGATCCCGGTTTCGGTCCAGCCCTGGTGGCATTCATCAGGGCAACCGCACAAACCCTCTTTCCCCTTCGGGGAAACGGGGAGGGCGAAAGCGCCTCCGGCGCTCCTGCCTTTCCCCGTTGCAGTGCTTGTCTCCTTACCGGCGATCATAACCGGCGTCCTGCTGGTTATCTTTCTCAGCTGCAGCTCTGTGGCCATAACCCGAAAACAGGGCAGGGCGATGGCCCCCTTCGGCTCCCGGCCAGCGCTGCTGCCCGGTCGTCGAGCCCCACTCCGCCAGGGCGGCCGCTGCGCACCCGCCGGGCTCCGCCGAACCCCTTCGGGTTTCGGGCCATACGGCTAGGGTCTGATGGCTAGGGTCAAAGGCTGCGGCTTCTCCGGCCGTGCCGTCCGGAACGCCTTCACCGCGCCGGCTGATGCCGTCGCTTTAATGGCGCCACGCCGTTCCGACGTGTCGGGTGTGTGCATCCTGTCCATCCGGTGACGGCCATCCCCCGTGTGTCCTCACGCGGAGGGCTTGTCGTAGCACCGTCGGGTCGTCATCCAAGGGGTGAAATGCACTCCGCCAAAACTTTTTGCGTGCCGCAAAAACTTTAGTCTCCGCCCCTTTCCTTCCTCCCTTCGCCGTTGCTCCTTTGCCCTTTGCCGCGAGAGAACTCACCAGGGAGATGGACACCATCACCACAGGAGAAAACCAGGATGCACACACGAAACGTCAACGTCAAAACCGCCGCTCAAGAATCTACCGGAAGATGTGATTCAAACCTCACCACGTCCCAGTTCACGGATCTGTTTTGCTGGGTCCTGGCAGCATCGGAAGGGGAGCCACAACCGGCAATTTTTACGCCGCCAGAGAATGCCACTGAGCTGACGTTAATTAATGACGAATGCCCGGATTATATCTCTGTCTGGATCGTAGATGGTCGCCCGGTGGCAGTTGCAATGCCGCTGGATAATTTTCACCGCGTTATTTCTTCATCACTAACAAAATAATCAGGAGTAAATAAATATGGTCAGTTTCGCAAGCCGCTATCGTATGCCTACCTCGATTCGTAAAGACCGTCCGCTGACGAATGAGGAATTACAGCACATAGTTCCGAGCGCGTTCTCATCGGATAAACACGATTCACGCTCTGAACGTTATACGTATATTCCGACCATAAACATTCTTGATCGTTTACGTGATGAAGGTTTTCAGCCGTATTATGCAACGCAGTCACGTACACGTGACCAGGATAAACGCGACTTTACAAAGCATATGCTTCGCCTGCGTCGTCATGACCAGATTAACGGAAAAGAAGTACCGGAAATTATTCTGCTGAATAGCCATGATGGTTCAAGCAGCTATAAAATGATACCCGGTATGTTCCGTCAGATTTGCAGTAATGGTCTGGTTGCGTTGAAGGATTTTGGTGAAATCCGCGTACCCCACAAAGGGGATATTGTCGGCCAGGTTATTGAAGGCGCTTACACGGTGCTGAAAACATTTGACGCGGTTGATGAAAATATTGATCTCATGAAAAGCATTCAGCTGACTTTGCCTGAGCAGCGCCTTTTGGGTGCGACCGCCCTGGAACTTAAGTACGATGGGAAACCAGCGCCAATTACACCTGAGCAAATTATTAACCCTCGCCGTGTGCTCGACAGAGGCCAGGATTTATGGACCACGTTTAACGTGGTGCAGGAAAATGTGATCCGTGGGGGGATTCGTGGCAGAACGCAAAAAGGGAAGATGACCAGAACGCGGGAAGTCACCGGAATTGATGGCGACATCAAATTAAATCAAGCACTCTGGAAAATGGCCGAGGAGTTTGCAAAACTGAAGGCCTGATAATTAAGCCGCTCAACAGAGCGGCTTTTTAGTGCCCACTGTTTAAAGATGCTGTTTCTGAAATTTTCATCTCATGTTCCTTTCCCGCTGCTGGCGCCAGACGTTCAGAAAGTAACTTTTTTCTGGCCAGTAAAACGCGATATATATTTTTGATATCCTGAGCATAGGCCTTGCGCTGCGCAATGAGCTTTTTGCTCGGCCCCGTATTATACATCCCCACGCTGTCCCAGTTTTTTCCGTATGACCTGAAGTTGTGCGCCAGAACCCATGCACCCGTATAAACGCAGATGCATGGATCATTTAACAGGCGCTCACGGGTAATATTGAAGTTTTTAAGTTTACCGTAATGGGAACTGTTTACCTGCATCCCGCAGACATCTTCTGTTCCATTCCTGTTTGATCCATTTATCGCACCCGGCTTCAGCCTGCTCTCTTTAATCGAAATTGACATAAGCAGTAGTGGATCAATTTGATAATCTTTCCCGGCCTGGTCAAAGCACATCTGGGGAACTGCGCCAGCAGACAGTGAAAGGGTCAGCAATGCCGCAGGCAGTAACGATATTTTCATGGTTTGGCCTTTTAACGAAATACACGGGCTCTGGAGCGTCGCCTTAAAAAATACCCCGGCGGATCGTCGTAATCAAGTTAATTCACTACAAACGCGCGTGAGCGCTCTCCTGAAGGGATTTAACACCTGTCCGAAATAAACATGTCAGAGCAGTAGACGGTATTAACACGCCGCTCTTTGCTAACCCTTTAAAACATCACACCCCACGCAAGACTTCGTCTTGCATATTTTTTCTTTAAATTCAGCGGCATGATGTGTGTTTTATTTCGTAATTTTTGAGTATGTGCGATTAAGGTGTGTGGACTAACACACATTGCAGTGCTTAATCAGGCACTGCAATGTGTGCTAATACAGCACTCTGAAGTGTGGGGATTGTGTGTATTCAATTAATAGAGTAAGTTAAAAGCAGATAGTGCCTGAACCACACACATCATAGTGCCTAATGCACACACACCGTAGTGCCTGATTAGCACACATATTTAGGGATGAGTCATATATAAAATCAGTTGGTTACCAGAACCCTGCACCACGGATAGCTGTTAAAGTTCGCCATTGCAGTGCCGCATCAGGCACTGCATTAGAACATCGAGAAACTATTATGCCAAGAAAGAACATTTACTTTAAAGACAAAATTGACCGCGAAATACATGATATTCTTGAAATAGAGCTACAGAAAGGGGCCACCTCTTCTGAGATGAACTACTCTTCGATAGTCAACGAATTAGTACGCCTTGGGCTAATGGTTTACAAATCGAAAGAAGAAGGAAGCTCATTTGACCTGGATGGTTTTAGGCGCGACCTTATAAAGAAAGTCTCCGGGTCACGAGAAGGTATTATGATTCTGACTGCCCTTGTCTCTGACATCTTCGTTACACTCAAAGGTCCCGACTCTGGCGTGAAACTGGAAGAGCTCATAAACACCAACATCAGTGCAATTAACGATGCGGAAGATAAAGCCGAAAAAGACCACTTCCTGGCAGGGTAAAATAACTTCTTTGGCCGGAACACTCCGGCCAGAATCGATCACTGAGACGGCTTTTCATCCCACGGAAGGTCGCTTTTCTCCACCTCCCTTATTTTTTCCTTCAGGAACACCTCGAACTCCATGCAAAGAACTTTAAGTGCCTGCGCATCCTCGTTCTGGTCAAGTAACCTTTCCGTGAAATAACCCATCGTATTCATCAGGCGAGTGAGCATTTCGTCATTCAGACTACGGTTATGCACCTTCGCCATTGCCCTTATTTCATCCGCAAGGTTCTCAGGAATACGCATGCTATATCCGGTTGTTTTACCCGGAAGCAAAATTCTTTCACCCTCACGCCACACCCACAATTGCTCTTGCTTGAGCGGGACATTAACTTCCTTCACAGCATCAACGGATTCACCATCAAGTAATTTTCCAAGCCATTCCTCAAATCTCACCGCCAGCGCAATGAGCCTTTCCCCTTCCGCTGTTTTAATCACAGGCTTACCCGGCTGATAATTCAGCGACAACAAAAGCCTGGCAATAATTTCCTCATTCACACTCCTGTTGCCAGCTCTGGCACATATTCTCAGCTCCATAAGCAGATTATCCGGAGCGCGCAATCGCCACTCCACAGCTTCACCCGGCTGGAACTTACGTGGACGGCCGCGACCATCCCACATTTTTTCTTTAACTTTCATAGCTATAGATCCCGGAGGCCATTTCCGTACTTTCTGGTCAACAAAGCCTACCCACTTACATATTCGGATAAATCTGAATGATTCCAAAAAGTGTGACATGCGTCACAGTTTTTTTTTTTTAGGGTCATGGGACAATTGCGCCTGCGTAAACAAGCACTTACGCGAACCACTTTTGTTTACTTCGGAGAAAACAAACATGTTAACCAAAGGCAGTGCCCTTAACGTCGGTAAGGGATGGGCGGTAGCGTCTTTATTCCGCAAAGCGCGCGAAAATCGCCAGGCTAAATTTTACTTAAAGTCAGCAGGCGCTTTTTTAATTGCACTTATGGTCACTCACCCGGCATTCGCTGGCGGCACCGACCTTCTTTCCTCACAAAACACCACGGTTAATTCCACCTTCGGTTCTGGCTCTTCATTGATTAAATGGTTTTACATTGCCGAAATCATCATGGGCCTGTTTATTTACATCAAGGCCCGCTCACCGCTGGTATTCGTCGGTATCGTAATGGCAATCATCTTTACCCGTGTAGCCTTCGGCATCGCGAGTTAAACGATGAGCGGGGAGGAGGATAAATACAACTTCCCGGAAACAATGAACCAGCAGGACCGCTATTTAGGCTTGCCAATTGATGAGTTAATTGTTACCGCACCCCTTATTGTTCTGGGGGTGCTTAACAACCTGTCAGTTGAACTTGGCGTTATAGCGGGAATCCTCTGGTTCATCGTCAGATATCTGAAAAAAGGGCAGGGGTCGTACTGGTTACTTAATTTCTGTTACTGGCACCTGCCATCACTTTTATTCAAAGTAACCTTTCGCCAGATACCTGATTCTAGTTTCCGGCACTGGAGGGCATAGTTTTCATGAAACTGAATATTAAAGGAGAGCGCGATAAACAACTCCGCTATGCGTTTATTGGTCTTTCAGCTTTAACTTTACTTATGGGGGCCGGTAACGTACTGACAGGTTCGCTTGCATGGTATTTTGCCACCACCCAGAAAACCATTACCACACCATTAACATTTAATCGCCCCTTCGCATCAGATTCAAAAAGTGTCGATGCCCCAGGCCTGACGCAATTCGCCGCCTCCTTTATTTACTGGCGACTGAACGTCACCCCGGAAAACATCGACAACAACCAGAAAATGATTCTTGGATTCGTCCCTTCCGACAAACGGGACGAACTCAAGAAAGCTCTGGATATTGAAGCTGAACGCATCAGGAAAGCGGGCATTTCCACCCAGTTCGACACGAAAGAAATTCGCGTCATGGATGATGGCTCCGTGCAGTACAGCGGGGTTCTGAAGTCCTCCACCACTAACGGCGTAATCATCACGCCGATGAAAGACCAGGAAAAAACCTACCGCCTGAAACTGAGTTATGAGAACGGTGTGATTAACCTCCACAACTTCGAAGAACTCCAGCCGGTATCCACCACCAACTGACAGGACTGCCCATGAAATTTCGTATTTCACCGGCAGCTGCTGCTGTGTTTCTGGCAGCGGGATTATTTACCAGCGGCCTCCGGGCCGCTTCCGCACCCGCAGCCATTCCGTTTGAGAACGACGCCGCCTTTAACGTCACTCTCAGCAACACCAACCCGAGCAAGGTTGTTGTCGACGGAGAACTCATTACCAGCATCAGCGGACCAACCGGTGCCTATGACCAGAGCCAGACCGACGACGGAGCACTCATTCTGTCTCCCCTTGTCAGTCAGAACTTTACGCTGTTTATCCAGACCGACCGCGGCTCATCCCTGAGCCTGAACATCAGGCCGCAACCGGGTAACGGCAAAACACTGCGCTTCACCCCGATGTCGCCACCACTTCGCAAGAACGACGATGCGAAGGCATGGGAAGAAGGGCAGACCTACGAAAAAACACTGGTCGCACTGTCCCGCGCCGTAGTCAACGGCCAGGTACCGGACGACTATCAGGAGTATCCGGTCAGCCGCATGCCGGCATACACACCCGCCAGTGATGTACGCCTGACACCGGAACGCCAGATTGTTGGTAACCACCTGCGCGTTGTGCGCTTCCGGATGAGCAACCCGGGCAGCATCACCCGCAGCCTGCGCGAGCGCGATTTCTGGCGCAAGGGAGTCCGGGCCGTGATGCTGTCGCAGAACCAGCTTTATGCCGGTGGCGAAGGCTACGCCTGGATTGTGTTTTCAGATGACGGAGACACCCGCCCATGAGTCTGAATAAAAACCTGAAAACCCGGCGCAAACAGCTGGCCATTCTTGCCGCCGTAATCGTGGGAGGCGCCGCCGCCACAAGCGGCGTTATCTGGTACGGGCAACATCAGCAGGAACAGAAACAACCCGCGCCGGTCGCCACCCCAAACATGACCGGTGTGGTCACGGCAGCGTTTAACCAGCAGGTTAATGATGCCGCACTGGCACAGCAGCAAGCCAAAACCTCCGCACTTGAGGACAAGCTCGCCACGCTCACCCAGCAGTTTGCACAGAACAAGCTCACCACCGAGCAACAGCTGGCCAAAAAGGATGAAGAAATTCAGCGCCTGAATGAGCAGCTAACGAAAGCCCCCGGCAGCAACGCGACCACTGGCCAGCAGACACCACCTGCCGGTCAGAACGGAACACCACTCCCCGGTCCCGTTGCTGCCGGTCAGGCCCGACCTCCCGAATACACTGTCACCCCCACAGGAGCACCGGCCGCCACTGGTGTCAACATGGGGCAGGGCGCAGGGTTCTATCCGGGCGGCTCAGGCCAGAGGATGACAGGTGGCCTGTCGACAACAAAGTTCAAATACGACAGCCTGATGAAAAAGCCAACCAAACTACCCTGGATTCCGTCAGGCTCCTTCTCTGACGCCATCATGATTGAAGGAGCCGACGCCAACGCCAGTGTTACCGGCCAGCAGAACACACAGGCAGTCACCCTCCGCCTGCTGGGCAATATCCAGATGCCGAACAACAAAGAATACAGCGCCGACGGCTGCTTTGTGGTGGGTGAAATATGGGGCGATATCTCCAGTGAGCGCGGCATCGTCCGGACGAAATCAATCAGCTGCGTGCTGAAGAACGGCAAGCACGTGGACATGGAGTTTCATGGGCATGTCAGCTACCAGGGGAAAGGCGGCGTTCGCGGCAAGCCAGTCATGCGAAACGGCATGATTGTCGGCTACGCCGGTGCAGCAGGCCTCCTGTCAGGTTTTGGTGAAGGCATCAAATCTGCGGCAACACCATCTGTCGGCCTCGGTGCCACAGCGGATGTCGGTGCCGGCGACGTGTTTAAGCAGGGTATAGGCGGCGGTGCCAGTAAGGCGGCCGACACGCTGAGCCAGTACTGGATTAAGCGCGCTGAGCAGTACCATCCGGTGATTGATATCGGTGCCGGCAACCGGGTGACCGTAGTGTTCCAGCAGGGTTTCCGCCTTGAAACCATCGAGGACGCCGAGGATGCGAAAGCGAAAGAGGAACTGCAGAAAGCCGGCAACGCCGCGCAGAACGCCGTGACCCCTCAACCAGCGAGCCAGACCACTGCATCCAGCACCACCTCAGTCGGCAACATTAACCCCGATGATGTTCTCCGCCAGGCCAGCCAGCTGCGTCTGGGTGACACCATCAACTAAGGAGGGCAAATGAATGATACAGGCTCCATGAGGCGCGAAAGCGAACTAAAGCGTATCGAAGAGGACCTTAACCGCTGGATGGCTGGAAAAAAAACAAAGCCCCACTGGATATTCTGGGTCGGGACATTAACCGCTACAGGGATGTTGATTTTCAGCTTCTGGTCAGGCAATCAAAGGTTTACTGTGGTTTCTTTTGCAATAGGAATGGCATTGATTCTGGCCGGGTTGCTACAGACTGGTGAAACATGGGAAGAGAAAATACAGAAGAAAATTCGGTCATATGAGCCGCTTGATATTGATGCCATGCGCACCCTGGCCCTCTCTGTTTTTCATAAGGATGAACTGACGCAGAAAGAACTCAGAAAGTGGCTGGACGCGGAGTTCAGCGCCATTTCTGATGCCGCTCTTCGTGGGGGAAGCCGGAATGCGTGACGAAGAGCGTAATAATAACCTGCTCAGGAGCATGCGGATGCATATTGCTTACTGGGAGGCTGGTCGGCCCACTCCGGCAGCAAGCAGGTGCATGTTCCTGGGGGTTGCCATCTTTCTCGGTGTTGGGGGGCCGGTTCTTTCGTACTACCTCTCACTGTGGGCGCTGGTTTTCCTGATTGTCTGGCTATTTCTGACTCAATGGATATGCAGGCGAATTGTCCCCCGCTACAACGAAAGCTGGGCGGAGGTGTTCGACAGGATGCTTTCTGAGTATGAACCCTTAAATCTTCCCGCCTGGGAACACCTTAAGCACCAGGCCGAAACGGAGGGGCTGACGGTCAGCATTGTCAGCAACTGGTATCAGGAAGAAGTGAGGACCGTCTGGCCAGAAAAGAAACCTGACCTGAAGTTCCTCCATAGAGTCACTGACGGTAACGAGAAAATCGGAGAGGAATGAAGCGTACCAGAGCCATTGCACTACTTGTAATAACAGCCGGAGCGACCGGTGTTTCTGTTTACAACCATACTGGAGGGCTCATTGTGTTACTCACCCTGGTGACCATAGGCGCACTTGCTCATGTCATCAGCGTCTTCCTGTAATTCATTTCACTGGAGTGTTTATGTCTGCCAACATGGCACGCTATCCATTACTCAAAATCCTGCACAACTATCGCTATATCCTGATTCCAGCACTGGTATTCACTATCGAACTGACTGTGTGGGCAGTGCTCAATCTTAAAGGCGTGGGTGATATGGGTTGGGTCTCCTGGCGAGTGCCCCTGCTCTTAAGCGTGTTCCTCGTATACTTTAGCGGCTCTGCCTTTAACAAACGCGATGAAGGGGTCTTTATGTATGGCTCAGTCGTTCCGTGGTGCGGAATGCTGATACTGGCGAGTATTTTTGGTTTTATCCAGATGAACCTGAACTTTCTGACGCTGGACATGTTTTATGCCGGCGTGTTTGGAAGCCTTGCTGTGCAGCTGGTTTTCACTGTGATTCAGTGCAACTGCAAATAATCGAAATTGAGTATTACCCCTCCCTGAATACCCCTTAAATTACAACCGGAGTTACCCCATGAAAAAACTACTGGGCGCTGCACTGCTGTGCAGCGCACTGACCGGCTGCGCCGGTCTCAATTCTGATTTCGACTGCAACAAGACCGCGACCGACCAGTGCCTGACCACTGGTGAGGCCAACAAGCTGGCCGCTCAGGGTAAAAGTCTGGATGACCTGACGGCTGAAAAAACCGCAAAAAAGCCTGCGGGTGAAACCCTGCCGGCACTGCGCAATTCGGCACCGGTCGTGAATCCGTTCCGTCCTGTCTCCGTCACAGCAACCGGAACCACCGCCGCCAGGCCTCTGACCACTGCGCCCGCGAAAACATCCGGCTCACTGGTCACGCCGCTGGTCACGCCGAGTCATGCGACCCCCGTGCCGGTTAACACGGCGGGCCGCGTTCCGGTTCAGCGTATTCCTGACGCCACGCAGCGCCTGTGGATTGCCCCCTGGGTGGACACGGACGACAACTTTCATCAGCCGGCTGTGGTTGAGTTCGTGAAAAACAAATCCCACTGGGATGAGAGCTACCGCGTTATCGGGGAGGGCGGGGAATGAGCAGCCATTACGTTACCGGCAAGAACGGCATCGATCACCTGGCGAAATCGTTAGTCCATTCACGGAAAGGAACGACGCAAATCACCGCCACACAGTCAGTCGATACCGACGATGAAACGCTGGCCGTTCTGAGCGTGAGCTGTGACTGGCAGATTAAAACTGCCGGTGATGCACCGCACACCGGGCAAATGAACGAAGAGAAGCTGCGTCGCCTGGAGTTAATCCGGGCCGCTGCGGAGGGTCGAAAATGAGTTTTGTCGACAACCTGATGGATATGCTGAAAAACGGGAAAGAGGAAGACGGTGCCGCCACGGCCCGCGAGAATCTTTCCCAGACGTGGGGCTACCCGTCCCTGGTTGCGGCACTGCCGTACCGGTATTACGACGACATCAATGAGATTTTCGTCAACGCCGGCTCTGCAGGCTTCATCATGGAAGCCGCCCCGCTGCCTGGCGCGAACGAACAGGTGATGGCCGCGCTTGATGACATGCTGCGCAAAAAACTGCCCCGCCAGACTCCCGTCACCGTCATCATGCTCGCCAGCAAGTGTG
This sequence comes from Enterobacter sp. UPMP701, assembly GCF_053709515.1. Lineage (NCBI taxonomy): Bacteria > Pseudomonadati > Pseudomonadota > Gammaproteobacteria > Enterobacterales > Enterobacteriaceae > Enterobacter > Enterobacter sp. UPMP701. Next base: position 54,484 of record NZ_JBSKJN010000019.1, on the reverse strand, counting down.
TCGGGGAACGTATCGATCGCGGTGTGAGTAACGACATGTGGAAAGGAGGGATGGCCGATCACCTCAATAAAATTACCCGCGCGTTCTGGCAGCGCTCTGCGCTGCACGGTCTGGCCAACGAACGCGATTACCCGCTTTACCTGCGTAACTACCGTATCTTTCTTTTCTATGGTCAGCCGCTGAAGCGCGCTTCCCAGACACAACGGGTGATTGATGACCTGATTCAGATCCGCAACACCATCCGCGTCTCCCTGGGCGCTGCGCGCATCGACAGCGTGAACGTCGATGTGAACGGCTTCCTGTCTGCGGTACGCGAACAGATGAACTACCGCCAGGAACAGGTGCTGACGTCCTCCGGCGACTACAACGAGGATGAAAAGCTGAACCGCCAGGTGGTTGATCAGGGGATAGGGCTTGATGTCTATCCGTCGCATCTCCGGATGACGTTGCCCGAGACCATCGACGCGCGCGGGACACGGCTGCCGGCATCGGCATGCCGCATCATCAACATGCAGCTTGCTAAAACGCCTAAACGCTTCGCCCTGTGGCAGGGGGCTGACAATCTGCAGAACCTGCGCTTTCCTGACCTCGGAATACCCTGTCCCTTTATGCTGACCTGGACGACGGAGCTGGAGGAGCAGACCAAAAGCCAGAGTGAGGCATTTCGTAAAGATACCGATTTGTCCAAAAAGGCCAACTCAGCCTACGCCGCACTTTTTCCCGGCACCAAAAGGGCCGCAGAAGAATGGCGACGTACCCGTGAGCAACTGAACAATAACGAAATTGCACTCTGCAACACGTACTTTAACCTGACCCTGTTCGCGCCGGACAACAATACAGATGCGCAGGCCTGTGAGCTGGCCGCCGTGAACGTGTTCCGCAAGAACGAGCTGGAGATGGTAACGATACAGTACCAGCAGATGCGTAACTGGCTGGCCGGCTTCCCGTTCGTCATGCAGGAAGGGATGTGGGAAGACCTGAAAACAACAGGCGCGACGCTGCGCGCCAAGTCATGGAACGCAGTGAGCCTGATGCCGGTCGTGGCCGAACGCCAGCTGTCGAATGTAGGTATGCCGTTGCCGACTTACCGTAACCAGGTCGCATTCTACGACATGTTTGGCGAGGAGAACGGCAGTACCAACTTCAACATCGCGGTTACCGGGACGTCCGGGGCAGGGAAATCGTTTCTGATACAGGGGGTGCTGCGCGATGTACTAAACGCCGGTGGTTACGGCTGGGTTATCGACATGGGTGACAGTTATAAGAACTACTGTCATCAGGCCGGTGGGGTGTATCTCGATGGCTCTAAACTGCGATTTAACCCGTTCGCCAACGTCAAAGACATCAAGCACTCTGCTGAAGGGATTGTGCGCCTGCTGACGGTACTCGCCAGCCCGACGCAGCCGCTTGATGGCGTCTGCGAGGCGATCCTGCAAAAAGCGGTAATGGATGCGTGGGAGAAGAAGGCAAACAAAGCCCGTATCGACGACGTCCATAATTACCTGACTAACGAGGATGTGAATCAGGCGTTTGCAGACAAGCCAACCATCATCTCGCGCCTTGCTGAGCTGGCCATGCTGCTCGATACCTACTGCACCTGGGGGCCGGACGGAGAATACTTCAACGCCGACACCCCGACACTCGATGGTGAAACCCGCTTCGCGGTGCTGGAGCTGCTGAGTCTGGAAGACAAGCCGAAGCTGCTTTCATCTATCCTGTTCTCGCTCATTCTGGCGATTCAGGAAAAGATGTACCACAGCCCGCGCGACCTCAAAAAGGTCTGCATCATCGACGAGGCCTGGCGTCTTCTTGGCGGCTCCAACCCGCACGCGGCACGGTTTATCGAAACCGGCTACCGAACCGTGCGTCGTCACCGTGGCGCGTTTATCACTATCACCCAGGGCATCAAGGACTTCAGCGCCAGTAAGGAAGCGGAAGCCGCCTGGAACAACAGCTCCACCAAAATCACCCTGCTGCAGGATGCTAAGGCGTTTAAACAGTACCTTGCCGATAACCCGGATCAGTTCTCGGACATGGAAAAAGAAGTTATCCGTGGCTTCCAGCCAGCCCTGCAGACCGGCTACAGCTCCCTGCTGATAAACGCCGGCGAATACAGCTCCTTCCACCGTCTGTTCGTCGATCCCGTCACACGCGCCATGTTCAGCTCGCGTGGTGAGGACTTTGCCTTCATGCAGAAATTGCAGAGAGAAGCCGGTGCCACTGCGGAAGAAGCTGCATATCTGCTGGCGGAGAAGAAATTCGGCAATGAACTTCGTGAACTTGAAGAATGGGTGAAAGCAGCATGAGTGAACAACAGGACAAGCCGTATGACGGCGATACCTTCAACGATGGTGCAACGATCGCCAGCAAAACATCCCGCTGGGTTAAAGCCAGCATGCTGTGGCTGGCAGGATTGCTGGCCATGACAGGCGTGGCATATGTGACGGCGAAAGCCGTCACCCCGGAGGTGGTGGTCTTCGATATGAAGGGAACAGTTGATCTGTTTATGCAGCAGTCCGCGCAGCTGCAGCTTGATGAGGACAAAGCCCGGGTTCTGACAACGCGTTTCAATACCGCGCTGTCAGCCAGTCTCGGTGAATGGCAGGCCTCACATAACGCCATCATTCTGGTTAAACCAGCGGTGATGAGTCCGCAGCGGGATATCACGAACGAGATCCGTGCCGACATTGCGCGCCGCACTCAGGGGGGCCAGTGAAAAGACCACTAAAGCTGATGGGTATGATGCTGCTGATGCTCTCCGCCGGCAGCGGGGCGAAAGATCTCGGAACCTGGGGCAACGTCTTCGAGCCTGCAGAGCAGGACATGCTGGCGTTTATCCAGAATCGCCTGAAGGGAATGGAGCAGACGGGCGAACTTGACCGCCTGCGCAAAGAGGCAACGGAAAGAGTGAAGGAGCATGCGGTACGTCCGACGCCGGTGGAAGGGCTCACGAAAGCGAAGGAATACCGCAGCTTTGCCTGGGACCCGACATTTACCGTGAAGGAAACGATCACTGACATGCAGGGCAACGTGATCGCCCGCAAGGGCGATACGGTCAATCCTCTGGATAAGGTGCCTTTCAACCAGGTGCTCTTTTTTATCGACGGCGATGATAAGGAGCAGGTGAACTGGACCCGACAGCAGCTCGCCGGTCAGACCAGCGTAAAGGTCATCCTGGTGAACGGCAACATCAAAGAAACCAGTGATGCGCTTAATGAACGTATCTACTTCGACCAGTCTGGCGTACTGACCCGTAAATTCGGTTTTGAACACATCCCCGTGCGGATATCGCGCGATGGCCGCGTGATGAAAGTGGAAGAAATTCCGGTATCAGGAGCGAAAAAATGAGTGCAACAACGTTAGGTGACCTGTTTCCCGAAATGCGTCAGGCGGTCACATCCCATCACCGTTACGCCAGAAAACCGCGTAAACCCGCTGAGATAACGCCGCGCATGGGAACAGCAGAACGGCTGAAGACGCTCTACCCCGAAATTGACTCCTGGCATCCGGTACTGGTGACCAAAGCCTGGCTCCACTGGTGTGAGCAGAACCAGCAGGACAGCCGGGAGCCGTCGAAGCGTGATGAACGTTTCCCGGACTACATCATTCACCTCTTACTGGAGAACATGCGGGCCGAGGACAGCGCGAAACGTAAAAAGGGCCAGACGCTGTCACTTTCCGGGCGTCTCGACAGGTTGTTTGCAGGCGAAGGGCAGGAGAACGCCGAATGTCACTGAGACACAATCCCGCTGTGCCGTCTGTGTCTCAGCACATGACAGGTCACAATGCTGATACCAAAGGCAGTGAAGAGGAAGTGAATCGCCTCTGTCAGCTGTACCCTGAAATCGCATCATGGCAACCGGCGCTGATCGCCGGTGCCTGGCATCAATGGTGCGCCAGGAACCCGCATCTTCCCGCGATGCCGGAAAAACGTGACGAGGCATTTCCCCTGTACCTCGTCAGGCTTATTCGCAACAGAATGGAGGAGATGAACGCATGGCGTTAATCAGCTGCTTCACCGGCCCTCAGGGACTGCAGGGAATGCTCACCTGTTTACGCGATACTGAGGGCATGATCGGTATTCTGGTCGTGGTTGCGCTACTCGCTGGCTGGATTGTGGTTCAGTACCTTGCAGATGCACGCCGTGAAAGACGGGCGCGGGAGAGCAGGCCGGGAATACCCGTCCCCCTCGCACAATTTGGCGGTGCCCGACATGCCGATGCGGTTCACGCCTTTGCTAACCGGGAATACTACCAGGTATTACTCGCAGAGCTGGAAAAAGGCCTGACTGAGGCGGGCTATGCACTAACACGCGATGAATCACTGCGCGTGACGATCCCAGAGGCCGACCGGCAACAAATCAGCCGCCGGATTTTCCGGGCGCGCCAGAGCTATACGTCGCCGAGAGTCTCTGAAGAGGCGATGCAGGACAACGAAGATGCAGCAGTGAACGATGGGTATGCCGGCTCGTGGCTCAGCTTACTCATACGTGGCAGTGAGCGCATTGGCTGGTACATCACCAGACCGGAAAACAGCCAGTAATCAACCGCGCTGCCCTTCAGGATGTTCGGTGCTCACTACGTTGCGCTCCGCCTCAGCCTGAATGTCATCCCGGTTTCCGATTAACCCCCCGACCAGGTAACGCCATGAAAAAAGACCCTGATACTGAAAAGGGCCGGAATGTCACCATCTCGTCAGTACGTCACGATGAGGGTTCGGCCCGACAGCTGGATGAAATCCTCAACGATAATCCGCTGTACAAACCCTCGCACGTGCTGCGCGGAGCCATTCTTGCCCTGTACGAAATGAGCCAGGAACAACGTCTGGCCATCATCATGAAAGCGGCTGATAAAGCCAAAAACCACTAACCATTTCTTAAGCCCTCCCGCCGTCCGGTGGCTGCGGCACTCCCGGAGATACCCCATGACTCACCCTGAATCTGTCAGGCCGGTGACGGTTACCCGTGACCGCAATGGCTTCTGGACGCACCCTCATTATTTTTCACCTGCCAGTGATGAGGCCACGCAGACTGAATTTGGCGACTGGATGCGCCTGCACAACCTGACCTGTGCCACCCGCTGGATGGAAAACGACGCGCCTCCCCAGGTGATCGCCGACTGGGAAAAGGGCGTACAGAACATCAGTGACTGGCTCCCTTCCGCGCCTGAGGGCGAGGGCTGGTTCATTGGCTCTATTCATGACACTGAGGACGGCCCGGTCTGTGTATGGCTGCGGGAGGTGAAATGAAGCACTTTTCATGGCTGGCCGGCGTGTTGCTGGTTCTTATTTCCTGGATGCCTGCTCAGGCAACGGCCGCAGCCAGCAACGCGGGTGATGGTCGCTGGGTTAACCCGATAAGCGATGTCTGCTGGAAGTGCCTGTTTCCTATGACGCTCGGGAATATTCAGCTGGCTGCCGGACCGCAAAAGGATACCAACAACCCGGCTTCGCCGATCCAGATTTGCCCATATGGTGTGTTTTACCGCCTCGGTCTTGCGATCGGGTTCTGGGAGCCAATGGCGATGGTGGATGTAACCCGTGAGCCGGGCGTCATGGTCAACATGGGCGGCTTCAAGATCGATCTCGGGCGAACGGGAACGGGCACCGCAGGGCAGAGTGACAGGCCTGCTGCCGGCACGTTCTACCATGTCCACTGGTACAAATACCCGCTGATTTACTGGCTCAACATCATCGCCACAATGGGGTGTATGCAGACCGGGGATATGGATATCGCCTATCTCTCTGAGGTCGATCCCCTCTGGAATGACAGTACGCTCTCTATGCTGATTAATCCCGAAGCGGCGCTGTTCGGCAACCTGATAGCCCAGGGCGCCTGTGCCGCTGACGCCGTCGCGTCTTCTGCAGGTCTGCCGCTATCCCCGCTGTTCTGGTGTGCGGGCAGTCAGGGGTCGATATACCCTCTGACGGGCTTTACCAGCGGTGAGTTTTCTCCGCTGGAGGCGTCACTGCTTGTTGGGGAGCGAATGGCCTTCAAGCTGCACCGAGAGGGGCTGGTCTGGAACTCCGTGGGCGTGGATGTCGCAGTCTGTAACCAGTACCCGTCGCCCATCATTCCTAAGGAGCGATGGCGGTATCAGATGGTGAACATGTACCCCGAGACCAGTAACTGCCATCCGTTCGGGGCGAGCACGCAGCTCTGGGGCACAACACACAATTCACCCTCGTCGAAAAAGAACTTCGGCTATCTCTTCTGGCGCAAACGTAACTGCGTCTATCTGTAAGGAAATGACGATGAAAACTGCATTGTTTCGGGCGCTGATCTTCAGCGTTCTCGCAGGTTTATTGCCTCAGGCGCTGGCCAGCGCACAGACCGGCATTTCTGTCAGCGACCGGGACTGGATGAAGGGGCAACAGGACTCGCTGGAAGCTCTGAAAGGGAGCCTGAATAACCCGTCAGACGGTATGTCCGTATTACCGCCAGCACAGCAGGAATTGATTAACCGCCTGCAGGGTAATATTGCGGCACAAACTACCACTATGGGGGAAAAAGACACGTTCCCGGCCATCTATTTTGTGAGTCTCGGTATCCCGCGTGAAGGTCTGCTGCCCATGCTGAAGGATGCCCGGCGCTTTAATATCCCACCGACACTGCGGGGGCTGCTTAACAATGATATGCGCCAGACCGCTTCCGCCATGTTTGAGCTGAGCAAGGAAGACAAGGATGCCGGTGTACAAATCGATCCAACCCTGTTCACTCAGTACAACATCAGTGTGGTTCCGGCCCTGGTAGTGACCTGTCCGGGGCACTTTGATGTTATCCGGGGAAGCCTGCCGCTGCAGCAGGCGCTGGAGAAAGTGGCTCAGGGCGGTGACTGTGCAGCAACGGCGCGCCATATACTGGAGGCTGCCAAATGAAAAAATTACTTTCAACGGTGCTGATGCTTTTCCCGCTTCTGGCTGGCGCAGCCGATCCTGCCTTTGAGGCGGGAGCGAGCTTTGGTAAAGGCAATGCTTCCGCCGGGACGGGAGCCCTGAAAAACCCGGATACCGTCACAGGAGCAATACCAGGCTATACCGCTAATCCACCGGAGAAAGGGTATTACGGCGGTGTGGATGGCGGAGACGGCGGGCTGGCCAACAAAGGGCAGGCCGCGCTGCAGGGTAATGACGCAGCACAGTCGGTTATCAACTCCGGAAAAACGAACCCGACTCCCGCCATTGACCCGCAGGCCCCTTTCATCACTATCGGTAAAAATGCGGAAGCCGGCGCAGACGGTGTGCTTAACGGAACCGCGAACCAGTGTAAGGAGGTGACAGTATCGAAAACCACCTTTGAAAATTACACCTGCGACAAGGATGTGGCCTCAGTGGAAGCCTGCTCACGAACTGCAACACCTGGCGGACATACTTCCACCACGAGAGTGCAGAAAACGTTCACACTGACGGCGGCCAATGGCGATGTTGTATTTACGAATAACGGTACCTCCTTCAGTTTTAGTTTTATAGCGCCGGCATCAGGACCGGTGATCAGCGCCCATTTTTACTGGGCAGACCGTGTAGTTAATGCAGGGAAAATCTCCTGGTGGGGTGTCAGTCAGTCAATGGTCGGGAAAGCCTTTAACTGGGAGATGCCAGGCGCACCCGCGACCCCCTTGTCTAAAGGTGGCTCCTTACCCGCTGGCTCTTATACCAGTACAGGGTGTACCAGCGGGAACAAGGACCGTTGCGAAAAGCATATACGGGAACAGATTGCTGATTTTCAGTCCGGCGTGTCAGGCTTCACGCTGGTCCTCGTCATGAATGCAGTTGAGACAACCTTTACCCCCGCAGTGAACTGGTCTTCATCCTGCGGCCTGGATATGTCGAAGGCGCAGAAAACCACGTCAACCTGCACCTCTCCTGGCGGTAACAAAACCATTGTTAACAATGGTCAGAGCTATGACGTCTACAGCGACTGCTGGGAGTACACCGATAACTATGTCGTTCCGTCAGACTCCACGGGAACCTGCGGAACGCTGATGACGAACCCCTCCTGTACGGCGGCAGGCAACACCTGCACTGAATCGACCGACGGGCAGTGTACCCATATGAGCTACACCTACCAGTGTCAGACCACGCATCAGTCTGGCGGCCTGGTCTGCGGTGGCAATTACATCTGTAAGTCAGGTGAGTGTGATGAGACCAATGGTGCGGGAAGCAACGGTTTTGATACGGCGGTGGCCAAACTGGCAGGTCTTGCCTCGGCAGCTGAAGATGCAAAAGGTGCCAGCAGCGCCATTGATGTAAAAGTCTTCACGGGTAAAGCCATGCGGTGCCGTAAGGCCTTTGCAGGGTTCTCTAACTGCTGCAAAGACTCTGGCTGGGGACAAAGCGCCGGACTGGCCGCATGTGATGATGAAGAACAGGCTATAGGGAAGGCGAAGGCGAAGAAAATCACCGTCAGCGTCGGCGAGCGGTGTGACCGCCAGGTGCTGGGCGCCTGTATCCAGAAAAGTCAGGTCTACTGCGTCTTTGACGGCAAGCTTGCCCGCATCATTCAGGAGCAGGGGCGTCGCGACCAGCTGGGTGTGAAGTTCGGCAGCGGAGACAGTCCGAACTGCCGGGGTATGACAGAAAAGGAATTGGAGAAAATCGACTTCGACAAAATCAACTTCTCTGACTTTTATGAGGATTTAATAAAAAACCAGAAAGTGCCGGACACAAGTACCCAGATTCAGCTTATAAAAGATCGTATCGCCGCGCAGGTGAACCAGCAGGGAGGTGGTAAATGAAGCGTGTCCTCTGTGGCCTGCTTATAGCGCTGGCGGGCCATACGGTGCTGGCCGAGGAAATTGTGACGCCGGCAGAACCGTTCACAGGCTGGTCCTGGTACAACGAACCGAAAAAGCCGCCGGAGCAGTCAAGAAAGCCACAACAGCCTGCACCGCAGGCCATTCCGGATCTCAGCAAAATGTCCCCGATGGAGCAGGCCCGCGTTCTGAAAGGGTACACACAGGAGGCGCTTAACCGCGCCATCCTCTTCCCCTCACGGGAAAATACGGCGACGTTCCTGCGCTGGCAGAAGTTCTGGACCGATCGGGCATCGATGTTCAGCCAGTCCTTTGCAGCGGCGCAGCTGAGCCATCCGGACCTCGATTACAACCTGGAGTATCCGCACTACAACAGCATGGCGCCGTTTATGCAGACACGCGACCAGCAGACGCGGCAGAGCGCCGTGGAGCAGCTGGCACAGCAGTACGGTCTGTTCTACTTCTACCGGGGCAGTGACCCGATTGATGTGCAGATGGCGGGCGTGGTGGCGGACTTTGCGAAAACCAACGGTATTTCGCTTATTCCGGTATCGGTTGATGGTCAGGTGGCTGCCTCCCTGCCACAGAGCCGTCCGGATATGGGGCAGTCCCGGTCGATGAATATTACGCACTTTCCGGCGCTCTTCCTGGTTGACCCGCGCAGTAAGAATTACCGCGCCCTGTCCTATGGCTTCATGACCCAGGATGACTTGTCAAAACGATTCCTGAACGTGGCCACCGGCTTTAAACCCAATTCCTGAGAGCCTTTTATGACAAAAACACTGTTTACCCTCATCCGCGATGCAGGGCGGGCTGCCCTGTATTCCTTTGTCCTCGGTCCGGCACTGATGCTGTATGTGTTTGTGATGCTTGCAGCATCTGACGGCTCACTTTCCCGGCAATTCCTGACGACTTTTCATCAACTGACTGAGGGTGCGCCTGCCGGCAAGGTGATGGGGTGCGTTAATGAACATGAGCTGGCAGGTCGCTTCTCGCCACCTGAACCCGGAGAGTCATTAAAGCCTGTGCCTCCTGCCTTAGCGAAAGCCCCGCCTGAAGTGTTATGTCAGCGCGGACCCGTTGACAGCGATTCATGGGTGCGTTCGGTCGATGCAACGTTGCGCTACGTCTGGATGATGGCCGCTATGTTGGGCTTTGGATTGTGGTTTGTTTTATATGGCCTGTCCCGGGCCGCTCAGCGTCGAATTTCACCAGACACACATTCGGTTCTGGTACAGCAGAACAAGGAGACACAGGAATGAAACCAACTCTTCTCGCAGGACTGATTTTCTGGGGCACGATGGCACGCGTACTGAGCGAGCTGATGACCTGGTCCGTGGAGCATACGCAGCAAGGGCTCTTATGGCTGTGCAATGGGATGTGGGCCGGTGCGGCTGGCATGGTGGTGTATGCCGTGTATCGCTGGTTCCGTTACGAAAGAGGGCAGACGCATAAGGAAGCCGATCATGAACATTAAAACCGGACTGGCGGCTCTGCTGATGTGCCTTCCCATGCTGGCGAACGCCGGGGCGCGTGAGGAGTTAATGGCGCTTGAAGCGACAAAAACGGCCCCATCCGCGGACGCTACAGCCATCACCGCCTCCACCATTCCGGTACCCGCGCCAGCCAGCCTGATGGCGCTGCCGGACGGACGTCGGGCAAACATGAAAGATTATGCCGTGGTGCTCTTTATGCAGGCTCACTGCCAGTACAGCGCGAAGTTTGACCCGTTGCTGAAGGGCTGGGCCGATGAGCATGCCATCAGGGTGTACCCGTACACCCTTGATGGCGGCGGGGACGTATCTTACCCGACCCCGATGATCCCACGTAAGACGGACCCTAACTCTCCGATCGCAGACGAGATTGTCACCTTCTTCGGAAACGGGTTGCCGATAGCGACACCGACGGCCTTTATGGTCAACGTCAACACCCTGAAAGCTTATCCACTCACCCAAGGCGTGATGGACATCCCCGCACTTGAGAGCCGGATGGCCAGCCTGATTCAGGCTGATATGGATAACGTCGATCCAAAAATGCTGCCGCCAATGCCGGCAAGCGCGCAGGTCACTCCTCAGTAATACAAACGGACTACAAAATGACGACAAATACGTATGCGTTATCGCGTACCGAGCGCGTGTGGCTGTTATTCAGCGTGACGCTGCTTGTGTCCGCAGCTTTCTATGGGGTACTGGCCCACCGGGTGGTCAGCGTCATGGATCGCCCTGAACTGACAACCTGTCTGCAGGATTTTCCGGTGCTCCTGCTTATCTCGCTGAGCATCGGATTCTTTTTCACCGTCACCGGGCTGTACGTCTGCCGGCAGACCCTGGTCAGGAAATCCCGGGAGGAAATTGCATGAGGCTCATCAGACTAAAGACTCTTATCCGAAACCAGGCTATCGGGATACTGAAAGACAGTAGTGAGGATACGGAAACCCAAAAATGGACTGACCTGTTAACGCTGAAACTGTTTTATGCCTTAATTTTTACCGCCGTAGTCGAAAGGGTATACGTGACGTGCGCCATCACAACGCTCAGTGAGATGTCCGTTGACCGCTCCGAACAGTTTACGCTCTCGCTTCTCATCCACTATCCGCAGTATCTGTTGTGGGGCGTTATGGCCGCGATTTGCGTGCTCATTGCGGTGAATTTACTCATCTGCGGCTGGCTCCATCTGGCCACATATCTTTACTGCAAACTGAACCGTGCTGATATCCCGGCAGGCAAGGATACGCAAGCTGTGGAGGTGTCAAATGATTAAGGCGCTTATTACGGCAGGTGTGGTGTTCTTCTCAGGCCTGGCAGCTCAGCCAGCTCAGGCGGACGTCAATGGCGATCTGAACGGCTTCTTCAATAATCTGGGCTACAGCGGCAACGTCACTCAGGCACAGGCCTGGCAGGGGCAGGCGGCCGGGTACTTCTCCGGCGGTTCTGTCTACCTCCGGAACCCCGTCAAAAATGTCCAACTGGTCTCGATGCAACTGCCATCCTTGAACGCCGGCTGCGGCGGTATCGACGCCTATCTCGGGGCGTTCAGTATGATTAGCGGCGAGGAAATTCAGCGATTCGTGAAGCAAATCATGAGCAACGCCGCAGGTTATGCATTCGACCTGGCCCTGCAGACGATGGTCCCGGAGCTGAAGCAGGCTAAAGACTTCCTGCAGAAGCTGGCCAGCGATGTTAACTCCATGAACATGAGTTCGTGCCAGGCCGCTCAGGGCATTATCGGCGGGTTGTGGCCAGTGACGCAGGTTTCCCAGCAGAAAATCTGCCAGGACATTGCTGGCGAAACCAACATGTTTTCCGACTGGGCGGCTTCCCGGCAGGGCTGCACTGTTGGAGGACAGGGCGACAAAGTCACGGCTAAAGCAGGGGATGCTGAGAAGGATCAGGTGCTGAAGAACAAAAACCTTATCTGGGACACTCTCAGTAAGAATGGTCTTCTCGGCAACGACCGCGCGCTGAAGGAGCTGGTAATGAGTACCGTCGGCTCCATCATTTTCAACAAGAATGGCGATGTGACAATTCTGACGCCACTGGTTGATAACCGCGACCTGATTAAAGTCCTGATGCGCGGGGGAACGGCGAAGGTCTACGGATGTGATGAATCCACTCTGTGTCTGGGACCTGTCGTCACTAACCTGACGATTTCTGAGTCCAACGCTCTGGTCACACTGGTCAAAAACCTGATGCTCTCAATGCAGAACAAGCTGGTTGACGATACTGCGCTGACCGATCAGGAAAAAGGCTTTGTGAACACCACCTCTGTGCCGGTACTGAAGTACCTGACTAACGCTCAGAGTATGGGGATGAGCGCTACCTACCTGCTGCAGGTTTCCGACTTCATTGCCCAGGACCTGATGATCCAGTACCTCCAGGAGCTGGTAAAACAGGCAAGCCTGTCGCTGGCTGGCAAGAACTTCCCGGAAGAGGCTGCCGCCAAACTACGTGACAACATCATTCATGCGCAGGGACTTCTCGCTGACATGAAGCTGCAGTCAGCTGCTGATCAGAACGCGCTGGACGGTATCGACCGCAACATGCAGTACCTGCAGCAGCAGGTATCCACCATTGTTTCAGGCTCCTACCAAAGCAACTATCACTGGGGTGATCGCTGATGCTTGAGATATACACCATTTATGGCGGGGGAATGTGGAAAACGGCGCTGGACGCCGTTGTCACCCTTGTCGGTCAGAATACCTTCCACACCTTAATGCGTATTGCCGGTACCTTCGGGGTGCTGGCCGTATTGCTCACTTTCATCAAACAACGTAACCCGATGGTCTTCGTCCAGTGGCTGGCGGTCTTCATGATCCTGACCTCCATCCTTCTGGTACCGAAACGCTCAGTGCAGGTCATTGACCTGTCCGATCCCGGTGCGGTCTGGGTAACCGATAACGTACCGGTTGGCCTGGCGGCTATCGCGTCGCTGACGACCAGTATCGGGTACAAGATGGCGTCAGTTTACGACATGCTGATGGCCAGACCCGACTCGGTGACCTACAGCAAAACCGGGATGCTGTTTGGCTCGCAGATTGTGGCAGAAACCAGTGACTTCACCACGCAAAACCCGGAGCTGGCTCAGATGCTGCCGGATTACGTGGAGAACTGTGTTATCGGCGATATTCTTCTGAATGGTAAATACACCATCAATCAGCTACTCAATTCTACTGACCCGCTGACGCTGATAACCAGTAACCCAAGCCCGCTGAGGGGCATCTTTAAGATGACCTCCACCTCACGCCAGTTCCTGACCTGTCAGCAGGCCGCAACGGAGATCCAGAAGCTGGCCAATACCGACGTCAACCCGGGCAGTGCGACGTTCACCTGGCTGACGAGAAAGGTCTTCGGCAACAAGCTGAATGGCGCGGCGCTTCTGGCCAACGCTATGGGGGAAAGTTACGGGTACTTCTATGCCGGTGGTATGACTGCTGCGCAGATCATGAAGAATAACATCACGAACAGTGCAGTACGGCAGGGGATCAAGGGGTTTGCCGCTCGCTCATCCGACACGGCTAACCTGCTTAATCTGGCCACCGAGAACGCTGCAACCAAACAGCGTCTCGCATGGGCTGCAGGCAACGAGCTGGCGACCCGAACGCTGCCATTTGCACAGTCTCTGCTGATGCTTATCCTGGTATGCCTGTTCCCGCTAATGATTGCGCTGGCCGCATCAAATCACACTATGTTTGGCCTGAACACACTGAAAATATACGTTTCAGGGTTTATCTACTTCCAGATGTGGCCGGTTATGTTCGCCATTCTTAACTATGCCGCTAACTACTGGCTGCAGAGTCAGTCCGGGGGCACGCCCCTGGTGCTGGCCAACAAGGATGTGGTGGCATTGCAGCATTCGGACGTGGCGAATCTGGCAGGTTATCTGTCCCTTTCCATTCCGGTGCTGTCGTTTTATCTGACCAAAGGCGCTGCGGCGATGGGCTCTCAGGTAGCGGGGAGTGTACTCAGCTCGGGCGCCTTCACGTCAGCAGGTGTGGCAGCGACCACAGCAGACGGAAACTGGTCGTTTAACAACATGTCGATGGACAATGTCAGCCAGAACAAGATGGATACCAACCTGATGCAGCGTCAGGGTCAGCAGACGTGGCAGGCAGATAACGGCTCCACGCAGACGCAGACGGCCGGTGGCCATACGGTTATCGACGGCTCGGGTGCAATGTCGAATCTGCCGGTGAACATGAAGCTTAGCCAGCTGGCCAGCAGTGGTTTCCAGGAGTCAGCCCGCCAGTCGCAGATCCAGGCGCGGACTGCACTCGATGGCTACAACCACAGCGTTACCAGTGGCTGGTCACAGCTGTCCCAGCTTTCTAATCAGACCGGTACCAGCGACAGCCTGATCAAAGGTAGCGAAAACAGCCAGGCCACTAATGCAACACGCGGTGCTGGCATGATGTTGTCTGCCGCTGAAAGTTATGCGAAAGCGAACAACATCTCGACGCAGGAAGCCTATAACAAACTGATGGATATCAGTAATCAGGGGTCTATATCTGCCGGCATTAAAGGAACGGCCGGAGGGGGGCTTAATCTGGGCGTTGTTAAGTTAGGGGCTGAAGGAAGTATTTCAGGCGATTTGCGGCATTCGACGGGCAGCTCAAGAGGAATCCAGAATTCAGATTCCCATTCGCAAGATATGCGGCATGATCAGAACAGCCAGGCAGTTAATGACTTCCGCCAGGGTATGGATATGGTTAAAAGTAGCCGTATCACCGATGGCGCGAATCATTCCGAGAATGCTGCAAGCAGCAATGTTCAGCAGCTGGCCGCAACGCTTAATGATGCTGAGAGCCAGTACCATCAGTACACCACCAGTTCTACACAGAGTAACGAATTCAGCCGGATGGCCACCGTTGCGCAAAACCAGAGCGCAAGCCTCGATACGAACTATACGCAGGAGTTTGTGGACTGGGCGGCTAATAAATACGGCGATAAGGCACAATCTATGCTGACAAGTGCGCCGTCGGCGCGCGAAGCGGCGATGGAGTTCGTAAATGAACGTCTTAAACCTGAAATCATGGGGGACTATCAGCAGGGACGTGCAGATCTTACCAGCGGTCAGGAACATGCAGCATTCAGTGGGGAACATATTGTTCAGCCAGCGCATGGCGGTCAGCAGGTATCAGGTACATCTGGTCATGATGGAGGAGTCAGTTACAGCTCTCAGGATGGCGGTGCTCATAGCTCGGGAGGTGTTGACAGTGCCCAGACTTACGGAACGACTCAGGGCGCTGAATATGGAGTCCGGCAGGGTGGGCAGGTAACTTCCGCAGGTGGAAATAATCCTATCAGAACAGACGACTCTGTTACTCGGGGGATAGAACAACCAACAATTCATCAGGGGCAAACTGCCGGACAGAGAAGCAGCTCGGGTAACACCACCTCGTCGGCAGGCATGATTGTTGCCGGGGGACGCACCACCACAGATGAAAGGACCGGTCATATTGCAGAATCGCATCCGGAGTTCCATCACTCAGGAGCCGTCAGGGAGCAAGGAAGCACTCATGGCCACGAGAGTGAAGTGACTCATAGCCGTTCAGGAATGAATGTTGGCGGTGAAAAAGTACGTGGTGATGCGATGCAGGAGTCCTACAAAGATAATCAGGCTAAGTTGCATGAACACTCCGAGCAGGGTTTTGGCCCCCAGAATGAGTTACAGCGCCGAGTGGCGGAACAAAGATCTGAAAATGAGCATAAAATCAACGAATCTGCTGGAGAAATTGATAAAAAACAATCCACTGTTCAGGCATCCAGTGATATCCTGAAAGGAGAAAACTTAATCGGTCAAGGGCGATTCAAGCTTGGTCGTGCCGAAGCTGAACTGGATCAATCAAGTAAACTCAATCCGTTTAATGATCTCCAACCAGATGAACTGCAACAGAGAGTGGCAGAATTAAGGAAGAAAACTGGAGGATAAAATGAACAAAAAAGTAAGTGCTTATTGTTGTTTCATTCCAATCGGCATTTATGCAGCTTATTCTTTAAGCATGCAGTTACTTTTTGAGGTGCCATTTATGGCTAAGAGCATGCTCTTATCAGTTATCCCCAGCGCTATCTATATGCTCTGCTTTTGGAAGTTACGAAGCAGCAAAAAAGGGATGGGCTTAAAAGCAACTTTCCTGAGTAACGGGGTGCTTGCAGTCTTGCTAACCTTCCTGGTGGCATTTGTAGGCAATGATACAGAAAGTGCTTTAATAGCAGGCATAGCTGTTCACTCGTTGATAGCTTTTATCCTTATGGGAGCAGTATTGCGGCCTATTACTTACAAGGATAATACTCTTCTTAAGGATGAAGATAATGGGCGGATATATGTTATCCGGGATGGGAGAGCCCATATGTTGCCAGATAATGAGGCTCAACGCCTTAGCGCTTGTGACAACAAAATTATTAGCTTTTCCGGCAGCCAAATGGGTATCCAGGATGCCGGTATAACCCCCGTTCCTTTAAATACTTCCTTCAACGATTCGTTCAGTAATGGAATAACTGTGAACCCTGCATCAGGAATGCCAATGGTTGGTGGCATCTCTGGCTTGGACATACACGGAAACAGTTGGGGAACAAACTTCAACGAACCTTCAAATACGTATGACCCTAACCGGGGATACTGAAATAAGGGGGCAATGGCCTCCTTAATTATTGTAGTAATCTAAGTAAGACCACCTGCTTAACCTAAATTTCCTTTCAAATCAGCCGATAACGTCTCTGTTAGCTATATCTCGCTAACGGGGACGTTTTTCTATGCACAGGATGAATTCATGAAATTAAAACAATTAGCCGTTGTAGGTCTGATCGCTTCAACTCTCGCTCTGTCTGGTTGTGGTGCCATGTCCACTGCGGTGAAGAAACGTAATCTCGATGTCAAAACTCAGATGAGTGAAACCATCTGGCTGGAGCCATCATCAGAGAAGACAGTGTATTTGCAGATCCGCAATACATCAGACAAGGACATGTCAGGCCTGCAGGCACAAATTACAAATGAACTGGCCGCGAAAGGCTACCGCGTCTCCAGCTCTCCGGACACGGCCTACTACTGGATTCAGGCAAACGTACTGAAAGCTGAAAAAATGGATCTGCGCGATGCCCAGGGGTTCCTTAAGACCGGGTATGAAGGTGCGGCAATGGGTGCGGCACTGGGCGCGGGTATTACGGCATATAACTCGTCGTCAGCTGGCGCAACGCTGGGTGTAGGGCTGGCCACTGGGCTGATTGGTATGGCTGCAGATGCAATGGTTGAAGACGTGAACTACACGATGGTGACCGATCTGCAAATCTCCGAGCGCAGCAAAGCGGCCGTCACTACCGACAATATTGCCGCCCTGAAACAGGGCACGTCAGGTATTAAGCTGCAGACCAGCACGGAGCAGGGCAACCGTGCTAAATACCAGACTCGCGTGGTATCCAACGCCAACAAGGTGAACCTCAAGTTTGAAGAGGCGAAACCTGTACTGGAAGCGCAGCTGGCCAAGTCCATCGCTGGCATCATGTAATACCCGTCGGCTGCGGCGATCGTCGCAGCCGTTCCCCCTCACAGCTGATTTTTAACCGTGCTCATTCCGGGCAGGGTGCGTCAGTGCTTTCTGTCAGTTACCAGTAATTACGCTTCCTCGCATGACTGCGCCAGGCGCAGCCCTGTCTGCGGCGAGCGTTGCGTCCTTAATTTCAAAGGAATTCGTCCATCATGATGCATCAGATAAATGAACGTACAGCTTACTCAG
Source organism: Enterobacter sp. UPMP701 (assembly GCF_053709515.1). Classification (NCBI taxonomy): domain Bacteria; kingdom Pseudomonadati; phylum Pseudomonadota; class Gammaproteobacteria; order Enterobacterales; family Enterobacteriaceae; genus Enterobacter; species Enterobacter sp. UPMP701. Next base: position 36,508 of record NZ_JBSKJN010000019.1, on the reverse strand, counting down.
CTGAATTCTGGTCACTTATCCATCTGGAAAGCGAGCTGATGGCAGCAAGGGCCTGGATGAATGTATTCGGTTCACTTCCTGAGGGGCAGGGTATGACCATTGTTGCTTTCTGGGCTGGCTATGAATTTACCCTTTATGATCTGGAGCCCCGGGAGTGGCATTCTCCGGTTTATAAGGATGTGGCCTCGTCAGTCCGTTCTGTGGCTGCATACATTAATAAACAGGACTGGGAGGATGGATGTCAGCAGGCCAGGTATGAACTGAGTCAGATGGAATAACCTGACGGTTAACCCCCACTCGGTACCACATTTTTTCATCCCCCTTTTCAACGTTTCTTCTCTGATAACAAACATCACCGCACAGGTGATGCGATAACGGCCGGACAACACTCTATGAGCTTCGCAGGAAAAAACCTCACCCAGGGCGGTCAGATGACCGCCTACCGCTGGCGCATGTTCATTCAGGTGAACAACTGGATAGGATTCTGGATCTTCATCCTGTTCGCCGTACTGACTACCGCCATCTTTCTCTGGCGAATCCCTCAGGAAGCCCTGGATAACGGTTCCCTGTGGTGGTTCGCCAGTATCAACAGCAGCTTTATTGACCTTATGCCGGCATCGGGAACGCCAAAAATCTACGACGTTCACTACTGGTATGCGCCGACCGCGACGGCAATGGTGCTGAAAATGACTTTGCCGCAGATTTATACCGACCCGTACATGCAGGCGATGGGCGAACAGTGTCTGCGCGAGCTGCAATGGGCGGCTGGCGCCAGCGGGCTGTTCAGTATGGTGGTGTTTATCGCCGTGACCTGGTTTATCGCGAATATCGGCCGAAAGGAGAGCGAGGACGAATATCTCTCCGGCATGCAGCTGACCGACAAGCCAGCGGAAGTGAATAAATTACTGCGCAAAAACGGTGAGATCTCTGATCTGCGCGTAGGCGACCTGCATATGGTCAGGATGGCGGAGGTACTCAATTTCCTGATGCATGGCACTATCGGGGTGGGGAAGTCGACGCTGATACGCTGGTTACTCGACTACATCCGCAAACGCGGTGACCGGGCCATCATTTACGACTCAGGTTGTACCTTCACAGAAACCCACTATAACCCGTCTACCGATATCATCCTTAACGCCCACGACGAGCGATGTGCCAACTGGCAGATGTGGGGAGAGTGCGTTGACGCGGTCGATTACGACAACCTGGCCGCCAGCCTCATTCCGGTGGAAGGGGAATCCGATCCGTTCTGGGTATCCAGCTCGCGAACCATTTATGCCGATCTCGCAATTCGTATGTCGACGGACCCGGAACGGAGCATTGAGAAGTTCCTCAAAACCCTGTTGTCCCTCAGCATGAAAAATCTGCGTGACTATCTGGCCAACACGCCCTCAGCCAACCTGGTTGAGGAGAAGATCGAGAAAACGGCCATTTCCATTCGCTCGGTGGTAACCAACTATGCCAAAGCCCTTCGCTATCTGCAGGGGCTGGATGACGGCACCAAGCCGCCGTTCACCATCCGGGAGTGGATGACGCAGGAGCGCTATGACAGCAGCTGGCTGTTTATTTCAACCCAGGCCCGTCACCGCAAGAGCGTACGCCCGCTGATCTCGCTGTGGGTGTCGCTGGCCACACTGATGCTGCAGAGCATGGGGGAGAACAGCGACCGCCGCGTATGGTTCATTATCGATGAAGCACCCAGCCTGCAGCGCATACCCGAGCTGGCCGAGACACTTGCCGAGGCGCGTAAATTTGGTGGCTGTTTCGTGCTGGGCATGCAGAACATGGCGCAGCTGGTTCACGTCTACGGCCGCGAGCTGGCCAAAAGCATCTTTGACCTGATGAACACCCGTATGTACGGACGTTCGCCGAGCGCCGAGATGGCCAAAGTGGTGGAAGAGGAGCTGGGCAACCAGCGTAAGCGCAAAATCCGTGAGCAGAACAGCTACGGTCTGGACCAGGTGCGTGACGGTGTGTCCCTCGGTAAGGACGAGGTCAATAACCCGATTGTCGACTACGAGCAGATCATGCGTCTGCCAAACCTCAACTTTTATGTTCGCCTCCCGGGTGAGTATCCGGTCGTCCGTCTGAAGCTGAAATATCGCGCGCTGAAGAAACGGCAGGCAGGCCTCATTGAGCGCAATATCCGCGATGCGCTCAGTCCGGAGCTTGAGAGGGTTATTCAGGAGAACGAGCGCGCAGCGGCTGCTGCAGGTCTGGCGTTCCCGACCGGTGAAGAAGTGCTGGAGAAGGGAAGCGAAATGTCAGCCGCAGCTGACGGTACGGCTCATGTTGCTTCTGCCGGTACGCCGGCATCATCGCCCGTCGAAAAAAAGACAGCAACACCAGAGACAGCACCGAAGCCTCCTCAGGGCACAGTGCCTGAACGGAAACAGGTTGCTGTCATGGAGCCTGTTATCTCCGGTTCTGCGACAGTCGTACCGGAAGAGGGGGGCGGAAAACACAACACGGTGACACCTCCTGTCACTGCAGGGAAAAAAGATAACGTTGTTTCTCTCCGTTCTGTTGGCGCAATGAAAAAACCGACTGAAGCACCGGGCAAATTACCGGTCTCCCCTGGAGTGACCGGTCACCCGGGTACCGCTGACTCTGTACAAACAATGCCCGATGCCCTCAAGGCCCTGCGAAACCGACATCATGTACCGGAACCACCTGTCGCCTCACCTCTGAGCATGCTGCACAGGGCACGCCAGCGGCCGGCCTCTTCGGAAAGCGATCCGCAGACAGAGGAAAACGGAGGTGAGTCCATGAACCTCGACATGAAAGTGACGACACTGCCTGACGGCGGCCTGAGTGTGACGACGGCAGGGAAGTCAGTGACACCGAAAACCCCGGATGAAGCCCACGGTACTCACCGGCAGCTGGCGCAGGAAGAAGAGAACATTTTACTTCACCGTCACGCGGACGACCCGGGTTACGACGAAAACGACCATTACTATTACGACAGAGAGCCTGAATTATGATGTCAGTCGCCCCAGTAGCGTCAGCCGGCGAGGCTGCAGGCTACTACAGCAATTCCGATAACTACTATTTTCTGGGCAGCCTGCAGAGCCTATGGATGGGAGAGGGCGCAAAAGCGCTGGGTCTGGAGGGCAACGTCCGTGGCGATGATCTGACGGCCGTGCTCGAGGGCCGTCTGCCGGACGGTTCACGCCTGGGCAAGGAGGTTAACGGACAGCACGTCCACCGCCCTGGTCATGACCTGACCTTTTCCGCCCCCAAGAGCGTGTCCATTCTGGCACTCATCGGCAACGATAAAGAAATGGTGGAGGCGCATAACCACGCCGTCCGCGTGGCGGCCGGCTATGTGGAGAAGCTCATCTCGGCCCGCGACACGAAAGACGGCGTCACGTCCATCGTACATACCGGCAAGATGGTGGCAGCTGCTTACACGCATGACACTTCACGTAACCTTGATCCGCAGCTGCACACCCACCTCCTGATTGCCAACATGACGGAGTATGCGGGCAAATGGAAAGCCCTGGCCACGGACTATATCCATAACGCCGGCTTTATCGAGACCGTCATGAAGCATCAGGTCACGCTCGGGAAAATCTATCGCAGCGCGCTGCGTGAACGGGTTGAAGCGCTCGGCCATGAAGTGGAAGAAGTAGGCAAGCATGGCATGTGGGAGATCAAGGGTGTTCCGGAAGACGTCAGGGACGAATATTCCTCACGGGGCCGGGAAATACAGGGGGCCGTGGGGGCTGAAGCCACGCTGCGCAGCCGGGATGTGGCCGCCAAAGACACCCGCAGGGCGAAAGTTGACCCTTCGCGTATGCGCCTGATGGAGCGCTGGCTGGGCCAGATGAAGGAGAAGGGATTTGACCTGAAGGCGTATCAGGAGAGCGTGGTGCCGCGTGATGCAGGTCTTCGTGAGACCGCGACTCATCCGGAGCGAGATCACCAGGCTAAGCCGGTTCCTGCCGGGCCTGAACTGGCTTCTCTGCAGACGTCGTCCACGGCAGAAAAGAGCGTCAATACACCTGCTCAACCCGCAGAACGGGAGAGCCAGTCCCGTCAGCCTGTGGCACAGATGGCTGACACACTGCGTCAGACGGTACAGACCGGCTCCGAAAAGACGCCAGCGGCCAGGAGTTTTTCTGCAGCGCAGCTGGACACTGAAATACACCGCCCGGAACTGACTGAGGCTGTCCGGCTGGCCATCTCGCAGCTCAGCGACAGTAAAACGCGCTTCACCTTTGGCGAGCTGATGATGACCACCGCTGAGCTGAGCGAGCAGCTGCCGGAGATTCAGGAAATTCGTGTGGCCATCGATGCGGCGCTGAAGGACGGTATGATTGTGCCGCTGGACAGTGAGAAAGGGGTCTTCACCTCCCGTATTCACCTGCTGGATGAACTCTCGATCCAGGCGCTGAGTCAGGAACATCTCAAATCCACAAAAGTCGTCAGTTTCACCCGCCCGGCGCAGTACGCGCCGGCGGCGCTGGAAGTTGTGGAGAAGGACGCCCTGGTTCTGATGAATGCCCCGTCAGGCGTGGCGGGCATCCGTGACCTGACCGCGCAGCTGGCCGGAATTGCCGGCGCGAACGGTCGTGACGTGCAGGTGCTGGCCAGCTCTGCCGAGCGCGCCATTTCGCTGGCGAAATCCGACGATTTGCGGGAACGGATTATCAGCCGGCAGCATGTTCTGAGCGGTGATTTCCACCTGAAACCCCAGAGCACGCTGATTATCGAAGGGGCAGAGCGTCTTGGATTAAAGGAGACGCTGGTTCTGCTGGGCGAAGCGCGCGCGCAGGATGCACAGCTGGTCTTTCTCGACAGTGCCGGGCGTCAGGCGAACGGTAACGCCATGTCCGTACTGGAGTCCGCGGGGGTTGCCCGCTCCCGCCGCACGGAGCCGGCACCCGGGCTGGAGGCCGAAGTGGTCAGTATTCCGAACAAACGCGACCGTTACGAGGCGCTGGCCAACCGGTTTGCTGAGCTGAGCGGAGGCACTGAAAACGTCACCGCCGTCGTGGTCGGCAGACGTGAACAGGCACAGCTGACGGGCCTGGTACGTGAGGCGCTGCAGAACGCAGGACAGCTGGGGCGTGACGGCGTGGAGATAGAGGCCCGGCAGCCGGTCTGGCTCGACAGCAAAACGCGCCGCATGCCAGGTTCGTACCGTCCCGGCATGGTGCTTGAGGATCGCACGGACGCAAAAGCGCGTAAGTCGTATGTGATTGACCGGGTGCATGAGGACACGCGAGTCCTCTCGCTCATCGACGGGGACGGCGTGCTGACCCGGATGAAAATCGGGGATATCAGCGCTGACTGGCGTCTCTTCAGCCGCGAAACCCTCAGCGTGGCCACCGGCGAAAAACTGCTGGCCGTGGCGGGGGATCGTGAGCACAGCCTGAAGGCAAAAGACCGTCTTGAGGTGACCGGGATAAGTGAAAAGGGGATTGAGGTGAAACGGGGGGAAGAGACCCTGACGCTGCCAAAAGACCAGCCGCTCTACCTGTCGCATGCCTACGTGACCGCGCCGGGCGGCCGGGATAACGACACCGGTGTGGTGCTGGCCGCGCTGAACAGTCGCGACATCTCATCCCAGACCATGAACTCGCTGGCGCAGAGTGGTCACCGGGCGGAAGTGTTCACCGTCGAAGTGCAGGATCGGGCAGAAGCCCGGCTGCAGCGCATGAAGACCAATGCCTCTCCCGTGCAGCTGGTCAGAAGTCTGAGTGGCCACGATGACGTCAGCCAGGCGGTTGACTCGCTGCATGACAGCGTCCGGACGGACGCCGGACTGGCCGTCTGGCGTGCCATCAATGACCAGCGCACTGTGGTGTTCAGCGAACTTAAGCTGGCGACGGAGGCGCAGAAATATCATCCCGACCTTGAAGCTATCGGGAATGAAATTGGCGCGATGATTAAAAATGGCGAGCTGTTGTCCGTATCCGCAGGGGGAGAGCCGGTACTGGTTTCCCGGTCCACATGGGAGATGGAGAAAGCCATTCTGCGTGTGGTGGAGGAAGGGAAAGGTACGCAGCAGCCTTTGCTGGAACAGGTACCGGAGGCCGTGCTGAACGGACTCACCGATGGCCAGAAAAAGGCGACCACCCTGGTGCTGGGCACCACGGATCAGTTTATCGGAATTCAGGGCTATGCCGGCGTGGGGAAAACCACGCAGCTGAAGGCGGTGATATCTGCACTGGAGACCCTGCCGGCAGACGTTCGTCCGGTGATGACGGGGCTTGCTCCAACGCACCAGGCGGTGAAAGAAATGAGCGACGTCGGTGTCCGGGCGCAGACCATCAAATCCTTTATCGTTGAACATGACCAGGCGACGGCCGCAGGTGGTAAACCCGACTATAAAGGACAGGTGTTTCTTATCGATGAGTCCTCAATGGCAGGCAACCAGGATACGGCGGCCCTGTTCCAGGCCATTGCCAGCGGCGGCGGTCGCGCGGTCTCGATGGGGGACATCGACCAGTTTGAATCGGTCGACGTGGGCGCGCCGTTTAAGCTGATGCAGGAGCGCAGCCCGATGGATGTGGCCATCATGAAGCAAATCGTCCGCCAGAAAGACCTGCAGCTGCGCGGTGCCGTTCACGACATCATTGATAACCGGATCGATGCGGCCCTGCAGCGCATTGAAACCCAGCCGGCTGACCGTGTGGCGCGTAGCGCTTCAGCCTCGCTCTCGGGAAGTGCCATTCAGGAAACGGAGACGCCTGTTAACGACATCGTGGCTGACTGGACGGACCGGACGCCGGAGGCGCGGTCCCGTACCCTCATTATCACCCAGCTGAACGCCGACCGTCGTGCGGTAAATGCCGGCATTCATGCTGTGCTGGCTGCCCGGGGAGAGCTGGGGGAGAAGGCCATTACGGTGCCGGTGCTCGATAAAATCACCCACACCCGTCATGAGTTCAATAAAACCGATGCCTGGGAAGCCGGGATGGTGGTTAAACGCGGCGATCGCTACCAGGACGTGCTGGCCGTTGACCGCAACGGCAGTACGGTCACGGTACGCGATGAGGAGGGGAAGATTGGACTGTATTCCCCGAAGGAACTCATCACCGGCGACGTGCAGCTGTTTCGCCGCAGCGAGAGGGAAGTCCGTGCCGGCGATCTGCTGAAGTTCACGGCGACAGACAAGGAGCAGGGACAGATGGCCAGCCAGCGCTATACGGTCGAGTCGGTCAGCGAAACGGGCAATATTCGCCTGAAGGGGGAAAACGGCCGCATTACCATCAATCCTCAGGCGGTCAGGGCGCAGCAGCATATTGACTACGGCTGGGCTGTCACCGGGTACGGTGCTCAGGGGGCCAGTAGCGATTATGTCATTGCGCTTGAGGGCACGGAAGGCGGGCGTAAGGCACTTGCCTCCCGTCGTGCCTTCTACATCTCGGCCTCGCGCGTGAAAGAGCACGTCCAGATTTATACCGACGGGAAAGCGGACTGGGTTAAGGCGGTAAAAACGCCGGAGCGGGATATCAAAACGGCGCACGATGCGCTGGCGCCAGAAACGCAGCGCAAACAGGCGAAAGCCATCTGGGCAATGGGACAGCCGGTGAATAAAACGGCCATTGGCCGCGCCTGGGTGCGCCATCAGGGCATGCAGGATGCGTCACTGACGGCAAAAATCATCCCGGCCACCCGGCGCTTTCCCGAACCGGCGCTGGCGCTGCTGGTGTATGACAACAACGGCCGGAGTGCGGGCCTGGCCCTGGTTTCCCTGGTTGCCAGCCCGGAAGGGCGGATGACACAGGGGGAGACCCGGATGGTCATGACAGAACGTGCCCGTGGTGCGGTACTGCAGCGAAGCCAGTCAGGCAACACGATTGTGGCCAGTGACCTGGCGGCCGCGCTTGATGCAGTACGACATCACCCGAAGGACGGCGTGGTCTGGCAGACCGGCGATGAGCCACCATCAGCACATCTGCTGAAAGTCAGCGGAGGTATCGTTACGGAGGCCGCATCAGAACACAAACTGATCCGTGACCAGGAGGAAACCACACGACAGACGGAACAAGACATGCTTAACAAAGCCGCTAAAGCGGAAAAAGAAAAGAGTGAGACTCGGGAGCGTATTGTTGTGCCGGTGGAGGACGCGGTGCGTATTACGCCCGGGATGCTCGAGGTTGACGACCGGAATGAGCCGATGATTCCTGACGGAAAAGTGCTCATTCAGGTTGCCAGCTCGGACAGCGTTAGCCACGATGAGATTGGCCGTCATATCAGGGCAGAAAAGGAACCATTGGCCAGCAAAGTCGCTTCGGAACGTGCGGGAGTCAGCCGCATTGTGAATGAGCTGGCCAATACCGAGCGGGATATTATCCGGCAACCCGAAAATAGCGAGCGCGGCCGCATGCCGGAGCGAGAAGAACAGACCCTCACCCGAACCATTCAGAAAGAACGTTAATCTCCCTTTTAACCATGAGACTCAGACGATGAAAGTACACAAATTAGCGGCATTAATAGTTACAACATACATGGGCTTTATTGCAACGGCACACGCTTCAGCCCCTCAGCCCTTATTCAGCCCGGAGCAGGAGGCTCGTATCGGTGAAATCGCTGCCGACTATCTGGTGTCCCACCCGGAGATTCTGGTGACGGTCAGTAATAAGCTGCAGGAACAGCAGGAGGTACGTAAGCAGAAAATGTTTGCGCTCAGCGTGATGGAGAATCAGGCGAACCTTCTGCATGATCCGGACACACCGGCTTACGGGCCTGAAAATGGAAAAGTCGCGGTAATTGAATTCTTTGATTACCAGTGCGTGTTCTGCAGCCGCTTTGCGCCGGAGCTGGAGAAGGTCATGAAAGCACAGCCGGACGTCCGCTACCTCTTTAAGGAATGGCCAATTTTTGGTGGTCGCTGGGAAGCCTCACTTCAGGCAGCGCAGCAGGGGCTGACGGTCTGGCAAAAGAAAGGAGCGCAGGCCTATGTCACCTATCACAATGCTATCTACGCCACCGGCCATAATGAAGGCAAACTGACGGTGGAGGATATTCACGGGGCAGCGTCAAAGGCGGGACTGGCCGCCCCAGCTCCTGGCGACCATACCGCGTCCCTTGAGAAAAACAGTAACCTGGCTGAGGCGCTGGGACTCACCGGAACGCCGGGGATCATCGTCATGCCCGTTAGCGGGGCGACTCCCGACACCATTACTGTTTTCCCGGAAGCCGTAACCGCTGAAAGACTCCAGGCAGCAATCCGGAAAGCCACCAGGGTGAAATGATCCTCAGTCCGAAGAACGTCTCCCGCCAGAGACTGTTTTTCATGTTCCGCGCGTAATTGCCATCTTCACGTTCCGTTCTCCTGCGCTTCCTCGATCAGGCCTGCTGGCCTGATACTGCGGCGAGCGCTGCCGGTTATAGTCCCTTAAGGACAATTAGCATGCAAACTACGGATGGTTATCTGGTCGAACATCTGGAAAAATTACTGACGAGAAGGTAGTATTCGGATCGTCAGCGATCGTCTTGTGGTGGGACAGATTGTTGATTCAGATTACTTTTGTGACCTAACTCAAACTGACGGTTTGACTGCTTTGTGGTGAGGCAGGCGGGTGACAGAAGATGGTTTTACGGAAGAAATGCGGACTTCCGGAAACAAACAGGGACAGGACGTGTCCGTTAAAACGTTCAGGAGCAGGTGACGGGATATTTCCCGGAGCCTGAATGCACAAACCCCCCGATAACTGTCATCAACTTGGCGGAAGAAGCAGGTATCAGGGGGTCCAAAAGCAGGCGCGTTGCCTGTGAAGGATTATAACGCATGCACCATAGAAAACAACACCCGGCCGCCATAAGAACAGGCCGCCGTGAATGACAATCAGATTTCTGTTCACTGGTCAGATCTACCGAAAGATGAGCTAACCCGCTTCTGGCAGGATGTCGATGCCGGCACTCAGGGTAATTTCCTCATTGCACCGGTCAAAAAACTGACCCGCCGCAAACGCGGTGAGCATTCCACAAAAGCCAAATGTGAGAACCCGGCCTGGTATCGCCCGGAGCATTATAAAAAGCTCTCCGGACAGCTCGGTCATGCCTACAATCGCCTGGTGAAAAAAGACAAAGAAACCGGGCAGGTCAGCCTGCGCATGCATGTTTCTCGTCACCCTCTCTATGTCGCCGGCCGCCGTAAAGCGGGACGTAAATATGGCTTCCGTCCGGAACGTCAGCGCCTGCTCGATGCGCTCTGGCCAGTGCTTATCAGCTTCTGTGATGCCGGCAAGCATACCGTTGGCATGTGTATCTCCCGTCTTGCAAAAGAGCTGAGTGCAAAGGACGCAAAAGGCAATGTCATTCCTGAAACGGAGGTGACGGTGTCACGCCTATCACGGCTTATTGAGGAACAGGTACGGTTTGGCGTTCTGGGCCTTGCGGAAGAACGCACCTGGGATCGTGAATCCCGCTCCTGGCTGCCAACGTATGTTTATATCACCCCCATTGGATTCCAGATGCTGGGCGTCGATATGGGCAAGCTGTTTAAAGAGCAGGAGAAGAAGCTCCGCCAGAGCGCCGAGCGTGAGCAGCTGATCCGGGAAGGGGTGATGAGCGAACATGATGATGTTCAGCCCCACTCTGCGCGGAAATGCTGGTCTGGCCGTAAGCGCCGGGAGGCACTCGTTTACCGCCGCAAAAAAGGCGCGGAGCGTAAACGTGCCAACAACCTGATTAAGCTGCCGGCAGATGAACGACTCCATGCAATGTCTGAATGGATTTACCGCACCCTGCCGCCTGACGAAGCGTACTGGTGCACATCTGAGCGCCTGAAGGCTCTGGCCATCCAGCATCTTTACCAGCTGGATCTGGCGCTTTCTCCACCGGACTAGTCACAAACGTCACAACAGTCTTGCTGTTTACAGGCCCCTCACCGGGGCTTTTCGTGCTGGTTTTTTTCGGCCATTCTGCTCATTTTTCACTCTTCACTCCTTTCTCTTTCCGTTCACCATGGCGTTCTGCGTGTCGTGATGGCCCGCAGTGGCCACTGTCTCTTTTTTTTACACAGAAATCCGCAAACGAATAAGTGAAGTAACCCGGAAATGAATAAAAGACATTCCGCAAAACAGTCTTACTTCACCTTTTTTATCTCTCTGTTCATTCCATTCCAGAGTAGATCTTTGTCTTCGGCCACTCTGTGGATAACGAAAAATGCCTTCGCATGCAGCGGCCTCACGGCCGCGCGCTCAGAATAAAATCAAAAGTACCTCCCGTCGCAAGCGCCGGGCCCCTTTCTGGCCAGAACCCGGCACCGCATACTTACCTGACCCCTGCTAAACCGACGCCGCCCCGGCCCGAAGGGCCGGAACACCCTCGCTTTAAGAGGGATGTTGTAACTAGAAATCAGAGCCGCTGCAGTTTGAGTCGCGGTAAGCTCACTGTACACGCTCGTAAGCGCCTCACGGCGCTAACGCGGAGATACAGCCCGTCAGCGGCCTCTGGCCTCGACGGGCTCACTCCGACCGCGCACATCACAATCATGCGTGGCGGTTAACGGATATGGCTTTGCAGGGTAAGGGATGGGATTGGCAGAACCTTTCAAACCGCAGCGGCTTACGCCGGTCACGGCGCCCATCAACATTCTCGCCCTGTCTGGCCTCAGCTGGCGCCTCCATGCCGCGATGCGGCATCAGGGAGTTCTGCAGGACTGCGTGCCCATTTTTTGTTGTCAAAAATCGTTTCGGGAATATGCTTTCAGAAACAGATAAGCGAGGCGATAAAATGGACACGTTGCTTTTACCCGGCCAGAACCCCCGTGCCTGGGCGGAAACCATGATCAACCTGGAGGCCAGGAAACTGGTTAACACGGCCAACACGGTGGCGGCTATGCATCTCCAGGATGGTTTTATCCGGATTCAGTTTGTTGATGAGATCAGAGCATTCATCATGGCCCAGTTTGAGGCCGCACGCCGGGCAAAAACGGATGATGACTGTATGGCCTGCCTGCAGGCATTGCGCGCAGAGAACACCAGTCTGCTTGAACAGTCCCGTTCGCTCAAAACCGGCTATGCAAAACTCTATGCCGAGGTGAAGGTTGTCCGGGACGAGAACAAAATTGTGGGCTACATCATTTCAGTGGTCGACGTCGTGGTGGCCGGTGCGGCTATCTTCGGTGGGATCGTCATGATGTCTTCGATGACGCCGGTGGGCGTGGTGGCCGGCGCGGTGATTGTCGTAAATGGATTCAACACGATTTCACGGGAAGCCGCGCACAACCTCCTCGGCGATAAGCAGACGGAAGGTATTTTCGCTGACGGCTCGATGGAGATCGCTGAATTTCTGGGCTTCAGCCGACAGCAGGGTCTGGGGACCTATAAGGCGGTCACACTCTTCAGTGAGGTCTACGGCGCGTATGGTCTGCGGCTGAAACCCGAAGCACAACGGCTGTGGTACTGGACCAGGCCCGATTTCTTCAGGAAAGTATCAGGTACACCACGTCCCGCAATGGCGCTTAAAATTGCGGGATGGGGGGTTAAAGCCAAAGTGGCGCTTGATTTACTGACTATTGAGCCTTCCGGGAAATAGTCTTCTGCAGGCGGAATGCTTTCCAGCCCAGCGCAGGTGGGAAGGTCACCCAGGCGATGATCAGGACAACAAGGGAGCTCATGCCCCCGGAAAGAATGTGTGTCCGGCTACCGGCAATAAGGGTGACCAGCATTACCAGAATCAGCGCGACCGTGATCCATACCGACACACGGAAGCGCCGTGAGAGCGCATCGATGAGATGCTGCATGGTACCTCCGCCTGCTGCAAGCCGGCCCTGTAAATTGTCCACTTCGCTCTTGCTGAAACCTGCCTCAAGCAGCTCTTTCTCACTGATATCCATCTCGTCCTCCCTAATCAGGCGAAAGTATACTGTATCAGACCAATAATCCCCAGGTGACCGGCGTAAGCATAGTAAAAGAAATTACGCGGCATGAAACGCTGGCGGCCTTCCGGACAGATTTCCCTGCAGAAAGAAACCACCACCAGGGGGAATACCAGAGTAGGCAGCGTGGCCAGTAATAATGTTTCTGCGGGCAGGTTCAGGATATGCGACAACCCGTTTAAACAAATCAGTGACAGCACGACGCCAGCGACCGCCATTCGCTTCACTCCGGGCATGCCATTGCCTGATAAGGTTGCCATACTGATGGCCAGCGTAATTCCTGCCAGCCCGTAGCTTGCCGGCTCCAGTGGCCAAATCATTAGGGCCAGGATCAGATATCCCGCAAGCATTCCTTTCCGGCCGTGCCGGTACTGCAGGGCAAGCAGCTGCGTGACGCCGGCAAACACGAACAGAATGTTCAGGGCCCACCAGGGCTGGTGATGCAGGAAGGCCTGGCTGAACACCGGCTGCGTAATGATTGCCCAGATCCACAACCGATTGGCTCTCTTCTGAAGTCGTTCCGGTGTGCGCTGTACGTTCATCGCCCATATAAGCGTGAACAGGGGGAAGGCCATCCGGCCAAGCGCATACATCATCGGCCAGGCTGGCGACAGAAACACCGTATTGGTGTGGTCGATAATCATGGCCAGAAGTGCGAGGAGCTTGACCGTATCGAGAGCAGCGGGACTGAGCTGGCACGCGTTCCGGATACTGGGAAGAACGTTGGGTACTGAATGATTCATGTTGTATATTCCCCTGGCGACACGCGGTTAACAGCCAGCCCTGAACATAATGCCAGAATGCCCTGCCGGTTTGCGTTGTGACCCTGACCTTAAGTTTCTCCAGAATCTTGCGCACCGCAAATTCTGATTTATCACGCAGCACACGCATTGCGCCCGCCACATCCTTATTATGAATACAAATACTTTAAATATGAAAATCGTTCACACCGCCCCCTTTCTTACTTTCTTATTATCGGCCGTGTGAATATTATATTTAGTGCAGTGGGTAAATTCCTATTAAATTTTTATATTAGCACCATAAACCATGTCACATTATTGACAATTTTAAATGACTGACGATAGTTTATTAATTATTTGCATTACTTGCTGATGCCTTTGCCCTGACCAGAGCAAAATCTTCACGAATAGATTTTGCGGCGGGCTTCCACCCTTTAGCCCATTCCTCGTTCATACGGCCTTCACTGACAATCTTCAGGGTGATGGCATAAGGGGTGCGCTGAAGTTTCTTCGACAGCCAGAGTATATGATCATCGATTCTGTCATCCGGAATATCTGAAATAATCGAATGAATAAGGTCCAGGTCCTCCGGTGCCCACGGTTTTCCGGAACGCGGAAACACTTCATCCGGAAGGCGTGGTTTTTTTTCCTTTTCTTCTTCTACCTGCTTTCTGGCTTCTTTTTCAGCTGTGATGAGGCGCTGCCGTTCTGTTAACCCACCCAGGGTTGCAACCGTCCTGACCATATTTTCGCGCTGCTCACGCGTAATATTTACTTCACCGCATATAATGGCATTTAACGTATCGACAAGAATTTCCAGTTTGCTTTCGGTTAATTTGAAAGTCATACAATAATCTCCTTAATTTTTATTCGTTTTTTGCTCATCCTGATGCAGACTACGCCAGCGCCAGGGCTCTGTCTGACCCGGTTTTGACCAGAGTCCAGCTGACTGACGGCGGGCTTCGGCCTCCAGAACAGCGTAGTCTGGCCGGACGGGTTTTCCGTGGTAACGGTATGCCCAGGCCAGACCTTTACGTACCTGTTCGGCATTCACATCCGTCATACCAAGCCATATGGTACCCAGCAGGCGTCCATAGCGATCCGTTTCACTTCCCGTGACGGTTACGGGCCGCTGAGCCACCATCGATGACAGTTCCTGACGGGAACGCTGGCCAAAGGGCTGACTCTTTTCCGGCGCATCGATGCCAGCCAGGCGAACGCGCGTCAGTCGGTTTCCTGGCTCAAGTATCTCAACGGTATCCCCGTCCAGCACGCGCACAATCCGGCCGCTGATATCTGCACTGGTCGAAAACGCCACAACGAACAGGACCAGCGAGCAGAACTTCCGTTTCATTATTCATTATCCCAGGTTGTATACATTGCGGTTATTAAGCATGTAAATTTCAACTCGGCTTATCCTCCAACGAGGCTTTTTAAAGGAATGCCAAACATTGAATGTAATTTCCGGATCATGGGCAGTGTCAGATTACGTTTGCGGTTAAGCACTTCATAGACCCGGTTAGATTTTCCAATTGCCGGCTCAAGATCTTTTACCGTCAGCCCCTGCTGTTCCATCCTGAACTTAATAGCTTCAATCGGGTCCGGGGCTTCGATAGGAAAGTGTTTGTTTTCGTATTCATTAATCAACACGCACATGATTTCAAAAAAGTCTCCCTCCGGGGTATCGGCAGGAGGTTCATTATCAAACATAGGCTCCACGGCGCGTAACGCTGCTTCATAGTCCTGTTCAGTTTTAATAGGTTTAATCTGCATAGGGTTTACTCCAGGCTGACAGTTTCAGCATCTATTTTGTCATATTCTTTATGCGTACCAATGAATTTGATAAACATCCATCCTCGCTGGTATGCAATCGCAACAATTAACCGGTAGTCATTTCCCTTAATATTAAAAACCACTCGCCTGTTTTTCAGAATACTGGCACTGCGGTATTGTTCTTTGATTTCTGCCGGGGTTTTCCATTCAGCTTTACTGGCTTCATCTACCCAGGCTTTTAGCGGCTGCTCTGCATCGGGATTCGCCGTCCAGAAATCCCTCAGTGTCTTGATAGCGATTATCTTCATGTCGTGATGATAGTCCCATTTTAGGACTGCTTCAAGTTTTTTGTCCCATTACGGGACTTAAATTTATCTGAAGATACATACCAGAGTGTCTGGGCCAGCGTATGTCTGTACTGAGACATTTCATCTTTCTTGTTGCCAGTCTGGCGTCGTGACTCAAGCATCGGGTACACAAGGTTCAGGACGCCCCTGGGCCACTGGAGGTTTCTATGATGAATTATCAGATAACGCTGAACGAACTCGTTACCGCCACAGAACTGGCCAGAGAGAACTACCGCCGGCGTGGTACGTTAATAACCAGAATGCTTTATGAATTCTGGTATGTACTGCTGGGAACGGAGGCTTTCGATCAACAGACGCTGACGCTCCGGTGTCCGCTTGCACTGGAAGAAATGTACCGCCTGGCAATTGACGCGCCGTAGAACTGTTCAGTTACAGGTAGAGCCGCGAAAGCGGCTTTGCTTACGAGCATTAAGCAAAAAATCCAAAATTTCCGATGGGGCTTCAACCAGGCTGCGGCCCAGGGGCTATGGAGTGGATTTGAAGCACTAATAGCCTGGGAAAATAACGGAAAAAGCGTTATTTTCTCGCCATCGATATTGTCATTATCCAACCGAAACGGAGTTTAAAATGGCTGATCACGTATCAGAGAGGGAAATTGCAGAAGCGGTAAAAGTTTATGAGGGTGAATGTAACCGAGGAGCGGCGCAGGGAAAGGAAGCGCAGGCTGCCTTGGTTAAAATCAATAGAGCGCTGGCGTATCGCGGGCGCGAATATTGCACTTTAACAATGGCCAGATACGGGCACGCCCGATCGCTTGACTACATCAGGCGCGGTTTGGTTGATGATGTAAAACTCAACGAACATGGACAAATTGTTGGCAAACGCGGGGAAATAATTCCGTTTTATACAGATCACCCATGACGGGTATCTGGAGTTTCGGCGTAAAACCCAGTAACAGGCAGAGCCGCGAAAGCGGCTTTTGAAGAAACTTCCCTGAACTGCTTTTCTGGTGTGCAGATCCACTCAACCAATGAGCTGCAGGGCATAACTGATATTGAGGCCTGTCATATTGGTATTGAGGGCCTTCATCATGTCTGCACTCGAATACCTGACATTGTCCTTCAGGCTTCCCTGATAGCCTTTTGACGTGACCACTGCCAGTTGTTCCGGATTGCAGAGGGCTTTCCTGCCGGCGAGCAGGTCTGACTCAACGGCACGCAGATAAAGCGGGGAGGCCGCGACCACAAACCGATCGTCAGGCCTTGCCTGCATCAGCGTCTTCAGGGAGGTACACCGTCGTTCCGAAGGTGGACGCGTTGTCAGCCGTTCCCAGTGAGTGCGATGGCAGAACGGCATCGTGGAGAACGTCGCTTCATACGGGACCACGGGATCAGAGGCATGTAGTAGCCCCAGGCCTGCGGATAAAATCCACATTTCGGCACCGTTTCGCGCCGCAGCTGCAGCTGCCCTGCACCAGTGCTGGCCCGTATACAGCTCGCCGGCGGTCATGGGGGCGATCCGCGACGGGCCTGCGCCAGTCTTTCCAGCCAGAGCCCGTAAGCTCTCTCCACATCACGTTCATCCGGAAAGATCGAATCACCTGCAGGCACGGTTTTGCGGCGCGTGCAGGTCACAATCAAATGGACGTTGCCCGTGCTCATGACGGCGTCCCCGCGCTGTCGTCGTTCCAGATGATCACCGTGGCCAGATGTTCCGCCGCCTCCTGTCCCGTATAGCCGCCCAGGAGCGTCAGCGCCCGGGAGCCTGCGTCACGGGACAGCGGACTCCGGAACCCGAATCCGTCCATCATCAGGAGCCACTGCAGACGGTCAGTCCAGCGCTCGCCGGGTTTGCGGACCGGTGAAAACACAATCTCCGTCAGCTGCTCGCGGTTGCAGTACAGTTGTCGCTGTTCAAGTTCATCCAGCAGGCTATTCAGCTCGCGCCGGTCAGCGTCTTCCTGACTCATCAGCGGCCAGCTGATGCGGTGCCACTGCAGCTCCTGCGCCTGGTCGCCCGTGTACCCCGCGCGGGTCAGCAGGTCAGCCAGCGCGGCTTCAGTGTCATCCTCATAGCCGGCAGCCGTGAGCGGGAACGCCTCCGGACTGTCGCGCAGAACGTGCAGCAGGCGCGCCGGTGCCGGCAGCGCCCGCAGGGACGCTTCAGGACTGACCACGGCAAGGCGAATATCCTCAGTCAGCCCGGTGATACCCAGCGCCTGCAGCGCGGTGTCCAGCTGGCGGTACCAGGTGCCGGTCATGTCCGCCGGCGCGGTAGCGTCCGGTGCACCCTCCTCCGGGGCGGCGCTCTCATTGACCTGCACCCGCACCGCAATCCCCGCATCGTGGCAGGCCTGCAGCCAGGCGGCGACCTCCAGGGGATCGCCCGCCAGGCGCGTCAGCTGCCCGGCCGTGTTCCACAGCTGCAGGCAGGTGGTGCCGTCGAGGCGGATAACATAGTCCCCCCGGCATGCCAGGTGCCAGCGATCGTCCAGTTCCACCGGCCGGTCGTCAGCCTCACCGGCCTGGCTGTGCGGGACCAGGGGCAGAACCCGCACTTCCGTGGCACGCTGTTCGGCCAGATGGCTGGCCTGTTCTTCTGCAAGGATGGGAGTGGCCACCTTCCGGCCAGCATCCGTCAGCTCCACGGCCAGCTGCATGTTTTGTGCGCGCAGGGTGCGCAGCCAGCCCGCGGCTTCCATGCGCCGGCAGGAGGCGCGCAGGTTCGGCCCGTATACCGGACCATGCCCCCCGTCGATCAGCAGACGTTCAATGAGGCGGGTCGGTACGGGTGTTCCGGGATGGCGTGCCTCGAGGGCGGCCAGCACAATCAGCACCCGGCGCTGCAGCGGTGACGGACGACGTGCGTTGGCTGTGGTCATGCTGCGTTGTTCCCGTTCCGGATAAGCGCGTCCAGGCGTTCCCAGTCGGCATCTATGCGGTCATAGAAACGGGCATCTGGTGTTCCTGTTTGCCCTTTCAGCGCCAGCCGGTGCCAGAAAGCCAGGAAGTCCCGGGCTTTGTTCAGCTCCTGGAGGTAGTAAGGGCCAGCCTCGCGGAGATCGCATTTTTTAATCTGCGCTTCCGCTTCCTGAAAAAGCTGCTCATAGCTGAGTGAAAAATTCACTTCTTTCTCATCCATCCTGCACGCTCCGTCTGGTTATGTGATTTAAGAAGGTAAATCATACTTCGAATGATTTTATGCTGAGTAAGAAACATCATATCAGGTGTGATTTTATTATTTATGATAAATATCACATCTAGTATGATTTTATGTGTTTCTATTGGTTATCATATTCTTTATAGGGTTTCCCGCCGCGCAGATCCGATTTCTGGCTAAGTTGGATCTTCAGCCAACAGCGGGGTTATTTTGCAAAAATCCCGGAGATGGAAGCAGGGGAGTAAGCTGATATAATGATGTAAGAACAAATCTTACATTAAGAAACGGAGGGGTTATGGCCCGTACGATGACGGTGGACGTGGGTGATGAGCTGCGTGAATTTATTGATTCCCTGGTTAAGGCCGGTGATTACCGTACCCAGAGCGAGGTCATGCGTGACGCGCTGCGTCTGCTGCGTGAGAAGCAGGCTGAGTCGCGCCTTCAGGAACTGCGCGATCTGCTGGCCGAAGGGATCAGCAGCGGCGAGGCGAAACCATGGAACAAGGATGCATTCCTGAATAATGTCAGGGCCAGGGTGGCAAATGAAAGAGATTGAGCTGACACCGAAAGCAGAAGAAGATCTGGAAGCAATCTGGGACTACAGCTTGCGACAGTTCGGGATTGTTCAGGCGGATGCGTATATCGGGCGTATCTCCGCGGTGTTTGATGTGCTGGCCATGCATGACATCGGCACGCATTGCGCGGAGCTGGGAGACAATATCTGCTCGCTGCCGGTGGAACAGCACATGATCTATTTTGTGCCATCGCATTCGGTGGTTACGGTCATACGTATTCTAAGCCAGTCTCAGGATACGGCGCGGCATGAACCCTGGAGATAACCAGTTTGGAAATAAATCATAATATAATCAATTAGTTAGTGCGTGCAATCTATCTTATGTTAAATACAACCCTCTTGTTATCGAATATTACCGTTCTGATAGTAAAGAAGATTATGAAAATTAAGAGAATTTTCCCCTTCGCGAACCAACCGAATGAAGACCGTCAGGTCAAAACTCATTTTCAGTTATCGTGAGCCGAGCGTAGTGGATTGTCGGCTGGAAAAGGTAATACGGCATCAACATCACTTAATGTGAGCTTGAAATTGCGACAATTACGTGGCATTCCCCGTACGATCCCCAGCCCCTCCGGACGGGGGTGACAATGACACGCTTCGTCGATTCAGGCGTAACCACCACGAAGAGTGTTTTTCCTCAAGTCATTTACGCAGTCCGCCAACCGGTTGCGCCTCTGTAAATACATGCTTCTTATGATGAGCATCAACTGATGCGCAGTTAGCACTTACCTGTAACGGCTCGCAATCAGCGCCATTTTCGGCCCACGTTAACTGCAAATGGAATTTATATGCATGCGGTCTTTCTCTATCCCGTCCTTAAAATACTCATCCACGCGAAACCACCTTGATCGGTGTATGATTTTCTTTGCAGCCTGACCGGCTGCATAACATAAAAGGAGAACACCATGGACACATTACTGTACAGCAAAACCCCGATGGTCACGGTCCTCGACAACCGCGGCCTGACCGTGCGCGATATCGCGTATCACTGTCACCCGGATACCCCGGAGTTAACCACTGAGCGCATTACCCGCCACCGGTACGATGCCCGCGGCTTTCTGACGCAGAGCGCTGACCCGCGCCTGCACGACGCCGGACTAGCGAACTTCAGCTACCGGACCGACCTGGCCGGCAGTGTCCTGCGTTCACAGGGCGTGGATAACGGCACCATTGTCAACCTGAACGATGCCGCAGGCCGCCCCTATATCGCGGTCAGCAACATCCGCACTGCCGGTGAGGGTACGGAGGACAAAAGCCAAGCGGTGACCCGCACCTGGCAGTATGAAGACGCAACCCTGCCCGGCCGTCCGTTATGTATTACGGAACAGGTGAACGATGAGCCTGCCCGCATCAGGGAGCGTTTCGTGTATGCCGGCAGTTCGGCTGCAGAGCAGGGCCTGAACCTGACCGGTGCCTGCGTCAGCCACTACGACACGGCCGGGCTAGTATGGACGGACAGCATCGCGCTGACCAGCGTGCCGCTCTCCGTTACCCGCCGCCTGTTGAAGGACAAGGACGCGGACAACCCTGACGTCGTGGCCGACTGGCAGGGCGGGAATGCCACCGCCTGGAACGCGCTGCTGGGTGACGAGGTGTTTACCACCCTGACTACCGCCGACGCCACCGGGGAGGTGCTGACCACCACCGACGCGAAGGGTAATATGCAGCGGATGGCGTACGACGTGGCTGGTCTGCTGTCGGGCAGTTGGCTGAACCTGAAGGGCGGCACGGAACAAGTTATCGTCAGGTCCCTGACGTATTCTGCCGCTGGACAGACGCTGCGCGAGGTGCACGGCAACGGCGTGGTGACCACGTACACGTATGAAGTCGGGACGCAGCGCCTGACCGGAATTAAAACGGAACGTCCGGCCAGACACGCCTCAGGAGCCAGGGCGCTGCAGGACCTGCGCTATGAGTACGACCCGGTGGGCAACGTGCTCAGCGTCCGTAACGACGCGGAAGAGACCCGCTTCTGGCGCAACCAGAAAGTGGTGCCGGAGAACACGTACGTCTACGACAGCCTGTACCAGCTGGTCCGCGCCACCGGGCGCGAGATGGCAAACGCCGGGCAACAGGGCTGCAATCTCCCCTCAGCCACCGTCCCCCTTCCCGCAGACGATTCCGCATACATAAACTACACCCGCACCTACAGCTACGATGGCGCGGGTAACCTGACGCAAATTCGCCACAGCGCGCCTGCCACAGGTAATAATTACACCACGAACATCACGGTGAGCAACCGGAGCAACCGGGGCGTGCTGAGCACCCTGACGGAAACCCCGGCAGAAGTGGACGCGCTGTTCACGGCGGGCGGGCAGCAGAAACAGCTGCAGCCGGGGCTGGCGCTGGCCTGGACGCAGCGTAACGAGCTGCTGAAGGTGACGCCGTTGGTACGTGACAGCGGTCAGGATGACGGCGAAAACTACCGCTACGACGGCGGCAGCCAGCGCATTCTGAAGGCCAGCGTCCAAAAAATCGGGAGCATCGTGCAGACGCAGCGTCTGGTGTACCTGCCGGGGCTGGAGCTGCGCAGCACGAAAAAAGGGAATACAGAAACGGAGAGCCTTCAGGTGATTACGGTGGGTGAGGCGGGACGGGCGCAGGTACGGGT
This sequence comes from Enterobacter sp. UPMP701, assembly GCF_053709515.1. Classification (NCBI taxonomy): domain Bacteria; kingdom Pseudomonadati; phylum Pseudomonadota; class Gammaproteobacteria; order Enterobacterales; family Enterobacteriaceae; genus Enterobacter; species Enterobacter sp. UPMP701. Next base: position 14,499 of record NZ_JBSKJN010000019.1, on the reverse strand, counting down.
GCTGCACTGGTCAGCGGGAAAGCCCGCTGACCTCAGCAATGACCAGCTGCGTTACAGTTACGATGACCTCACTGGCAGCAGCGGTCTGGAACTGGACAGGGACGGCAATACGATCAGCATGGAGGAATATTATCCGTACGGCGGGACAGCCGTTCTGACAGCGCGAAATCAGACCGAAGTGAATTATAAAACCATCCGCTACTCGGGCAAGGAGCGTGACGCAACGGGGCTGTACTACTACGGGTACCGGTATTACCAGCCCTGGACGGGACGCTGGCTCTCCGCCGACCCGGCGGGTACGGTAGACGGGCTGAACCTGTTCAGGATGTGCAGGAATAATCCCATGACAATGCGGGATATAGATGGGTGCGCTCCAGAGTCTGATTCACTAAAAGGTTTCGGGAAGTTGGAAGAGCAAATGAAAAATAAGTCTCCCCAAATACAGCATAAAGCAATACTAGGTATGGCATTAACCAATTATCTTCGCGATTTTGGGATAAATGCCAAGCTAGGTGGAAGCTTAGTTGCCAAGTTGTACGGAGCAGATCGCGAACCCAAAGATATTGATATTGACATTGGAAATAGTGATGGCACAGCCATCAGTACAAGTAAATATAAAACCAAAATAAAACTATTGGAAAATAAGCACATAAGCGTAGGCACCAGTTTGATAAGAATAGAGTCTGTTGCTGAGCAATCTGGGGTTCTACATATTAAACATAAGATGATAGTTACCGAAACTTCACATAATATCGACCCTTTTGATGAAGACGAGCAGGATGAGGTCGATACAAAATTATTCTCTAATTCACCTGTACATGAAGAAGTTGTCGACATTGGAACTTTTAACATATTTGAAGTCGCAGGTTTAGTTCTCGATTCGGATTCCACTCCGCATGTGAAGCCAGAGTTGTTAATTGCGAGTTTTCTCTCGAGAATGGATGTAGATAAAAATGATCCTGAACAATCTCTCGCTCTGATCAGGCATCTTTCTTCAGAAGGAAGGAGCAACGCTGATATTGAAGCTATGGTGCTATCACATGTTGACCAGAAACATTCAAATTTCACTAAGTTGCTTGGGCGATTGAAAAATACTCTGTCACATCAAGGTTAATGAGCTAAATCAAGTCTGACAGATACCTGTTATTTATAAATGTCTCTGTCTGATTCACTTGGCCTCAATTATTATTTCCAAATGGGTAGACCCAAACAAGTCAATCCGGTGAGACAGTTTTTCTGTCTCATTTGGGTTGTTTTTACCTCATACCCGCACCTGCGCCCGCCCCGCCTCACCCGCCGTCATCACCTGAAGGCGCTCCGTTTCCGCGCTACCGCTTCGTGTACTGCGCAGCTCCAGCCCCGGCAGGTACACCACACGCCACGTCGTACGCCATGCGCTGGCGGTTGCCCTTCGCATCGGTGGTGCCCGTCACCGCCCCGGCGGCGTCCGCGGTGGTCAGGGTGGTGTGTGCCCCGTCAGCCAGCAGGCCGTTCCAGGCCGGTATATCCTCTCCCTGCCAGCCGGCCACGACATCCGGGCTGTCCGCCTCCTTCAGCAGGCGGCGTCGTTCAGGGCGACGGCGGTGCCGTTATCCACGCCCCGGGTGTGCAGGACGGTGCCGGAGAGGCCGTGGCTGTCGGTCACCGTCAGGGCCGGGGGGGCTGAAAGCAGAAAGGAGGCCGGCATGGTCGGCCGGCCTCCGGGCGGGGAGACGTATCAGTTCAGGTACGCCAGGTCGTTCTCATCCTCGCTGATCCGGAGGCTTTTCCTTGCGCAACAAGCCGCACAGCATCCCTGGACAAGATTACGAGCCTGCTTTTGATAAAATGAAGAACAGGAAAGGATATGTCCGGAGGGCTGAACTAATATTCAGTATGCTTATTGCAAGATTGAGTGCAAATCAAAGTCCACGCGCGAGGTGAGTGATACTCTTTAAATCATTCAGCAGTATCATATGCACGATTAAATAAAATACCAGCCGCCTCCCCTTTATTCCGTGCTAACCAGGGCGCAATCGATGGAGAGGATAAAAATGCTCTTCTCTCCATATTACACTTCTTCATCGCCGCACGCATAAGTTCTACATACCGAGGATAGTCCCCCCAGTATGATACGGTGAAAGGAGGTAATACGCAGGGCTGCAGTAAAAACAGAGGTGGTGGTGACGCCACCATTTGCTCAGTCGGTACTGGCATCCTGCTGCATCCTGATAACAGCATCAGGCACAGGCTGATTAGCGCAGATATTGTCACGTTGCGCTTCACGTAACGCCTTAAGGACAGTTTCACTGCGATTATCCTCTTCACGCTTTTGTATATTGACATTCCAGAGATCCTCCATTAATTGCCAGGACTGAGAATGAAGACGGCGAGAATTTTCGCGCAAAGCTGAAAGTTCATTTTCCAGTCGACGATTTTCTGCAGTTAAACTCACAAGAGCGTGGCTAGTTTTATAACCCCAAAGCATGGCACCCAGTAACAGGGAAATTAAACCTGTATATAAAACATTTTTTATCATACCGGATACGCCTCCCTGCTCAGTTCAAAATGCGGGCCATCACGCATTTTCCAGTCCCCACCCCACACCAGAGGAACCTGAAACTCTTTTGCCGCAGCTTTCATTGCTTCCGCAACGGTTTCAAAATAATGCCATTCATTCCAGGGTATAGTGTGATGTACCCAGGGTGCCAGATCGACTGCATGTCCGGTCAGATGTCTGCTGTTAAGGGTCTTGCTACTTCCATTGCGCACCAGCTGTCGCTGTCGCTCGGCTGAGCGAACACCTTCGATGACTCTGAAGTCGATGGCGGAAAGTTGTAAAGCACGATAAACAACACGGCTCAGTTCGGGATGGATCCCCCGCAAATTTTGCTCGCTGATACGACTAAATGTAAATTTATTCATGTGAATGGTCATGGTAAATTTCTCCCCGGGAAAATACGTTGCCATAAATAACTAAGTGCTGTACTACCCATCGTGCCAAATAACCCTGCAACAATGAATGTCATATAAGAGCTTGCTCCGGTTTCAAAGCTTAGCAGGCCACCAGTCAGACCGGTAAAACCTGAGACGATCAGCTGGCAAATAATCCCCATCCAGCTCCATTTTGTCTGTTTGTTTTGCGTGTCCATAATATATCTGACTAATCCCCCCCATGTTGAAAAGGCACCTATAATTAGCCATGTTATAATGTTTGCCTCGCCAGGTTCTCTGAATGGCATTTTGAATCCTTATTTGTTGGTGTTAGTTACATGGGTTTTATTCCCGCAAATGTAAAACATAATGAGATGACGAACGAAAGGTAATTGAACTTACCATTCGATAGTGTGTTTTCATAATGTGTAACATCAGGATGTATGTTTACATCATCCTTCCATTAGGAAATAACGATTCCTGCAGAATCAGTATGATTTATATCATAGCTGAGGTGATGTTATGGAAAAGAAATGAGAAGGATAAACTCTGAACCTCACAAATGGATTGAAAGGCCGTGATATAGACTATTAAACGGCAATGATCAGCACCGCATAAATCATAACGGTGTCAGTCACTACCGTTCTCGGTGAAAAGCATCGGTGGCATGTTTGATCAAGTGATGAGAGAAGAAACTATCTGAAAATCACATGGAATGGGATATTCGAAATTTTGCTTACGAATATCTGCCCTGACCTCCTACGTGCAGCGGTTACTGACGGGCAGCTTTATTATTACTAAGCTTTTTTCTTAAATCATTCAGAATGATTTTAAGATTTGGTAAGGACTTTGAATGTTCTGCTTGCTCGCACAGTGCGGTTTGTTCCGATGTCCCGAAAAGTTGACACAACCCCAGCATTTTATGCGCAATTTCACGAGCAGCAGACAGATTGCCGTTTCTCACTTCTGTTTCTGCCTGTTGCAGATAAGCTTCCAGGGCAACATAAAAACGTTGAAAAAAAGAGGTATCAGACAATTTTACGGTCCTTATCAGAGAAATAATCATGAATCAGCTGCTGCCATTGTTCACGTGCAATGGGTTTCTGCAGCAGAAAATCCATGCCTACCTCCCGGGCTAACCGGGTATCATCGTCTCTTAGTGCTGCAGACTGACCAATAATCAACACATCAGAAGAGGTATTTTGCATCAGCTTTCTTAAATGGCGAACCAGTTCGAATCCATCGCTCTCATCTAGCCGACAGTCTGTGATGATAATCTCATGTCGATGCTGTAGCCAGCATTGATATGCCTGTTGAGCTTCACAAACTGCATCAACGGCATAGCCCATACCAGTAAAGAGTTCTTGCTGGACCTCAAGCAGCAGTGGCTCATCATCGATCAGAAGAACGCGACGAGAAATGACCGGGAAAGCGCAGATACCATCAACTGAAGGTCCGGCATCACTACAGCTACCGGCCTCACTACGGTGGCAACATAATTCAACCACGGCGCTAAAGACGTCTGATGCATACAGAGGGCAATTTAATGCGATGCACTCCTTATTGTTATTATACAGTAGCCACTGTTTCTTCTGTCGTTCAAAGCTAATTAACAATGTGGGGTCATATTCCGGTTTCGTTGTAGAAGGACATTCTGCAATATGGTATGAGATATGACAGTTTTCCAATACGGATATTAGTTCACTGACAGAAACTGACTCAGTGCAGTTCAGCTTGAGCTGGATATGTGCTGGAAGAAATTTCTCATTCTGTAAATGTCCTGGAATGACAGGAAAAACAAGCTTAACGCGTGAACCAATACCCGGTTTGCTGTTAAGGACAAGATGCCCTCCTAATAACCGCATATTCTGTTTTGAGACAAACAGGCCAAGCCCGGACCCCTTAGGGCGCTCATGAGGCCCAGGTGCATCCTCATCGAACTGGACAAAAGGTTCCGCCAGACGCCGGAGCGCCTTCTCGGGAATGCCGGTTCCTGTATCGATGATTTCAATGCAAAACATACACTTGCCATCCACCTGAACCTGAGAACACTCCATTAAAACAAGCCCTCCACTGGTGTGCTTAATCGCATTGCTGACGACATTGTTAATCGCCTGAGAGAGCAATACTCCATCGACAAGATGTGGCTGAAAAGCTTTGTCTGAAAGATACCGCACCTGGAGCGTTGTTCCGTGATTTTCTGCAAAATCGACGAATAATTTAATACTGGTATCGCAGAGATATGACAGTAAATGAGGCTGAGGATTGAGTCTGACCGCCCCGGAACTGATTCTGGCATAATCCAGAGACAGATCAAGGTTTTCTAACATTGCCCGCGTGACATTAATAATATTTAATAATCTGTCTTTATGATTAAGAGATAAAGGGCTGCTGAGCAGTCCCTCGGTTGCAGTCAAAATCCCGATCAGTGGCGTTCTGAGTTCATGAGATATGACTGAAAGCTCCAGATTTCTTTGTGTGTGTTGCCTTAGTGATTTTTCCCTGGTTTTCCAGTGAAAACAGAGAGTAAGAATTAAAAGAAGCAATAAAAAACCTGACAGTAATATGTATATATCAGCATTGAACCGCGTGTTTTCCGGTTTGTTGTCACCGGATACAATCCATTTTTCTATAAGATTCCCATGCTGTGTTGGCGTCAAAGAATTCAATACTTTATTAATAATCTCAATCAAAACCCTGTCTTCTGGATTAGCACTCATGACCAGAGGTATTTTTTCGGTATTGGGACGGGAGATTTTTAGCTGATCAGGATAAACCATGTTCATATAATAAAAAGCTGTTGGAGAAAGTACCACTGCAGCTACAGAATTCCCGCGGATAAGGTTATCTATTGTTTTCTCCGGGGAAGAGCTTATTGTGAAATCTACCTGAGGGTATTTTTCAGTGAACCATTGAATGAGAGAAAGATAATCCGTAATTGAAACCGTACCCTCCTGAATATCATCGGGGGTTGTGACATGTCGAGTAGCTTTACGGGTGACAGTAACGGGCCATGTCGAATAAACGGGAACACTGCGGGCAAGACCATTCTGTTCGGCAAATGATGCAGAGGTGGAAGTAAGAAGAGAAACTTTCCCTTCTTTGAGGTTTTTGAACGATTCATTGCCGCTGATGCTGGGGACCAGTTCGAAACGCATTCCTGTCGCATCACATATAAGGCTGATATAATCCCTTGTTAATCCAATATGTTCACCAAGTTCGTTTATGGTTTCTATTGGATAGAACTTGGGGAATATCCCATATTTTATAACCGGGTGTTTTTTTATGTAAGCCATTTCTTCGGGCGTGAACTGGATTTTTTGTGCTGAAAGCGAGTCTGAAGCAGATCCAAAAAAGAATACGATCATCATAATAACGCTAAATGATAATTTCATTTGCATACCGAAAAAACTCCGCATTCGACTTAAGTCCTAGTTTCCTGAAAGCCCTGATCTTAGCATTCGATACTGTTTTAAAACTGATATTTAAATGAGCGGCAATCGCATTCTGATTAAGCCCGTTAAGAAGAAGCCTCAGAACCTCAGTCTCTCTTGATGATAGTCTATATTGTGTGCTTTGTTCGGGCAGTTCAGCTACTTCAATCGGGAAAAATTTTTTCCCTTTACTTACACGATCGATTGCAAAGAAGAGTTCCTGCATGTCTCCGCATTTTTGAACAAATCCCCAGGCACCGCATTTCCACGCATTCCTGGCAATGATCAGACTTTTATGTGCTGTATGAACAAGTATTTTCAGTTCCGGACGTATGTGAAGTATGCGTTTTATAAGAGTCACACCATCATATTCCTGAATCAGGTCTTCACCTTCATCTTCATTGGTATTCATAACGACAAGTGAATAATCCAGCAGCAGAACGTCGATATTAGTATCGCTCCTGATTAATGACAGAAGCTCCGACGATTTACTGACACTTCCGGTAATGTTGAGGGTCAACTCGCTGCAGAAAAGCAACCGCCCCGGCTCTGTAGGGTGGTATGGAAAGCGGCTCAAAATGCTCTGTATTGCCTGACGACTGAAAGGTTCATCTTCTATAATAGCAATGTTTATAGTTGTCCGGGTCATAAAAGCACCTGAGAATTAAAGTCGATTGTATTCTAAGTTAGCACCAGTTCACAATATTGCAGATAGCTCATGTCGGAAAGGTAGTAGTCAGCGGCATGAACTGTATCGCCAGGTCCCGTTATGCGGAGCGAAATCGGGGGCGTTTAGCCGATTGGAGCTATCCCATTAAGTTGAAGTCAACAGCCACTATATCTGTTCAGAGTGATGATAGTGACGGTTTCGTACCCCGCCCGACTTTACTTATCAGTATTAAGGATTTACGCGGCTAGTTTTCCGCCATCATGATCACGTTCGGATTCAGGTTAATCAACCGGATTTCCTGCAAAATTGATGCATTAACAATCGGAACCCCTTCAATTGGATCGCAAGGCACTCCCAATGACGCTGTAGTGCAAGGATGTTGTAGCGTACTTCCTCCTTTTGCAGGAGCCTTTCTGTTTTCAGCATCGGAGTTGACGACTGGGCCGGGATATATTTTCTCGTCAATGAGGCACTCCAGGGGTTCCGTCCGGGCTAGTATTCTGGCAATACGAAAGCATTTTACCATACGCTGCATATTATGTTTGTGACGTTATTCTTCAACTTATCGAGCGGAGAATTATCACTTATCCATCTGAATAGCGTGACAACAGGGGGGAGGTAATATCCGGCGAATAAATGAGATGCTTTAGTATCAGTCTCTTGTAATGGAAGAGACCATTCATCATTTTGCATACCATTTTTATAATTAAAGCTGGACATTATAGTCCAGTTTGTACAAGCAATGGATATCATAACCAGCAGGCTGCAACCCAACACAACCATTCGACCGGATATATGCTTAAGCTTACTCGTGAGCATATCTGAGGAGAAGACTGACCAGTTAAACCTGTCCCTGCCAACTACTATTGATGCCATTGAAGTCGCTGATTCCATTGATGCCGTAACTTTATCGGTATTTTTTCCTGTACCAGGCAAGAGTCCTGGTTGTAGTGTATTATTTACCAGTAGTTTATATCCGCTGCGAGGAACGGTTAACAGGATGATATCGCGCTGCATGCCGAGAGAAGTGATCGCTTTACGTATCTTGTTAATCATAACTCGTATACTGTTTTCTGTGACTGTAACGCCGGTCTGCCCCCAACCAATCTCCATGAGTTCTGTAAGAGAAAGAGTGTTGCCACTACGTTCAGCTAAAGCCTGCAAACAAAAGCAACCAGAGGTAGGTAAGGAAGCTTTATTTTTGTTACCACGGTGAATCAGTGCCTTCGATTGATGATTAATTTCCAGTAAGGAACCGATCAGATAAGTAGTATGCATAAGTTTCTTTCCGATTATATCCATCATTTCGTGATACTGTTGAGTTCCGGGATAGCATTCTTACATGCCAGAAGAGTCAGAGGTCCAGACCCCACAGAAACAATCCGGCCATTTGACGATGATCCGGAAAATCATGTCTTGTACACAATTAACGTTTTCCTGAACTGATCCTTTCTGGTGTTTATGTAGAATTCGTCAGATACAGGATTTATTTTTTGAGCATCATTATTACCCTCTTATATATCCTGCTCATTTGATAATTATTTCCTACCCAGCAGCACAAAACAAATTTATGATAATTTCTGATGTATCCAGCTTATGCTATCCCTTGCCAGGTGATAATGGGTCAAGCTCTCCATTGATGTGGAGAGTAATCCTGATTGCTGATCTCTGTCGTCAGGCCAGTAACACTTTGACATTTGATAATCAAGCGATGTCATTTTGGTCAGAATCTGCACGAAAGAAGGAATTACGTATTACACAAACGCCATGCCGTTCTTGTGGCATGGTCGACACATTATCCGACGCAGGCTAAGGGCTAATGAGAAGGCCAACAGGGAAAGTTCATCTACCCCCCCTGACCCTGTATCAACGTCATCTCGTGGCTCGCCGGGATTTTTTAAAAAAGCTCTCCTGAAACATTTTGACTGCCGGAATCTCCCTGAATTAGAAAATTTTAAGGTTTTTGAACAGGGGCGAAGTTCATGCCTTCCTCATCTTATAACCTTGTGAATCATTACATTTACTGCAGACATCACCGCGGCCTTTTGTGATGATGACTCAGCGATAGGCTTTAGCGTCTAAACCCTCGTTATTATTACCCCCGCAATACCTATATCACACGGAGTTAATTTTATTTAGGCTAAATTCACACACCATGCCCGCTTACAATTCATGAATCATTATTAATATCGCTGTGGTTATTACAAAACTTAGTTTATGATGAAAAATATCTATTTTCACAGACTAAGGAGATTCCTAGTAAAATGTTAAATATCACCAGTGAAATCCAATTAAATACTGAGGCGAATATACTTTTTTGTAACGCCACACCATACAACATCACTGAGAAGGAGAAGAGGCTACTTGTACTGCTGGTTGAAAAATCAGTCACCGAAGATGTCGTTACCCGCGAGGAAATCATTCCCCGGGTCTGGCCTGAACGACATCATAGTGTGACAGATACCAATATATTACAACTGGTTAGCAAGCTACGGCGTACGCTGAGATTTTGCGGTCTGGATGCGGCCATACATACCGTTCTGCGGCAGGGTTACCGGTTTATTCCAGATGAGCGTCATTCAGTACAGACTACCAGTGATGCAGGATCACCATCCTTATCCCCTTCGCAGGCTGGACCTGCTGCTTTCTTTACCTCTTTTCTGAAGCCGGGGTTCCTGAAAATTATGATAATCGTACCTGTCATTTTGTCCTGTGTTCTTTATTATTGTTCTATACCTGCAGCAAACCGTGCCATCATAAAAGAGCTAATTCATAAGAAAAGCCGGGTTATCAATGCCGTTGAGGTATCCAGCTCAGAAGAAGGTACCCATGTTCTCTTACGTTTTGATAACACACCGGCTGTTACAAAATTAATACCGCAATCCGGGAATAACCAGGCATAAACAGAAGTGCTTTGCAGATACTCCTGATGTTTGTCAGAACAATGAATATGTGTTCGTCATGGATAACAGGTTCATTCAGCCCCGTTCACAGCAGACGAAGTTTTTTGCCATCGCGGGCATGTCTCAAGGGGGGGGAACCGTAAACAGGAGCAATATTTAATAGTTTTAATCTGACGAAGGTGCGCTATTGAAGTACACTGCTCAAAATAGCATCACCTTTAAAGATTGCATTAACACACTGATTTATATGAAAAATTAAGATTTAAGACATTTTAATTTGATTCTCAATCGTTAATAATGATTGTATATGGAGGAAACAGGTAAAGCATAGATATATGATTGATGAAACCCGCTATTCTACTCTTTTCACTGATGTCTTTCATGTTGCAATAACTTGTTACGCTGTTGAAGCACATATTATTTAATACGGAAACTGTTGTGGTAAGTACTCCATCTGTTCTCCTGCATAAAGAAGCCTGAATATGATCGAATCTGGAGTTGCTAATAACTTTTCGCCAATGAAAATTCTTATCATCTCGCCCTGTAACTATACCAGGGCAGGATTAGTGGAGTTGCTGAATTTACAGTTCCCGCTTACCTGTATCGAACAGGCGCAAGATTTTTACGTACACCAGGATTACAGCCACGTGCAGTGGGTGATCATCAGCCCTCCGGGTGGTTACCAGTCCATACCCTCTTTATGGAAATTTATTCGTTCTGTTTTCCTCAGACGATCCTGTGATGTCAGGGTGTCGGTATTTCTGGATGGAGCCGGTTCGCTACTGCTGCAAGCACTGATAGATCTTGGAGATATTAATCTGGAAATCATGCCCGCTGATGCGCCATTAACTGAAATCGAGGAGTACCTCGCTAAAGGGAAATATGGGGCTGTACCATACTCGCCAAAGTTGCTACAGCGGGAAAAGCAGGTGCTGGGTCATTTACTTAATGGTGACACAGTCAATGTTATCGCTGAAACGCTTATGCTAAGTACCAACACGGTGAGTGGCTATAAGAATACGGCCTTGAGAAAATTAAAGGCAAGTAGTTTCAACTCACTCACTAACAGACATACTAACCGATGTTATCTAAAAATTATTTTACAGGGGAGGTTTTTTTAAGACGAAAACGAGCGTTAATGCGCTGTAATATCACATGACTTCCTTTCATACGTGCATAAACCCAGATCACCCCGCGGGAAGGGGGCAACTATTATGGATGACAATAAATGAATGCAAAAACAAAAAACTTAATTTTCGGGTTGACAATATTCTTATTACAGCTTCCTGCAGTGAAAGCGGCTCCAGAAATTGTTGCCCATCGCGCCGGTACCGCGGATGCCCCTGAAAATACGCTGACCGCAATATCCCTGGCTACTAATGTCACCAATACTATCTGGATCTCAGTCCAGCTCTCTAAAGATATGATCCCTGTATTGTACCGACCGTCAGATTTGCAGGCCTTGACCGATGGTAAAGGGCGCATTTCACAATACACGCACAAGGAACTGACCCGCCTGGATGCCGGATATCAGTTTGCTGGTCCAAAGGGTGATTTTCCTTATCGCAACAAGGGGCTAACCATTCCGACCCTTTCTCAGGCATTGCGTCTCTTCCCGGGACAAACATTTTTTATTGATATTAAATCACCGGATGCAGATCCCCGGGATATGGCCACGGCACTGAAACAGGTCATTCTTGACGCAAACGACCAGAAACGCGTGGTATTTTATTCAACCGAAAAAAAGTTTCTCGAGGCACTACCACCTGAGCTTGCCCGATTCAACAGCCGGGATACTACCCGGGGAGCGCTGGCCCTGGTGACAATGACACATACCTGCCAGATCGAGAGCGAAGAACGTCGTTTACAACCTCAGCCTGTTTTGCACGCATTTGAGCTTCGCCGAAATGTTGAAGTCATCGAAAAGTTCACGCTCGGTGAAGGGCGTTCACATTCACAACTGGTCTGGGACCAGGAAGCGATGGACTGTATTAAACAGGGCGGTGACGCCAGGGTCATGCTTATTGGAATAAATACCCGTGAGGACTATGAGGAAGCTGTTCGTCTGGGAGCTGACTACGTCATGGTGGACTCGCCAGCCGTCTCCCAGTCCTGGATTACCGCAAAATAACTGCGTGTCCTGCTGAAATGGCGCCGTCATTAGCAGAGCAGGATCCGGATAGCCTGCGCTGCTATACTGACCCGCAGTAAAGATAAATCATGTCATTGCCTCTCACAGGCTATTCAGGGTATCTATGTCTTTAAGAACAGGACGCCAGTATTTCTTTTCCATCCTTGTTGGTGCCGGTATTTTCTTTGCTGGCGCCGGAACGATGTACTACGATTTCGTCTTATCCCTTAATAACAGAATCCTGTCGACCACAAAGCAGGCTATGGGAACACTGGAAGAAATTCTGCACTCTGCCAGTACGGTCGCACTCCAGTCCCTGCAGATCCAGCCGCTGCATTGTGCCAGTAACGTCAACACGCTTCGCCAGTTCGTAGCCCTGGGACTCTATGTTCGTTCGGTAAGCCTGGTGCGTAACGGAACGATTTTCTGTTCTACTCTGTATGGCGACGTGAACTTCCCCGATATATCCTCTGAGTATGTCTCACAGCGGTTATTGCTTATGGAGGGCAACACTCTCAATACCCATCGCCCGCTTCTGGTGTTGCGCCAAAACGGGAATACGACAAGTGCACTTGTCGGTGTTGATGCACAATATCTGGTTCGGGCGATGACCTTACAGGATAAAGATATTGACCTTCTGTTGATTGTCGGTGGGACGGCTCTCAGCAGAGAAGGAAAATTGCTGACTCATTTCGTTCCTCGTTCTGAACGTTTCTCCCTGATATGGCCTTCCGGGCACTACCCGGTTTCCGTCCAGAGCAGCTATCCCACAGAAAAATTCTGGCATGAATTCTTGCGTCTGAACATAAGAATGCTGATTTGTCTTTTTCTGTTGTCATGCGGTGTGGCATTACTGACGAAGTGGTTATCGACTCGCCCGCATTCTTTACGGGATGAGATACAACGAGCACTGGAAAGGCATGAGTTTATCCCTTATTTTCAACCAATTTTTGAATCTGATACTGAACGATGCATCGGTGCTGAGGTACTGATTCGCTGGCATCACCCCCGGGACGGTATCATTTTCCCCGACTGCTTTATCCCCCAGGCCGAGTCCTCAGGAATGATTGTTCCTGTTACGACGGGTCTGATGCAGGATGTGGCGAGGACACTTCAGTCGGCTGGAGTCTTATTGCCAGAAGGGTTTCATATCGGGATCAATGTCAGCCCTCAGCACATTACCGATCCTGCATTTTCAGCCCATTGCCGGTCATTCCTTCAGTCATTGTCCCATCGTGCCATTACGCTGGTTCTGGAATTAACGGAGAGAGAGCCCCTGCAGCTGAATACCCAGACCCTGGCTCAGATTGCTGATTTACAGATGGCAGGTGTCATTATAGCCATTGATGATTTTGGAACCGGACATTCCAGCCTGAGTTATCTGCAGGCGTTCCGGGTTGATACGCTCAAAATTGATCGCTCTTTCATTTCCAGAATGGTTCAGCATGCGCCTTCGGACAATGTGATAGACAACATTGTGGATCTGAGCCAGCGCCTCAGCCTTCAGCTGGTTGCTGAAGGTGTTGAAACGGAGGAGCAGGCGCGTCTTCTGCGTAAAAAAGGCGTTCATTTGCTGCAGGGATATTATTACGGGCGGCCTCAGCCATGGCAGCGATTTGTTTCGGATTACCTGCTGACCGCTGAACGATCCCGTGAACAGTCTGATTCTGAAGCGGCCACACTGCCACCTGCTCCGAAAACAGGCTGTCCATGACATCGGTATCCATATCACTATTAATAGAGTGCTGCTTTCCTGAATAGCATATGCGTTGTAGTTAGTACGGCATCTACTGCTGTACTTTCTCCTGTTATGGGATCAAGCTCTCCCTCAGAAGTATGCAAGCGGACGCTGCGGATATCGTACGTCTCCCGTAAGCTTAATAAACTTCTCTCTGCAATCAGGCTGCCGTTATCTTCCCCGCCGGGCGCTATGTTTCCGCCAACCATAATATATCCAGTATGTTCTGCCCCCGCTTCTCTCATCGCATCATCAAGGGCACTCATGACGACATCGGGTTCCTCAAGGCCTGTAAAGTGCATTAACCCCAGTATTATCTGCTTATCCTGAGTATGCCCTATTCCACCAATTGCAATACACGGACCTAACCCCATCGTACCGAGGTACATTCCTGTCTGAGAGGCATTAATGACCCGCATTTCATCCAGGTCAACGTCAATGACGTTTTTCAGCGTCAAATCCTCCGAATCTGGCACATTAATAATGTAATTGTCGTTAAATAAATCATTATGCTCCACCTCCAGATCCAGATAAGGCTGCCTGTCAGCGTCGGTGACGGGGCCATCTTCATCATATTCATTCCCGGCAGAACCAGTTTCTGACAGAGCATCAGACGAGGCTTCAGGTGCGCCTATACTGGATGGATTGACTCCCAGTATTGCACCTGCCAGTTCGAGCTGGAAGTCTACATACTCCTCTATATCTGTCAT
>NZ_JBSKJN010000018.1:0-72034 GCF_053709515.1 Enterobacter sp. UPMP701 | reverse complement strand
GCGGGGTTCTTTAAGAAGTTGAAGCTGACCGATAAGGCGGCTTTGTTCATCCATACGTCAGGCATATGCGGCGCTGGGGTTGCCTTGTGCCGCAGACTGTATCTCACTCCGTGTGACAGAGTAAAGCTCTACAATGGACGCGCCTTTCACACCCAACCATGCTTAATAGCTAACATTTGTAACACACCAACGACAAAAAACAACAGACTGACAACCGCTAGGTATATCTCCGCGTAGAATGGGCCAATAAGCCGTTTTGGTAGCCCACGAATAAAGTCCTTGTCATCATTTTTGGTCAGGATTGAGCTTTTATTCCACAACAGCGGCATGTATATAAAACTCACTTTTGTGCTGTATGCCACTTTGACATAAAGCGTGTTGACGTTCTCGAACAGCAATACAGCATCAGGCAAACTACCGTATCTTTCTTTGTACAGAATGCAGATCTCTTTAAATCTATCCCTGTTCAGAACTGAGGCTATGATGCTGGCTATACCGAAGCCGAAAGCAAGTGCACCAATAATTACTGTTGCCTTGGCGCTAAGTAGGTCATCAATAGTCATTGCTTGTAACCTCATATAGCGATTCACCAACGAAGCCACCGAACGCGGATGTGGCTTTATCGCTCCCATATGCAATAGCGCCATTTACCCCAAGCGTACAAAGTAATGCTCCGGCACCTGCGGCTTCTATGGTTGCAGCGCCAAGCACTATCGCACAGACGGTATTTGCTGCGGCTGTACCCGCAATTTTTCCAGCTATCGCACTGCCGATCAGGCTACCGGAAAACTCACCAATAGAGGTAAAAGAGGTTTTCGCACAATCTCGCCCCACGGTACAGGCTTCCGTGATCTTCGCTGCGGTATCCAAAGCGGACAGACCAATACCGATCTTCCCGGCTGTTTCCATCCACTTAACGTACTTCGCCAGCTTCTCGATATGGGTTGCGTAACCTTCAATATCGCAAACGCCTGTTTCGTTCCAGCGGTGCGTGATTGAACGGCTAGAGAGGCCAAGAGCACTTTTCAGATCGGCGTACTCGTTGAACATGAAGCGATGTTTCATGAACATCTTAAGAACGCTTTCAAGTTGACCAAACAAGCGGCTGCGCTCAACAAAAAATTGCTCGCCGATCAAAGTACCACTGGTGATGTACTGGTTCTTGTACGTTTTCTCAATTTCGACGAGGATCTTTTCTACCTGTTCGAAATATTCCTCAGCGGCTTCAATGGCTTGACCCGAAAATCCATAAGCATCGCTCGCCGTACTGGCAGCAGCAGCGAACATCTCAATGGTGTCTTTGTGTTTGTAGAGAAAGTTGGCTTGCTGAATGGAGAGAGGAGCTAACTCTGCATCAATTCGCGCTTTCGCGGCCTGCATGTGGGCGATCTGTTCGTCGTCCTGTTTATCAGGATCAACTACCAGCATAATAGAACCGGCTTTGTATCTTTCATCCGGGCCGTTCAACGTGGCAAAGAGTTCTTTTACACCTGCAGGTGGGTTCTCTGTGAATAACAGACGTTTCCAGGCTTCTGTTGTACCGCCAAACGGGATAATGGTAAAACCTGCGTCGATACCTTTGGGTTTATCAGATTTTGGATCTTTTTTTGTAGATTGTGCGTGCTGAACGGGTTCGGGCTGTTCAGGAAGACCGGCAATCTCCCGTGAACCAATACTGGTTGGAATCACTTCATTATCAAGCTCGTAACTATCATAGAAGTTTGAGGGGACAAGGCGAGATCTACATGGGCAAGAACTTCGGCTGTGCAGCGTTCCAGCAATTCTCTTACCGTGGATAATGTCGCTAATCCCTCCCGCAATACGGTATAGCCCTTCATGCTTGCCACAGGTTGCTCTGTGACCTTCGCAGACCATGTCTTTCCCAAAATGCTGATGGTCAGGACATCCATCTATGATTACACCGCCACAGGCGGTTTTATCACCCCTGAAAAGATAATTGCCCTTGACTCCCATTATAAGTCCCTTTACTTGCTGTCGTTCTATTTATCCCCTGTTCTCATTTTACAAATAAACCACATTGTTCGAAATGTATTGTTGTTAAAATAAAATGGCATTTCGAATTATTCACCATGAGAATATTACTGTGTTCTTATTCAGACAATGAATTAATAAAGCTCTTATTATTGAGCCTGAACCGTAAAGGTTTTTATGATCAGAAGAAGAGAAATTATTTATGGTGTTGCAGGAGGCAATATAAGAGTTATTGCAACCGTTGATGTATCTCATTTCACCACCAGAGACACACCAACGATTGCTTTAAAAAAGTTGAAGCTGACCGATAAGCGGCTTCGTTCAACCTTACGTCGGTATCTGCAGCGCTGGCGTTGTCTTAAATCGTAGGTTGTATCTCAGTTTATGTTACAGAGTCGAGCCAGCTAAGAGACGAGCCTTTCACGCCCAACCGTATTTTATTGCCAGCATCAAAAGCCCTGCAATGACAAAAAATACTATACTAACCACGCCAAGGAAGGCCTCTATATAGAATGGCCTGATAATCCGTTTTGGTAATCCCCGAATGAAGTCTTTGTCATCATTTTTGGTCAATATTGAACTTTTATTCCACAATAGCGGCATGATTATGAACTGCGTTTTTATGCCGTATGCGCCCTTGAAGTAAAGTGAATTAACGTTCTCGAACAGTAATACCGCATCGGGAAGGCTGCCGAACTTCTCTTTATATAGCTGGCAGACCTCCTTAAATCTCTTCTTGTTCAGAAGTGAGGCTATGACGCTGGCTGCCAAGAATAAAAAGCCTATAAGCATAGTTATTATAAAAATCATTTTTATATCAATCATCGCTGGTTACCTCATAAAGGCCCAATTTTTCCCCAATGAACTCGCCAGTAGCCCCAGACAACTCGCTTAGAGCTTTATCAGTTCCGTATGCTATGCCCCCGCTAACCCCAATCGTGCAAAGTAGCGCTCCAGCACCAGCGGCCTCAATGGTTGCAGCACCCAGCACTAGTGCGCAGATTGAACTTGCTGCACTTCCCTGGAGAATTCTACTTGCTAAAGCCCCCCCAGCTAAGCTACCTGCAAACTCCCCAATGGAGGTAAAAGAAGTTTTGACACAATCCCGCCCTACGGCGCAGGCTTCGGTGATCTTCGCTGCAGTGTCAAAGGCGGAAAGGCCGATACCGATCTTCCCGGCGGTTTCCATCCATTTGACGTATTTCACCAGCTTTTCGATATGGGTCGCGTAACCGTCAATATCGCTAACGCCTGTTTCGTTCCAGCGGTGCGTGATTGAACGGCTGGAGAGGCCAAGAGCACTTTTCAGATCGGCGTACTCTTTGAACATGAAGCGATGCTTCATGAACATCTTAAGAACGCTATCAAGTTGACCAAACAAGCGGCGGCGCTCAACAAAAAATTGCTCGCCGATCAGTGAACCGCTGGTGATGTACTGATGTTTGTATGTCTTCTCGATCTCGACAAGAATTTTTTCGACTCGTTCGAAATATCCCTTCGCTGCTTCCGTCGCTCTTCCCACATTTCCAGCAGCGTCGTTTGCAGTAGTGGCAGCGGTTGCAAACATCTCAATGGTGTCTTTGTGTTTGAAAAGAAAGTTGGCCTGCTGGTGTGAGAGGGGCGCTAACGCAGTATCAATGCGCTGTTTTGCAGCTTGCATGTGTCCGATCTGTTCGTTGTTCTGATTATCAGGGTCAACAACCAGCAGAATAGATCCCGCTTTGTATTCCTTACCAGCACCATTCAATGAGCGGTAAAGTTCTCGGGTTCCTTCTGGCTGACCGCCAGTAAACAGGATGCTTTCGAAAGATTCGGTTGTCGACTGTCGAGGGACTACGCAAAAACCAGCATCTACACCAGTGCGTTTCTTTTTAGCTGTCTGGGCATGTTGTTCTGGCTCTTGCTGAGTTTGTTGTTCTGGGGCTAATCCAAAGGTTGTTGGTTTAGCGGTCATCATTCCCGGATGACGTTCACCTGAAAAACCAGATATAGCGATCACAAAGTTATCTTTGCAGTGGCATAAAACCAGATCACCATCACCCGCGATAAGGCCATCTTCGAGGAGTCCGGTATAGGTTGCATTGATTTCAAAAGCACCTTTGCAAACATCGCACCATGCTTTATCACCAGCCCTCACCAATGGATTATGGTCTTCATCAAAAATAGTTGATGAGGCGGAAACAATGTGGCCGAACCTCGTTTTATTACCCAGCTTTGCAAGCGTTCTTTGCGTAACCATCAGTGATCCCTCAATGAGTAAGCTCAGTTTCAGATACTTTTTTTACTTCGAAATGGTCAACAAGAAATCCTTTAGCAGCTGGGATGCCACGGCGAAGCACCAGTATTGCCGTACCTTGTGGTGTGCTTATTATTTCATCGCCATTGCTGAGGCGACTGTCAACAAGCGCAACGCTTTGACCACTACCATTATGCCCAGCTTCTCCTGCGCCACTGATTATTGCCGCTTCTGTACCATCGGGATAAACAACAGTATCCAGAGTTTGAGCTACTCGCAGTTTTTGACCGTTGCTGATCTCTATTTCCGTAGTAGCAGTTGCGGTTTTGAGTATGCTGCCGTCACGAGTCAGACTTCCTTCAACCGCGATGCGGTAGATCTCAATAACAGGATGCTGTTTCAAGTTAGCCTGCTGTTTAGCAAGGAACTCCAGCCATTCCTCAGTCATTCCGAAAAGTTGCTCATTACTGAAAGCTGGTTTATCAAAAGAAGCCAGAATCTCTGGAGTAAGTTCGTTGGTATACTGCTGCATAAGTCCCTCTGCTTGCTGTGAATTTGTCTATGTTCACATACATTGTACAAATAACATCCATGCGTCGGAAGTGGTTTTTCTTAAAAATGAAACTGTGTTTTAAATAATCCACCAGGCAAATACTTCCTGTAATTTCATTCAGCCTGTGAAGTATCAAAGGTTTTGCTGTATGGGCAATGTTTCGATCTGGTGACGTAGGTAAATGTTTAATTACTGTTGCTGTACACGCATAAGGTCTGCCCGCTCGCCGTAGTTGTCTGGTCCGGGTTGCTCATGGTCACGCGCCCGGCGCTGGCGTTAAAGGCCACCATCAAGCCACAAAGTACCAATATTCAAAGGCAAGGGGAGTGAGGTGAAGTGTCTGGTTGTGGAGGACGTGAAGAAGGTTTCAGACAAAAACTATCGAGCGAAAGCGGTGTTGAGTAATGGCATTGATATGCCCATCACCATTGAAGAGTGCGACGACAATCATATTTACGTGACGTTGGCACTGTTGAGTGGTTTGCTTGAGTAGTTGATCGAGCAGGGGGAGCAATCCCCCGAATTTTACCCATCCCCTCGCCGCGAGGAATCCAGAAATTCCCCCACTTTGTACACAGAGGTGAAAATATCAACGGGAGCACGGTCAAGCCTGGGTTTTCTGAAGCATAAAGCCCGTCCTGGAAATATTAAAATATCAGGCCGGGCTGGTGAGGATATGGTTGTGGGGTATCAGGCGGTTTCGAGGATCTTCTTCACCTTGGCGACCATGCCAACGAAACAATCACACAGTTTGGCGATCTCTGCATATGTATTCCCCCCTTTAGTGAGGTACGTCTCGATCTTGCGGCGCAGGCCTGTATCCGCTGGTCTGCCTTTGTACTTGTTTTCAGCCTTGGCTTTAGCAATGCCTTGTGCCTGACGCTGGCGGGGCTTGGTGTAGTCCTCGTGTGCGTAATGGGCTGCAATGTCCATCATGAGACCGTTGATAATCTGAATGTCGCTGATCTATAAAGGCTGTATGTGCATCGCAGTAATGCTTCTAAAGGAGACCATACTCTGAGGCAACATAATCGATCTCATCCTCCATCCCTGCAAGGTCAAACTGGCTACTAAGATCCCTGATGACTGAATCTGACGACAACGGGTCAGAGTCTTGTTTAAAGGTGAAATCAAGTAATTGCCCGAACTCAAACACATTACGTTTTTCATCAGCCAGTGAACCTGACTTTCGCAAGATACTACGGGCTTTTGAGGGGATTTTTTTGCTGCAGTATAGAAGGCGACCTGAATGCTGAGTAAATAGTCGTCAATGTCTTTTTGTTCTAATTTCTTCATTTTCTGCACGATATCCAATAGTAGGGCTGGCTCCAGCCTGGACGATTTTACAAGAGAAATGAACATAAAGAGACGGGAAGATATAAACCTTGCTCTGCTGGCTGAATCGCAGCCCAGAGAGGCACGAAAAAGGCCGCCTGACGGGAGTCTGAAATGAAGGCTGTAGCGGTTGCCACGCTTTAGGACATTCGAGATGGAACAGCCGTTGGTGTGTCTCTTTTGTATCACAGTCTGTGTCACAGTTTTGCCTTAGTAAGCCTGAGACACACCAACGTATTGTTTTAGAAGAAGTTGAAGCTGACCGATAAGCCGGGTTCTGTCGTGGACAGTCATTCATCTAGGCCAGCAATCGCTCACTGGCTCAAGCAGCCTACCCGGGTTCAGTACGGGCCGTACCATGTGAACCCCTATTTGGCCTTGCTCCGGGTGGAGTTTACCGTGCCACGGACTGTTACCAGCCGCGCGGTGCGCTCTTACCGCACCCTTTCACCCTTACCTGATCCCGCTTGCGCGGGCCATCGGCGGTTTGCTCTCTGTTGCACTGGTCGTGGGTTTCCCCCCCAGGCGTTACCTGGCACCCTGCCCTGTGGAGCCCGGACTTTCCTCCCCTCCGCCCGTCTCCCCCGAAAGGGACGACGACGAAGCGGCGACTGTCTGGTCAGCTTCGGCGCGCAGTATAGAGGGTTTGCGCGCCGCTGTCACCCTCAGGTGTGGACAAGACGTGATTAACGCGCCACTTCCACCTTCGCCAGTTTTTCGTAGTAGCACGCAATCGCGCTGTGGTCGGCCGTGCCCAGGCCATCAGCACGCAACGCCTGCATCATCTCCATGACCGCAGCGGTCAGCGGCAGCTGCGCGCCTACGCCGTGAGACGTATCCAGCGCGTTCGCCAGATCTTTGATGTGCAGGTCAATGCGGAAACCGGGTTTGAAGTTACGATCCATCACCATCGGCGCTTTGGCATCCAGCACCGTACTGCCCGCCAGACCGCCACGGATTGCCTGATAGACCAGGTCCGGATTAACGCCCGCTTTGGTTGCCAGCGTCAGCGCTTCAGACATGGCGGCAATGTTCAGCGCCACAATCACCTGGTTCGCCAGCTTGGTGACGTTGCCCGCGCCAATGTCTCCGGTATGCACCACGGAGCCGGCCATCGCTTTCATCAGGTCATAGTATTTGTCGAACACGGCTTTATCACCGCCCACCATCACCGACAGCGTGCCGTCGATGGCTTTCGGCTCGCCCCCGCTGACGGGCGCATCCAGCATCTCTACGCCCTTCGCCTTCAACGCCTCGCTGATTTCACGGCTCGCAAGCGGTGCGATAGAGCTCATATCAATCAGCACCAGGCCCGGCTTCGCCCCCTCGATGATGCCGTTCTCCCCCAGCGCGACCTCTTTGACGTGCGGGGAGTTTGGCAGCATGGTGATGATGACATCGCACTGCTCAGCAATGGCTTTGGCGGTACTGGCTGATTCCGCGCCCGCCGCCATCACTTCAGCCACAGACTGCGGATTGTGATCGGATACCACCAGTGAGTAACCCGCTTTAATCAGGTTCTTACTCATTGGTTTACCCATGATCCCAAGACCAATAAAACCCACTTTCAGCGTCATAATCTGTTTCCTCAATGATGGTTATTTTTTAAAAGCGTCCGCTAATTTCTGCGTGGCTGAGCGGAATACGCCGAGGTCGCTGCCGACGGCAACGAAGGTGGCCCCCCACTCCAGATAGCGCCGGGCATCGGCTTCAACCGGTGCCAGAATGCCGCACGGTTTGCCGTGCGCTTTGGCGCGGGCAAAGATGTGCTGGATCGCACGCTGCACGTCAGGGTGGCTGGCGTTGCCCAGATGGCCAAACGCGGCAGCCAAATCGCTTGGGCCGACGAAGATACCGTCCACACCGTTTGTGGCTGCAATCGCGTCGACGTTATCGACGCCCTGCTGGCTCTCGATTTGGACCAGAATGGTGATGTTGTTATTCGACTGGGCGAAGTAGTCCGGCACGGTGCCAAACATGTTGGCGCGGTGCGATACGGAGACGCCGCGGATCCCTTCTGGCGGATAGCGCGTTGAGGCCACGGCCAGCGCCGCCTGCTCTTCCGTTTCCACAAACGGGATCAGGAAATTGTAGAAACCGATATCCAGCAGACGTTTGATAATCACCGGCTCGTTAGTTGGTACACGCACTACCGGGGCGCTGGGGCTGCCTTTCAGCGCCATCAGCTGCGGAATAAAGGTGCTGATGTCGTTCGGCGCATGTTCGCCGTCCAGCACCAGCCAGTCGAACCCGGCCAGGCCCAGCACTTCGGTGCTGATGGGGTTTGCCAGCGCCGACCAACAGCCAATCTGAATCTGGTGCGCCGCGAGGGCGGCTTTAAACGTATTCGGGAAGATATCGTTATTCATCACTTAACCCTTTTTAATTCCGCAGTTTTAGCCAGTATTATTTATTCCAGAACAGATTCTTTATATTTATTTCTCTGACTGAATGTTGGCGTTATAAAATCGTCATTCAGTATAATCGGCTCTACACGGCAGCGCATTGTTCTGATGCTCAAGTATCACGCTGCATCTCAACGCTATTTTGAGCATATGCACAAAGCCGTGGGCGCTAATGCACAGAATCAAGGATTAGTCCGCCTGAAACGATCGCGATCACATTTTCACGTTTCCTCTCCTGACATGCTTTATTTCTGCGTTAAGAAATTAATTATCCAACGGGTTATATTTCATAGCTGACACTTTGCCGGAGAAGAGTGAATAATGGCCGATATTGCAATTAGAGAGGCATCGCCGACGGCGTTTTATATAAAAGTTCACGATACGGATAACGTGGCGATTATTGTCAACGACAATGGTTTAAAAGCGGGCACCCGCTTCCCGGATGGGCTGGAGCTGATTGAGCATATTCCGCAGGGACACAAGGTCGCGCTGGTCGATATTCCCGCCCACGGTGAAATCGTACGTTACGGCGAAGTCATCGGCTATGCGGTGCGCGCTATCCCGCAGGGGAGCTGGATTGAAGAGTCGCTGGTGACGTTGCCAGAAGCACCGCCGCTGAATACGCTTCCGCTTGCTACCCGCGTTCCTGAACCGCTAACGCCGCTGGAGGGCTATACCTTCGAGGGTTACCGTAACGCGGACGGCAGCGTGGGAACCAAAAACCTGCTCGGCATTACCACCAGCGTGCACTGCGTGGCGGGCGTGGTGGATTACGTGGTGAAGATTATTGAGCGCGATCTGCTGCCGAAATATCCCAACGTTGACGGCGTGGTCGGTCTTAACCACTTGTACGGCTGCGGCGTGGCAATCAACGCGCCAGCGGCGGTTGTGCCGATCCGAACCATCCACAATATCGCCCTGAACCCGAACTTTGGCGGCGAGGTAATGGTGATTGGTCTCGGCTGTGAAAAACTGCAACCTGAACGCCTGCTGCAGGGCACCGAGGATGTGAAAGCGATTCCGGCGGATGAGGCCAGCATTGTGCGCCTGCAGGACGAACGCCACGTTGGTTTCCGCTCAATGGTTGACGATATTTTGCAGGTAGCAGAGCGTCATCTGGACAAACTCAACCGGCGCCAGCGCGAAACGTGCCCGGCGTCAGAACTGGTGGTGGGCACCCAGTGCGGCGGCAGCGATGCGTTTTCCGGCGTGACCGCCAACCCGGCAGTGGGCTATGCGTCCGATCTGCTGGTTCGCTGCGGCGCCACGGTGATGTTCTCCGAGGTAACCGAAGTACGTGACGCCATCCATCTGCTGACGCCGCGCGCCGTCAACGAAGAGGTGGGCAAACGCCTGCTGGAAGAGATGGCCTGGTACGATAACTATCTTGATATGGGCAAAACTGACCGCAGCGCCAACCCGTCTCCGGGCAACAAGAAAGGTGGCCTGGCAAACGTGGTGGAAAAAGCCCTCGGTTCCATCGCGAAATCCGGCCAGAGCGCGATTGTGGAAGTGCTCTCTCCGGGCCAGCGCCCGACGAAGCGCGGCCTGATTTATGCGGCTACGCCTGCCAGCGACTTTGTTTGCGGCACCCAGCAGGTGGCGTCCGGTATTACGGTACAGGTCTTTACCACCGGGCGCGGTACGCCGTACGGTCTGATGGCGGTGCCAGTGATTAAGATGGCGACGCGCACCGAGTTGGCAAACCGCTGGTACGACTTAATGGATATTAACGCGGGAACCATCGCCACCGGGGAAGAGAGTATTGAAGAGGTGGGCTGGAAGCTGTTCCACTTCATTCTGGACGTGGCGAGCGGGCGGAAGAAAACGTTCTCCGATCAATGGGGATTGCATAATCAGCTGGCGGTGTTTAACCCGGCACCGGTGACGTGATGGCCCCTCACCCTGCCCTCTCCCCATAGGGGAGAGGGTAAAAAACTTAAACCAACACCACATCTATCCCGCTTTTCCGTAACCCTTCCAGACTTTCTGCCGGAATACCTTCGTCGACAATAATCATATCGATCCGCTGCGTATCAATGATTTTATGCAGACTTGAGCGGTTAAATTTACTGGAGTCTGTCACCACAATAATGCGCTCCGCCACTTCGCACATTTTGCGGTTCAGGCGGGCTTCATCTTCATTGTGCGTGCTTACACCGCGATCGAGATCGATGGCGTCGACGCCCAGGAACAGCAGATCAAAATGATAATTCTGCAAGGACTGCTCCGCCTGGTCGCCGTAGAAAGACTGCGACTGACGCCGCAAGTGCCCGCCGGTCATCAGCAGCTCTACCCCTTCCGCTTCCAGCAATGCATTCGCCACGTTCATTCCGTTGGTCATAGCAATGACATCCGTGTGCTGGCGTAGCATACGGGCAATTTCAAAGGTCGTGGTGCCGGAATCCAGAATAATGCGGTGCCCCGGCTTCACCAGCGCGGCGGCGGCCTGGGCAATGCTGCGTTTGACCGCCGTATTGAGTGAGCTTTTATCCTCAACGGAAGGCTCGACGCCAGGCGCATTCCCTTCGCAGATCAGCGCCCCGCCGTAGGCGCGAACGGCTATCCCCTGCTTTTCCAGAAACGCCAGATCGTTACGGATCGTTACCGTCGACACGCCGTAGAGATGTGAAAGATCGTTAACCTGCACGCTTCCCTGCGCCCGCAACCGCTGAATGATCTGCTCTCGCCTTTCACTGGTACCGGTGATGCGCTTCTCTGCGGATGAATCGCTGCTGCTCATACGAGATCCTTAATCAATAAACTTTCGTTTCATTTCGTTTTGTCTATTAACGCCTTTCTTTTTGGCGAATGCAAGTGCTGTCTGGCAGACATACGCAAGCCTGACCACAGCTGAAACCTTTCATTATGTTTCTTTTGTGAAACAGATCGGAAAACTATTATCTTTCGTTTTATTTTTACACCACCATAATGCAGGATTAAATGAAACAAAACGAAAGATAAATATCATTACCATCCGAAATGGAGAGGAAAGTGAAACATCTGACAGAAATGGTGGAGCAACATAAACGGGGGAATGCAAACGGGATTTATGCCGTCTGTTCCGCACATCCACTGGTGCTTGAAGCTGCCATTCGTTACGCCCATTCACGCCAAACGCCACTGCTGATTGAAGCCACCTCAAACCAGGTGGATCAGTTTGGTGGCTATACCGGCATGACCCCCGCCGATTTTCACGGGTTCGTCTGTAAGCTGGCGCAATCGCTTGGTTTCCCGACATCACAGCTGATCCTCGGCGGCGATCATTTAGGGCCTAACCGCTGGCAAAACTTGCCCGCTCTGCAGGCGATGGCGAACGCCGACGATCTGATCAAAAGCTACGTGGCAGCCGGGTTCAAGAAGATCCATCTCGACTGCAGCATGTCCTGCGAGGACGATCCGGTCCCCTTGACCGATGCGATCGTCGCCGGGCGCGCCGCGCGTCTGGCTAAAGTTGCCGAAGCGACCTGCTGCGAGCAATTTGGCGTCGCCGATCTGGTCTACGTTATTGGCACGGAAGTGCCGGTCCCGGGTGGCGCACACGACACGCTCACCGAACTTGACGTCACCACGCCAGAGGCGGCACGCGCCACCCTTGAAGCCCACCGCCACGCGTTCGAAAAGGAAGGCTTAAACGACATCTGGCCGCGCATCATTGGCCTGGTGGTCCAGCCTGGCGTGGAGTTCGACCACGCGCACGTCTGTGACTACCAGCCGCAAAAAGCCGTCGCGCTGAGTGAAATGGTCGAAGAGTACGACACGCTGGTGTTTGAAGCGCACTCCACCGATTACCAGACGCCGCAGGCGCTGCGTCAGCTGGTGAACGATCACTTCGCTATTTTAAAAGTTGGCCCTGCCCTGACCTTTGCCCTGCGCGAAGCGCTGTTCTCACTGGCCGCCATTGAAGAAGAACTGCTGCCAGCGAAAGCCAGCTCGGGCCTGCGTCATGTTCTGGAAAACGTGATGCTCGATCGTCCGGAATACTGGCAAAGCCATTACCACGGCGACGGCAATGCGCGGCGTCTGGCGCGCGGCTACAGCTACTCCGACCGCGTGCGCTATTACTGGCCGGACAGCCAGATTGACGACGCCTTTGAACGACTGGTGCGCAACCTGGCAGACGACCCCATTCCGCTGCCGCTTATCAGCCAGTATCTGCCGCTGCAGTACAGCAAAGTTCGCGAGGGCGCTCTCAAGTCAACGCCACGGGAACTCATCATTGACCACATTCAGGACATACTCCAGCAGTACCATGCCGCCTGCGAAGGCGTAACGACTCCACACGCATAATTAAAAAGAGGAAAACGCTATGCCAAACATTGTCTTATGCCGCATTGATGAACGCCTGATCCACGGACAGGTGGGCGTGCAGTGGGTAGGGTTTGCGGGGGCAAACCTGGTGCTGGTGGCAAATGACGAGGTTGCAGACGATCCGGTTCAACAAAACCTGATGGAAATGGTGCTCGCGGAAGGGATCGCCGTGCGTTTCTGGTCGCTGCAAAAAGTGATCGACAACATTCACCGCGCCGCTGACCGCCAGAAAATTCTGCTGGTCTGCAAATCACCCGCCGATTTTCTGAAGCTGGTTGAAGGTGGCGTACCCATCACCCGCATCAATGTCGGAAACATGCACTACGCCAGTGGCAAACAGCAAATTGCCAAAACGGTCTCTGTCGACGCGGACGATATCGCTGCGTTTAACGGCCTGAAAGCGGCCGGGGTGGAATGCTTTGTTCAGGGCGTTCCAACAGAGACTGCTTTGGATCTCTTTAAACTGCTTTGAGGGATTCACAATGGAAATCAGTCTGTTGCAGGCATTCGCGCTAGGGCTTCTTGCCTTTATCGCCGGCCTGGATATGTTTAACGGCTTAACACACATGCACCGTCCGGTGGTGCTCGGACCACTGGTCGGCCTGATTCTGGGCGATCTGCATACCGGGATCCTGACCGGCGGTACGTTAGAGCTGGTCTGGATGGGTCTGGCGCCGCTTGCGGGCGCGCAGCCGCCAAACGTGATTATCGGCACTATCGTCGGCACCACGTTTGCCATCACCACGGGGGTGAAGCCGGATGTCGCCGTTGGGGTCGCGGTGCCGTTTGCCGTGGCGGTTCAGATGGGTATCACTTTCCTCTTCTCCGTGATGTCCGGCGTGATGTCACGCTGCGATCGCATGGCGGCCAATGCGGACACCAGCGGCATTGAGCGGGTTAACTATCTCGCCCTGCTGGCGCTGGGTATCTTCTACTTCCTGTGTGCATTTTTGCCGATTTACTTCGGTGCAGAACATGCGAAAACCGCCATTGATGTCCTGCCGGAACGTCTGATAGACGGCCTCGGTGTCGCGGGCGGCATTATGCCAGCCATCGGCTTCGCCGTGCTGCTGAAGATCATGATGAAAAACGTCTACATCCCTTACTTCATTATCGGTTTTGTCGCCGCGGCCTGGCTGAAGCTTCCGGTGCTGGCGATTGCCGCAGCGGCACTGGCAATGGCGCTGATTGACCTGATGCGTAAATCACCTGAACCGGCGGCTCCCGCAGCTCAGAAAGAGGAATTCGAAGATGGCATCTAACCAAACCACCCTGCCGGGCGTCTCTGAAAATGAAGATACCCTGCTCACCGGCGTGAATGAAAACGTCTATGAAGACCAGACCATTGGCGCGGAGCTGACCAAAAAAGACATTAACCGCGTGGCCTGGCGCTCCATGCTGTTACAGGCCTCGTTCAACTACGAGCGTATGCAGGCCTCCGGCTGGCTATATGGGCTGCTGCCTGCGCTGAAAAAGATCCACACCAATAAGCGTGACCTGGCGCGCGCCATGAAAGGCCACATGGGGTTCTTTAATACTCACCCGTTTCTGGTGACTTTTGTTATCGGCATTATCCTGGCAATGGAGCGTTCCAAGCAGGATGTAAACAGCATTCAGAGCACCAAAATTGCGGTCGGTGCCCCGCTCGGCGGTATCGGCGACGCCATGTTCTGGCTGACACTGCTACCCATTTGCGGCGGTATTGGTGCCAGCCTGGCACTGCAGGGGTCGATACTGGGCGCCGTGGTCTTTATCGTACTGTTTAACGTGGTGCATCTTGGCCTGCGTTTTGGCCTGGCGCACTACGCCTACCGGATGGGCGTTGCAGCAATCCCGCTGATTAAGGCCAACACGAAAAAGGTTGGCCACGCGGCATCTATCGTCGGGATGACGGTGATCGGCGCGCTGGTCGCTACCTACGTGCGCCTGAATACCACGCTGGAAATCAAAGCCGGGGATGCGGTCGTTAAGCTGCAAACCGACGTGATCGACAAGCTGATGCCCGCCTTTTTACCGCTGGTCTACACCCTGACCATGTTCTGGCTGGTGCGCCGCGGCTGGAGCCCGCTGCGCCTGATTGGCATCACAGTGGTGCTGGGCGTTGTCGGTAAATTCTGTCACTTCCTGTAAAAGCAAAGAGGTTGCGATGTTAGGCATTATTTTGACGGGTCACGGCGGCTTTGCCAGCGGGCTTGAACAGGCGATGAGGCAGATCCTTGGCGAGCAGCCGCAGTTCATCGCCATTGATTTTCCGGAAACCTCCACCACTGCCAGGCTGACCGCTCAGCTTGCGCAGGCGGTGAGTGAGCTGGATCCCCAGCAGGATATTATTTTTCTCACCGATCTTCTCGGCGGCACGCCGTTTCGCGTGGCGTCAACGCTCGCGATGCAAAGGCCGGGCAGCGAAGTGATCACTGGCACCAATCTGCAGCTTCTGCTGGAGATGGTGCTGGAACGCGATGGATTAAGCAGCGAAGCGTTTCGTCTGCAGGCACTGGAGTGTGGCCACCGCGGTCTGACCAGCCTGGTGGATGAACTTGGTCGCTGTCGCGAAGAAGCCCCCGCAGAGGAAGGGATATGATCCGGTTACTTTCCCAGCGCTCGCCTTTGTAGTCTTACATAGCGTGTTCCGGCGGCCTTACGGCATCAGATCGTAAGGCCTTTATTTTCCTTTCCTTAACTCTTCCCTTTCTCTTCACGATCACAGTTTTCGTTTTATTTCTTTTCTTTAATTGAAGTTTCGATTTCTTTTCTATAGATTTTATTTAACAGCTAATGTGAACAAGTGAAACGAAACGAAAGATAGCGACACGTTTGCCAGCGTCTGATGTGGATTTCACACGACTAAGGACTGAGTTATGCCACAAACCACCGCCGCCGCCACAACCGGCACCTGGACCGAAGAGGAGATCCGCCAGCAGCCTGCCAGTTGGATCCGCTCACTCAACAACATTGATAATCTGCGCACCTCGATTGTCGGTTTCCTGACGCCGCTGCTGCGTAAGGACGATCTGCGGATCGTCCTTACCGGCGCGGGCACCTCCGCGTTTATTGGCGAGATAATTGCCCCCTGGCTTGCGAGCCACATCGGGAAAAATGTTTCTGCCATACCGACAACCGATCTGGTCACCAACCCGATGGATTACTTCAGCCCGGTGCACCCGCTGCTGCTGGTCTCTTTTGCCCGCTCCGGCAATAGCCCGGAGAGCGTCGCCGCCGTTGAGCTGGCAAACCGGTTCGTGCCGGAGTGCTACCACCTGTCGATCACCTGCAACGAGGCGGGAAGCCTGTACCAGAACGCGGTCAACAGTGATAACGCCTTTGCCCTGCTGATGCCTGCCGAAACGCACGATCGCGGGTTCGCGATGACCAGTAGCATTACCACCATGATGGCAAGCTGCCTGGCCGTATTCGCACCAGAGACGATCAACAGCCAGAGCTTCCGTGACGTGGCCGATCGCTGTCAGGCGATCCTCACCTCGCTCGGGGATTTCAGCCAGGGCGTCTTTGGCAGCGAACCGTGGAAACGCGTTGTGTATCTGGGAAGCGGCGGTCTGCAGGGTGCGGCGCGCGAATCGGCGCTGAAGGTGCTGGAGCTGACCGCGGGCAAGCTGGCGGCGTTCTACGATTCGCCAACGGGCTTTCGTCACGGGCCGAAGTCGCTGGTGGATAACGAAACGCTGGTGGTGGTGTTTATCTCCAGCCATCCGTATACGCGTCAGTACGATCTGGATCTGCTGGCCGAACTGCGCCGCGATCGCCAGGCCATGCGCGTGGTCGCCATCGCCGCTGAAAACGATCCGGCCATTGAAGCGGGGCCGCATATCCTGCTGCCGCCTTCCCGTCCGTTCAACGATATGGAGCAGGCGTTCTGCTTCCTTATTTACGCCCAGGTCTTTGCACTGACCCAGTCTCTGCATGTTGGCAACACGCCGGACACGCCATCCGCCAGCGGAACGGTCAACCGCGTGGTACAGGGCGTGGTTATTCATCCGTGGCAAGCTTAAGAGGATCGTATTATGAGTATTATCTCGACAAAATATCTTCTGCAGGATGCGCAGGCAAAGGGCTATGCCGTTCCGGCCTTTAATATCCATAACGCCGAGACGATCCAGGCGATCCTCGAAGTGTGCAGCGAAATGCGATCGCCAGTGATCCTCGCCGGGACGCCGGGCACCTTTAAACATATTGCGCTGGAAGAGATCTACGCCCTGTGCAGCGCGTACTCCCTCAGCTACGACATGCCGCTGGCGCTGCATCTCGATCATCACGAATCGCTGGATGACATTCGTCGCAAGGTACATGCCGGCGTACGCAGCGCGATGATCGACGGCAGCCACTATCCCTTTGAACAAAATGTGACGCTGGTGAAAGCGGTGGTTGATTTCTGCCACCTCAACGACTGTAGCGTTGAGGCCGAGCTGGGGCGTCTGGGTGGCGTGGAAGATGATATGAGCGTCGACGCCGAAAGCGCATTCCTGACCGATCCGCAGGAGGCGAAACGCTTCGTTGAACTGACCGGCGTGGACAGCCTCGCCGTCGCCATCGGCACCGCGCATGGTCTTTATACCAAACGCCCCAAAATTGACTTCCAGCGCCTGGCAGAGATCCGGGAGGTGGTAACGGTGCCGCTGGTGCTGCACGGTGCGAGCGATGTTCCGGATGAGGATGTACGTCGCACCATCGAACTGGGCGTGTGCAAAGTTAACGTGGCAACCGAGCTGAAAATCGCTTTCTCTGACGCGGTCAAAGCCTGGTTTACCGAGAACCCGCAGGGCAACGATCCGCGCTTCTACATGCGCGTCGGGATGGACGCCATGAAAGAGGTGGTCCGAAGTAAAATCACCGTTTGCGGCTCGGCGAACAGGCTGCTGCTTCCGGCAGAAGCATAACTAAAAGGATCTTACCCTGATGAAAAAAATCCTCACCCTCTCACTGCTTGCCCTGTGCGTTTCCCCTAGCGCGATAGCGGCGAACTACGCGCTCACGAATGACAAGATTGCCCTGTCCTTTGATGACGCAAATTCAACGGTAGTGGTAACTGATAAAAAGGCCAACCACCCCATCACCCCGCAGGAACTGTTCTTTCTGACGCTGCCGGACGAAACTAAAATCCACACCGCTGATTTCAAAATCAAGCACGTCGAAAAGCAGGACAGCGCCATTGTCATCGACTTTACCCATCCGGATTTTAACGTGACGGTGAAGCTCAACCTGGTGAAGGATAAATACGCCAGCATCGATTACACTCTCGCGGCGGTAGGCCAGCCGCGTGACGTGGCGAAAATCACCTTCTTCCCGACGAAAAAGCAGACGCAGGCACCTTATGTTGACGGGGCGATCAACAGCTCGCCGATTGTCGCGGACTCGTTCTTTATTCTCCCGGACAAGCCCATCGTTAACACTTACGCTTATGAAGCGACGACCAACCTCAACGTAGAGTTGAAAACGCCGATTCAACCCGCAACGCCGGTCAGCTATACCATGTACTTCGGCACCTTCCCGGAAACCAGCCAGCTTCGCCGCAGCGTAAACCAGTTTATTAATGCCGTGCGTCCGCGGCCGTATAAGCCTTACCTGCACTACAACAGCTGGATGGATATTGGCTTCTTTACCCCCTATTCCGAACAGGACGTGCTGGGGCGTATGGACGAATGGAATAAGGAATTTATCGCAGGACGCGGCGTGGCGCTGGACGCCTTCCTGCTGGATGATGGCTGGGACGACCTCACCGGGCGCTGGCTGTTTGGCCCGGCGTTCAGCAACGGTTTTGGCAAAGTACGGGAAAAAGCCGACAGCCTGCACAGCTCGGTCGGACTGTGGCTCTCACCGTGGGGAGGCTACAACAAGCCGCGCGACGTTCGCGTCTCGCATGCAAAAGAGTATGGATTCGAAACCGTTGACGGCAAGCTGGCTCTGTCAGGGCCGAACTACTTTAAGAACTTCAATGAGCAGATCGTTAAACTGATCAAAAATGAGCACATTACCTCGTTCAAGCTGGACGGGATGGGTAATGCCAACGCGCATATCCAGGGCAGCCCGTATGCCTCGGATTTTGACGCCTCTATCGCCCTGCTGCATAACATGCGCAGCGCCAACCCGAATCTGTTTATCAACCTGACGACCGGCACCAACGCCAGCCCGTCCTGGCTGTTCTACGCAGATTCCATCTGGCGCCAGGGCGATGACATCAACCTGTACGGCCCCGGCACGCCAGTGCAGCAGTGGATGACCTACCGCGATGCTGAAACGTACCGCTCCATTGTGCGTAAAGGCCCGCTTTTCCCGCTGAACTCGCTGATGTATCACGGCATCGTCAGCGCGGAGAATGCGTATTACGGTCTGGAGAAGGTGCAAACGGACAGCGATTTTGCTGACCAGGTCTGGAGCTACTTCGCCACCGGCACGCAGTTGCAGGAGCTGTATATCACCCCTTCAATGCTCAACAAGGCGAAGTGGGATACCCTGGCGCAGGCTGCCAAATGGTCCCGGGATAACGCCAGTGTGCTGGTGGATACCCACTGGATTGGCGGAGACCCAACAGCGCTTGAGATCTACGGCTGGGCGTCATGGAATAAAGACAAAGCCATTTTTGGTTTACGAAACCCGTCGGATAAGCCGCAAAGCTATTATCTGGATTTGACGAAAGATTTCGAAATCCCGACCGGAGACGCGACGCCGTTTAGCCTGAAAGCGGTCTATGGCAGTAACGCCACGATACCGGCAGAGTACAAAAACGCGGTGGTGATTACCCTCAAACCGCTGGAAACGCTGGTGTTTGAGGCGATGCCTGTTCACTAATCGTAGGCCGGGTAAGGCGCAGCCGTCACCCGGCGAAATAAGCACGCAGGGGCTTACTCCCCCTGCTGTTCCAGCGCATATTTATACAGCGCATTTTTCTTCACGCCGTGGATCTCCGCCGCCAAAGCCGCCGCTTTCTTCAGTGGCAGTTCAGCCTGTAGCAAGGCCAGCGTACGCAACGCATCGGCAGGCAGGGCATCCTCTTCCGCTTTATGCCCTTCGACAATCAGCACCATTTCGCCTTTGCGGCGGTTTTCATCTTCCTTCACCCACGCCAGTAGTTCTCCTACCGGCGCGCCGTGAATGGTTTCCCAGGTTTTGGTCAGCTCGCGCGCCAGCACCACGTAGCGGGATTCACCCCAGACAGTCACCATGTCTTCCAGGCTTTCCAGCAGGCGGTGAGTCGATTCGTAGAAGATCAGGGTACGCGGTTCCGCTTCCAGATCCTTCAACACATCGCGACGGCCTTTAGATTTGGCAGGCAGGAAACCTTCGTAGCAGAAGCGATCGGACGGCAGACCCGCCGCGCTCAGCGCAGCAATCGCCGCGCACGGCCCCGGCAGCGGCACGACGCGAATGCCCGCTTCGCGACAGGTACGCACCAGATGGTAGCCTGGGTCATTAATCAGCGGCGTTCCCGCGTCGGACACCAGCGCAATGTTCTGCCCCTCTTTGAGCTTCGCCACCAGCGTTTCGGCTTTTTGTTGCTCATTGTGATCGTGCAGAGCAAACAGACGGGCGCTAATCGCGAAATGTTGCAGCAGTAAACCGGTGTGTCGCGTGTCTTCAGCAGCAATTAAATCAACAGCTTGCAATACGGTCAGCGCACGTTGGGTAATATCAGACAAATTCCCGATAGGAGTAGGTACAATATAAAGCTGGCCTTGAGAATTATCTGCCGTTTCGTGTTGTTTCATTGTTTCGTCCGTATTGCCGATTTAATATTGAGCATTGCGTAAAAAAAATCACTGGATACAGTATGGTACCGTTAACGTTTCTTCGAAAAAAAGCCACGCGCAGCGTGCCGCTGCTGCTCGCAGCCCTGATTTTTGCAGGCTGTGGCACCCAGGCACCTGACCAGAGCACCGCCCATCTTCAGGGCTCCGCTCAGGCTGATTCTGGCTTTTATCTGCAACAAATGTCGCAGAGTTCAAATGATACCAGGATCAACTGGCAATTACTCGCCATTCGTGCACTGCTGAAAGAGGGTAAAACCCAGCAGGCTGCCGAGCTGTTCAACCAGCTGCCGAAAGATCTTAACGATACCCAGCGTACAGAGCAGAGTCTGCTTTCTGCCGAGCTGAAGGTTGCGCAGAAAGATTATGATGGCGCGAAAAAGATCCTGGGCAACATCGACCTGAGCGCGCTGGATAAAAACCAGCAGGCGCGCTTCTGGCAGGCGGGCATTACGGCTGAACAGGGACGTCCTTCCCTGACCCTCCTGCGCGCCTTGATCGCCCAGGAGCCGCTGCTCGCCGGTGCCGACAAGCAGAAAAACATTGATGCCACCTGGCAGGCGCTTGCATCGATGACACAGGATCAGGCAAAGGCGCTGGTCATCAACGCGGACGAAAACGTGCTCCAGGGCTGGCTGGATCTGCAGCAGATGTGGTTTAACAACCGCAGCGATCCTAAAATGCTTAAAGCCGGTATTACCGACTGGCAGACGCGCTACCCGCAGAACCCGGGGGCGAAAATGCTGCCAACCCAGCTGGTGAACGTGCAGAACTTTAAGCCCGCCTCGACCAGCAAAATCGCGCTGCTTCTGCCGCTAAATGGCCAGGCGGCCGTGTTTGGCCGCACTATTCAGCAGGGCTTCGAAGCGGCGAAAAACGGCACGACTCCGGTAACCGGCAGTGCGGTACCGGTGCAGGCTGCGCAGGCGGCCAACGTGAACGACGTTGTCAGCCCGTCCGCCGCAGAGACCAGCGACCTGACCACGGCGCAAACCCCACCGCAAGGCACGATGCAAAACCCGGTGACGGCACCGACTACGCCTCCGGCTACCTCAGCACCTGCAACACAGCCACCGGCTGAGACACAAGCGACGCCTGCACCAGAGGCAACGGCAGAGCAGCCTCAACAGCAGCCTGTACAGCCAGCATCCCAACCTGCCGCACAGCCGCAGGCCGTGGCGACCACCAGCGCGAACCCCGGCGCTGAGCTGAAAATCTACGACACCAGTTCGCAGCCGCTTGACCAGGTGCTGGCGCAGGTTCAGCAGGACGGGGCGAGCATCGTTGTCGGCCCGCTGCTGAAAAACAACGTGGAAGAGCTGATGAAGAGCAACACCACGCTGAACGTGCTGGCGCTCAACCAGCCGGAACAGGTTCAGAACCGGGCCAATATTTGCTACTTCGCACTCTCTCCTGAAGATGAAGCCCGCGATGCGGCGCGCCATATTCACGAGCAGGGTAAACAGGCTCCGCTGCTGCTCATCCCGCGCAGTACGCTGGGCGATCGCGTGGCTAATGCTTTTGCCGATGAGTGGCAAAAGCTGGGCGGCGGCATCGTGCTGCAGCAGAAATTCGGTTCCGTCTCTGAACTGCGCGCGGGCGTTAACGGTGGAGCGGGTATTGCGCTTAACGGCAGCCCGGTTTCCGCCAGCCTGCCGCAGCAGCAGAGCGTGACCATTGGCGGCCTGACCATCCCTGCCCCGCCTACCGACGCGCAGATTAGCGGTGGCGGGAAAGTGGATGCGGCCTATATCGTTGCCACGCCGCAGGAGATCGCCTTTATCAAACCGATGATCGCGATGCGTAACGGCAGCCAGAGCGGCGCTACGCTCTACGCCAGCTCCCGCAGCGCGCAGGGCACCGCAGGCCCGGATTTCCGTCTGGAAATGGACGGCCTGCAGTACAGCGAAATCCCGATGCTGGCGGGCAGCAACCCGGCGCTGATGCAGCAGGCGCTGAGTTCCGTACGTAACGACTACTCTCTGGCGCGTCTGTATGCGATGGGCGTAGATGCGTGGGCGCTGGCAAACCACTTTACCCAGATGCGTCAGGTGCCGGGCTTTGAGCTCAACGGCAACACCGGCGATCTGACTGCCACTCAGGACTGTGTGATTAACAGGAAGTTATCATGGCTCAAATACCAGCAGGGGCAAATCGTCCCGGCCAGTTAAGCCGTAAAGAGACCGGCGATGCGTGGGAGTTAAAAGCGCGTCGCTGGCTTGAAGGCAAGGACTGCGCTTTATCGCCGCCAACGTCCGCGGGCGCGGCGGCGAAATTGATCTGATCATGAAAGACGGTCAGGTGATTGTGTTTGTAGAAGTCCGCTTTCGACAGTCTTCCCGTTTTGGCGGTGCTGCCGCCAGCGTGACGCTCGCCAAACAACATAAATTATTACAGACTGCCCACTTGTGGCTTGCCCGCCATAATGGGAGCTTTGATACTGTGGATTGCCGTTTCGATGTGATAGCCTTCACCGGAAATGAGATCGAATGGCTTAAAAACGTTTTTGGCGAAGACGCATAATTAAGATTTAAAAGGGATAACGTGCTCGAAAGAATTAAAGTGTGCTTCACAGAAAGCATCCAGACTCAGATTGCCGCGGCGGAAGCCCTTCCGGACGCGATCTCTCGCGCTGCAATGACGCTGGTGCAATCCCTGCTTAACGGCAACAAAATCCTCTGTTGTGGCAACGGAACGTCGGCCGCCAACGCACAGCATTTTGCTGCCAGCATGATTAACCGCTTTGAAACCGAACGCCCGAGTTTACCTGCCATTGCACTTAATACCGATAATGTGGTCTTAACAGCG
This sequence comes from Enterobacter sp. UPMP701, assembly GCF_053709515.1. NCBI lineage: Bacteria > Pseudomonadati > Pseudomonadota > Gammaproteobacteria > Enterobacterales > Enterobacteriaceae > Enterobacter > Enterobacter sp. UPMP701. The sequence continues at coordinate 48,637 of NZ_JBSKJN010000018.1, read as the reverse complement.
ATTGCTAACGATCGTCTGCATGACGAAATTTACGCGAAGCAGGTGCGCGCCCTGGGGCACGCCGGAGACGTGCTGCTGGCCATCTCCACGCGCGGCAACAGCCGGGACATCGTCAAAGCCGTGGAAGCCGCCGTTACACGCGACATGACCATCGTCGCCTTAACAGGCTACGACGGCGGTGAGCTGGCGGGCTTGCTTGGGCCGCAGGATGTGGAAATTCGCATTCCGTCTCACCGTAGCGCACGTATTCAGGAGATGCATATGCTCACGGTGAACTGCTTGTGCGATTTGATCGATAACACGCTTTTCCCTCACCAGGATGATTAAGGAGTTTTTATGAAGGCTTTATCGACCCTCGCAGTCCTTATGTCTGCACTACTGCTGCAGGGATGTATCGCTGCGGCCGTTGTGGGTACTGCTGCAGTGGGCACCAAAGCAGCGACCGATCCGCGCTCTGTGGGAACGCAGGTGGATGACGGTACGCTGGAGCTGCGGGTCAACAGTGCGCTGTCGAAAGACGAACAAATCAAGAAAGAAGCGCGTATTAACGTAACGGCTTATCAGGGCAAAGTCCTGCTGACGGGTCAGTCACCGAATACCGAGCTCTCCAGCCGCGCGAAACAGATCGCAATGGGCGTTGAGGGCACAACGGAAGTCTTTAATGAAATCCGTCAGGGTCAGCCAATTAGCCTGGGCACCGCGTCGTCTGACACCTGGATCACCACCAAAGTCCGCTCCCAGCTGCTGGGCTCAGACCAGGTGAAATCCTCAAACGTGAAAGTGACGACTGAAAACGGTGAAGTGTTCCTGCTGGGTCTGGTTACCGACCGTGAAGGAAAAGCGGCGGCGGATATCGCCAGCCGGGTGAGCGGCGTGAAGCACGTCACCACCGCGTTTACTTACATCAAGTAAACCACACCTGAGTGCAGGCCCGGTAGGCGCTAGCGCCTACCGGGCTTTTTTACATCAACGCAATACTTCCCACCATCACCCCGCTCAACGCTACCAGCCCCGCGGTCAGCCACAGCGCTTTCGCCGGGAATGACTTACGCAGCATGATAAGCGACGGCAGGCTGATCGCCGGCAGCGTAATCAGCAACGCCAGCGCCGGTGCGGTGCCCATGCCGGCCAGCATCATGGTTTGCACGATCGGGATTTCCGCCGCTGTCGGGATCACAAACAGACAGCCTGCAACGGCCATCGCAATCACCCACATCAGCGAGTTGTCGATGGCGCCATCCGCATGGGGGAACAGCCATACGCGCGCCGCGCCCAGAACCAGTACCGCCAGGATATAGACCGGAATGGTGCTCCAGAACAGCTGCCAGAGCGCCTTGCCCCAGCGCGTAAAGAACCCACCCTGCGGCTCGCTGATATCCAGCTCAACGGAAGCAGGCTCTGGCGCGTTATCCTTCACCAGCTTTTGCACCAGCGTCGCCACCGCCAGTACTGTCACCAGCCCGGCAATCAGACGGATAGCGGCAAAATGCCAGCCGAGCACGAAGCCCATAAACACCAGCGTCGCCGGGTTGAGCAGCGGGTTCCCCATCCAGAACGCCAGCGCACCGCCCATCGACACCCTTTGACGGCGCATTCCCGCCGCAACCGGCGCAGCGCAGCAGGAGCACATCATGCCCGGCAGGGAGAAAATTGTCCCCAGCAGCGTGCCCTGAAAGCGCGGCTGACCAAGCGTTTTCACCAGCCAGTTGCGCGGGATCAGCACCTGAATCAGCGAGCCCAGAATCACGCCTAACACGGCGGCTTTCCAGACGGAAAGGAAGTAGACCATGGCATAGTCCCATGCCGCCTGAAGCGGGCTGGAATCGGCCTGAGCGAGAATAGATTTACCGATGCTGTGCGTTTCTGCGGCGGTGAAGGCTTTACCGTAGTACGGCTGCCATTTCACATACCAGAGGCCAATGATGACCACGAGAAAGAAGAGCGCGGGCTTCCACCATTGGACAGGTGTCGCCGCCTGAGATGAAGACTGACCAGTCATACCATTCCCCGGAGAGTGTTATTGAATTAGCCGGGGGAGTTTACGCCTCGCCCTGCGCGATTTCACGCAGTTTTGCCGAAGGGATGATATTAACGCCCTCTTGCGACGGTGCCAGCGCCTCTTTCAGCATTGCCTGCGCGACGTCCCTCGCCTCGATGGACTTCCAGTTACCCGGCAGGATGCGAAACAGCGGGGCGAAAAAAGACTCGTTAAAACGCCGCTCGTCGCGGTGACCAATCAGCATCGAAGGCCGCGCGATTGTCAGGCGCTCCCACTTCTGCGCAATCAGCGCCTCTTCCATCTTGCCCTTCACCTGGTTGTAAAAAAACGGCGAGCCTGCGTTCGCACCGTGCGAACTGACCACCAGGAAATGTTTTGCTCCCAGCTTTTTCGCCGTCAGGGCGGTATCCACCACCAGCGTGTAATCCGCATGGACAAATGCTTCTTTACTCCCGGCCTCACGCCGCGTCGTGCCCAGGCAGCAAAAAGCGATATCAATCGGATCCTGCACCTGTGCCAGCGCGTCGGTGAGCTGCGGATCGTGCGGATTAAAAACGCCGGTGACATCCGACAGCGGGCGCCGCGTCGGTGCGGCAATGTAGTTGATATGGCGATCCTGGATCAGCAGCCGCAGCAAATGTCCGCCTACCAGCCCGGTTGCGCCGGTAATCAGTACCTGACTCATCGTATCCCCTTTACAGAATTGTCCGTTTGCGAACTCAGCGTGGTCGACCACACTTAGAAGTCTGTTACAGGTAAGTATTTACCACAAGCGGAGAAAAATCAGTCTGAAGCCAAAACAACGGAGGAAGCATGGGTAAAAAAATCGCAGTCCTGATTACCGACGAGTTTGAAGATTCAGAATTCACCTCTCCCGCAGAGGCGTTCCGCAAAGCGGGACATGAGGTTATTACCATTGAAAAAGAAGCGGGTAAAACGGTGAAAGGCCATAAGGGCGAAGCCAGCGTGACGATTGATGAGTCTATTGATAACGTCAGCCCGTCCGATTTCGATGCTCTGCTGTTGCCGGGCGGCCATTCACCGGATTCCCTGCGCGGAGACGAGCGCTTCGTGACCTTTACGCGAGATTTTGTTTCTACGGGCAAACCGGTGTTCGCCATTTGCCACGGCCCGCAGTTGCTCATCAGCGCGGAGGTGGTACGCGGGCGTAAGCTCACGGCGGTGAAACCGATCGTGATCGATCTGAAAAACGCAGGGGCTGAGTTCTACGATCAGGAAGTGGTTAACGATAAGGACCAGCTGATCACCAGCCGGACCCCGGACGATCTCCCGGCGTTTAACCGCGAAGCGCTACGCCTGCTCGGTGCGTAACCAGTGCAGCTTCTTGCCAAAGCCCAGGGTGTTGTCGGTAAATTTCAGCTCATCGAGGCGGATTTCCCACACCGGGGCTTTTAGCGCAGCGGCAACCGGGAAGCGGCGCGTGTAACGCTTACGACGCGCGTCGCTCTCTTCGCCATCCAGACGCCGGATCTCGCCTTTGAACTGCACCCCACGGATCAGCGCGACCGTTTTCGGCTGCCCATTCACCGTACCCGCCACCTTTGCCTGCAGGCCGGTCATCTGCGCATGCCGCGTTTTGTCTTCGCTCATGACGTAAAATGCCACGCGCTCGGGATCGTAGTAGTAAAAGGCGTTGGCGCACCACATTTCGCCCTCACTATACACGCACCAGGTCACGACGTGCTGCTTCGCCAGCCAGCGGTTAATGGCGGCCAGTGTTTCCATTTTCGTTCTCTCTCATGCTATGGTGCGTTCACCTTAACATACTGAATCCGTTTACCGTGTGCTGGTTTCTCTATCTTGTCCGAACCGCTGATAACGCTCTCTACACCGGGATCACCACCGATGTGGCGCGGCGTTTTTTACAACATCAAACGGGGAAAGGGGCAAAGGCGCTGCGGGGGAAAGGGGAACTGCAGCTGGCATTTTCAGCCGCAGTGGGCGACAGATCGCTGGCGCTCAGGCTGGAATACCGTATTAAGCAGCTAACGAAACGCCAGAAGGAGCGTCTCGTGACCGGAGACGGCTCCTTTGAGGCGCTACGCGAGAGCCTGATTAAAAGCGATTAAAATGGTCGTGGTAGTCCACCAGACCATTTACGCCATTAAGGGCATCATCCGCCAGGCGGTGCACCTGGAAAGCGGACTCGGTGCCCGGCCAGCGGCAGCACAGATCGTAATGCGCCGCCTGCTCAAAGCCTAACCGGCCATAGAACGCCGGATCGCCCAGCGTGACCACGGCGGCGTAGCCAAACTCATTCAGCGAGTCCAGCCCTTCATACACCAGCTGGCGCGCCAGGCCTTGCCCGCGATAGTTTTTATCAACCGCCAGCGGTGCCATACCCACCCACTGAATGTCTTCGCCCTGAACGATGACCGGGCTGAAGGCCACATAGCCGACAACCTGACCTTCATCATCGGTAGCAACCAGCCCCAGCGTGATCAGGCCGTCTTCGCGGAGATCGTGGACCAGTTGGGCTTCCGCGTCGCTCTCAAAAGAACGGCGTAATAACGCATCGATACCCGGTGCATCAATCCCAATTTCGACTCGAATCAGCATGGCTCACCTACTGAAGTGTGTTTACTGTCCGGCGGGGTTTTCAGCCCGGCCTCAACAAAATCGGCCATTTGCATCAGCATCACGCGCAGCGCTTTCGGCATCTGCTCCAGCTCAATGGCATCCATTAAATTCTTCACGTACAGGCCAAGCTCCGTGTCGCCTTCAATCACCAGACGACGCTGGAAGAAGAGTGTGTCCGGGTCCTGCTTACGCGCGGCAATCATCAGCAGGTCGCTGGCGTTAGCGCTAAAGCTCACGTCCGCCTCGGCGGACTCGCGCACGATGAGTTGGTCATTCTCTACGGAGGTAAACCAGCGCAGCCCGATATCACGCACCTCAATACTCAGCCAGCGGCCTTCCAGAAACTCCAGTTCGCCGTCCTGCAGCGCCTGACTGAACTGCCAGCTCAGGACCTGCTCCAGCACCTGGCGCTTAAGCACGAACGGTGCCAGCCTGACCGGCACGCTCAGCATTGATGGACCAAATTGTACGAGACGTGAACGCAGTTTATCCAGCACGAGCTTTACTCCCTGATATCTGTAATCCCGCTATTTTGCCACATCCACTCCAGAACATAGCGGCGTAAATCAACAAACCGTCGTCCGATGTACCTCATTATTGGTGCCATCAATACGCCATTAGCTGCCTTAAATCAAAAATTGTCGCGTATGGGTTAATTAAAATCCCAGCTCGTTAACATTTTTGCGATCGACTACATCAGGATAAATTATGGAGCTGCTCTGCCCAGCCGGAAACCTTCCGGCGCTTAAGGCGGCCATCGAAAATGGGGCCGATGCGGTCTATATCGGGCTGAAGGATGACACCAACGCCCGCCATTTTGCTGGCCTTAACTTTACGGAGAAAAAGCTTCAGGAAGCCGTTAACTTCGTTCACCAGCATCGCCGCAAACTGCATATTGCCATCAACACGTTTGCCCATCCTGATGGCTACGCCCGCTGGCAGCGCGCGGTGGACATGGCGGCACAGCTGGGTGCCGATGCGCTGATCCTGGCCGACCTCGCCATGCTTGAGTATGCCGCAGAACGCTATCCGCATATTGAGCGCCACGTCTCTGTTCAGGCATCCGCAACGAACGAAGAAGCGGTACGTTTTTACCATCAACACTTCGATGTCGCTCGCGTGGTGCTGCCGCGCGTGCTCTCTATTCATCAGGTTAAGCAACTCGCACGCGTCACGCCAGTGCCGCTGGAAGTTTTTGCCTTTGGCAGCCTGTGCATCATGGCCGAAGGGCGATGCTATCTTTCCTCTTATTTAACCGGTGAATCACCGAATACCGTCGGGGCCTGCTCCCCTGCCCGCTTTGTCCGCTGGCAGCAGACCCCGCAGGGGCTAGAGTCTCGCCTGAATGAGGTGCTGATTGACCGCTACCAGGACGGTGAGAACGCGGGCTACCCGACGCTGTGCAAAGGCCGTTACCTGGTCGACGGCGAGCGCTACCACGCGCTGGAAGAGCCCACCAGCCTTAACACGCTGGAATTGCTGCCCGAACTGCTGGCCGCCAATATTGCCTCGGTGAAAATCGAAGGTCGTCAGCGCAGCCCGGCCTACGTGAGTCAGGTGGCGAAGGTCTGGCGTCAGGCCATCGACCGCTGTATGGCAGACCCGCAGAACTATGCCCCGCAAGCGGCGTGGATGGAGACGCTCGGAGCGATGTCCGAAGGCACGCAAACCACACTGGGCGCGTATCACCGTAAATGGCAGTGAGATAACCATGAAATATTCATTAGGGCCGGTGCTTTACTACTGGCCAAAAGAGACGCTGGAAGATTTTTACCAGCAGGCCGCCACCAGCAGCGCCGATGTGATTTACCTCGGTGAAGCGGTATGCAGCAAACGCCGCGCCACCAAAGTGGGCGACTGGCTGGATATGGCGAAAAGCCTGGCCGGCAGCGGCAAGCAGGTGGTGCTCTCCACGCTGGCGCTGGTGCAGGCCTCATCCGAACTGGGAGAGCTGAAGCGCTACGTCGAAAACGGTGAGTTCCTGCTGGAAGCGAGCGATCTGGGCGTGGTGAACATGTGCGCCGAGCGTAAGCTGCCGTTTGTCGCGGGCCATGCCCTGAACTGCTATAACGCCGTCACCCTGCGCCTGCTGCTCAAACAGGGAATGACGCGCTGGTGCATGCCGGTGGAACTCTCCCGCGACTGGCTGGCTAACCTGCTGAACCAGTGCGACGAGCTGGGCATTCGCCATCAGTTTGAAGTGGAAGTGTTGAGCTACGGCCATCTGCCGCTGGCCTACTCCGCTCGCTGCTTTACCGCGCGCTCGGAAGACCGCCCGAAAGACGAATGCGAAACCTGCTGCATCAAGTACCCGAACGGGCGCAGCATGCTGTCTCAGGAAAATCAGCAGGTATTTGTCCTGAACGGCATTCAGACCATGAGCGGCTATGTCTATAACCTCGGCAACGAGCTGGCGTCGATGGACGGTATGGTGGATATGGTTCGGCTGTCGCCGCTGGATACCGGCGTGTTCGCGATGCTTGACGCCTTCCGCGCCAACGAAAACGGTGCCGCTCCGCTGCCGCTGACGGCAAATAGCGACTGCAACGGCTACTGGAAACGTCTGGCCGGGCTGGAATTGCAGGCGTAAAAAAAGCTCACTTTGTTAACAACGGTTATCATTTTTTAATGCAGTATTAAAGATTCACCGTCGACAAAGTGAGCTGTTATGACTGACAAAACCATTCCGTTTTCGGTGCTGGATCTGGCGCCGATCCCACAAGGCTCCTCCGCACGAAAAGCCTTTTCGCACTCTCTGGATCTGGCTCAGCTGGCCGAAAAGCGTGGCTATCACCGCTACTGGCTGGCGGAGCACCACAATATGGTGGGCATCGCCAGCGCCGCCACCTCAGTACTGATTGGCTATCTGGCAGCAAATACGACGACCCTGCACCTGGGCTCCGGCGGCGTGATGCTGCCGAACCACGCCCCGCTGGTGATTGCCGAGCAGTTTGGTACCCTGAATACCCTTTACCCGGGCCGTATTGATCTCGGGCTTGGCCGCGCGCCGGGGAGCGATCAGCCGACCATGCGCGCCCTGCGCCGCCATATGAGCGGTGATATCGACAACTTCCCGCGCGACGTGGCCGAGCTGGTGGACTGGTTCGACGCGCGCGATCCGAACCCGCACGTGCGCCCGGTGCCGGGCTACGGCGAGAAGATCCCGGTATGGCTGTTAGGCTCAAGCCTCTACAGCGCGCAGCTTGCCGCGCAGCTGGGGCTGCCGTTTGCGTTTGCCTCGCACTTCGCACCGGATATGCTGCATCAGGCGCTGCATCTTTACCGCACGAACTTCAAACCGTCCGGACGTCTGGAGAAGCCGTATGCGATGGTGTGTATTAACATCATTGCCGCCGACAGCAACCGCGACGCGGAATACCTCTTCACCTCCATGCAGCAGGCATTTGTGAAGCTGCGTCGCGGCGAGACGGGCCAGCTACCGCCGCCGGTAGAGAATATGCATCAGCTGTGGTCCGCCTCCGAACAATATGGCGTGCAGCAGGCGCTGAGCATGTCACTGGTGGGTGATAAGGCGAAAGTGCGTCACGGGCTGGAAGCGGTGCTGCGTGAAACGCAGGCGGATGAAATTATGGTCAACGGCCAGATTTTCGATCACCAGGCGCGTCTGCATTCGTTTGATTTGGCGATGCAGGTGAAAGAGGAGTTGGTGGGGTAGTTTTTTGCCGGATGGCGGCTTCGCCTTATCCGGCCTACGGTTTTCTCCCTCTCCCTATGGGAGAGGGGCGGGGTGAGGGGATCAGGCCGCACGGTTTAATGATAAACAGGCAGCAGGTTAAAACTCGACAGCACGTGCACCAGCGCGTTACCTACCCCAAACACCAGGATCAGTGCAATCATCGGTTTTCCGCCCCAGACGCGGAATTTCGGGCTGCCGAAGCGCTTACGTGATTTGCGTGCCAGCAGCGCCGGCACAATCGCCGCCCAGATGGTGGCCGCCAGCCCTGCATAGCCGATGGCGTACAGGAAGCCGTTAGGCCACAGCAGACCGCCCACAACCGGCGGCAGGAAGGTCAGCAGCGCGGTCTTGAAGCGCCCCATTGCAGAATCATCAAAGCCGAACAGATCCGCCAGGTAGTCAAACAGGCCAAGCGTTACGCCGAGGAATGAACTCGCCACCGCAAAGTTGGAGAAGACCACCAGCAGCAGATCCAGGCTGCGGCTGTTCAGCACGCCGCTCAGGGCCTGCACCAGCACGTCAATGTTACCGCCCTTCTGTGCAATGCCGATAAACTCCGGGCGCGGGATGTTGCCCATCGTCCCCAGCAACCAGATGACGTACAGCCCCAGCGCCAGCAGCGTGCCGTAAACCAGGCACTTCACGATGGTGCGAGGATCTTTGCCGTAATACTTCATCAGGCTCGGCACGTTGCCGTGGTAGCCGAATGACGCCAGGCAGAACGGCAGGGTCATCAGCAGGTACGGAGTATAAGAGGTATTCGTTTCGGCGACGTTAAACAGCGTGGCGGGGGTCACGTGCCCCAGCAGGCTACCAAAGGTCAGGAAGAAAGTAATGACCTTCGCGCCCAATACGATAGCCGTCATCCGGCTCACCGCCCTGGTACTCATCCAGACGATAAACGCCACGCCCAGTGCAAAACAGAGCCCCGCCAGACGCGCCGGAACGTTAAGTGACATCTCCGAGAACGTGTGATGCAGAATCGAGCCGCTCGCCGAGATATATGCGTAGGTCAGAATGTAGAGCACAAACGCAATGGAAAGCCCGTTCACCAGGTTCCAGCCTTTGCCCAGCAGATCTTTGGTGATGGTGTCGAAGCTGGAGCCAATGCGGTAGTTCAGGTTTGCTTCAAGGATCATCAGACCGGAATGGAGCATACAGAACCATGTGAACACCAGCGCGGCCAGCGACCAGAAGAACCACGCACCGGACATGACCACTGGCAGGGAAAACATCCCGGCACCAATAATGGTTCCGCCGATGATCACCACGCCGCCAAGCAGCGAAGGTGACGTTTGGGTGGTGGTTAGTGTCGCCATACAGCCTTTTCTCCAGTCAATCATGCGGTTCTGCATTTTAATGTGACGCACTGTACCAGTACAAGAGTACAAAGGGAATAAAAAAAGCCCCGATAGCGAGTATCGGGGCTGTATATTTTACTTTACGTCAGAAGCGAAAGGCTTATGCGTCACCGAAACGACGGCGGCTGGTGCCTTCTTCACGACGTGGGCCACGGTTTTCGCGACGCTCGCCGGAGAAACGACGACCTTCACCACCGCGACCTTCAGGACGCGCGCCTTCACGACGTTCGCCACCGAAACCGCGACCGCCGCCACGACGTTCACCGCCACGGTCAGGACGTGGCTGTGCATCGCCCAGCAGCTGCATGTTCATCGGCTTGTTCAGGATGCGGGTGCGAGTAAAGTGCTGCAGTACTTCTCCCGGCATGCCTTTTGGCAGCTCGATGGTGGAGTGGGATGCGAACAGCTTGATGTTACCGATGTAACGGCTGCTGATGTCGCCTTCGTTAGCGATCGCGCCAACGATGTGACGAACTTCAACACCATCATCACGGCCCACTTCAATGCGATACAGTTCCATATCGCCCGCGTCACGACGTTCACGACGTGGACGGTCTTCACCACCACGCTCTGGACGATCGCCACGTGGGCCACGATCGTTACGGTCGCCACGACGTTCGAAACGATCGTCACGGTCACGGAACTCACGCTTAGGACGCATCGGTGCATCCGGCGGCACGATCAGGCTACGTTCGCCCTGAGCCATTTTCAGCAGAGCTGCAGCCAGGGTTTCCATGTCCAGCTCTTCGCCTTCAGCGACAGGCTGGATCTGCGACAGCAGTGCACGGTACTGATCCAGATCGCTGCTTTCCAGCTGCTGCTGTACTTTTGCGGCGAATTTTTCCAGACGGCGTTTACCCAGCAGGTCTGCGTTTGGCAGGTCCGCTTCTGGAATGGTCAGCTTCATGGTGCGTTCGATGTTACGCAGCAGACGACGCTCGCGGTTCTCAACGAACAGCAGCGCACGACCAGCACGACCCGCACGACCGGTACGGCCGATACGGTGAACGTAAGACTCGGAGTCCATTGGGATGTCGTAGTTTACAACCAGGCTGATACGCTCAACGTCCAGACCACGTGCTGCCACGTCGGTTGCAATCAGGATATCCAGACGACCGTCTTTCAGACGCTCCAGAGTCTGCTCACGCAGGGCCTGGTTCATGTCGCCGTTCAGCGCTGCGCTGTTGTAGCCGCTACGCTCCAGGGCTTCAGCCACTTCCAGGGTCGCGTTTTTGGTACGCACGAAGATAATCGCCGCATCAAAATCTTCCGCTTCCAGGAAACGTACCAGCGCTTCGTTTTTGCGCATGCCGTACACAGACCAGTAGCTCTGGCTGATGTCCGGCCGAGTGGTCACGCTGGACTGAATACGCACTTCCTGCGGCTCTTTCATAAAGCGGCGGGTAATGCGACGGATCGCTTCTGGCATGGTTGCAGAGAACAGAGCGGTCTGGTGACCTTCCGGGATCTGCGCCATGATGGTTTCTACGTCTTCGATGAAGCCCATGCGCAGCATTTCATCTGCTTCATCCAGTACCAGGCCGCTCAGTTTAGAGAGGTCCAGAGTACCGCGCTTCAGGTGATCCAGCAGACGGCCCGGCGTACCGACGACAATCTGTGGGCCCTGGCGCAGGGCGCGTAACTGCACGTCATAACGCTGGCCGCCGTACAGGGCTACCACGTTTACGCCGCGCATATGTTTAGAGAATTCCGTCATGGCTTCAGCAACCTGAACAGCCAGTTCACGGGTTGGAGCCAGGACGAGGATCTGCGGTGCACGCAGGTCCGGATCGATGTTGTTCAGCAGCGGCAGCGAGAATGCTGCAGTTTTACCGCTACCAGTCTGGGCCATGCCCAGCACGTCACGACCAGAAAGCAGGTGTGGGATACACTCAGCCTGGATCGGAGATGGTTTTTCGTAACCCAGATCGTTAAGGGCTTCAAGGATAGGAGCCTTCAGGCCCAGATCTGCAAAAGTGGTTTCGAATTCAGCCATGTAGTACGAGTGCCTCAATGTCAATGGCGGCCAGTCTACTTAGCTCATCGTGAAAATGATTAGCAATTTTCATTGAAAAGTGTGAACCGGCTCAAAGTAGGTGTATTGACGAACAACAACGCCCTCACCAGTTAAGGTGATGGCAATCAAAAGATTACGGGCTGATGTTTATGTCGTCAGCTATTGCTGGTCCGATTCTGCCAGGTCGTCTTGCTCCTGGCCCAAGAGCGATAATTCCAACAATGCATAACGGTGCTCAACGAAATTGTGTACGTTGTTAGCAACCGCTAATTTGAACAGTGCCGTAGCGCTGTCCATATCCCCCAGACTTAGGTAGTACTTACCTAAATAGAAGTTGGTTTCACTGAGATGCTCAGCGAGCGAGGTGTTATCCGTTGCGTCCGCCTTGAGGCGTTCCATCAGCGTTGCTTCGCTAATGTTGCCCAGGTAGAACTCGACAATGTTCCATCCCCACTGTTCCTTGTCCGATTTATCGAAGCGCTGTTTCAGGGCTTCTTTTGCCTGCTTCTCATCGAGCTTCCGCTCAACGATGTAAAGCCACAGGCTACGGAAAGGATCATTAGGATCGTCTTGATAAAACGCCAGCAGATCATCTTGCGCTAACTTATCACGACCGCCGTAATACAATGCGATACCGCGATTCAAGTGCGCGTAGTTGTAAGTTGGATCAAGCTCAAGTACAGAATCAAACGCTTCATAGGCAGCATCAAAATTGCCTGCCTGCGTTAAATAAATGCCTAAGTAATTGAATACTTCAGGCATATCAGGTCGGATAGCCAGCGCTTGTGAAAAATCATTTCGCGCTAATGCCCTCAGACCGAGACTATCATACAACACTCCGCGCTCATATAAAAGCTGTGCGCGTTCGTCATCGGTTAAAGCCCGACTGGCAAGTATTTGTTCCATGCGTGCCAGAATCACTTCCTGTTGCAAAGTCGGTTGCAATGGCACTGCGAGGACTTCGCTCTTACGCCAGGCAGAGTTGCTGCATCCTGCCAGCGTTAAAGCTGTCGCAACGAAACACCAGCGCAAAAAAGGCTTCATTTCCCACTCCCGAAGACAACTATTGGATGAACGTCCTGTCCCCCGGCGGCTTAACAAGGCGTCCTGCCTGATAACAGGCCCTCCGCAAAGCGGAGGGCAAATGGCAACTTACTCGCCTTGCTGTTCAGCAGCCGGAGCTTCCGGTGCCGCAGCAGGTTGAGACTGCTCGGTTGCTTCTTTAATGCTCAGACGGATACGGCCCTGGCGATCAACTTCCAGAACTTTAACCGGCACTTCCTGACCCATCTGCAGGTAATCGGTCACTTTCTCAACGCGCTTGTCAGCGATCTGAGAGATGTGAACCAGACCTTCTTTACCGCCACCGATGGCAACGAACGCACCAAAGTCAACGATACGGGTCACTTTACCCGCATAGACGCGGCCCACTTCGATTTCAGCAGTGATTTCTTCGATGCGACGGATAGCGAATTTCGCTTTCTCGCCGTCGGTTGCTGCGATCTTCACAGTACCGTCATCTTCGATTTCGATGGTGGTGCCAGTTTCTTCGGTCAGCGCGCGGATTACGGAACCGCCCTTACCGATAACATCTTTGATCTTGTCTGGATTGATCTTGATGGTGTGAATACGCGGAGCGAATTCAGAGATATCACCGCGTGGCGCGTTGATAGCCTGTTCCATCACGCCCAGGATGTGCAGACGCGCACCTTTAGCCTGGTTCAGCGCAACCTGCATGATCTCTTTGGTGATACCTTCAATTTTGATATCCATCTGCAGGGCAGAGATACCGTCGCGGGAACCCGCAACTTTGAAGTCCATATCGCCCAGGTGGTCTTCGTCACCCAGAATGTCAGACAGAACAACGAAGTTGTCGCCTTCTTTCACCAGACCCATTGCGATACCCGCAACAGCGGCTTTGATCGGCACGCCTGCATCCATCAGCGCCAGAGAAGCACCACATACGGAAGCCATGGAAGAAGAACCGTTGGATTCGGTGATTTCAGAAACCACGCGAACGGTGTACGGGAATTTGTCAGCTTCTGGCATCACTGCCAGCACGCCGCGCTTCGCCAGACGACCGTGACCAATTTCACGACGCTTCGGTGAGCCAACCATACCGGTTTCGCCCACAGAGTACGGAGGGAAGTTGTAGTGGAACAGAAAGTTGTCAGTACGCTCGCCCATCAGTTCGTCGATGATCTGCGCGTCACGTGCGGTACCCAGGGTTGCGGTAACCAGCGCCTGCGTTTCACCACGGGTGAACAGCGCGGAACCGTGAGTACGTGGCAGTACGCCGGTACGCACGTCCAGACCACGGATCATGTCTTTTTCACGGCCATCGATGCGCGGCTCGCCTGCCAGTACGCGGCTACGAACAACGTTTTTCTCGATAGCGTGCAGGATTTCGCTCAGCTCGTTAGCGTCCAGCGTTTCGTCTTCAGCGATCAGGGTGGCGATGGTTTCATCTTTGATCACGTCAACCTGAGCATAACGCTCCTGTTTGTCAGTAATGCGGTATGCATCGCTCAGACGAGATTCTGCCAGTGCTGCAACGCGTGCGTTCAGCGCGTCGTTTGCCGCTTCTGGCTGCCAGTCCCAACGTGGCTTACCGGCTTCTTTCACCAGGTCGTTGATGTTCTGGATAACAATCTGCTGCTGCTCATGACCGAACACCACAGCGCCCAGCATCTGGTCTTCGCTCAGCAGTTCAGCTTCGGATTCAACCATCAGCACCGCTGCTTCAGTACCGGCAACAACCAGGTCCAGCTTACTTTCTTTCAGCTCTTCCTGAGTTGGGTTCAGCACATACTGGTCGTTGATGTAACCGACGCGCGCGGCACCGATTGGACCATTGAATGGAATACCAGACAGTGACAGGGCAGCGGAAGCACCGATCATCGCAACGATGTCCGGGTTAACCTGTGGGTTAACGGAAACAACGGTCGCAATAACCTGAACTTCGTTAACGAAGCCTTCCGGGAACAGCGGACGAACCGGGCGGTCAATCAGACGCGCAATCAGGGTTTCGCCTTCGCTTGGACGGCCTTCACGACGGAAGAAACCACCCGGGATTTTACCGGCAGCGTAGGTACGCTCCTGGTAGTTAACGGTCAGCGGGAAGAAGTCCTGACCTGGTTTAGCTTTTTTCTGGCCAACTACGGTAACGAATACAGCAGTGTCATCCATGCTTACCATAACGGCAGCAGTAGCCTGACGCGCCATCATGCCGGTTTCCAGCGTGACGGTATGTTGACCATACTGGAATTTACGAACGATCGGATTCAGCAAAATTCTGTCCTTTCTTAAATGTATGACAGCACACCACCGGCGTGCTGTCGATTTAACCCGACCTTCTTCGCATCCTCGCGACTAATGACAACCGACACCCCCATGGGTGAAGCCTCTCATTAGCCGCGCGAACCTCTGCAATGAAGATCATTTATAGCAACAATACAATAGTTTCCCTTGAATTGCTGCCGTCTGGTTGAAAAAAGGGGCCATCAGGCCCCCTTTTCTGAAACTCGCAAGACTTAGCGACGCAGACCCAGACGCTCGATCAGCGCGGTGTAGCGTGCAACATCTTTACGTTTCAGGTAGTCGAGCAGTTTACGACGCTGAGAAACCATGCGCAGCAGACCACGACGGCTGTGGTGATCTTTTTTGTGCTCTGCAAAGTGACCCTGCAGGTGGTTAATCTGTGCAGTCAGCAGTGCAACCTGAACTTCGGTAGAACCGCTGTCGTTAGTACCACGACCAAACTCAGAAACGATTTTAGCTTTAGCTTCAACGCTTAGAGACATTTTCAAACTCCAAAGTATAAAGAATGTAAGGGTGCCGATCTCTAATTCAGCGACCCCATGTACGCCCCGCAGATTGTTAAACAATTTACCGGGCGTTAAGCGGCGATATTCTACTCGTCTCCCCTGCTTATCGCAAGGTGAGGCGTAATCACCGTCATGCGTCGACCGGATATTCGACGACCAGACGACGCGGCGCAACGCGCCCTTCACCGTCCATTTCGCCCATACCGATGAATTTCCCTTCGTCACCTTCCGTCACGCGTACCAGTCCATCCAGCGGCGCATCCGCCGTACGAACCGGGTTTCCGTTCTTAAAGTAAACGGACGATGTTAAAGGAAGATTAACGATCGGGAAGTCCGCTGCCGGACTATCCATTGGCATCAGCAAAGGATCCAGCAAATCTGCTGGCGCGATCCCCTGCGCTTGTGCCTGTTCAGCCAGCGCGCGCAGCTGCTCAAGCGTCACCATGCGCTCGACCGGATATTTACTGACCGCCAGACGACGCAGGTAAATAACATGCGCGCCGCAGCCCAGCTTTTCACCGAGGTCATCAATGATGGTACGAATATAGGTCCCTTTCGAACAGTGCACTTCCAGCTCCAGCTCATCGCCTTCGTGGCGAATAAACAGCAGCTCATACACGGTAATCGGACGGGCTTCGCGAGGGACGTCAATTCCCTGGCGCGCATATTCATAGAGCTTCTTGCCCTGATATTTCAGCGCCGAATACATCGACGGCACCTGCATCGTGTCTCCGCGGAAGCTTTCCAGCGCAGCATCAAGCTGTTCCGCGCTGAAGGTCACCGGACGCTCTTCTACTACCTGGCCGTCCGCGTCAGAGGTATCCGTGCGCTGGCCCAGTTTAGCGATAACGCGGTAGCGTTTATCGGAATCGAGCAGGTACTGGGAAAACTTTGTCGCTTCACCCAGGCAAATCGGCAGCATGCCGGTCGCCAGCGGATCCAGCGCGCCAGTGTGGCCCGCACGGTTAGCGTTAAAAATACGCTTCACTTTTTGCAGCACGTCGTTGCTGGATGCCCCCTGCGGTTTATCCAGCAGCAGCACGCCATGCACGTCGCGACCGCGACGACGAGGACGACTCATCAGTCCTCCTTGCTGTCGTCCGTCGAGTTAACACGACGCTCGTCGTCATGTTTCACCACGCTGGTCACCAGGTTGGACATGCGCATACCTTCGACCAGCGAGTTATCGTAGAAGAAGGTCAGCTCTGGCACGATGCGCAGGCGCATCGCTTTGCCGAGCAGAGAGCGGATGAAACCAGAGGCTTCCTGCAGTGCTTTAATGCCGTTCTTCACCGCCGCTTCGTCCTGATCGTTCAGGAAAGTCACGAACACTTTGGCATAGGCCAGATCGCGGGACATTTCTACGCCGGACACGGTAGTCATCATACCGATACGCGGGTCTTTAATTTCGCGTTGCAGGATGAGCGCAATCTCTTTCTGCATCTCCTGCGCCACGCGCTGCGGGCGACCAAATTCTTTCGCCATAATAAATTCTCCAGACAAAAAAGGGGCTAAAAGCCCCTTTTAAAATTATTGCCGGGTGGCGCGAGGCGATCCCGGCCTACATATGGACTTAACCCGACAGGATTAGTCGATGCTGCGTTGGATCTCGATGATTTCGAACACTTCGATCATATCGCCAACGCGAACGTCGTTGTAGTTCTTCACGCCGATACCACATTCCATGCCGTTACGGACTTCGTTAACGTCATCTTTGAAGCGACGCAGGGATTCCAGCTCGCCTTCGTAGATAACCACGTTGTCACGCAGTACGCGGATTGGGTTGTGACGCTTGATGGTACCTTCGGTAACCATACAGCCCGCGATCGCACCGAATTTCGGTGATTTGAACACGTCACGCACTTCAGCCAGACCGATGATCTGCTGTTTCAGCTCAGGAGACAGCATACCGCTCATCGCCGCTTTCACTTCGTCAATCAGGTTATAGATGACGGAGTAGTAGCGCAGATCCAGGCTTTCCGCTTCGATTACGCGGCGAGCAGACGCATCAGCACGCACGTTGAAGCCAACCAGAATAGCGTTGGATGCCGCAGCCAGGGTTGCGTCGGTTTCGGTGATACCACCTACGCCAGAACCGATGATCTTCACTTTCACTTCGTCGGTAGACAGTTTCAGCAAGGAGTCGGAGATCGCTTCCACAGAACCCTGAACGTCCGCTTTCAGAACAACGTTCACTTCGTGAACTTCGCCCTCGGTCATGTTGGCAAACATGTTCTCGAGTTTAGATTTCTGCTGACGCGCCAGTTTCACTTCACGGAATTTACCCTGACGATACAGAGCAACTTCACGCGCTTTCTTCTCGTCACGCACTACGGTCACTTCGTCACCGGCAGCCGGAACACCGGACAGACCCAGGATTTCCACTGGAATGGACGGACCGGCTTCCAGCACTTCCTGACCCAGTTCGTTACGCATCGCACGAACGCGACCGTATTCGAAACCGCACAGAACAATGTCACCCTTGTTCAGGGTACCTTCGCGAACCAGAACCGTTGCAACCGGACCACGACCTTTATCCAGGAAGGATTCGATAACCGCACCGCTCGCCATACCATTGCGAATCGCTTTCAGCTCCAGAACTTCAGCCTGCAGCAGGATAGCGTTCAGCAGGTCATCAATACCGGTACCCGCTTTTGCAGATACAGGGATGAACTGCGCTTCGCCGCCCCACTCTTCCGGCATCACGCCGTACTGAGACAGTTCGTTCTTCACACGATCCAGATCGGCTTCTGGCTTATCGATTTTGTTGACCGCAACAACCAGAGGCACCTGCGCCGCTTTCGCGTGCTGGATAGCTTCGATGGTCTGTGGCATGACGCCATCGTCTGCTGCAACAACCAGAACAACGATATCCGTAGCCTGAGCACCACGAGCACGCATTGAGGTGAACGCTGCGTGGCCTGGGGTATCCAGGAAGGTGATCATGCCGTTTTCGGTTTCTACGTGGTAAGCACCGATGTGCTGGGTAATACCACCCGCTTCGCCGGAGGCAACCTTAGTAGAACGAATGTAGTCAAGCAGAGAGGTTTTACCGTGGTCAACGTGACCCATGATGGTCACAACCGGCGCACGCGGTTCTGCCGCAGCACCAGTGTCACGGTCGCTCATGACTGCTTCTTCCAGCTCGTTTTCACGACGCAGGATAACTTTGTGGCCCATCTCTTCGGCAACCAGCTGTGCGGTTTCCTGGTCGATAACCTGGTTGATGGTTGCCATTGCGCCCAGCTTCATCATCGCTTTGATGACCTGAGAGCCTTTAACCGCCATCTTGTTCGCCAGATCGCCAACGGTGATGGTTTCGCCAATCACAACGTCACGGTTAACCGCCTGAGCTGGCTTCTGGAAGCCCTGCTGCAGAGAAGAACCTTTACGCTTGCCGCCTTTACCACCGCGAACCGCTGCACGTGCTTCTTCGCGGTCAGCTTTAGATTCAGCGTGTTTGTTACCTTTCTTCGCCGGGCGAGCCGCTTTTGCATTACGACCACGGCCACGGCCGCCTTCTACTTCACGGTCGTTATCATCTTCAGCCTGACGCGCATGCTGAGAAGTGGTTACGTGATAGTCGCTGGTATCTTCAGTCGGTTCAGCGGTGTTCACGCCATTCTTCTCGTTTTCTTCAGCCATACGGCGCGCTTCTTCAGCCACGCGGCGAGCTTCTTCTTCCAGCTTACGGCGGGCTTCTTCTTCCGCTTTACGCTTCAGCTCGGCAGCTTCATTTTCACGGCGGGCTTTTTCAGCTTGGGCGGTTTTGGTCATTTCGTCTGTCTGTTGATTGCTCACTTTGTCTTTTTCCGCAGCGTCACGCTTCACTTTATCACTGGCGTCGCGTTTCGCTTTTTCTGCGGCCTCACGTTCAGCTTTTAATTCTGCTTCACGTTTGGCGGCAGCTTCCGCCTCACGCTGAGCTTGTTCTTCCGCTTCACGCTGTGCCTGCTCTTCCGCGGCAAGGCGCTCTGCCTCTTGCGGATCACGTTTTACAAAGGTGCGCGTCTTGCGGACTTCAATTTGTACCGATTTGCTTTTGCCACCGGTACCAGGGATGTTTAACGTGCTGCGCGTTTTGCGCTGCAGCGTTAACTTGTCAGGCGTAGAACCGTGTTCGCGGTTCAGATGCGTTAACAAGGTTTGTTTTTCTTGCGCGGTCACCGAGTCATCAGCGGACTTCGGGATCCCTGCATCAGCAAATTGCTGTACCAGGCGGTCCACGGAGGTCTGAATCTCAGCAGCCAGCGATTTTACAGTTACATCAGTCATGCTGTTCCTTCCTGCTACAGTTTATTACGCTTCGTCGCCGAACCAGCAAATATTACGTGCGGCCATGATGAGTTCGCCGGCTTTCTCGTCGGTTAAACCTTCGATATCGGCCAGGTCATCAACGCCTTGCTCAGCGAGATCTTCCAGCGTACAAACACCACGGGCAGCCAGCTTGAACGCAATCGCACGATCAAGACCTTCCAGATTCAGCAGGTCATCAGCCGGCTTCTTATCGCCAAGGCTTTCTTCCTGAGCCAGTGCCAGGGTGGTCAGTGCGTTTTTAGCGCGTTCACGCAGGGCTTCAACGGTTGGCTCATCCAGACCGTCAATTTCCAGCAGCTCTTTCATTGGCACATAGGCCAGTTCTTCCAGCGTAGAGAAACCTTCTTCTACCAGAACAGTGGCGAAATCTTCGTCAATGTCGAGGTATTTGGTGAAGGTATCGATCGCCGCATGGGCTTCAGCCTGATGCTTAGCCTGCAGGTCATCAACGGTCATGACGTTGAGTTCCCAGCCGCTCAGCTGCGAGGCCAGACGTACGTTCTGACCGTTACGGCCAATCGCCTGCGCCAGGTTGCCCGCTTCTACAGCGATATCCATGGTGTGTTTGTCTTCGTCAACGACGATAGACGCGACATCAGCCGGAGCCATTGCGTTGATCACGAACTGCGCCGGGTTGTCGTCCCACAGAACGATATCAATACGTTCGCCGCCCAGTTCGGTAGAAACCGCCTGAACGCGCGCACCGCGCATACCGACGCAAGCACCGACCGGGTCGATACGCTTGTCGTTGGTTTTCACCGCAATTTTCGCACGAGAGCCTGGATCGCGAGCTGCTGCTTTGATCTCAATAACTTCTTCGCCGATTTCCGGTACTTCGATGCGGAACAGTTCAACCAGCATTTCTGGTTTAGAACGGGTCACGAACAGCTGCGCGCCACGCGCTTCAGGGCGCACGGCGTACAGAACACCACGAATACGGTCGCCTGGACGGAAGTTTTCACGCGGCAGCATGTCTTCACGCAGGATCACGGCTTCAGCGTTGCCCGGCATCCCTTCGGATTTAATTTCCAGAGAGATGTTGTCACGGTTCACTTTCTTCACCACGCCAGTGATGATTTCGCCTTCCTGATCGCGGAACTGATCGACAACCAGCGCGCGTTCGGCTTCGCGCACTTTCTGCACGATAACCTGCTTAGCGGTCTGAGTCGTGATACGGTCGAAGGTCACAGATTCAATCTGATCTTCAACGTAGTCACCCACGTTCAGACTTTCGTCTTCAAAACGTGCTGCTTCCAGCGTGATCTCTTTGGTCGGCTGGGTCACTTCTTCAACGATTACCCAACGACGGAATGTATCGAAGTCACCGCTTTTACGATCGATTTCTACGCGAACATCGATCTCTTGTTCGTATTTTTTCTTGGTTGCTGTAGCCAGTGCACTTTCCAGCGCTTCGAAAATCTTCTCACGCGGCAGTGATTTCTCGTTGGAGACGGCTTCAACAACAGCCAAAATTTCTTTGTTCATCGCGGGCTTTTCACCTCAATCCAGACTGTTAAAAGTGGGGAACCAGGTTCGCCTTCTGGATATTACTCAGCGCGAACACTTCATCTTTGCCGTCGACTGTCACCGTGATCATTTCACCATCAACGGCTTTGATAATTCCCTGCCATTTACGGCGGTTCTGTACGGCCATACGCAGAACGAGAGCCACTTCTTCACCGGTAAAGCGCACATAGTGCTCGGCCGTGAACATCGGGCGATCCAGGCCAGGTGAGGAAACTTCCAGGTTGTACGCAACGGTAATCGGGTCTTCAACATCAAGAACCGCACTCACCTGGTGGCTGACATCAGCACAATCATCAACATTGATGCCATCTTCACTATCAATATAGATGCGCAGCGTCGATGTACGGCCGCGAACGAATTCGATGCCGACCAGTTCGTAGCCCAGTGCTTCGACCGGTGCAGTAATCATCTCTGTTAATTTTTGCTCTAATGTGGACAAGCCCACCCCCAAGACATAAAAAAAGGGCGTAAAGCCCAGTTATTCTGTAGTCAGATAACAAAAAACCCCGATAAATCGGGGCTTTAGATAACTGAACCCTATAGCCACAACTGTGGCCTGGAGCACTCTCCGAAAGAATTTTTTCAAATCCAGCTACGAAGGCTCTAAGTCTTCACAGTATATTTGAAAAAGAACTTTATGGGAAAGTGGTTGCGGGGGCCGGATTTGAACCGACGACCTTCGGGTTATGAGCCCGACGAGCTACCAGGCTGCTCCACCCCGCGCCTGAAACGTGGCAAATTCTACGCGTTTTGGACAGAATTTGCAAATAATGCTGGGATTTGGTACCGAAGACGGGACGTAAAATCGGCGTTTAGTATATTGATAGTTGACCCCACCTGTCAACCCAGCTTCCGCCAGACAGAACAGACCAAATTTTTTAC
Organism: Enterobacter sp. UPMP701; assembly: GCF_053709515.1. Lineage (NCBI taxonomy): Bacteria > Pseudomonadati > Pseudomonadota > Gammaproteobacteria > Enterobacterales > Enterobacteriaceae > Enterobacter > Enterobacter sp. UPMP701. The sequence goes on along the minus strand of NZ_JBSKJN010000018.1, from coordinate 26,409 downwards.
AAAAAACGCACGTGTCTCTTTCGGTCTTCGACAAAAGATGATTAAATGAATACTCACTTATTTTGCATAAAAATGCACAAGAGAGCGAAAGCGGTCTCTAATCAGTCAATCAAGCAGGGTTTTATTCTATGACGACGATTCTCAAGCATCTTCCGGTAGGACAACGTATTGGCATCGCTTTCTCGGGCGGCCTGGATACCAGCGCTGCACTGCTGTGGATGCGCCAGAAGGGAGCGGTTCCGTATGCATATACAGCGAACCTGGGTCAGCCGGATGAGGACGATTATGACGCGATCCCTCGTCGTGCCATGGAGTATGGCGCAGAGAACGCACGTCTGATTGATTGCCGTAAGCAGCTGGTCGCTGAAGGGATTGCTGCGATCCAGTGCGGTGCGTTCCATAACACCACCGGCGGCCTGACCTATTTCAACACCACCCCTCTGGGCCGTGCCGTCACCGGTACCATGCTGGTTGCCGCTATGAAAGAAGATGGCGTGAATATCTGGGGCGATGGCAGTACCTATAAAGGCAACGATATTGAACGTTTCTATCGTTATGGTCTGTTGACCAACGCCGAGCTGCAGATCTACAAGCCGTGGCTGGATACCGACTTCATCGACGAACTGGGTGGCCGCCATGAAATGTCCGAGTTTATGATCGCCTGCGGCTTTGACTACAAAATGTCCGTTGAGAAAGCCTACTCTACCGACTCCAACATGCTGGGCGCGACACACGAAGCGAAGGACCTGGAATTCCTGAACTCCAGCGTGAAGATCGTCAACCCGATCATGGGCGTGAAGTTCTGGGATGAGAATGTGAAGATCCCGGCAGAAGAAGTGACCGTGCGTTTTGAGCGTGGTCATCCGGTTGCCCTGAACGGCAAGACCTTCGCTGATGACGTTGAACTGATGCTTGAAGCTAACCGCATCGGCGGCCGTCACGGTCTGGGCATGAGCGATCAGATTGAAAACCGTATTATCGAAGCGAAAAGCCGCGGCATCTATGAAGCTCCGGGGATGGCGCTGCTGCACATCGCTTACGAGCGTCTGCTGACCGGTATTCACAACGAAGACACCATTGAGCAGTATCACTCTCATGGCCGTCAGCTGGGCAAACTGCTGTATCAGGGTCGCTGGTTCGATCCGCAGGCGCTGATGCTGCGTGACGCCCTGCAGCGTTGGGTAGCGAGCGCGATCACCGGTGAAGTGACGCTGGAACTGCGTCGTGGTAACGACTACTCCATCCTGAACACCGTGTCTGACAACCTGACCTATAAAGCAGAGCGTCTGACCATGGAGAAAGGTGAATCCGTGTTCTCACCGGACGATCGTATTGGCCAGCTGACCATGCGTAACCTGGACATCACCGATACCCGCGAGAAGCTGTTCAACTATGTTGAGAATGGCCTGCTCTCCGCGAATTCCGGTAACGGTCTTCCTCAGGTTGAGAACCTGGAACACAGCGATAAGAAATAATCGACATAAGACATGCAAAAGGCGCCCAACAGGCGCCTTTTTTGTTTGGTGTTTGTAGGGTGGGTAAGCGCAGCGCCACCCGCCATTTAGCCCGCCACCACATTGTACAGACGAAAAAAAAGACGTCTTTCGACGTCTTTCTTCTGGAATATTGGTACCGAGGATGGGACTCGAACCCACAAGCCCGTTAGGGCACTACCACCTCAAGGTAGCGTGTCTACCAATTCCACCACCTCGGTACGGAATACTTACTGCGGGATATCGCTGGTTGGCTTAGCCGGTGCAGCTGGCTGAGTCTGCTCAGTTTTTGCTGGCGCACTCAGATTTTCCCACTCGCTTCCTTTGCTGGTCTTGTTGCTGTTGATATTGCCAAGCACCAGACTGATGATGAAGAACAGCGTAGCCAGAATCGCCGTAGTGCGGGTCATGAAGTTCGCAGAACCACTTGAACCAAACAGCGTACCGGAAGCGCCTGCTCCGAAGGAGGCTCCCATATCAGCGCCTTTACCTTGCTGCAGCATAATCAGCGCTACGAGAGCGATCGCTACAATAAGGAAAACAACTAAAAGAGCTTCGTACATAATCAACCTGTTCCTTGCGGATTTGCCGCATACCAATGCTTCGACCAATTAGCAGGATTTTTGTTTCCCACTGAAGCGGGTGTGAATACTAACCAAAGCGAATCACCTTCGCAAGGTCATTTTCGTTCCATTTTATCAAGTGAGGAAAAAATCATCAAAATGATTTTAAAACAACCATAAAACAACGAACTAAAACGAAAAGTATCATTATTTTGCTTTGGAAATAGCTTGATCCATCTTTTGCAGCTTGTACTTTCCAAATTTTTTCACGATTCGCCACTCGCCTTCATCTGTTTCTATGATCTCCCGAGGAGAATACATGGCCATTTTTCGCCCGATTCGCACGCCAATTTGTAAAGAATCACCTTCTCCCGCAATCACCGCAATTGTTGGCGTCATATCGATAGGTTCTGGTGCTGGCTCAGGTATAACGGCTTCCTGCGCCTTCACCCGCTCACGTTTTTCACCTGCCGGTTCAAAAAGCAGCGTCATCGGATCAAGCATTTTATCATCATGAATGATCTCAAGATGCAGGTGAGGACCATCGGTGCGGCCTGTGTTACCCGACAGCGCTATCACATCCCCTTTTTGTACATACTGATTTTTAAACATCAGCAACTTATTAAGATGCAAATATCGACTACTCCAGCCGTCGGGATGGCGAATCGTCATGTACAGACCAGTGACAGGTCCATAACCCGTTTCGACTACCATGCCGTCTGCAATGGACATAACCTCACTGTTCAATGCCGCACGGAGATCAACGCCCTCATGACGCATAAAAGTATGCATGATAGGGTGATAGCGCATACCAAACGGAGAAGTAACCACTGGCTCAGAACGTAACGGGAAGACGAACTGTTGCCCCCTCGCCTTTTGGCTGAGTAACGGCTTCCAGACAGGTGCAGGTGCACTACTGGTTGGAATCGAAGCATTCATTACCGAAAACACACTACTTACGGCCGCTCCCCCGTCCACAGGTAGAATGTCATCACCTGAAGTTTCATCAGGCATTACCTCCATCGATTCCGGTTCATCGGCTTTTACAATGAGCGAAGCAGGATCGAATGGCACAACAATCAGCTCGTCTTCTGTCTCTTCAGGTTCGGGAGAAACACTTGTTTCACAACGAATTATCCCAAAATAATTTAACTCAGCTGCATGTTTCCATCGCCCCAGTAGAGAACGAATATAGGCCTGCGAAAAGCAGATTTCAGAGTCATCAGGTTTAGGATGACGATGAAATATATGCTGTGCTGGCGGCAGATACGGTGCCAGCCAGGCGACGGTATCTGATACGGAGAGATAGCGAATACGCTCAGGAGCATCATCACAAGTCGTCCGCATTGTCGGTTCAATCACCCGAAAATCGCGAGAATACGTTTTCGCGTTAAATGAATGCAACAACTGCTGAGACGCTGAGTAATAGCACTCCGGCCCAATAGTAGAAGTGGGGGGCAGGGTTAACAGCACACCGGATAACAGTAAATAAGACATTACGTCAGCACCTCCATGTGCATAATGATGACAGCAGTAATCGCAATTGCGGGGCCGAACGGAATATATTGTCCGGAGTTCTCTTTGTCTTGTGAACATGCGCTAATAATCCAGCGCATTAAAAAGAACACGGCCCCCAGTGACGCGGACCCCAGCATTAAATGACCGATATTGTCGCTGCCAATCCACGCGGCGCAGGCCGCGAAGAGTTTAACGTCACCATTACCAAATCCTTCACGTCGTGTTACCCACGTAAATCCTTTTGCCATTACCCAGCTAAAAGACCAAATAAAAGCAGCACCGATAACACTGTCACGCGGAGATACAGGAATAATGTTTCTGACAGACGCGATTAACCCTGCCCAGAGCAGCAAATACACGAGGCTATCTGGCAGAAGAAAGGTCTTCAGATCGATCATTGCCAGGGTGTAAAGCAGACTTAAAAATAATGCAATAAACGCGATTTGGATCAGGCTATGCTGAGGGTAATAGCAGAAAACCAGTAAGAAATAGCCGCCCCCTATTAACGCTTCACTCAAGGGATATTGAAACGGAATTGTGCTCTTACAGCAGCGGCATTTACCACGCAAGAACACCCAGCTTAAAACCGGAATATTATCCCACGGCTTAATGGGTGTCTGACAAAGAGGGCAGTGCGATGGCGGCCACCAAAGATTAACATTCGGCAATGTTTTCAACGTTTCGTCGTCAGCCGTCTCCCGGAAAAGCATGATTGGCAGACGGTAAATTACCACGTTAAGAAAACTACCAATCAACAACCCTAATACTAACGCCAGCCATGGGTAGTAAGGGGCAAAAAACGCTTCCAGGCGCATTTAAACATCCTTATTAATTACAACCAATGCATCTTTTACGACGAGAACCGGACATACATCGTAGAGATGTATTTTCCACGATGTACGCCAATGAGATCAACGATGCCAAATGGATATTTTTCACTGAAATACCATTTGACATCGCGTTTTGATTAACCGCCAGCAGTTTTAGAGAGCGTATCCATCAATGCGAACAATGATATAAATACCCATACTACGCATCCACCCAGAATTACCGTTGCCAGGTTTTTTAATAAACCGGCCAGTTTCTTGATGTACTCCTGTATATGGTCGCGGGAACGATCGGACACCGAGCGTAATACCTCATTAAACGAGGGCAGTTCAGCGTACAGACTGATGTTCAGCAATTCCTCTTTACCGAGTAGTCCTGTCGACAGCGCCTTACTATAGTGGATCCCTTGCGCCATTTTGTCATTCATGACATCAATGTGCCAACGTAACCACCGGTTAGCGTTAAGGCGCACAATATGTAAAGAGTCGGTAAGAGGGATGTTGTTACTAAGCATCAACGCAAGGTTATTCAGAAACACGGATGACGCCAGCTGTCTGTAAGTGGAAAACGGCAAAACTTTGTCAAAAATTTTATTGCGCACGTTACCGTTCAAATTTGCCATGGCAAATTTTACAACGAAAACAAAAATGATAAAACCCAACAAAATCTTCAGCCATAACCCTTGATAGAGGGCAGTACCAAAATTATATAAATTCTGGGTCACCCCTGGCCATTTTTCCACGGGAACCACCGATGCGAAAGCCGGGAAGACTTTTTGCGAATATCCCGCAATAACGATCAGTGACAGGCTTATCATTATGAGCGGGAAAATGAGCGCACCAACAATTTTTTTTCGCAGTTCGTCATTATATTTAATGACCGCTACCAGCGTCAAAAAACCATCGGCGAGGCTTCCGCTTTTTTCTGCTGCCGTAATCACGCTGAGCTCTGAGTTAGGTACGACATCAGAGAATACAGCAGACACTGAAACCTCCTGCTTCATTTGCAGGATGACCTCACCCAGTTTATTACTGAATCCTTTCCCAAGAAGCGTACGCCCTTCTGTTTGCAGCTTTTGCAATGAATCGAATAGCGGTAACCCTGCGCTAATCATATCGGCGCAAAACTGGTAAAGGTATAAGCGCTGTTTTTTACCGAATTTTTTCAACGATCATCTCCAGATCTTCTTCAGCCATTTCGCCAAACTCCATGGCAAACCACGCGGCATCAATGCGCCCTTTCAGCACATGTGACATCACTTTTTCGCGGATTTCGAAACCTTCTGTCAAACCAGGCGCAGTAGCTCGTTTTTTACGCCACAGCGTATAAACGTTGAGCCATTCTTGCCTGGAGATAGCAGCAAGCTCGTCATAGGTTGGCAGGAAGTATTCCATCGCCAGCTGTCGTCCTTTGATACCGCTCTGACGACACTGCTCACAGCCACCTTCACCAGCGGTGTAAAGAGTAAACTCACGACCGGAAATGGTTTTTGTACCCATAACGGTTTTACAGTTTTCACATAGCACCGGAACCAGCTTCTGACACTGCAGCCCCGCAACGAACCCCGGAGTTGAGAGTTTGTCACTGCCGATCCCCAGGGCCGACATACGCTGCAGCAGCGAAACAATATTACCGGCGTGCACGGTGGTGAAGCAGTAGTGACCACTCTCTACAGCCCCTGCCAGCGCGTTAGCGGAAATGTTGTCTCGAATTTCCCCTACCATCAGGACATCGGGATCGCGGCGCAGGGCCGACTTAATAGCGGCATGGAAACCACCGCCAGAAACATCCACCACGGAGCTCTGCTTCGCGCCGTAAATCTGATACTCAACCGGGTCCTCTACCGTCAGAAAACAACCGCGATCTTCATAGCGGTTGATTTGCAGCCACTCCATCAGGTTTTTCAGAGTGGTCGATTTACCTGAACCCGTCGTACCCGCAATGACGTAAGCACCGTAGGGGTTGCTGAGGATTTTTTTTAGATCCGCCACTTCCTCTTCAGAAATGCCGATTTTATCCAGCGAGCCGATATTCCCCTTCTGCAAACCTGAGGGAATAATACGCAGAACCGCATGGTAACAATCCGCCGTTTCACCAAATATCGGAAAGTGAGCATAGCGGAAGCGATAAGGCTTACCGGACAAGTTGTAGAGAATATTGGCGTTTTGCGGGATAGCACGGTTCCACGTGGTATCGCGTGTCGTCGCTTCTACGTTGTAAAGCACGAACACCAGCTCATCGCAGAGCTGAGACTTAAGTTGCATAAACGGCATCAACACGCCGTTTACGCGAGCCTCAAAGAGTGCCAGCACATCGTTACGCGTGATGTGCAAATCGCTTGCGCCCATGTTGACCACGCGCTGAAGAATCGCTGCCAGCCGCTTCTGTGTATCGGTAATATCGATGTTTTTATTCGCATCGCTGAGCAGCTTTAATGAGACGTGCTCAACGATACGGTAATAGTCTTCTTCAGCGACAAGCGCCAGGCCCACGACCTGACGTTTGTGCTGAGAAGTCAGCCTCGACACCTGTATCTGATATTCAAATAAGCTGCCGATACTGAGCGTACTCACCACGAGGTAATCGTGCTCCTCGACCGTAGCCGTGAAACCAATCCCTTCGAATTCCTGGTAAGTCCATTTTCCAGCGAGCAATTCGTCGGCTGATATACGCGTAAAATCCAATGTCACTGCACTGTTTCCTCTGCCATTACGACTGACTTCCTGTCTTTAGCGAGCTTAAACTTTCTGCCCCCCACGTCGAACGTTTCGCCCGGGCGAACATAACGAAGCGTATCTCCGCTCTGCACCGCAACGCGATTTGTGCCACCGATATCGGCTTCCAGCACCACACGCGGCATGACAATCGCTGCAGCGACTGGCGCCTGCGGTTTGGATACCGCTGCCGGGGCTTCCACCCGCGGCGCAGCCTTCATCTTGTCTTCGCCACGGAGTTTACGAATCTGGCTGCGTAGTTTTTCAAGCTCCACCTCGTTAGCCAGTTTTCTGCGCTGCTGTTCAAAGGCGTAATCATCTTCAACAATTGACGCCAGCTGATCCTGAACTGACGCTGTATTGGCTGCGTCTTCCTGCTTAGCCTCTTCTGACTGCTTTTCTGTTGTTTGAGGCTTAATTTTGTTCTTTTTCTCATCATCCGGTGGGGCTGATACCAGGTTTGAAGCAGCCAGCGCAGGCTTTTCAGCCGCCTTTTGCTGAGCAGGTACAGCCGGAGCTGACACGAGTTTTGCCTCAACATCGTGAAGCTCTTTTTTCATTGCCTCTGCGCCAGTTTTCACGAGAACGGGCTGCGTTTTTTTTGCCGGAACCTGCGGTAAGTCAGTTGTCGGGGCGGCTTCTGCACTCCCAACCAAAAACGTTAGCGCACTGGCCATTACCATCGATTTTATTTTTTGCATACCAGTCCTCCTGAAACTTTCATTCCTTTGTTTTTCGTCTCTAATTTATTAACTATAAAAGCATCGCGATACGCTTGCTTATAAAGTAACAACTGCATGTTAGTCATATCGTCTGATGATAACGGACTCTCACCTGATTTTATTTCCAGCTCCCATTTACCTACCTGCAACCCATAACTTTTTACTTTTCCAGAAAGCGTGGATTCAAGGTCACCAAGGCTGGAGCCGGGCATTTTTTTAATCACAATCTGGCCAAGATTTTTACCATTTTCACCCTGACCTTTAACCATCGAGTTGAAGGTCATAATATATGAAACCACATCGCTACATGCGTGTAATTCAAGTGGTTTCTTATGGTCATAAGCTTCCTGATACTTATTTTTATTCAGACGTGACTCTATCTTATCGTACTCGAAATCCATCTTATTTTTTGCAGATGACTTTCCTTTCCCTTTTGCAATAACAGTAGGTTTATACCATTTACCCCAAAAAGGTTTTTCCGGCAAAACCCACAAAGTCCTTTTACTAAAAGTATAACTGAACTTACAGGATTTGTTATCACAGTAAAACGCATAATTATCCTTCGGAATGATCTCAAGTGTCTTATCACTTCTTTTCATTTCATCAAGTAATAATACAGTTTCATCAATACCACCGCCGGCCAAGGAACTTGTGTAGAAACTCTTAACCTTTGCGATATCATCCCGCAGTTTTTGGGCAGCCTGCTGTTGACGTGCAATCGCCTCTTCTTTCGCCTTCGTCTCGGGAAGCATGACGAAGTAATACCAGGATCCCCCGCTACCGCCAACGATAAGAATAAGAACAATCAAAATCCCTATAATCAGCTTTAGCTTTGAAACCATGCCGTTTTTATCTTTCCAGAAATACATTCCTTCCAGCATACGTTATCCCGTCACAAAAAAATGAAGCAACAGTGCCAAAACAGCCAAAAGCGCAACACCGCCCGAAAAAATAGTACCGATGATGATGCGACGGCGTCGCTTCAGACGTGCCTGTCGGGCACAGCAGCGCTCGACAACGGCAGTAATCTGAGTCTCTTCCAGAGGCGTGATTTCCAGATGACTGTATTCATCGGTATGCTTCATTAACTCATCAAAAAGCGCTTTGTTGATAAAGCAGTCCGTTCCGCTGACGATCCGACCGTCATTAATAATCAGAAAATATGTTGCCTGATTAGATTCATGAGAGAAATAGATACCATCGCCATAGAGTTCTTTCACATAAAGTGCAAACGGTTCGTAAAGTGTAGATATTTTCGTGCTATAGCCAATGGCTAACTCACCACCTGAATCTTTATAAACCAGGCGGCGATAGGCTTTCATCATCCCGCGGAATGAGGCCTGCTCCGCCGGTTGCAAGTGCTCCAGGCTTTGTGGCTCCCAATAGAGCCCGGTTAAAATGTTATTCTTAAATAAAATATCATTCATAGCGAAGCCACTTATTCATCGCGCGAAGTAATTGGCTGACGATAATAGTCAACCCCGATCACCATCAGGACCGTTGCGACGCCGTCTGAGTGAGTGTCATTGGCCCCCAACACTTCATACTGGAGTCCATCTTTCGATGCCTTCACTTCAAATTTGCCTACAACCAGTAAATCTCCCGGCTTGATAATGGAAGAGTTAAACGACTCGGTAGTGCTGACGTTTGGCAGCTGTACGTCTTCATACTCGTCAATAGAGTTGAGGAAACGCTTGGTGAAACCGCTGACCACTTCGATACGACCATCGGACAACACGCGCGGGGTGATGATAAAGCTGGTACCGGTGACAATTTCATCAGTATCAATTTCAACGTTAACTTCACCGTTATCATCCGTTGTACGCGTTCTTCCGGATACATAGTATTGAGACTGCGTCATGTTGATCGGAATCGCCATATTGTTGCGCGTGATGAATGAACCACTTTGCAGCGATTCGCTACCCGTTAATTTATATAACGCATCCAGACCCGTACTGATATCAACATGGCTGTTTTTCCAGCCCGCGGTGATACCGCCGCCCAGGTTATTCAGGATACTGCTGCTGATATTGATGGTGTTATGTGCATCGGCGAAATTAAGATTTAACCCGCCCCCCAGATTCTTCTCTTTTGTTTTATCAAGTAAATAAATGCGATACGTGACAATAAACTGACGGCTGTTATCTGCTTTATACTTATCCAGCGCTTTACTCAACGCTTCATGTTCCGATGGACGTGAGTTCACCATCAGAATTGAAGAATCCTTAAACAGGGTGTAGTTACCCGACGTGACGTAGTTTTTCGCCATATCTTCTACGTCATCCCAGAAAGAGGACTCAAACTTCGTCTCGGATTTTCCGGTCAGGCCGCCGCCAGACGTCGCTTCGTTACCTGACAGATCCAGGTTCGTTTCCGTTTTGTTATTTTCGCCATAGAAGTCAAGACGCATAACATAGGTTTCGAAGACATTAATTTTTAGAATGTTGCTGGCGTCCAGCTCGGTGCTGACGTCATAAAGCGAACCGATATACTTCATGAAGTCTTCGAAGTTACCGTCAAACTGCACGGAGCGCGGAGTGTCCCACGAGTCATCGGTACTTGTTTTTTTCTCACCCATCGCAGACGCGTTGATACGGAAGCTAATCCCGGTTTGTGCGGAAACGACCTCCATCAGAGCCGACAGCGTAGTAGGCTCATAGGAGGTAATTTTCACATGTTTGCCCATTACCTTCTGCTGTTCAACGCTGTACTGTACTTTTTTTCCTAAATAGGCAGAGTCATACTTAATATAGGGTTTGGTCTTCGCGTCATCAATGGAGGTTGAATCGGAAGTATTTTCTGTTATTTTTTTAGGAATATCGTATTTTTTTTCAAAGTCACTTACGCATCCTTGCGCAAGGAAAGCCAGCAATAATATACCTGTTTTCAGTTTCATGGGTTCCATCCACTTACATTTCATCAATAACAATAACGTGGTTTTTTTCGTATTTTTTAACGACTAAACCATAATTTTCGGAGAAAAAGAGTTCACCCAACGATTGTAAAATATCGTCGTCACTTTTCCCACTAAACGTAATAGTATTATAAATCAGATAATCTTTTTTACTATTCCAAAACAATTTGTAATGTTTACTTTCCGCCCACTGCTTTAATGCCTGGCTTAATAATATATTTTCCGGCAGCACCAGCGAATCTACACGGGATGTCGAGGGTACTGCTGTCGCACCCGGCGCTATTGAAGCATACGCCGGCGAAACAACATTTTCTTCCGAGAAAGGATTGCGTGGTGTCGTTGTGCCCGAAGATGCCGTAGTATTCGCCGCCAATGCCACCTCCGGAGAGGTGTTCAAAGATGCATAGGTATTACTCATGCAGGACAGTAATATGCCTGCCATAGTCCATTTGTTAAGTTTACTTAGATTCATATTATTTATATTCCATTATCATAATATTTATTGATACTGCTGTGTGTCTAATATATCAGCAGGTGTACCATCTTGCGGTATGGTGCTACACCATGTATGAAAAACATAGGAAACCGTTCCAGGGTTAAATACGTTATACCCTTCACCTGTCGCTTCATCATACATACCCATTATTGCGGAGACTACCCATACATATTTTGTTTTATCATAAAGGTGATGCCCCCCCATATTCACGTTGGGACCTCCATAGCCTGTATTCTGCTCAGCTATTTCAACCTGAACAGCAAGACCTGCTAAAGATCCAACCGTTTCTTCTTCGGTCAATGCATTCCTGGTTTTATCTGAATATCGAAATGATAGATTAGCCTGGCTGCCTGGGCGGTATGCTGCCACCGATGAAATAGATGCTGTCATCCGAGGATACAGACGCCTTTTATATTTATACTTCCTGACATTGCCTTCTTCATCTAAAAGTGGTTTTCCACGGCTATCACGAAGTGTAATGTCCTGCTCAATTTGAGGACAGGTTTGTACAGCATAACGGTAGCCGCCACCATTAGCATCATAATATGGCTGACCTGAACCACTTAATTCGTTCACAGAATTAGTGTCAGAATTATTTGCATCATCTGAATATGGAGTGATTTTGATATCATCACCATTATCGCCGTCTTTCCAAACCTGACCATCATTTGTCCTATGGTCGAGATTTAAACCCGTATTGTCATTAGCAATGGCGCCCTTTTCACTATAAAACGTCACTGAGGGGGTAACCAGTTCATAGGCATCAAATGTTGCATCAGGATAATCCGGGCCATCTAACTCAAACCCGCCGTCTCCACCGCTACTTGGATTATACACTGTGTTCGAATCATTCCCGGTAAGCTCTACCGCATAAAGATTGCCATCAGCATCCTTACGATGAATAGGTAATGGGTTACCTTCACTATCAAATATCAAATACCCACCTGAACGCTGGAATAGATTCACGCGTGTCGCAGTATTTTCCATTACAACGTTTGCTTTTAGTGTTCCCGTCATCACTTTTTCACCACGCGTATTATTCGGATCCGTCATGGTCAGGGCAAGCACGGTGTCTTCACCACGATCGCCAGTTCCCACATTATCGTCGTAGCAAAGCTTCACGCCGCTATCGCCGCGGGTCCAACAGACCTTACCGCCCGCATTGCTGCTGTTGCCCGAATTATCATTAGTATCAATAGTAAAACGCACACCAAACTCATCTTTCTTATACTGGTCCAGTGCATCCAGGTTGCTGGCCATGCTGCTCAACTCAATCGGCGTTTTTTTATCTTTCTTATTCAGAACCAGCTGCCAGTTCGATGAACTATTAGTGCGATGCACAATCATTGAATGCGATACTGTAAAACCGGCTTTTGAGAACGCTTCAGTAAAATGGGGCGCGAAATCGGCAAAATGATAATCGCTGTTTTGTTCTTCTTTTTCGAACCGGACGATCGTATCAATGCGATTGATATCATATTGACGATCAGAATCTTTACCACCGCCGGCAAAGCCGACGCGATCGATTACTGCAGTGGAGTTGGTTGCCACATTGCGCATAAAGCATGGCAGATACTCTTTTTCAAAAGCAAACTCTGATTTCAGCGATGATTTACAATTGCTGCTTAAGAACAGATAGCGCTGTTGTTTGGTTTTATTATTGTCATCACCCCACAGATAATAGTTATCTTTGCTGCCCGTGTCGGTGGTATCAATTTCATTCGTGATGCGCGTATGATAAACCTCATACTCACTCTTTTCATCGCTATAGAGTGGGCTGTCTGTTTCATTTTCCTTGCCAACCAGCGCAATGGTGTCATCATCAATAAATTCCAGCACTCCCTTCATTTCCTGGGCAAGGGCATCGGCGACATTCTGCTGAGCAATATTCTCGGCTTTTTTACGCGCATAATGCGTGTACATCACCATAACGCCGCCAGCAATAGCCAGCACGATAATGATTTCCAGCAAACTGAAGCCTGAATCCTTTCTGATGCGCATCGTTCAAGTCCTGTTTAGGCAATTAACAAAGCCCCCAACAGCAGGGGGCTCACTAAATAACAAGTATTAAGTACTTAATTATTTGCTTCCGAAGATCACGCCGTTAGCAGCACCTGGGCCATCACAGATTCCGGTTTTAGTGATATCGGCAGCAGCGATTTCGCCAGAAGTCAGAGTCTTCAGAATTGCGCCAGATTTAGCAACGCTCAGATTACGACCGTCAACGCTCGCAACGGTAGCACCCGCATTAGCACCGGTCTTCAGCGCTTCAACGTAATCCCACTGGTTACCCATTTCAGAGATCAGGTTACGACATTCTTCTGTTTCCAGGCCGTTTACAACCAGCACGAATGCTTTGTTCTGAGAGCTGGTATCATCCAGTTTTGCACTGGTGATCTGGAATGCATCGTTGGAAATGCCGTTGAAGGATTCGTCAGGAGAAATTTTACCCAGTTTAACCAGGGTAACAATTGGCGTATCCAGGGAGGAAGTAGAAATATTAGATTTGGTCAGACCAACAATACCGCCTGCATCAGCAGGATAGCTGCCTTCATCTTTAAACGCTTCAGTCATAGAAGTACGAATGCTGTTTGCGTTGTTCTGAATATCAGACAGATCCTGTGCGGTAAATGCACGCTGCGCCAGAATAACAACGCCTGCTGCGATAACACCGATAATGCCCAGTACAATGATGATTTCCAGCAGGGTTACACCGCGCTGTTTACGCATCTCCTGTAATTTCGCAGCCTTGCGATTCAATTTCCCTTTCAGATTCCAAACCATGGTATTCATTCTATTTCCCTTTAAAAAATATTTAAATTCCCAAGACCGTTCCTGAGAACGTAGCGCATTATAGGAATGCACATCACGTTTTTATAGCCCCATACAATCACTATAGGAATATATTTAGAGTCAGAAACATAATGCAGATAAATTTCATTTGCACATTATAGTCAAACGAAATCTTCTTAATTCCGCTTTAAGAGAATTTAAAATTGATATAATGGAAAAAACAGAAAATGGGTATAAATTTGAAACACATATTATTAAATGTGTATCTTATTATTAATAGTTACACTTTTTCATAAAGCTTTCAATATTAATATACTAAGAGTTGAACCGACTTCTCATAAACATGTCCATTCACCATATAAATAAAAAGGGCGATGTTCATCGCCCTGAAACATAAAAGAGAGTGGTTTACTTATGCCATTTTCACGGCATCCGCAATGCGGTGCGCAAATTCCGTTACCTGCGCTTCGTCTTCCCCTTCCACCATCACGCGGATTAACGGCTCGGTACCCGACTTACGCAGCAGGACACGGCCACGGCTGCCCAGAGCCGCCTCAACGTCAGCCATCACCGCTTTCACGTTGTCATTTTCAAGCGGATCGCCTTTACCCGCTGTGAAACGCACGTTTACCAGGATCTGCGGGAACATTTTCATGCCGCTGCACAGGTCCTGCAGGCTCATATGGTTGCGCGCCATCGCGGCAACCACCTGAAGCGCGGCAACAATGCCGTCGCCGGTGGTGGTTTTGTCGAGCAGGATCACATGACCGGAGTTTTCCGCACCGATGCGCCAGCCCTTCTCCTGCAATTTTTCCAGCACGTAGCGGTCGCCCACTTTCGCGCGGACAAACGGAATTCCCAGCTGTTTCAACGCCAGCTCCAGACCCATGTTGCTCATCAGGGTACCGACAGCACCGCCACGCAGCTGCCCCTGACGCAGCCCTTCACGGGCAATGATGTACAGGATCTGGTCGCCGTCAACTTTGTTACCTTCGTGGTCAACCATGATCACGCGGTCGCCGTCGCCGTCCAGCGCAATACCCAGATCGGCTTTTTCTTCCAGCACGCGCGCCTGCAGAGCACGCACGTCCGTCGCCCCGACCTGCTCATTAATGTTCAGGCCATCCGGCTCGCAGCCGATAGCGATCACTTTCGCCCCCAGCTCGCGGAAAACATTCGGCGCAATGTGATAAGTCGCACCGTTCGCACAGTCCACCACAATTTTAAGATGCGCCAGGCTCAGCTCGTTCGGGAAGGTGCCTTTGCAGAATTCGATATAACGACCCGCTGCATCGACGATACGGTTCGCTTTACCCAGCTCTGCAGAATCAACACAGGTGATCTCTTTTTCCATTTCGGCTTCAATGGCCTCTTCCACTTCGTCCGGCAGCTTAGTGCCGTCGATGGAGAAGAACTTGATACCGTTGTCATAGAACGGGTTATGTGAAGCAGAAATCACGATTCCGGCCTCAGCCCGGAAAGTGCGGGTCAGGTAAGCGACCGCAGGCGTTGGCATTGGGCCAGTAAAGGAAGCAGAAAGCCCCGCCGCCGCCAGACCGGCTTCCAGCGCAGATTCGAGCATATAGCCCGAAATACGGGTATCTTTACCAATGATGATCTTACGTGAGCCATGACGCGCCAGAACCTTACCCGCAGCCCAACCCAGCTTCAGAACAAAATCAGGGGTGATGGGGGCATCGCCAACACGCCCACGGATGCCATCGGTACCAAAATATTTACGATTACTCATAGCGTTTGTTTTCCTTCGCTGCCAGTGTGGCTTCCACCACACGCATGGCTTCTACTGTTTCTTTGACGTCATGGACACGAATGATATGCGCGCCTTGCATAGCGGCAATCACCGCGCAGGCAAGACTGCCGCTCAGGCGCTCGCTCGGCCCAACATTCAGCAACTGCCCAATCATCGATTTCCTCGACATCCCCACCAGCAGGGGCAGGCCGAAATGATGAAATTCCGATAAGCGCGCAAGCAACGCGTAATTGTGAGAGAGATTTTTACCGAAACCGAACCCCGGGTCGAGTAGCAATTTCTCTTTTGGGATGCCTGCACGTTCACAACGTTCAATATGCTCAATAAAGAAGCGATTTACATCGTCGTAAACATCGTCATACTTCGGCGCTTCCTGCATCGTTTTCGGCTGCCCTTGCATGTGCATCAGGCATACCGGAAGACCCGTCTCTGCGGCTGCTTCAATCGCTCCCGGCTCGGTCAGAGAGCGGATATCATTGATGATGTGAGCGCCCACTCTCGCCACTTCACGAATCACTTCTGGTTTGGACGTATCGACGGAGATCCACACCTCGAAACGTTGCGCGATTGCCTCAACCACCGGCACCACGCGCGCCAGCTCTTCTTCCACAGAAACGTCCGCCGCGCCGGGACGCGTCGATTCGCCGCCAACGTCAATGATGGTGGCGCCTGCATTGATCATTAAATTTGCGTGCTTAACCGCGTCAATAAGCGTGTTATGCGTGCCGCCGTCAGAGAAGGAGTCAGGGGTAACATTCAGGATCCCCATCACATGTGGATGTGAAAGATCGAGATGCGAGTCCTGGGCGAATAATTTCATGGCGAAATCCCTGGTATAGATGGTTGAACAGAAATGAAAAACCCCGGAGCAAGCTCCAGGGTTTGAGGTACAGACAAACGCTTCAACAGCAGTGACTTACTTGTCGCCCAACTGCTCTGACATGGTGTTGCCCGGGTTTGGCGTACGCGGTTCATCGACCGGACGCGGCGCACGCGGGGTGCCATTGTTGTCAGAATTGTTAGACGCACCTGGGTCTTCCCAGCCTGCTGGCGGACGCACTTCGCGGCGAGCCATCAGGTCGTCAATCTGCGGTGCATCGATGGTCTCATATTTCATGAGCGCATCTTTCATCGAATGCAGGATGTCCATATTGTCATTCAGGATCTGACGTGCGCGACCGTAGTTACGTTCAATCAGCGCTTTCACTTCCTGGTCGATGATACGTGCCGTTTCATCGGACATATGTTTTGCTTTCGCCACGGAACGTCCCAGGAATACTTCACCCTCTTCCTCTGCATACAGCAGCGGACCGAGTTTGTCGGAGAAGCCCCACTGAGTCACCATGTTACGCGCCAGGTTTGTCGCCACTTTAATGTCGTTCGACGCACCGGTAGAAACATGTTCAGGACCGTAGATGATCTCTTCCGCCAGACGACCGCCGTACAGGGTCGAAATCTGGCTTTCCAGCTTCTGACGGCTGGCGCTGATCGCGTCGCCTTCAGGCAGGAAGAAGGTCACACCCAGCGCACGACCGCGCGGAATAATGGTCACTTTGTGCACCGGATCGTGTTCCGGCACCAGGCGACCAATAATTGCGTGGCCTGCTTCGTGATAGGCCGTGGACTCTTTCTGCGCTTCCGTCATCACCATGGAGCGACGTTCCGCACCCATCATGATTTTGTCTTTCGCTTTCTCGAACTCCACCATGGACACGACGCGTTTGTTGCCGCGAGCAGCGAACAGCGCAGCTTCGTTGACCAGGTTAGCCAGATCCGCACCAGAGAAGCCTGGGGTACCGCGCGCGATGATTGCCGCGTCGATATCTGGCGCCAGCGGTACGCGACGCATATGGACTTTCAGAATCTGTTCACGACCGCGAACATCCGGCAGACCGACCACAACCTGACGGTCGAAACGGCCTGGACGCAGCAGCGCAGGGTCAAGTACGTCCGGGCGGTTAGTTGCCGCGATAACGATGATACCTTCGTTACCTTCGAAGCCGTCCATCTCAACCAGCATCTGGTTCAGCGTCTGCTCACGTTCATCGTGACCACCGCCCAGGCCTGCGCCACGCTGGCGGCCCACGGCGTCGATTTCATCGATGAAGATGATGCACGGTGCTGCCTTCTTGGCCTGCT
This sequence comes from Enterobacter sp. UPMP701, assembly GCF_053709515.1. Lineage (NCBI taxonomy): Bacteria > Pseudomonadati > Pseudomonadota > Gammaproteobacteria > Enterobacterales > Enterobacteriaceae > Enterobacter > Enterobacter sp. UPMP701. The sequence continues at coordinate 8,458 of NZ_JBSKJN010000018.1, read as the reverse complement.
CGAACATGTCACGCACACGAGATGCACCGACACCCACGAACATTTCGACGAAGTCAGAACCTGAAATAGTAAAGAACGGCACCTTCGCTTCACCTGCAATCGCTTTCGCCAGCAGGGTTTTACCGGTACCCGGAGGGCCGACCATCAGGACGCCTTTCGGGATCTTACCGCCCAGTTTCTGGAAACGGCTCGGCTCACGCAGGTATTCAACCAGTTCACCCACTTCTTCTTTTGCTTCGTCACAACCGGCGACGTCAGCAAACGTGGTCTTGATCTGGTCTTCCGTCAGCATACGCGCCTTGCTCTTACCAAACGACATGGCACCTTTGCCACCGCCGCCCTGCATCTGGCGCATAAAGAAGATCCAGACGCCGATAAGAAGCAGCATCGGGAACCAGGAAATGAAGATAGAAGCCAGCAGGCTTGGTTCTTCTGGCGGCTCGCCTACCACTTTGACGTTTTTGGTCAGAAGGTTATCAAGCAGCTTAGGATCGTTCACCGGGATGTAAGTCGTGTAACGGTTACTATCTTTCTTGGTAACGTTGATCTCACGTCCGTTGATACGCGCTTCGCGAACCTGGTCCTGATTGACCTCCTGCAGGAAGGTAGAATAATCCACCTTGCGGCCATTCGACTCGCTGGGCCCAAAGCTCTGGAATACTGACATCAGCACAACGGCAATGACCAGCCAGAGTATTAGGTTTTTCGCCATGTCACTCAAGGGATTAACCTCATATTACAACTGTGTTAAAAACAGCGTCAGGATACTCTATATCCAGTTTCATTCAAACTTTCGCCTGAAATCTACCGGTTATCATTTTCGCCCGGTCGCTACAATATACACTTCTCGGGAACGGGCCCGGGAAGAGTCCGGCTTACGAACTTTGACCTTCGCAAACAGGGAGCGAATTTCCTTAAGATACTCCTCGAAACCTTCGCCCTGAAACACCTTCACAACAAAACTACCACCAGGCGCTAGTACATCACGACACATTTCTAACGCTAGCTCCACCAGATACATGGCGCGGGGGATATCCACCGCCGGTGTTCCGCACATATTTGGTGCCATATCCGACATGACAACCTGGACCTTACTGTCACCTACACGATCAAGTAACGCTTTCAGCACTAATTCATCACGAAAGTCGCCCTGAAGGAAGTCGACACCGACGATGGGATCCATTGGTAAAAGATCGCACGCGATGATTCGGCCCGTTCCGCCGATCTGCGTTACCGCATACTGGGACCATCCGCCAGGTGCCGCACCGAGGTCGACAACCGTCATCCCCGGCTTAAAAAGTTTGTCACTTTGCTGTATTTCATCAAGTTTAAACCAGGCACGGGAACGCAACCCCTTTTTCTGTGCCTGTTGAACATATTTATCGCTAAAGTGTTCCTGAAGCCAGCGGCTGGAGCTGGCAGAACGCTTTTTACCTGTCATTTAACATTTCCGTCCTGGTTCATCGTTGCTTGCCTGTGACGTAAATTTCTACGCAGCTATTTGGCGATATAAGGGAGATGGCGGTAGAATGAACCGTTTTCAATCCCAACGTAAGCAAAAATATACGATGAATCTGAGTACTAAACAAAAACAGCACCTTAAAGGTCTGGCACATCCGCTCAAGCCGGTAGTAATGCTTGGCAACAATGGTTTGACCGAAGGGGTGCTTGCCGAGATTGAACAAGCGCTGGAACACCACGAGCTGATCAAGGTGAAAATCGCCTCTGAAGACAGAGACACTAAAAACCTGATCGTGGAAGCCATCGTGCGCGAAACCGGCGCCTGTAATGTACAGGTCATCGGTAAAACGCTGGTGCTCTATCGCCCATCTAAAGAGCGTAAAATCTCGCTGCCACGCTAAGGATATCCTGAATCAATCACATTTTCTGTGTGAAACGAGGGATTTCTTTCAGCAGGCGAGCAAAATGCCATGCTCCTTGAGTTGATAAAAGGCCGCTATGCGGCCTTTTTCTTTTCTTTACAATGTATCAACATCTTAGTAGAGAAGCGAATTACAGGTATTCAACCTTAATAATTTCGTATTCCACTTCGCCACCTGGCGTGCGGATGGTGACAACATCGTCCTGCTCTTTGCCAATCAGGCCACGAGCAATCGGGGAGTTCACTGAAATCAGGTTCTGCTTAAAGTCAGCCTCATCGTCACCCACGATGCGATAGGTCTGCTCTTCGTCGTTGTCCAGGTTCAGAACGCTGACGGTAGAACCAAAGATCACGCGGCCATTGTTAGGCATTTTGGTGATATCGATAACCTGCGCGTTAGACAGTTTCGCTTCGATATCTTTGATGCGTCCCTCACAGAACCCCTGCTGTTCACGCGCGGCGTGGTATTCAGCATTCTCTTTCAGGTCGCCATGCTCACGCGCATCCGCGATAGCGGCGATGATTTCAGGGCGACGCACGGATTTCAGGAAATCCAGTTCTTCGCGCAGTTTTTCGGCACCACGTAAGGTCATCGGAATAGCTTGCATTTGTTATACCTCTTAAACATTCCTGTTGGGAGCAGTGTTCCCTGCTCCTGCCCCCCTAAAGCGGGCAAGAAGCAAAAAGAAAACCGACCCGGGAGCAACGTCCCAGGTCAGCAGCAATTTTTCAATTTGATACGCATTTTACCGCGAAGTTCACTATGGGTCATCGTTTACTTTGCAGTGCTATGCACCGTAGTATGACGGTTTGTTTTCGGGTTGTTAGCGCGAGATTATGCGATTTTCCAGTTTTATCATCGGATTGACTACCAGTATAACGTTCACCGCCAAGGCCGCGAATGTTGATGAGTACATTAATCAGCTCCCCGCAGGCGCGAACCTCGCCCTGATGGTGCAGAAGGTTGGCGCACAAGCTCCCGACATTGACTATCACAGTCAACAGATGGCGCTGCCTGCCAGTACCCAGAAGGTGATCACTGCCCTCGCCGCCCTGCTCCAGCTCGGGCCTGACTTCCGTTTTACCACCACGCTTGAAACCAAAGGTAACGTCGATAATGGCGAACTGAAAGGCGATCTTATCGCCCGTTTCGGCGGCGATCCCACCTTTAAGCGTCAGGATATCCGCAACATGGTGGCGGCGCTGAAAAAATCCGGCGTGACAAAAATCGATGGCAACGTGCTGATCGATACCTCCATTTTTGCCAGCCATGATAAAGCCCCTGGCTGGCCATGGAACGACATGACGCAGTGCTTTAGCGCGCCGCCAGCGGCCGCGATTGTTGACCGTAACTGCTTCTCCGTGTCGCTCTATAGCGCGCCAAAACCGGATGATTTAGCGTTTATCCGCGTAGCGTCCTACTATCCTGTCACCATGTTTAGTCAGGTGCGTACGCTGGCGAAAGGGTCTCCGGACGCGCAGTATTGCGAGCTGGACGTGGTGCCGGGCGATCTTAACCGTTATACCCTCACCGGCTGCCTGACGCAGCGCGCCGATCCGCTGCCGCTGGCCTTTGCTATCCAGGACGGTGCGGGGTATGCCGGTGCGATTCTCAAGGATGAACTGAAGCAGGCGGGAATAACCTACACCGGCACGCTGCTTCGTCAGACGCAGGTCAACCAGCCCGGTACGGTCATTGCCAGCAAACAGTCGCCACCGCTGCACGATTTGCTGCGAATTATGCTGAAAAAGTCGGATAACATGATTGCCGACACGGTATTCCGCATGATCGGGCACGCGCGCTTTGGTGTGCCGGGCACCTGGCGCGCGGGCTCAGACGCTGTTCGTCAGATCCTGCGTCAGCAGGCGGGAATCGATCTGGGTAACACTATCGCCGTCGATGGCTCGGGATTATCGCGTCATAACTTGATCGCCCCGGCCACGATGATGCAGGTGCTTCAGTACATTGCACAACATGACACTGAGCTAAACTTTATTTCTATGCTGCCGCTTGCCGGGCATGACGGTTCGCTGCAGTACCGCGCCGGGCTTCACGCGGCGGGTGTCGACGGCAAAGTATCCGCTAAGACAGGTTCACTGCAAGGCGTTTACAACCTGGCTGGCTTCATCACGACCGCCAGCGGACAGCGCATGGCGTTCGTACAGTATCTGTCCGGCTATGCCGTCGAACCGACCGACCAGCGCAATCGCCGTATACCACTTGTTCGCTTCGAAAGCAGACTTTATAAAGATATTTATCAGAACAATTGATGTTCGTGATGGCCTGCAGTAGATCGCAGGCCATCCCTCACCGTTACTTCTTATCAGTAGTCTGAATGACTGGCACAATTTTCACTTCAATCAGCCCGATACCTATCTTTCTCACTGGCGAAGTAAACATTTGTCCTAATATGCTTCCCTCTCGGCTAAGAGTGGGTTCAGGCGGGGTAATAGTCAGCAAACGCGAATAGAGATCCCCTTTATAGTGAAGGGTAACCCTGGTTGCCTTCTCACCAAAACGCATATATTGCGTCTGTTCACCAATTGTTATGGCAACGGGGGCATTAATATTCTTGCCATAGGCTTTCGCTTCAATCTCAACATTAAATTCGCGTGGGAACGGTGACGTATAGAGCAGCATGACTGAAGGAGAAGTCAACGCGTCTGACCATCGTCCCCAGGATTCCTGGCGACCGATACCCATCATATTTTCGATAAACATAGGTCTTCCGTCTAAGGAAAATTTGAATGTATTCGAGACATAACGAATATCGTCAGGAGCCTGTTTCAGTAACCCTTGCTCACGTTGATAGGTCACAGTGTCTGTTGGGCTATCATCAATGCTTACCTTGCCTTCATATACACCACTGTCTACTTTATCGACCGTAATCTTTCCTCCGGCCTTACCCTGTGTGACGCACCAGTCTTCAGAATGCATAAGCTCATTCCGCCAGATAGTCGCAGGTCGAAAACATTTATCGACCCAGATAAATTTTTCGCCTTCGGCTAAAAAAGCGAGAGATTGTCTTAAAGAGGTATTTTTGCTGCCGTCATCAATAACAGGTAGAACTGTATTGGGTTTAATGTCCAGCACAATTGGCAAGCTAAAGGTGTGGCCGCTAAAAGAAATTTCGTTTTTACGCGTATTGATGGTGAAACGTTCAATATGGTCCGGCGTTCCCCATAATGCACGGATGCTGTCACCCCATGCGTAAACCTTATTTTTGAAATCAGGCACACTCTCCGCGAGCGTTTTTTCACTGACAGAACTCCGTCCCAGTCCTATTTTTTTCGCGCCACCCAGCAGATCCAGCACGGTTGCCCCATTATCAAGCGTACTCCTTGGCTGCGATTTCAGGCCTGGCTTCACCTGTGGCCCGAGAATAAAAAACAGATCGCGGCGCTCCATCTTGTTGAGATAATCAACTGAAACCGCCGTGCTGGGCATTGCCAGATGATCTGACGAAAGCACAACCAGTGTATTCTCGGCCCAGGGGGAAGACTGAATTCTCTGAACAAACCGCGCGATGTCTTCCTGACTGCAAAGCACTGAGCTCAATGCTTCGACAGAACGGCCATCAATCGTGTAATTGTTCTGACGACATGCGGGAGAGATATATCCTCTCGGTGGATGTGTATCGACTGTCAGCGTAAACAGCGCGAAACGCTGACCGGAGGCGGAAAGTTCGCTAAATTTTTCCCAGGCTTTGTCCAGCACCACGTTATCATAGAGTCCCCAGTTATTCTGCACGTCAAAATTATCCTGCAGACCTGATTCGGTTAACCCCCACGTATGCTTTATGCCATGCGCCCTGAAAAAAGCATCCTTGTCAGCAAAATGCAGGTTTGCGCCTTGATAAAAGTAGGTTTCGTAGCCGGATGCACTGAGTATATCTCCCAGACAATGGCTCTCGGGATAAAACGTTCCTACCGTGTTTTCTCCATTAAATGCGGTTGGTTTGAATAATGGTATTCCACATTGGGAAGCAACGATACCCGCGATAGTGAAATCAGTGGCTGGCATTTGTAGCGTATTAGAAAAATCAAGGCTTTTTTCACGAAACTTATTTAAATCTGGTAACAAATCAGGAAAAACTTTGCTATCAAAATAGGTACGCTCAAGACTTTCCCCATAAATATATACCAAATTGTATTTTGGTTTTTCAATTGTGCTGGGTTCATTTATGAAGTATTCATTAAAATCGGAGCCATCAACTTTATTTGAAAGTGCCATCGTACCGCTCAGTTGCGAAAAGGCGGGTGAAATAACCAGCGCCAGCACGCTGCAGCAGAGGGAAAAAAATGCAAAAATCCAGCTTTGATGTTTACGCGACTCCCCTCTGAATAAAGCCATATGAATAATGACAATTACCGCTACACAGAATAAAATAGCTAATACTGATGGCCAAATGTAATCATTTATTTCTCCCCCCTCCATTGTCGTAGTCAATGTGTAAAGAACTGACTCATTTACTCCATCTCCAGTGAAATACTGGCAGACCGTCCAGAAACCATCGAGTAAAACAGAGCCAACAATCACTACAAAAATGAGTACTGAAATGTAAGCGTTTTGTTGAGATTTATACCGATAAATAAATGTTGCAACAACAATAAAAATTATTGAAAGCATTAATAAATAAAGAGATTCCATTCTTTTACTCGTTTATCCTAGAACATTAATGACAACAACCGGGCCAGAAAAAGACTACTATTATATCGGTTGGCTTATAATCCCACTATCCAATTAAAGTTAATTAGGATTTTAATAAGATTAACGACACAAAACGCACGTGCACCTCTGCACTGCTTTCTGCCATAATCAGGATATCGCATGGATACAGGACCAAATAAACAGAGATGAAACTACTCATAGTTGAAGACGATCTGTTATTGCAGGAAGGGCTCGCACTCGGGCTCGCCAACGAAGGCTATGCCCTGGACTGTGCCGGAACCGCGGCAGAAGCAGATGCCCTGATCCAAAGCGGCGAATACAGCCTTGTGATCCTTGACCTGGGCCTGCCGGATAAAGACGGCGCCACGCTGCTCAGTCAATGGCGACGCCGCGGCATCGCCAACCCGGTATTGATCCTGACGGCACGTGACGCCATTGAAGATCGTATTACCGGCCTTGATGCCGGTGCAGATGATTATCTGGTGAAGCCCTTTGCGCTTGCGGAGCTGCAGGCTCGGGTGCGGGCGTTAATACGCCGCTATCTGGGGCACAGCGATAACTTATTGACTGACGGGGATATTACCCTGAATCTGCAAACCCAGCAGGTATTGCGCCAGTCCCAGCCTGTCGAAGTCACGCCAAAAGAGTTCGCCTTGCTTACGCGTCTGATCATGCGCAGCGGACAAACGGTGCACAGAGAAACGCTCCAGCAGGACATCTACTCCTGGCAGGACGATCCTGGCTCCAATACCCTGGAAGTCCATATTCACAACCTGCGCCGTAAGCTCGGCAAAGATCGGATTAAAACCGTCCGTGGCGTGGGCTACCGCCTGGAGAGCCAGAAATGAACAGCATGCGTCGGCGATTAATGGTTTTGCTGGCGGTCATTCTGTTATTTTTCCAGCTGATAAGCGTGATTTGGTTGTGGCATGAAAGCCGTGAACAGATTGGCTTTCTGGTGAATGAAACGCTGTCGGCAAAATCACGTAATAACCACGTCGAGAAAGAGATCCGCGAAGCGATTGCCTCGCTGCTGGTCCCTTCTCTGGTGATGGTCGGCTTTACGTTGTTTTTCTCATTCTGGGCAGTCACCTGGATAACCCGACCGCTGAATAAGCTGCGCGTCAGCCTGGCTAACCGTTCGGCGGATAACTTAACCCCGCTGCCTATGTATTCCGACATGGAAGAAATCGGCGCCGTTACCACCTCGCTCAACCAGCTGCTCGCCAGGCTGGATAATACCATTCAACAGGAGCGTCTCTTTACGGCGGACGCCGCCCACGAACTGCGAACACCGCTTGCCGGGATCAGGCTCCATCTGGAGCTGATGGCCCAGTCAGGCTCTCCTCAGGCCACGACGCTCATCAGCCGTATCGACCAGCTGATGCACACGGTTGAACAACTGCTTATGCTGGCCCGTGTCGGACAGGCAATGGCGAGCGGTCATTACGAAACCGTGAGCTGGACGGAAAATATCATTGAACCTCTCGGCCTGGGACAAGAAGCCAAAGAGCATAAGGTGATTTGGCCCGCTAAAAGCGCGCTCACGGTACAGGGAGACGCCGTGCTCCTGCGCCTGATGCTGCGCAACCTGCTTGAGAATGCCGGGCGTTACAGCCCATCTGGGACAACGATTACGGTGACATTAACCGAGGTCGAGGGTGGAACGCAGATCAGCGTTATCGATCAAGGTCCTGGTATTGATGAAGCGCACCGACAGTCAATTACCGAGCCATTCCGCCGTCTTGACCAGCGCTACGGCGGCAGCGGTCTGGGTTTGAGTATCGTACAGCGCATCGTGCAGTTGCACCACGGCAAGTTGACGCTGGAGAATGGTGCTGAAGGCGGCTTAATCGCCAGTTGCTGGTTGCCATCAACGCTGGAATAAAAAAAAGCCCCCATAA
>NZ_JBSKJN010000017.1:0-72107 GCF_053709515.1 Enterobacter sp. UPMP701 | reverse complement strand
GTGCGGGCAGCGCTGTATATGGCTGCGATGTCAGCAGTGCGTTATAACCCTGTCATACAGGCATTTTTTGAAAGACTCAGGGCCAGGGGAAAGGCGTTTAAGGTGGCGATGACGGCCTGTGTCAGGAAGCTGGTGACAATCCTGAATGCGATGGTGCGGGACAATAAAAAATGGGTGGCAGATTAGCAGTCAGCCGTTGACTTTGAACACAGCTGCTCACCCCGGCCCCCTCCCACGGGGAGAGGGTGCAAAAACTAAAAACGGCAACCGAAGTTGCCGTTTTGCTTTTACCTTACGCCTGCCATACGTTTCTTACCGATAAACAACCAGCCCAGCCCCAGCGCAATAAACCACAGCGGTGTGACGATCAGCGCCTGACGGGTGTCATCTTCGAGCGTCAGCAGTACCAGCACGAACACGAAGAACGCCATACACACCCAGCACATCAGCTTGCCCAGCGGCATCTTGTAGATCGACTTCTCATGCAGGTGCGGACGCTGTTTGCGGTACACCAGGTACGAGCACAGGATAATGGTCCAGACGAACATGAACAGGATCGCCGAGACCGTGGTGATCATGGTGAACGCGCCAATCACGCTTGGGTTCACGTAGAGCATCACCACGCCACCCAGCAGGCACATGCAGGAGAAGGTCAGCCCTTTCGCCGGCACCGCACGTTTAGAGAGTTTCGCAAAGGCGCTCGGCGCCACTCCCTCCTGCGCCAGACCAAACAGCATGCGGCTGGTTGAGAACACGCCGCTGTTCGCGGAAGAGGCCGCAGAGGTCAGCACCACGAAGTTAATCAGGCTCGCGGCAGCAGGCAGTCCTACCAGCACGAACAGCTCAACGAACGGGCTCTTGTTTGGCACCACCGAGCTCCACGGCGTCACGGACATGATGATAATCAGCGCGAAGACGTAGAACATAATAATGCGCAGCGGAATGGAGTTGATGGCGCGCGGCAGGGATTTCTCCGGATCTTTGGTTTCCGCAGCCGTGGTGCCCACCAGCTCAATCCCGACAAATGCAAACACTGCAATCTGGAAGCCAGCAAAGAAGCCACTGATACCTTTCGGGAACCAGCCGCCGTCATTCCACAGATGGGTAAAGGAGGCCTGAACGCCAGTCGGCGACTGGAAATGCGTCAGAACCATCACCAGCCCCACCACAATCAGCCCCACGATAGCGACAATCTTGATCATCGCGAACCAGAACTCCATCTCACCGAACATTTTCACGGTGGCGAGGTTCAGGCTCAGCAGCAGAATAATCACCGCCAGCGAGGCGACCCAGTCCGATAGCCCCGGAAACCAGAACTGCGCGTAGGCGGTGATCGCCACGACGTCCGCCATGCCGGTGACCACCCAGCAGAACCAGTAAGTCCAGCCGGTAAAATAGCCCGCCCACGGGCCGAGCAGGTCAGACGCGAAGTCACTGAAGGATTTGTATTCGAGGTTCGAGAGCAGCAATTCACCCATTGCGCGCATCACGAAGAAGAGCATAAAACCGATGATCATATAAACAAAAATGATCGACGGTCCGGCAAGACTGATGGTTTTGCCCGACCCCATAAACAGCCCGGTGCCGATGGCACCACCGATGGCGATAAGCTGTATATGACGGTTTGTGAGATTGCGCCGTAGCGACTGTTCAGACGTCGCCTCTTCTGCAGCGGCGACTTTGACCTGATCTACCATGTAATTTTTCCTGTTTATGCCTGTCTGTGTTGTTAAGGCTCTTCTGGCCTTTAAAAACGTCAAATTAATGACGGTCCCTTTGTAAGGGTTTATCGATATTAGGTAAGAATCGGCGGGATGAATACTATGATTTAGATATTATGTTAATAATATGTTGAAAGTGAGTGTCATATCACTCATGCAGCGCGAAACAGCTCACAAAAATACACGCAACAGTTTCGTTTGCAAGATAAAATGTTGATTTCGTCGCAACTATAGGTTTTATCACTATTTTCCTCTCCCCGGACGGAGAGAGGAAATAAGAAAAGTCGATTACAGGATTTCCAGCAGCTCGACTTCAAATACCAGGGTGCTGAATGGCGGGATGGACGCGCCAGCGCCGCGCTCGCCGTAGGCCAGGTTGTGCGGGATGGTCAGTTCCCATTTGGAACCCACTGGCATCAGGGTCAGGGCTTCGATCCAGCCTGCGATAACGCCGTTGACCGGGAATTCAGCCGGTTCGCCGCGCGCAACAGAGCTGTCGAACACGGTACCGTCGATCAGTTTACCGGTGTAGTGCACGCGAACGTGGTCGGTACGCGCAGGAATTGCGCCGTCGCCCTGGTTGATGACGCGGAACTGCAGGCCGGATTCGGTGCTGTTCACGCCTTCACGCTCGCGGTTCTCTTCCAGGTATTTCACGCCTTCGGCTGCCATCTCTTCGAAGCGCGCGCGACGCACGGCGTCAGCACGTTCGTGGATTTCGCGCAGCGCACGATGCACAACGTCAACCGGAACGGCAGGCTGTTTGCCTTCCAGCGCGTCAGCGATACCCGCCACCAGCGCTTCTGGTAACAGACCTTCCAGGCCGGATTCGCTCAGCTGCTGTCCTACCTGCAAGCCGATACCGTAGCTTGCCTGCGCTTCGATAGTGTCAAAAGTCGGGGTGGTCATGGGTTTTCCTTCCATCACATTTAAAGTAGCGGGCAGCATATCAGCCATGCCCTTATGGGTAAAACTTTGTCTTAAGTTAAGGTGACAAACCGCGACGAAACAGAAACAATAGAGACAACCAGGATTAATCCCGAACTGATGTCACGGATGTCGGGTTTGCTACGTCGTTCAGGCAGTTAGCGAACTATACTTCGAAGCACAGGATATAAAAGACGCGGAGCAGGAGGAGAGCCATGCCCGGGCGATTTGAACTGAAACCTACCCTGGCGAAAATCTGGCAGGCGCCAGATAATTTTCGCATTATGGATCCGCTGCCTCCTCTGCACCGCAGAGGGATCATCATTGGTGCGCTGATGGTCATCGTGGGCTTCCTGCTTCCTTCCGGCGGTGACGATGTCGATACCGCGCCGGTCACCCGCAATGCGCAGCTGGATCTTCAGTCGCAAACGCGGCCGCAACCTGACGCGCAGCCGATGCAGACGCAGCTGGTAACCCCGTCTAACGATCCGGGTCAGGTCGCGCCTGTCGAACCCGAACCCGTACAGGATGAACAGCCGCAGGAGCAGGCCGCAGCGCCGTCTGAGCCGCAAACTCAGCAGCCTACCGGCATTGAGCAGCAGTGGCGTTCCTATCGCGTGGAGTCAGGCAAAACCCTCGCGCAGCTGTTCCGCGACCACAATCTGCCGCCGACCGACGTGTACGCCATGGCTAAGGTGGAAGGGGCAGGTAAGCCGCTGAGCAACCTGCAGAACGGACAGATGGTGCAGATCCGCCAGAACGCCAGCGGCGTGGTCACCGGGCTGACCATTGATACCGGAAATGGGCAGCAGGTGCTGTTTACCCGCCAGCCGGACGGCAGTTTTATCAGAGCACGTTAATGGCCCAGGCCGGGTAAGGCGAAGCCGCCACCCGGCACTTTTTTCTCAGGCGCTCCGCTTATTCACCCACCCGATCCCCGAGCAGACCAGCACCAGCGCAATTGCGTATTTGATATCCAGAATGTTTTCACCGAGGAAGATTGCCGAAAGCACCGTCCCTGCAACAGGGATAACAAAGTTGAACGGAGCAATCATGCTCACGCGGTTCACTTTCAGCAGCGCGCTCCAGAGGGCGAACGCCACCGAGGAGAGCAGCGTCAGATACCCCAGCACCGCGACAGCCTTCATGCTGTGCACTTCCAGCGTCCCGCCCGTGGCATAACCTCCCGCAACCAGCGCAGCCCCGCCGATCGCCAGCTGCCAGCCAGTCATCACCGTTGGGTCGACGGTCTGGGAAATACGTTTCCCGTAAAGCGTGGCGGCAGAGAGAATAAAAGCCGCCAGCACCACAAATCCATCGCCTTTCCAGACAAACTGGAAATCGTTTAACCCGCTATGGAAGTTCACCAGCATCACCCCGGCAAACCCAAGAATACAGCCCAGCGTTTTGTTATAGCTGAGTTTGTCATTGTGATAGATAAAGTGCGCCAGCAGCACGCTGAAGAAGGTTCCGGTGGCGTTCATGATTGAGCCGTTCACCCCCGTCGTGTAGGCCAGCCCTATATAGAAGAAGGTGTACTGAATGGTCGTCTGGGTCAGCCCGAGGATCGTGAGCTGGCCAAACTGCACGGGCGTTAGCCTGCCAATCGGCTTTCGCTGGGCCAGCGCAAACAGCAGCAGCAAGGCACCGGCAAACAGAAAACGGTATCCGGCAAAAACGACTTTGGACGGAATATCATCGGTCGCAATCTGAAAGAGTTCGTAGCCATTTTTAATGGCCGGGTACGAGCTACCCCAGAGCAGGCAGCAGAGCGTGGCGCAGGCGTAGGCCACATGTCGACGGGCAAAGACGGGCGTGGGCAGAGCGGTATCCATGGCAAATCTCATAAATAAAATTGCGTTTCATTTTATTATCAGAGAATACGTCAGGAATAGCGACCATACGAGATAAAAAGAGAATTTCCGGTAGCGTTAAAAAGCAAAACGCCGGCACAAGGCCGGCGCTTCGACGTGAGCAGAGTAAAAATTACTCAGCTACAACGTTAACAACCAGTTTAGCGAACACTTCGCTGTGAACCTGGAAGTCAACTTCGTGCTCACCAGTGGTACGCAGAACGCCGTTCGGCATGCGAACTTCGCTCTTAGCCACTTTAACGCCTGCTGCAGTAACTGCATCAGCGATATCGCGGGTACCGATGGAACCGAACAGTTTACCTTCGTCGCCAGCTTTGGAAGCGATGGTAACAGTGCCCAGTGCGTTGATTGCTTCAGCGCGAGCGTTAGCAGCCGCCAGAACGTCAGCCAGTTTGGCTTCCAGTTCAGCGCGACGTGCTTCGAAAAACTCTACGTTTTTCTTAGTAGCTGGAACAGCTTTACCCTGTGGAACCAGGAAGTTACGTGCGTAACCCGCTTTAACGTTAACCTGATCACCCAGGCTGCCCAGGTTTGCTACTTTATCAAGCAGAATAACTTGCATTACCTTATCCTCTTAAAGTCGTATTAATGGACCGTGCCCGATTACTGATGACGATCAGTGTACGGCAGCAGGGACAGGTAGCGAGCGCGTTTGATAGCGCGAGCCAGCTGACGCTGATATTTTGCACGAGTACCGGTGATACGGCTTGGGACAATCTTACCGCTTTCGGTGATGTAGTTTTTCAGCGTTGCGATATCTTTATAGTCGATCTCTTGAACGCCTTCCGCGGTGAAACGGCAGAACTTGCGACGACGGAAATAACGTGCCATTTGGCTAGTCTCCAGTATCTATCAAATCAATCTGCTCGGCATGCAGAACCATTTTGCTCAGGCCGTTCTTTGCCTTGTGGCAAGAGATGAACCCCTGAACGATTACTGCGCTACCGACCGTTAAACTGTGAGTAATGGCCTGGTTTTCGTGTCCGCTAATAATAACGGGCATTTGGCACCACGCCTGCCGGTGAAACCCGGCTTCCTCTTGCACAGAACGATGCTCAAGCACGAACTGGCAATGCGGAATTCCTGATGGACTGACCTTTCGAAGGGGAGCCCTGCATACGATGCCGGACAACGCCAGACGGTTGGTCATCAGAAATTACTCTTCAGAATCCCCAGCATCAGAATCATCTGCGGTTTCGTTTGCGAAATCATCGCGACGCTCACGGCGCTCGTCTTTCGCTTTAACCATCGGAGATGCTTCGGTAACTGCGTTTTTGGTACGCATAACCATGCTGCGGATAACGGCATCGTTGAAGCGGAAGGTAGTTTCCAGCTCATCGATCACTTCCTGCGGCGCTTCAACGTTCATCAGAACGTAGTGTGCTTTGTGCAGTTTGTTGATCGGGTAAGCCAGCTGACGGCGGCCCCAGTCTTCCAGACGGTGGATCGTACCTTCTGCACCAGTGATGGCAGCAGAGTAACGCTCGATCATACCCGGAACCTGTTCGCTCTGGTCAGGATGGACCATAAAAACGATTTCGTAATGACGCATCGAATTGCTCCTTACGGATTATTCAGCCTCCTGTCTGGGTCAGCCGAGGCCCGGGGAGGCAAGGAACGTGTTAAAGGTCGGCTGAAAAATTGACGCGTCATAATACTTGCGCGCCCCTGGAAACTCAAGCTGATTGCACAAATAATTCGCACAAAGCGTAAAGCTGGTCTAAGTGGGTGATTTAAAATTAATCGCATCAGGAAGCGTTGTTTTTTTGAACAACTGCATCAGAAATGGTCACGTATCCCCGCCGGATGAATGATTACACTTTAATCAGAGATCACCTGAATTAAAGAAGGAGTATCCCCTCTCACAGCACGCAGTCGTGGAGCGCATATCATGAAAAAAATCGCAGTAGCCATAATGGCGGCGCTTTTGCTCAGTGCAAACGCGATAGCAGCCATCAAACTAGACAGCCGACAGGCCAGAAACATGGATGATGTGCAAAGCTTGGGCGTAATTTACATCAATCATAATTTCGCCACGGAAAGTGAAGCAGATCAGGCCCTCAACGAAGAGACCGATGCCCGGGGCGCAACCTATTACCACGTGATGTTAACCCGTGAGCCCGGCAGCAACGGCAACATGCACCCCAGTGCAGATATCTACCGGTAACACTTTAACGCTAGCACCAGGAAAGCCAACAACGAGAACATAGCCATAGTTGACGTTGCCCCCCTGCCCGGGGGCTTTTTTTGTGAATGGCTCCGGAATACCACCGGTTACAACTGTTTTTCGGTATCCCGGAGCACTTATTCACTTCTGCCCGTAGTAGGCATTCGGGCCGTGCTTGCGCATGAAATGCTTGTTCATCAGGTAATCATCAATGCCCTGAAGCTGTGGGTTGATGCCGCGGGCAATCCACGCCATGCGCGCCACTTCCTCCATGACGACCGCATTATGGACGGCGTCGTGGGCATCTTTTCCCCAGGAGAACGGACCGTGCTGATAGACCACAATACCCGGCGTATGCAGCGGCTCACATTCTCCCAGCGTGTCGATAATCACCTTTCCGGTATTGAGCTCGTACTCGCCTTCCACTTCAGCCTGCGTTAATGCACGCGTGCAGGGGATGTCGCCAAAGAAGTAGTCAGCGTGCGTCGTGCCCAGCGCCGGAATGGGCAACCCCGCCTGTGCCCAGGCGGTGGCGTGCGTGGAGTGGGTATGCACCACGCCGCCAAGGGACGGATAACGCTGGTACAGCGCCAGATGGGTCGCCGTATCAGAAGAGGGTCGCCATTTGCCCTCAACGACATGCCCTTCGAGATCCACCACCACCATATCTTCAGCTTTCATGGTGTCATACGCCACACCGCTCGGCTTGATCACTACCAGACCTTGCTCGCGATCGATCGCACTCACATTGCCCCAGGTGAACGTGACCAGACCATAGCGCGGCAGATCCATGTTGGCTTCAAAGACCTGCTGTTTAAGCTTAAGCATGTGCAACCTCCAGCAAACCCGCCCGCGCCATGCGCTCGCGCACCCAGTCCCGTGCTTTTGCCACTTCCGCGGCCGGGTCGTCAGACGTTTCACTCCACATCTCAATCAGGTACGGCCCGCAATAGCCTGTCTGTTTGAGCGTTTCGAAGCACCGTTCGAAATCCACCACCCCGGTGCCGAACGGAACATTTTTGAATACGCCTGGACGGGTATCTTTGACGTGCACCGCCACGATATGACCGACGCCCGCCTGCAGCTCCATCTGTACGTCGTTATCCCATGCCGACAGGTTGCCGATATCGGGATAAAGCTGGAACCATGGGTTGTTCAGATAGTGCGCGTAGCCCAGCGCCTTACTGATTGAGTTCATCAACGGGTAGTCCATGATCTCCATCGCCAGCGTGACCTGCGCGCGGCTTGCCATTTCAACGCTCTCTTTCAGGCCGTCACGGAAACGACGGCGCGTTTCATCGTTGGCTTCCTGATAGTAAACATCATAACCCGCCAGCTGGATCACGCGGATACCCACATCCTGTGCAAAGCGAATGGCTTTGCGCATAATCTCCAGCCCCTGCGCGCGCACGGCATCGTCTTCACTGCCGAGCGGAAAACGACGGTGGGCGCTCAGGCACATAGACGGCACGCGCACGCCCGTTTCGGCAATGGCGCTCACCAGCGCCAGGCGCTGTTCGCGGCTCCAGTCCAGGCGAGAGAGACGCTCGTCCGTCTCATCCACTGACATTTCGACAAAATCGAAACCCAGCTGTTTTGCCAGCTGTAACCGCTCCAGCCAGCACTCCCCCGCAGGGAGTGCCTTTTCATAGATGCCAAGCGGGACCTGTTTTGACAACATACCCGCTCCTTAACCCCAAAGCTGAGCGATTGAGCGTTTGAACTGACGCGCCGCTTCCACCGGAGATGCCGCGTCGCGAATGCTGCGACCGGCAATAAAGACGTGAATCGGGATCCCCTGGAACAGCGGCAGATCTTCCAGCGCCAGACCGCCGGTAACGGTCACTTTGAAGCCCATATCGGCCAGACGTTTGATGGCGCTAATATCCGCGTCGCCCCACGCCACGCCTGCAGCCTGGGCATCACGGCTGCGGTGATACACCACCTGCTGGATGCCCGCGTCACGCCACTCCTGCGCCTGCTCCCAGGTCCAGAAGCCGGTCAGCTCAATCTGCACGTCGCCGTTAAACTCTTTTGCCACGTCCAGCGCGCCTTTGGCGGTGTTGATGTCCGCGCAGCAGATCACCGTGACCCAGTCGGCGTTGGCTTCAAAGCACATGCGGGAGAGGATTTTGCCTGCATCGGCGATCTTGGCATCCGCCAGCACGATTTTATGCGGATAGAGCGCCTTCAGGTCGCGAACGGCACGTACGCCTTCGCCCACGCACAGAATGGTGCCCACTTCGATGATGTCCACCTCTTCCGCAATCAGGCGGGTGGTTTCGTAAGCGTGGGACAGCGTTTGGTTATCCAGCGCAACTTGCAACATTGGTAATGACATGTTCAATTCCTCTTAAACGGCCGCCGCTGTGGCGTTATCAATTAAATCCAGAACTTCCTGCGCGGTGCGGCAGGCGCGTAAACGGTCAAAATTGGCTTCGTCATCAAACAGGTTGACGATCTGCATGATGCCCACCTCCTGGTGGGTGTTGGCATCGACGGCCGCCATGGTGATGAGAATGTCGACCGGGTCGTTATCTTCGTGGTTGAACACCAGCGGCGTTTTCAGCGTGACCAGCGCAAAACCGGTTTTCTTGACGCCCTCTTCCGGGCGGCCGTGCGGCATCGCCAGGCCCGGCGCAATCACAAAATAGGGGCCGTGCTGCGCCACGCCATCCAGAATGGCCTGGTAATAACGCGGCTCGACAACGTCCGCCTTAACCAGCAGATCCACACTCAGCTTCACCGCTTCCTGCCAGGTGCTGGCGTCGGCCTGTAAAAGGATGGAGTTATTCTCTGCCAGCGAATCACGTAGTTTCATGTGGCGTCCTTACTTCACGTCTTGTGGGAAGTGTTCTTTGATCACTTCCAGCAGTTTTGGCCCGAAATCCGCAGGCGACAGCATATTGCGTACGCCTACCACATATTTGTTGCCCGACACGCTAATCTCACCAGCAATGTGAGTTGAAGCGATGATGATGTCCGCGCCGTTCAGTTCACTTTTGTATTCACCCACTGCGCAGCTGTTCACCGTGTGGTCGATGTTTGACTGGGTTAAAAACTGGTCCACTTTCATCTTCATGATCATGGAGCTACCTTGCCCATTGCCACACACAGCCAGGATACGTACGGTCATAATCGAAACTCCTTAATGAGCAGACACTTCTGCTGTTTGTTTTTCCGCATCTTCTTCAGCTCGCAGCGAACGGCCAGCGAAGAACATATAAGCCAGAGCAATCAGGATGATGACGGCCATAAAGACCAGACCGACGGAGGCAAAGCCCTGCATCATCGGCGGCGCCAGAATTGACCAGTCCGCCATGCCCATCCAGGCGCTCATACCGGTGAGCTTGACCGCCCACACGCAACCGAAGATTTCAACCATGCCCATCACCAGGCAGATCTTGAGCGCCGCGCGCCAGCCGCCGAAGTGGTTAGCAAATACGCCGATGGTGGCGTTGGAGAAGAACATCGGGATAAAGCCTGGAATAATCAGAATGGAGGAGCCGCAACCTACCAGGATGCCGACCGCAATCAGCTGGCCGATGGTGCCCCACATAAATCCCCAAACGACGGCGTTTGGCGCGAAGCTATAGATAGCCGCACAGTCAATCGCCAGTACCGCACCAGGGATCAGGCGCTGAGAGATGCCGTTAAAGGCTTCCGACAGCTCGGCGACGAACATACGCACGCCCTGAGTAATAATGAAAATCGCCACCGCGAAGGAGAAACCGGTCTGCAGGATATAGACCGTCCAGTGGGTTTTACCCGCCATCGCCTGCACGACGTCAATGCCGAAAGAGAGCAGAATGGCGCCGAAAAAGATGGTCATCACAATCGCGGTTGAAACGATGTTGTCGTGGAAAATATTCAGCCAGCCAGGCAGCTTAAGATCTTCAACGCTCTCTTCTTTTTTACCGAGATACGGCGCAACTTTGTAAGCAAGCCAGGCGGCAAACTGCTGCTGGTGGCCGATGGAGAAGCCGCAGCCGTCAGTCACTATCTGCGTTGGCTTGTACATCATGTTGGAGGTGATACCCCAGTAGAGCGAGACCAGCACCGCGGTGCAGATAATCGTGGTCCACATTGGGTAACCGAAGATATAGAGAGAAACCGCAATCAGCCCCGCCTGCTGGAACATGATATGCCCGGTAAGCATGATGGTACGAATACCGGTAATGCGGCGCAGCAGCACATAAATGATGTTGAGCGCCAGGGCGAGCAGTACCGCATAGCCCACCCAGCTGTAGGCATCACCCATGCGATCGATGGTCGCCATCATTGAGGCGTAGGTATCAGAGATCGCGCCGTTGATGCCATACACCTCAGACATTTTGGCGACGACCGGCTTAAAGGTGCTGGTCAGAATGCCTGACCCCGCCTGCAACAGCATGAAACCGATAATGGTTTTGATGGTGCCTTTAATAATCACGCTCACGCTTTTGCGCAGCAGGATATAACCCAGGCACGTCACGATGCCCAGCAGCAGCGGGGCGTTGGTCATTACCTGATTAAAGAAAACGGTAAAGACGTTGTAGAGGATCTCCATAACTCTCTCCAGAAATGAGAACACGAGGGGCAATCCCTGTGTGGTTGGTGCCATCACTCTATTAATCACAAATAATCATCACAAGATTGAATTTGATTATTTGTGACGCATCACGCAATTTATTTCCATGCTGTTAGTAATGATTTTCACTACCGTACCACATCAACAAATTAATCCTTATAATTCATTAAATTAATGATTAATGCACAGTAATATAACAAGTCATTCGCGGAGAGTCCGTGAAGTCGGGCAGATAAAATTACTCATTTTCGCCATTGCAAAGCACGTCAAATAGTGCCAGCATTAATCACAACGAATCACCATGTGATTACTTTTGATTAAACCCAGGAGTCAAAACGATGAGTAAAGTGAAAACCATTACCCGTGAATCATGGATTCTGAGCACCTTTCCGGAATGGGGTAGCTGGCTGAACGAAGAGATCGAGCAGGAACAGGTTGCTCCTGGCACGTTTGCAATGTGGTGGCTGGGCTGCACCGGTATCTGGCTGAAATCAGAGGGTGGTGCGAATATCTGCGTCGATTTCTGGTGCGGCACCGGCAAACAGAGCCACGGTAACCCGCTGATGAAAAAAGGCCATCAGATGCAGCGTATGGCTGGTGTGGAAAAACTGCAGCCGAACCTGCGCACCACGCCGTTTGTGCTTGATCCTTTTGCCATTCGTCAGATCGACGCCGTTCTCTCTACTCACGATCACAACGATCATATCGACGTGAACGTGGCAGCAGCGGTAATGCAAAACTGCGCGGACGACGTGCCGTTTATCGGGCCGCAAACCTGCGTGGATCTCTGGATTGGCTGGGGCGTGCCGAAAGAGCGCTGCATCGTGATGAAGCCTGGCGACGTGGTGAAAATCAAAGATATTGAAATCCACGCGCTGGATGCCTTTGACCGTACCGCGCTGATTACCCTGCCGGCCGATCAGAAAGCCGCAGGCGTGCTGCCGGACGGTATGGACGAGCGTGCGGTGAACTACCTGTTCAAAACGCCGGGCGGTTCTCTGTACCACAGCGGTGACTCCCACTATTCCAACTATTACGCGAAGCACGGCAACGAACACCAGATTGACGTGGCACTGGGCTCGTACGGCGAAAACCCGCGCGGCATCACCGACAAAATGACCAGCGCCGATATGCTGCGCATGGCGGAAGCGCTCAACACTAAAGTGGTGATCCCGTTCCACCATGATATCTGGTCAAACTTCCAGGCCGATCCGCAGGAAATCCGCGTGCTGTGGGAGATGAAAAAAGACCGCCTCAAGTACGGCTTCAAGCCATTTATCTGGCAGGTAGGCGGCAAGTTCACCTGGCCTCTGGACAAAGACAATCTCGAGTATCACTACCCGCGCGGTTTCGATGATTGCTTCACCATTGAGCCAGACCTGCCGTTCAAATCCTTCCTCTGATTGTGTGGTCACATCGCCAGACCCTGTGTCTGGCGATTTCATATTTCTTTTAGTAATTTCACGCTATTTCAAATATCATCTTTTCAAATCAATTCTTATCGGAATAGCTCATGACGGAAGCGCAGCGGCATCAAATTTTACTGGAACTCCTGGCGCAAACAGGGTTTATCACCGTCGAGAAAGTGATCGAACGTTTAGGGATTTCCCCGGCGACCGCACGGCGTGATATCAATAAGCTGGATGAGAGTGGCAAGCTGAAAAAAGTCCGCAACGGCGCGGAAGCCATCAGCCAGCAGCGTCCACGCTGGTCGCCGATGAATATCCACCAGGCGCAGAATCACGATGAAAAAGTACGGATTGCCAGAGCGGCGTCGCAGCTGGTGAACCCCGGTGAGAGCGTCGTCATCAACTGCGGCTCCACGGCGTTTCTGCTGGGCCGCGAAATGTGCGGCAAGCCGGTGCAGATCATTACCAACTACTTACCGCTCGCCAACTACCTGATTGATCAGGAACATGAGAGCGTCGTGATCATGGGCGGCCAGTACAACAAGAGCCAGTCCATCACGCTCAGCCCTCAGGACAGCGAAAACAGTCTCTACGCCGGGCACTGGATGTTTACCAGCGGCAAAGGCCTGACGGCGGATGGCTTATACAAAACCGACATGCTGACCGCGATGGCGGAACAAAACATGCTCAACGTAGTGGGCAAACTCGTCGTACTGGTCGACAGCAGCAAAGTCGGTGAACGCGCTGGCATGCTGTTCAGCCGCGCAGAACAGATCGACATGGTGATCACCGGCAAAGGGGCTAACCCGGAGATCCTCCAGAAGCTGGAAGATCAAGGGGTGAAAGTCCTGCGCGTTTAAAGATGCTTGCGGAAAAACGTCACCGTGGCGTCCAGCGCCGTTGGCGTGATGCGGTGGCGAACGCCCGGTTCCCACAGACAGGTCAGATTACCGTCCAGTCCTTCATTCATTAACGCCTGCTGCAGGCGGAAGGTGCCATCGGGCGGGACCACATCATCCGCGTCACCATGCCACAACAGTAGCGGGCGATCGGCCAGGTGCGGCAATGCCCGTGTCACTTCCCACTCTGCCAGCATCGCCGTGATTTGCGTTAAATCCTGAGGGGGAAAAAGCGTCTTCGCCAGCGAGGTAAAATAGCCCGAGCCCATCAAACAGGCGAAAGACCGCACTTCTGGATGATGCGTCATAATCCCCAGCGCCGTCATGCCGCCCATCGACGCCCCGGCCACTGCCAGACGATTGTCGGCCACCAGCCCTGCCTCATAAAGCGCATCGCGCAAGCCCGCAAACTCGGTCAGGCTACCGTGCAGAATCTGCCAGAATTGCCCCAGTCGCGCCCGCTCATTGCCCGTAAAGCGCGCGCCGTGGTCGGGCGCATCCGGCATCACCACGCGAAAACCGGCCTGCGCCAGCGCTACCGCAAAATAACTGTAGACCAGTTTCGATGAGGTAAACCCATGATAAAAAACCACAACAGGCAGCGGTTTATCACGTTTCCCCGCCGGTACGGCGTGTAAAATTTCATGATCGCCGAGAGGGCGTATTTCAATTTCAATCATTGTCGACCCTGTACGAATGAATGATTCATAATGTTGAGAACTGGATTACGGTTTGACGCTATTTTCATTCGAAAATTACGTCCCAGATAACACTTCGGGAACATTCCCCCAAAACTAAATTCGCAGACAACTACACTATGGCTAACAGGAAACGAGATATGGTTATGCACAGGTTTGCTGCTTTATTGCTGGTGTTGCTGCTCAGCGGCTGTAGCGCACTGCAGGGAACACCGCAACCCGCTCCCCCGGTTGCCGATCATCCGCAGGAGATTCGTCGTAATCAGACGGAAGGATTACAGCGAATGGGCACCGTCTCCGCGCTGGTTCGCGGTTCGCCGGATGACGCAGAAGACGCAATAAAGGCACAAGCCGTCGCCGCCAAAGCAGATTATTACGTCATTATTATGATCGACGAAACCATCATAACGGGACAGTGGTATTCACAGGCAATTTTGTACCGTAAATAATGGTTTACCTTTGAACGACATTTACACTGCTTTGCGTCCATAGACATTTTCCTGTCCACAATAAACTCCATGCCAGCGACAAGGAATGGGAGTTTATTCGCGAAGGATTGCCCGGCGGATACCGGAAATATGTGAAATGGAGCTGACGATGAAACGAACTCTTGCTTTGACCTCTCTGTTGCTCTCTGCAGGCCTTGTGAGCACCACCGCGCAGTCAGCAGAATTCGCCAGTGCGGATTGCGTAACAGGTCTGAATGAAATAGGCCAAATCTCCGTCAATAACATTTCGGGGAGCCCGCAAGATGTTGAACGTATCGTGGCATTAAAGGCCGATGAGCAGGGCGCGTCATGGTATCGCATCATCCAGATGCAGGAAGATAACCACATTGACCACTGGCGGGTGCAGGCCATTCTCTACGCGTAAAATCCCTCCCGATAAAAGCCACTTATTTTTAGTGGCTTTTCGTTTTTGCAAATTTTTTATCTTTTATAAAACCACTAAAAAACAATTAACTAACATTTTGTTACATTAATTCAGTAAACCTAATCCCTGCTCTGCCGTTGAAGAACCATACCTTTTCAATGATGAGCAATTTATGATCAATTCTTTCAGCCGTACGGGGCTTGGAACAAAGCTGTCGCTCCTGACTGGCGTCAGTGTCGCCACGCTGTTTCTGCTTTTCACTTTCCTGCTCAGCCAAAAAGCCAGCCAGCAGCTTGAAGCCCTTGCGGTCGAAGATCTGCATAATCAATCCACCGGTATGGTCGACATGGTGCAGATGTTTAATACCAGCCTGAGCGAGGAAGTCGAAAGCTACACCAGGTTGTTTACGACATTTCTGCCCCAGCCGTTTAGCGTCGATACTCAGCAGACCCGGACCATTAACGGGCTCACCGTTCCTCTGCTGAAAGGAGGCGATACTGAGCTCCATGAAAACACGACGTTTTCTGATGACTTTCTGAATCGTACGGGAGCAATCTCCACGCTGTTTGTTCGCAGCGGTAACGACTTTATTCGCGTGGCCACATCCCTGCGCAAAGAGAATGGCGATCGCGCCATGGGAACCGTTCTGGACACGAGCAGCCCGGCGTTTGCCTCCGTCACTAAGGGCGAGGTGTACCGTGGCCTGGCGCTCCTGTTTGGCAAGCGCTACATCACCCAGTACCAGCCCGTGAAGAACAGTGAAGGTCAGGTTATCGGGATCATCTTTGTTGGGGTGGATATCAGTCACTCCTGGAACGTCATGCGCGAGAAAATCCTCAACCGCCGTCTGGGCGAGAGCGGACACTTCTTTGTGCTGGACCGCAGCAATGGCAAAACACGCGGTCAGTACCTGTTCCATACCAGCGAAGAGGGAAAACAACCGAAGTGGGACAACGCGACCCAACAGCAATTGCTGAGCGATTCCTCAGGCACGCTGGAACGCCTGAGCGAAGATGGCCGAACGCTGAAAATGGCCTATACCCCGCTGCCCGGCTGGAACTGGACCATCGTGGGTGAAGTGGATAAATCGGTCCTGCTCTCCAGCGTCAACGCCATGCGCGACCGTTTCCTGCTGGCAGGCGTAGCGTTGTCTGCCCTCTTCGCGGGCCTGTTTGTGGTGCTCATCCGCCGAATGCTGACCCGCCCGCTGCGTAACGTGATCGAACTGGCCCGCCAGTATGCCGCAGGGGATTTGCGATCCAGCCTGCCTGTCACCCGTCAGGATGAGGTCGGCCAGCTGGTTGATGCCATCAACGGTATTGGCGATGGGCTGCAAAAAATTGTCCTGCAGGTACGTGAAGCCGCAGGCGAGATCCATTTGGGCACCAATGCGCTGGCTTCCGATACCGGCGAGATCTCAGAGCAGATCAACAAGCAGGCCAGCAGCGTGGAGGAGACCTCCGCCAGCATGGAACAACTGGCCGCAACCGTGCAGCAAAATGCCGCCAACATGGAGCAAACGCAGCAGCTGGTCGGTGAAACCTCGCGCGCGGTTCATCAGGGTGGCGAGACGGTAACCCATGCGGTTGCCACGATGGATGACATTCGCGAAGCGTCAAAACGCATTGAAGACATTACCCGCGTGATCGAATCCATCGCCTTCCAGACCAACATTCTGGCGCTGAATGCGGCAGTTGAGGCCGCCCGCGCAGGCGAGCACGGAAAAGGTTTTGCGGTGGTCGCGCAGGAAGTTCGCGCGCTGGCAGGACGCAGCGCCAACGCGGTGAAAGAGATTGAACAGCTGATTGGCGATACGCTGCGGAAAGTGAGCGAAGGCCACGCGCTGTCTGAACAGACACGTCTGGCGATGGACTCTATCATCGTTCATATCGATAACATCAGCCAGCTGGTCACGGAGATTAACCACGCATCGCGCGAGCAGTCCGCCGGGATTGGCCAGGTGAATCTGGCCATGACCCACATTGGCGAAGCGTCGCATATCAACGCCGATCGCGTCTCGCGCAGCGAGCAAACTGCACACACGCTGCGTGAGAAAGGCTCACACCTCACCCAGCTGGTGAGCCTGTTCCAGCTTAAGCGCTAGCCAACTCTGCCCGTGGCGCGCAGCAGCAGATCGTTACGCACCTGCTCGCTCATTAGCGTACCGCCACGGGCATCCAGCATCATGCAGCACCACGCCTGCGCCACGGGCGGCGATGCGTGCCGCAGCATCTGACTTCCAGCGCCCAGTAAAAAGAGCTGCTGCGCGATCTCCCTCCCCTGCGCCTCCTGCGGTTTACGCAGCTTCTGCTGTAACTGCCGCCAGCTGCGATCGAAGTGTCTGTCCTGTCCTTTGACCTGGGCAAATTCATCGGCAAGCAGGTCGTGGATCCCTGGCTGCTTCGCCAGCACGCGCAGCACGTCCAGGCACATGATATTTCCCGATCCTTCCCAGATGCTGTTCACCGGCATCTCGCGATACAGGCGGGGAAGCTCACTCTCCTCGCAGTACCCGATGCCGCCCAGCGCCTCCATCGCCTCCGCCACAAAGGGGATGCCCGCTTTGCACACGCTGAATTTTGCGGCCGGGGTAAACAACCTTGCCCACGCAGCCTCATGCGGGTCCGTTCGGTTGTCCCACGCCCGGGCCAGACGGAACAGCAGCGCCGTGTGCCCCTCCAGCACCAGCGCCATACGGCTCAGCACTTCACGCATTAACGGCTGATCGATGAGGTTTTTGCCGAAGGTCTGCCGTTGATGGGTATGATAAAGCGCCACCGAGAGCGCCCGACGCATCAGCCCATGGCTGCCAAGGGCGCAGTCGAAGCGCGTCAGCCCGCCCATCTTCAGGATTTGCCGCACGCCTTCTCCCTCTTCACCCAGCAGCCAGCCGGAGGCATCGAGGAACTCCGCCTCGCTGCTGGCGTTCGAGCGGTTGCCGAGCTTGTCTTTCAGACGTTCCAGCCGTACGGCGTTGCGCTGTCCGTCGGGTAAGAAACGCGGAACAAAAAAGCAGGACAAACCGCCTTTCGCCTGCGCCAGCACCAGATGCGCATCGCTCTGCGGCACGGAGAAAAACCATTTGTGCCCCACCAGCCTGTAACTGCCATCGCTGCATTTTTCCGCTTTGGTGGTATTGCTGAGCACATCCGAGCCGCCCTGCTTTTCCGTCATCCCCATGCCGATCAGCAGGCCGCGTTTTTGCGCGCCCGGGGCGAGATGGGGATCGTAGCGATCGCTCATCAGCGGCGTTAACCAGTCATGAAACGGTTTGGGCAGCGACTGTTGCAACAGTGGCGTGGCGGCGAAGGTCATGGTCACCGGGCATAACGTCCCCGCTTCAACCTGAGCATGGAGCACAAAGCGCGCGGCCCTGGCGACGAAAGCGCCTTTTCGCGCCTCCTCCTCCCACGCCAGATTATGAACCCGGTTAGCGCAGAGCCCCTGCATCAGAAGATGCCAGGCGGGGTGAAAGCGAACGTCATCCAGCCGCTCTCCCGTGGCGTCATAACGCAGCAGCTCCGGCGGGTTAACATTCGCCAGCCTGCCCAGCTCCAGCGACTCCGCCGTGCCTAACTGCTGTCCGATGCTGGCAAGAAGATCCATATCCCACTCGGCACCCTCGCGCGCAACCGCGTCGCGCAGCGCGCAGTCTGAGAGGAAAAGGTTACTGTTAGAGAGTGGGGCGGGTTGATTAAAAACGGTATGGGTCTGCCAGTGCATGCTGTCTCCCTCCTTTCATTGGCAATACGTATAAGTATGGACAGAGGGCTTGCACGCTGCATGGGAGGGGAGTCACAGGACGACGATCGCATTGATATCATTCGTGAAATAGCTCACAGAACATAAGAATAAACTATTTCATTACTCCGCTTATGCTGAATAATTTATTCTTACCCCGTCTATGTGAGGTTGTTATGCAACAGGATGCGCACAAGCGTGCATTAATTGCAGGCTCTATTGGTAACTTTATCGAGTGGTATGAGTTTGCGGTCTACGGTTTTCTGGCAACCGTGATTGCGAAGAACTTCTTCCAGCTTGAAGGGGAAGCGGCACTCACCAGCCTGATCCTCACCTGGGCCTCGTTCGCCATCGCCTTCTTCTTCCGCCCGCTGGGCGCGGTGGTCTTTGGACGCATTGGCGACAGGATTGGCCGGAAGCCGACGCTGATCGTTGTGCTGGTGCTGATGACGCTCGCTACCGCCGCCATAGGCATCGTGCCCGTCTACGCCAGCATCGGCATTGCCGCGCCGCTGATGATTACGCTGCTGCGCATCCTGCAGGGGCTTTTCGCGGGAGGCGAGTACGGCGGAGCCGTCTCACTGATGACGGAATTCGCCCCACGAGGCAAGCGCGGGCTGTACGGCGCGTGGCAGTCCTTTACCGTGGCGCTCGGGCTGTTAGCGGGCGCGGGCATTGTGGCGTTGCTCTCTGCCCTCCTCACGCCTGAAGCCCTGCACGACTGGGGCTGGCGCATTCCGTTCTTCCTTGCGCTGCCGATGGGCGCGGTGGCGCTATGGCTGCGGGTAAGCATGGAAGAGACGCCGAGCTTTGTGCAACAGAAGGAAAAACCGGTCATTGCTCAGGCCAGTACATCCGCCACGCTCAAAATCATTCTGATGGGCATTGGCCGCGTGATGGTCTGGTCCGCTGCGGGGTATACCTACCTCGTGATTATGCCGACCTATCTGCAGTCGGCGCTGCATACCGGGTTTAATCAGGCGCTGCTGATCGCGGTGATTTCTAACCTTGGTTTTGCGCTCACCATCATTCCATCGGGAATGCTGAGCGACAGGATCGGTCGGCGCACGGTGATGATCGTTGCCACCGCACTGCTGCTGATCCTCGCCCTGCCGCTGCTGAAAATCTTGCAGGCAGAATCCAGTACGCTGGCGGTGAAGGCTATCGTGGTGTTAATTGCGGGTGGTCTGGTGGGGATGCTGGCAGGGCCGGGGCCGGCAATGCTGTCTGAGATGTTCCCGACGCGCGTGCGCTATACGGGGCTGGGGCTGGCCTATTCACTGTCGAACGCGATTTTCTCGGGCTGCGCGGGGTTGTTTATTACCGGTCTGATAAAAGAGACGGGCAATCTGGATATTCCGGCGTATTACGTGATGGCAACGGCGGTAGTAAGTATTTTCGCACTGATGACGTTGAGGAAGGATGACCATTTGCGGTCGTTAGAGGAGTGAGGCTGTCACCGTCTGGTGCCCTCATCACGGCCCTCTCCCACGGGGAGAGGGAGAAAACACAAAAGGCCGTCCTGTGGACGGCCTTGCTGTTTATTCCCCCCGCTGACGCACCGCTTCAAACAGGCAGATACCCGTCGCAACGGAAACGTTCAGGGACGACACGCTGCCCGCCATCGGGATGCTGATCAGTTCGTCGCAGTGTTCGCGGGTCAGACGACGCATACCTTCGCCTTCCGCCCCCATCACCAGCGCCAGACGGCCAGTCATTTTGCTCTGATACAGGGTATGATCCGCTTCACCGGCGGTACCGACGATCCAGATGTTCTCTTCCTGCAGCAGACGCATGGTGCGCGCCAGGTTCGTCACGCGGATCAGCGGGACGTTTTCCGCCGCACCGCAGGCCACTTTCTTCGCCGTCGCGTTTAGCTGCGCGGAGCGATCTTTCGGCACGATCACCGCATGCACGCCCGCCGCATCGGCACTGCGAAGACACGCGCCGAGGTTATGCGGATCGGTTACGCCATCGAGGATCAGGAAGAACGGGTTATCCAGCGCGGCAATCAGGTCCGGCAGATCGTTCTCCTGATACTGACGGCCTGGCTTCACGCGGGCAATGATCCCCTGGTGCACCGCGCCTTCGCTTTTCTCATCCAGGAACTGGCGGTTCGCCAGCTGGATCACCACGCCCTGTGCTTCCAGCGCGTGGATCAGCGGCATCAGACGCTTATCTTCACGCCCTTTCAGAATAAACACTTCCTGAAAACGCTCCGGTGCGCGCTCGAGAAGGGCCTGCACCGCGTGGATGCCGTAAATCATTTCACTCATTGATGGTTCTCGTAATAGGTATTTCCCCTCTCCCGGCTGGGGAGAGGGTCAGGGTGAGGGGAGAATTACTCCGCCTGCTTTTTCTTGGCTGCGCGCTTCGCTTTTGTCGCGGCAGCGATTTTCTGCGTTTTCGCGGACGGTTTTTTCGCTGAACGGGCTTCTTTCTTCGCCGCCTTCGGCTTCTGTTTCTTCTCGCCGCGGAACGCGCTGTCCGGCTCGAAGTTTACCTTCTTGCCCGCCTGACGACGTTTACCGCCGCCCGGTTTACCGTTACCGGTTTTTTTCGCCCTTTCACGCTCGGTTTTACCGACGTTACGCGGCGCGCGCTCGCTGGAGATCAGGCTGAAATCGATTTTACGATCGTCCATATTCACGGCTTCGACCTTCACTTCCACACGGTCGCCCAGACGATAGGTCTGGCCGCCAGATTCGCCAATCAGGCGCTGACCGACCTGGTCGAAGCGGTAGTAGTCGTTATCCAGGCTGGAGACGTGCACCAGACCGTCGATGAACAGCTCGTCCAGACGAACGAAGAAACCAAAGCCGGTCACGCTGGCAATCACGCCTTTAAAGACATTGCCCACCTGATCGAGCATAAAGTCACACTTCAGCCAGTCCGCCACGTCGCGCGTCGCCTCGTCGGCACGACGCTCGGTCATGGAACAATGCTGACCCAGCTGCAGCATCTCTTCCATGGAGTAGTGATAACCGCCGGTTTCGGTGGTGTTCCCTTTGTGGCCCTGCTCCTGCGCCAGCAGATACTTGATCGCACGGTGCAGTGAGAGGTCAGGATAACGACGGATCGGCGAGGTAAAGTGCGCGTAAGACTGCAGCGCCAGGCCGAAGTGCCCCCGGTTTTCCGGATCGTAAATCGCCTGCTTCATGGAACGCAGCAGCATCGTCTGCAGCATTTCCGCGTCAGGACGATCGCTAATGGATTCCAGCAGCTCGGCGTAATCGCGCGGCTCTGGCTTGTTACCACCAGGCAGCTCCAGACCGAGTTCAGCCAGCACGGAGCGGAACGAGGTCACGGCTTCCGTAGTTGGCTTGTCGTGAATACGGAACAGCGCAGGCTCTTTGGCTTTCTCAACAAAACGTGCCGCCGAGATGTTCGCCAGGATCATACACTCTTCGATCAGCTTGTGCGCATCGTTACGCTGGGTCTGTTCGATACGCTCAATACGACGCTCGGCGTTGAAGATGAACTTCGCTTCTTCGCTCTCAAACGAGATCCCGCCGCGCTCTTCGCGCGCCTGATCCAGCGTTTTATAGAGGTTATGCAGCTCTTCAATGTGTTTAACCAGCGGCGCGTATTGCTCACGAAGATCCTGATCGCCCTGCAGCATGTGCCAGACCTTGGTATAGGTCAGACGCGCGTGGGAACTCATCACCGCTTCGTAGAATTTATAGCCCGTTAAGCGCCCTTTGGTGGAGATGGTCATCTCACATACCATACAGAGACGGTCAACCTGCGGGTTCAGGGAGCACAAACCGTTGGAGAGCACTTCCGGCAGCATCGGTATTACCTGAGACGGGAAGTAGACCGACGTACCGCGGCTGCGCGCTTCGTTATCCAGCGGCGTGTGCGGGCGAACGTAGTAGCTGACATCCGCAATAGCCACCCACAGACGCCAGCCGCCGCCGCGTTTTTTCTCGCAGTAAACGGCGTCATCGAAGTCGCGGGCGTCTTCGCCATCAATCGTCACCAGCGGCAGATCGCGGAGATCCACACGGCCTGCTTTAGATTCTTCAGGCACCTCTTCGCGGAGGCCGGAAATTTGTTCTTCAACCGCTTTCGGCCAGACGTACGGAATTTCATGGGTACGCAGCGCCATATCGACGGCCATACCGGTGCCCATGTTATCGCCCAGCACTTCGACGATTTTACCCACCGCTTTGGTGCGACGGGTTGGGCGCTGGGTGAGCTCCACCACCACCACAAAGCCCATGCGCGCACCCATCACCTCTTCAGGCGGGATCAGGATATCGAAGCTCAGACGGCTGTCGTCCGGCACCACGAAGCCCACACCCGCGTCGGTAAAGTAGCGGCCGACGATCTGGCTGGTTTTTGGCACCAGCACACGCACCACGCGCGCTTCGCGGCGACCTTTACGGTCAGCGCCCAGCGGCTGCGCCAGGACCTGGTCGCCGTGGATGCACATTTTCATCTGCTCAGATGAGAGGTACAGGTCGTCCTTACGGCCTTCCACGCGCAGGAAGCCGAAGCCATCGCGGTGACCAATAACGGTTCCTTTCAGCAGGTCAAGGCGTTCTGGCAACGCGTAGCACTGGCGGCGAGTAAAGACCAGCTGCCCGTCACGCTCCATGGCGCGCAGGCGGCGGCGAAGCGCTTCAATTTGCTCTTCACCTTCAATATTTAATTCAACGGCAAGTTCTTCACGATTGGCGGGTTTTTCGCGTTTTGTTAAGTGTTCAATGATGAACTCGCGGCTGGGGATAGGATTCGCGTATTTTTCGGCTTCGCGTTCCTGGAAAGGATCTTGTGACATGTCGGTTCCTCCGTTGTCAGCTCCGGTGGAAATTTTCTTCATTCCACCAGCAATAATTTATAAAGCGGTTGATTCTCTTCAACCAAATCGGCCAGCGTGTAGTTATCCAGTTCCTTGAGAAAACTTTGCACGGCCTTAGAAAGCGCCTGTTTCAGGCGGCAAGCGGGCGTAATGTGGCAGAACTCGCTGCTGCAGTTCACCAGAGACAACGGCTCCAGCTCACGTACCACATCCCCGATACGGATACTCTGCGCCGGTTTACCGAGACGGATCCCTCCATTCTTCCCGCGGACGGCAGCAACGTATCCGGCACGACTAAGTTGATTGATTATTTTGACCATATGATTACGGGACACACCGTACACCTCTGTCACTTCAGAGATATTGGTCATCTTCCCATCGGGTAACGACGCCATGTAAATCAGCGCGCGTAAGCCGTAATCGGTGAAACTTGTTAACTGCACATCAACCTCAGGAAAAAGGGAAAACGCGGTCAAACCGCAGAGATATTCATTAATGATGATAAACCAGCCAGATAGTTAGCGGCTAATTTATTTGACAGACGGGGCGAAAAAGCGGAGATCCAGGAGCGGTCGCCGGATGGCGCTGCGCTTATCCGGCCTACGGGTTTCCCCGCAGGCCAGCAGTCACGAAGATTATGCGTCGAACGGGTCGCGCAGGATCATCGTTTCAGTACGATCCGGGCCGGTAGAAATAATATCGATCGGCACTTCGGTCAGTTCTTCAATGCGCTTGATGTAATCCAGCGCCGCCTGCGGCAGGCCGCTACGCTCTTTCACACCGAAGGTGGTCTCAGACCAGCCCGGCATGGTTTCGTAGATTGGCTCAATGCCTTCCCAGTCGTCAGCAGCCAGCGGAGTGGTGGTCACTTCGCGGCCATCTGGCATACGGTAGCCTACGCAGATTTTCACTTCTTTCAGGCCGTCCAGGACGTCCAGCTTGGTCAGGCAGAAGCCAGACAGGGAGTTGATCTGCACTGCGCGACGCACGGCAACCGCATCCAGCCAGCCGGTACGACGACGACGACCGGTGGTCGCGCCAAACTCGTTACCCTGCTTGCACAGGAACTCGCCGGTCTCATCAAACAGCTCGGTCGGGAATGGACCCGCACCCACGCGAGTGGAGTATGCTTTGATGATGCCCAGAACGTAATCCACATAACGCGGGCCCAGGCCGGAGCCCGTTGCCACGCCACCGGCGGTGGTGTTAGAGGAGGTAACGTACGGATAGGTACCGTGGTCGATGTCCAGCAGCGTACCCTGCGCGCCTTCGAACATGACGAAATCGCCACGCTTGCGCGCCTGGTCCAGCAGATCGGACACATCAACAACCATACCGGTCAGAATGTCAGCGATCGCCATGACGTCATCCAGCACTTTCTGGTAGTCAACGGCTTCGGCTTTGTAGAAGTTCACCAGCTGGAAGTTGTGATATTCCATCACTTCTTTCAGTTTTTCAGCGAAGGTTGCTTTGTCGAAGAGGTCGCCCACGCGCAGACCGCGACGTGCCACTTTATCTTCGTAAGCCGGACCGATACCACGACCGGTGGTGCCGATCGCTTTCGCGCCACGCGCTTTTTCACGCGCCACGTCCAGCGCCACGTGATAATCCAGGATCAGCGGGCAGGCTTCGGAGAGCAGCAGACGCTCACGAACAGGGATACCACGGTCTTCCAGACCTTTCATCTCTTTCATCAGCGCAGCTGGAGACAGCACAACGCCGTTACCGATGATGCTGGTGACGTTTTCGCGAAGAATGCCTGATGGAATAAGATGGAGGACGGTTTTTTCACCGTTGATTACGAGAGTATGGCCTGCGTTGTGACCGCCCTGGTAGCGTACAACATATTTAGCCCGTTCAGTCAGAAGATCAACAATCTTCCCTTTACCTTCGTCACCCCATTGGGTGCCCAGTACGACGACGTTGTTACCCATTTTTTTCAAAATCACCGTTTGCTTAAAAATGGATTCTACCATCGCTTTTTCAGATATACAGCACTTTTTGACCCTAAAATATGCCAATTGCGGTTAGTTTTTGATCAGCCAATCGTTTTCCTCAACATGTAGTAGATAACGATACCAGCAACCACAAGACCGCCGCCAAAACGACGCAAAATATTATCCGGCAGTTGGCTCATCGTGGCGATCATTCGACGCCAGGCGCGCGGATAGAGCATCGGTCCGAGACCTTCCAGCACCAGAACCAGGGCTAGTGCGAGCCAGATCGTTGAATTCATTTTTCATCCTTATAAAAGAAAACCACCGCGCCGTTGGGAGCGGTGGTTTGAATACTCAAACGAGCCTGAGTTTATCGCGTTGCGTTAGTCGGCGTCTTCATATAACGGAAGAAATCGCTGTCCGGGCTGAGCACCATCACATCCTGGTTGCTCTGGAAGCTGTTCTCGTAAGCACGCAGGCTACGGATAAAGGCGTAGAAGTCTGGATCCTGGCTGAAGGCATCGGCGAACAGCTTCGCGGCTTCCGCATCACCTTCACCACGCAGGATACGGCCCTGACGCTCAGACTCTGCGAGAGTCTTGGTCACTTCGTAGTCCGCTGCGGCGCGCAGTTTTTCAGCCTCTTCCTGACCCTGTGAACGGTGACGACGAGCTACCGCTTCACGCTCGGCGCGCATACGGTTGTAAATCGCCTCGGACACTTCCGCTGGCAGGTTGATCTGCTTGATGCGCACGTCAACCACTTCGATACCCAGCGCAGCCATACTGTTCGGGTTGATCACCGGCACTTTACCGTTGGTTTCAGCCTGAACGCGTTCAGCGGCTTTAGCAATCGCGTCATCTGCTGCTGGCGTTTCCACTTCGTCTTCGGTGCCTGCTGTACCGGAGTTCAGCGCATCGCGCACTTCCAGGGTCAGACGACCGCGGGAGTCGGTCACGATGTCTTTCACATCCAGACGACCAATTTCAGAACGCAGACGGTCAGAGAACTTACGTTTCAGCAGCACTTCTGCCTGAGAAACATCACCGCCGCCCGTTGCCAGGAAGTAACGGCTGAAATCGCTGATGCGCCATTTGATGTAAGAATCAACGATCAGGTCTTTCTTCTCTTTGGTCACGAAACGGTCAGCCTGGTTATCCATAGTCTGGATACGCGCATCCAGCGTTTTCACAGACTGAATGAACGGCACCTTGAAGTGCAGGCCCGGCTCGTAAATCACCGGACGTTTGTCGCCATCACGCACGACGCTGCTGAACTGGAACTTGATCCCACGCTCGCCCTCTTTCACCACAAAGATCGAGGTATACAGCACGACCAGTACGATGACGATGATCGCAATAACTGACTTACGCATCCTTATTCCCCCTGACGCTGGTAGT
Organism: Enterobacter sp. UPMP701; assembly: GCF_053709515.1. NCBI lineage: Bacteria > Pseudomonadati > Pseudomonadota > Gammaproteobacteria > Enterobacterales > Enterobacteriaceae > Enterobacter > Enterobacter sp. UPMP701. Next base: position 45,084 of record NZ_JBSKJN010000017.1, on the reverse strand, counting down.
CGTTACGCTGCGCGTTAGCACGGCGTTGGTCCATAATGTCACCATCGTTCGAAGAAGGCGTTGTGTTCGCACTTGAGCTGCCTGAAGAGGCTGGCGGCAGACGCAGCAGGTTGTTGGCACCGCTGGTGTCTTTCGCTGCCGGTGCAGAACCGCCTTTCAGCATCTGATCCAGCGGCAGAACCATCAGGTTTCCACCTTTGTTGTCGTTAACCAGCACTTTGCGGGTGTGGCTCAGCACTTTTTCCATGGTCTCGATATAGAGACGCTCGCGGGTAATTTCCGGAGCCGCTTTATATTCCGGCAGGATCTTCGCGAAGCGAGCCACTTCACCCTGTGCTTCCAGGATGGTTTGAGTCTTATAAGCGCGAGCTTCTTCCAGAATACGCTGCGCCTGACCGTTAGCACGCGGCTGCACTTCGTTGGTGTACGCTTCTGCTTCACGGATGTACTGCTGTTCGTTTTCACGGGCAGCAATCGCATCATCAAATGCGGCTTTCACCTCTTCCGGCGGACGTGCAGCCTGGAAGTTGACGTCCAGCAGGGTGATACCCATGTTATACGGACGAATGGTCTCTTCCAGCTCGCGCTGGGTATCGCTACGAATAACGGTACGACCTTCGGTCAGAATGCGGTCCATGGTGTATTTACCGATCACACCACGCAGGGCGCTGTCGGTCGCCTGACGCAGGCTGTCATCGGCACTGGTCACGCTAAACAGATAACGCTCAGGATCGGTCACGCGGTACTGCACGTTCATCTCGACGCGCACCACGTTCTCATCTGAGGTCAGCATCACGCCGGACGCCGCCAGTTCACGGACGGACTCCACGTTTACCGCGGTCACATCGTCAATGAAGGTGGGTTTCCAGTTCAGGCCCGGCTCAACCAGATGGCTGAACTTGCCGAAACGGGTGACCACGCCGCGTTCTGCTTCTTTAATGGTGTAGAATCCGCTGGCTGCCCAGATGATTACCACCGCAGCGGCCACAATGCCCACTACGCGGCCACCCATTGGCGGGCGTGGACTCTGAGTAGAATTACCACCCGAGCCAGAACCTTTTCCTCCGCCAAGGCCACCAAGCTTTTTGCTCAGCTTGCGGAAGATATCATCCAGATCCGGTGGCCCCTGCTCGCGACCACCTTTGTTGCCATTTCCCCCAGAGTTGCCGCCTTGATTATTGCTGCTTCCCCACGGGTCGCGGTCTTGTCCGTTATTACCGGGCTGATTCCACGCCATGTATATGCTCCATATTTGTTATGCAAGGGCGAATTATTCAGGCTTCCCCTTTCTGATCAGACGATATAGTCCGCCAGCGCAGGTTCTTGTTTACAGAGGCGACGCCAGTCAACGATCGGCATACGCACCTGCATCCCCACGCTGCCGTCATCCTCCATCCACTCTTTTTCTATCGCCTGAAGCTGATAAAACCGGCTGCGCAGCCTGCCTTCCTGTGGCGGCAGTCGCAGCGTGTGCTGAGCTACCTCACCGGAAAGACGTTCTGTCAAAGCCTGGAAAAGCAGTGGCACACCAATACCGGCCTGAGCAGAAAGCCAGACCCGAATCGGTTTGTTCTCTTCGTCTCGGTCAATACGCGGTTCAAAATCGTCCAGCATATCGATCTTGTTCATCACCAACAGGGTGGGAATTTCGTGGGCGTCGATCTCTTCGAGCACCACGTTCACCGCCTCGATGTTCTCCTGCACGCGTACGTCAGCCGCATCAATCACGTGCAGCAGCAGGGTCGCCTGACGGGTCTCCTGCAACGTCGCTTTAAACGCCGCGACCAGATCGTGCGGCAGATGGCGGATAAACCCTACGGTATCCGCCAGTACTGTTTCGCCGACGTCAGCAACGTCAATACGACGCAGCGTCGGGTCCAGGGTCGCAAACAGCTGGTCTGCGGCATACACCTGGGCCTCGGTTATCTGGTTAAACAGGGTAGATTTACCGGCGTTGGTATAGCCCACCAGCGACACCGTTGGGATGTCGGCTTTGGTTCGCGCCCGACGCCCCTGTTCACGCTGTTTCTCTACACGTTCCAGACGTGAGAGGATTTGGGTAATACGGCCACGCAGCAAACGGCGGTCGGTTTCGAGCTGGGTTTCACCCGGACCGCGCAAACCAATCCCGCCTTTTTGTCTTTCAAGGTGGGTCCAGCCACGCACCAGACGCGTCGCCAGATGGCGCAACTGCGCCAGCTCAACCTGCAGTTTCCCTTCATGGGTACGGGCACGCTGAGCAAAAATATCTAAAATCAATCCCGTGCGATCGATCACACGGCATTCGCAGAGAGCTTCCAGGTTGCGCTCCTGGGCTGGAGACAGCGCATGATCAAACAACACGACTGACGCGCCGGTTGCTTTTACGGCATCCGCAATTTCTACTGCTTTACCTTCACCAACAAAATACTTTGGGTGCGGCGCTTTACGGCTACCGGTAATCACCTGCATTGCTTCGACACCGGCGGAAGAGACCAGAGATTCAAACTCCTGGAGGTCTTCCATATCTTTGTCTTGCGAAAAATAGATGTGTACCAGCACCGCCTGCTCACCGGCATCATAACGGTCAAACAAGCGAAAACCTCTCTAAAAAAATCAGCGGGGAACGCAGGATCCCTGGCTCCCCGTGTGGATAACAGCCTGAAACCTTACTCGGTTTCGTCGCTGTCCTGCGCTGGCGTTGAAGAACCCTGCGCGTTGCTGCCATGATGGTAGTTACTGCCAGTGCCGCCGCCAGCGTTATTGCTGTGATGAGAGACCGGACGGGACGGAACAACAGTAGAGATAGCGTGCTTGTAGACCATCTGGCTGACCGTGTTTTTCAACAGGATCACGAACTGATCGAAAGACTCAATCTGACCTTGCAGCTTAATACCATTCACCAAATAAATAGAAACTGGAACACGTTCCCGACGCAATGCGTTCAGGAACGGATCTTGTAAAGATTGCCCCTTAGCCATTCTATCTTTTCCTTATATGCTTGTTTTGTACTTAGAACCTTGCGATTCTGAAAAATTGCGCACGATACGTCTCAATTGTACACATTCAGTGAGCGATATCACCAACAACCTCAATCACGTCGTTTAACGCCTGTTGCGGTTTTTCACTGTCTAACCAGTGAACCCCCTCCCAACCGCGCAACCAGGTGATCTGGCGCTTCGCTAACTGTCTCGTGGCGCAAACACCTCGATAAACCATTTCATCGTATGAAATCTCGCCTTCAAGATACGACCACATCTGGCGGTATCCCACACAACGAACGGAAGGCATATCCGTATGCAAATCTCCACGGGCAAATAGCGCCCGCACTTCTGCTTCAAAATCTGAAGCCAACATCTGATGAAAACGCTGCTCAATTCGTTGATGGAGCAGTTCACGGCTCGCCGGGGCGATGGCGAACTGATGCACCTGATACGGCAGAGCGTCTCCTGACGTTTGCGTCAGTTCCGTTAAAGTTTTACCCGAAATGAAAAAAACTTCCAGTGCCCGGGAAAGCCTTTGCGGATCATTTGGATGGATTCGCGCTGCCGCAACCGGGTCTATCTCTGCCAGTTGCTGATGCAATACGTCCCATCCCTGCTCTGCTGCCTGCTGCTCAATCTTTGCTCTCACCTCAGGGTTCGCGGAAGGTAATGGTGATAATCCTTCGAGCAGCGCCTTGAAGTAGAGCATGGTTCCGCCAACCAGCAGCGGTATTCGTCCCGCAGCGGTGATCTCGGCCATCTCGGCTAAGGCATCCCAGCGAAAATCCGCTGCGGAGTAGGCCTCTGCCGGGTCGAGAATATCCAGCAAACGGTGCGGCGCTGCACGCAGTTCGTCTGCGTCTGGCTTCGCCGTACCGATGTCCATCCCCCGATAGATGAGGGCTGAATCCACACTAATCAACTCTACAGGCAAAACTTTACGTAACTCAATGGCTAACGCTGTTTTGCCGGAGGCCGTTGGGCCCATTAAAAAAATTGCCTTTGGCAGGCTCGCCTTGCTTACGTCAGTCATGTTTCAGGGCGGTCATCGCCGTTTTTAAATCAACAGGTTGTAATAACCCACCCGGCGGCGCTTTCACCAGCTGTGGGCAGAGGCGTTCCACCTCCGCCAGCACGGTAATCGCCTGCGCCATACTCCACGGTGAATGTTCGCTGGCCAGATGGCGGGCGATCCACTGCGCGGTATTGGCGGCCTCAAACGATGTTTGCTGCGCCAGGTAGCCTATCAGTTCAGGAATCAAGTTTTGTAAATTTTGTTGGCGTAAGGGTAAAGGGACTGCACGAATTGTCACATGTTGGGGTTCGAGCACAATTTCAATGCCCATTTGCGCCAGCTGGGCCTCTGCACGCTGCAATACCCTTGTTTCTTCAGCGGATATTTTCAGGCGAACCGGGATCAATAACGGCTGCGCACAAGCCGCATTTTCCCCCGGCGTCAGTTGCGCCTGCTTAAGCCAGCGTTCGGCAACCGGCAACGCCAGAAGCATCACTTTGCCGTCACGCTCAAGCAGTGCCATATCCGGGGCGATAACCGTCAGCACCCGGCCAAAACTCTGGCTATGACCGTCAAGGGAAGGTGCTGGCGCCGGAACGTACTCTTTACGCTCAACGGCTGGCGTGTCCAGCAATTTGCGGTATAACGCCCCCTGCTGCTTTTGATAGCCAGGGTGAGCGTTCGGGTAGTTCGCCCCCGTCGGACGAGGCGCGGCTCCTGCTGAGGAGAAACGCGAGGCTTCCGGTTCACGCGCCACGGCAGGCTCTGCAAAATGGTTGCGGCCCGCAGCGACACGGTTTTCCGGAAGCGGACGCGGTGCAGGGGCGTCATTTTCCAGCGGCAGCGTTGGCTCTGCCTGCTGCTGCAAAACGGTGGCCACGCCCTGATAAATGAAGTCGTGAACCAGACGCGACTGGTGGAACCGCACCTCATGCTTGGCAGGATGAACGTTGACATCCACTTGATGCGGGTCGATCTCCAGATAAAGCACAAACGCTGGCTGTTGATCCGCGCCAAGCTTGTCTTCACAGGCCTGGCGAATGGCGTGATTAATCAGGCGGTCGCGCATCATGCGGCCATTCACATAGCAGTACTGAATTTCAGCGAACGCCGCGCTGCTGGCGTTCGGATCCGCCACCCAGCCGCGTAAAGCCAGATCGCCGTGCTGCCACTCGATAGCCAGCGCCTGCTCCAGAAATGGTGTCCCACAAATGGCCCCCAGGCGACGCTCTTTCTGCCCACCCTCTGCCACCGCGCGATACTGGCGCATCACCTTGCCGTTATGGCTGAGGTTGATGGTGACATCGAAACGGGCCAGCGCGATACGGCGAATAATCTCATCGATATGGCCGAATTCGGTCTTCTCGGTACGCATAAACTTGCGGCGAGCGGGGGTGTTGTAGAACAGATCCAGCACTTCAAGGGTAGTGCCGACAGGGTGCGCCGCAGGTTTGACCGTGACGTCCATATCGCGTCCTTCGGCGTAGGCCTGCCAGGCTTCCTGCTGCTCGGCCGTGCGGGAGGTCAGCGTCAAACGGGAAACGGAGCTGATACTGGCCAGTGCTTCGCCGCGAAACCCAAGGCTGATAATCGCCTCCAGATCGTCCAGCGAAGCAATTTTACTGGTGGCATGACGCGCCAGCGCCAGCGCCAGCTCGTCCTTTTTGATGCCACAGCCGTTATCGCGAATGCGAATGAGCTTTGCGCCACCGCGTTCGATATCGATATCAATGCGGGTTGCGCCCGCATCGAGGCTGTTTTCCACCAGTTCCTTCACCACCGACGCAGGGCGCTCCACCACCTCACCGGCGGCGATTTGGTTCGCGAGCTGCGGCGGTAGAACCTGAATCGGCATGAATTCTCCTTAATTAGTCGCGGTCATCTCACCCGGCAGCGCGGCGCTTGCCGTCTGGGCTGCCCCGCCCTGCGGCGCAGACTGAAGCGGGTGCGCGTCAAAGTATTTTCGCAGACCGTTATAAATCGCTTCGGCAATTTGCTGCTGATAGCTGTCGCTGCCCAGCAGACGCTCTTCACTGTTATTGCTGATAAAGCCGGTCTCCACCAGAATTGACGGAATATCCGGCGAGCGCAGAACGCCCAGGCTCGCATGTTCAGGACGGCGCTTATGCAATGCCCCGATGCCCTGCAGCTGGTTCAATACGTTAGTGGCGACATCATACCCGACGCGCTGAGAATGACCGAACTGTAAATCCAACACCGCCTGGCTGAGGTACGGGTCAGACTGGCTGTTTGCCAGCACATCCCCCGCGCCGCCTAACAGTTCAGACTGTTTCTCATGCTCTTCCAGCCAGTTGGCCATTTCACTGTTCGCGCGACGATTCGAGAGTACCCATACCGATGCGCCTGTTGCGTTACGATTAGGCGCAGCATCCGCGTGGATGGAAACCAGGAAGTTCGCATTTTGCTTTCGCGCGACGTCCGAACGTCCCATCACCGAAATGAAGTAATCCCCGTCGCGGGTCAACACGCCTTTAAACATAGGGTCGTCATTGAGTAGCGTACGCAGCTTACGGGCAATGGCGATGGTGACATTTTTCTCTCGTGTCCCCCCCGGGCCAATTGCACCTGGGTCCTGTCCACCGTGACCTGCATCGATGGCGATAATCACTTTGTCGCCGCTGACAGCACGGCGCGCGCTGACTGCCGGACGCGTCACCGTATTGCTGCTGGTTGCCGCAGTCATGCGATCGTTCTGCGATTTAAACGGGTTACGCGCAGGTTCCGAGGAGCGCGGCGTATACACTGGCTCTTCCACGCGTTTCGCCACAACCGGAGGCGGTGGAGGCGGCGGCGCGTCGGCGTTAATAGTAAAGACCACGGTATAGTTCGCACCGTTTTGTTGCTTCACCGCCTTCGTTTTGCCCTTTTCGGTCAGATCGACCACCAGGCGCAGTGACTGGCTGTCCTGCGGCGTACCCGAGCGGATCCTTTTCACCAGATTATTACCACTGAACTGCAGCGGTAACCCCTGGATCACGCCTGTCTGTTTGATATCCAGCGCCACGCTGTGGCTGTCCGGCTGTGAAAAGGCGTATTCAGGGTCCCCCATAAAGCTTAACGTGATCCGGGCCTGGCTTTCGCCGTTTGAAACCTGAATATCCGAAAGGCTTGCCGCCCCGGCCTGCGCGCACAGCAGCACCGTCGCAGCCAACACCCAACCTTTAACGCGACTAATCATCCCGTCATCCCTACTCTTAACCGGCGAGACGCGCCAGTAAGGAACACCCTGATGAGGAAACCGCACTGATGCGAGCCTCACGCCCTTGAGCCTGGTAATCTAAGTGAATTTCGACATCCGGGTCAGGCAGCACACCCGCACCTTGTTGCGGCCACTCCACCAGGCAGATGGCGTCGTTGGCAAAATAATCACGGATCCCCATAAATTCCAGCTCCTCAGGATCCGCAAGACGATATAAATCAAAGTGGTACACCATAAGATTGTCGAGGGCGTACGGCTCGACCAGCGTGTAGGTTGGGCTTTTAACGTTCCCGTTATGCCCTAACGCCTGCAAAAAACCCCGGCTGAAGGTGGTTTTACCCGCACCTAAATCACCATACAGATAAATGACGGTTGCCCCCTGACAGGCCTGCGCCACGCGCTTGCCGAGATCTAAAGTGGCTTGTTCATCAGGTAAAGGAATCGCTCGATTAGTCATTTTCTACGTCAATCACATCCGGGTTAACAACACGCCGCAGCGTGCAAAAAAGATCGGTGGCCAGCATACCGCGCGTACCCTCGCGTGCAGCCAGCCTGTCTGCTGCCTCACCGTGGGCCACGCAGCCCGCACAGGCTGCATCATAAAGGGGAAGTTTCTGTCCAAGCAATGCGCCAATGATACCGGAAAGCACATCGCCCATGCCGCCGCTCGCCATGCCCGCATTTCCGGCATCAATAATGCCCTGCGTCTCGTCACTGGCGACAACGGTTCCTGCCCCTTTCAAAACGGCAACACCTCCGTAACGTTTTACCAGACGCTGAGCAGAAAGTAAGCGATCGCTTTCAATTTCTGCCATGCTGCAGTTGAGCAGGCGCGCGGCTTCGCCGGGGTGTGGCGTCAGAATGCGATTGTGACGCTTATCCGGGTTTATTGCCAGAAGGTTAAGCGCGTCGGCATCCCACAGCATCGGTTTACGAAAATTCTCGACCTTTTGCAGGGCCTGTTTACCCCATGCCTGTTGCCCAAGCCCGGGACCGATGACCACCACATCCGCCCATTCCAGGCTTTCTTCCAGCGTCTGGGGCGTAAGCTCGTGGACCATCAGCTCCGGTCTGGCTGTGATTATTGGCGCAATATTTTCAATGCGAGTGAGTACTCGCACTAATCCGGCGCCGCTGCGCAATGCCGCTTCACCGGTCATGCGAACCGCACCTGCCGTGCCGTGGTCTCCGCCAATAATCACCAGCCTGCCGTGATCGTCCTTATGGGACGTTGGTCGGCGCGGCGGTAGCCACGCTGCAAGCTGCGACGCATCAAAACGCGCGATGCGCATTTCCTGCCCGGCCAGCCAGCTCTCCAGCCCCAGTGCGTTATGGTGCAACACGCCGACCACATTCCGTGCTTTTCCGGTTAACAAACCCGGCTTCAGGGCGATAAAGGTCACAGTGTGAGCAGCATGAATCACCGCCCCCGGCGTCGCGCCGGTCTCCGCGATCAGGCCTGACGGAATGTCCAGCGCGACTACCGGCGCGGAGTGCCCGTTAACGCGTTCAATAAGCGCGGCGATGTTCTCGCGAGGCGCGCTGCGTAGCCCGGTGCCCAGCAGACCATCAACAATCAGATCAACATCTTCCGGCCAGACGATATCAGGCGCGTGAATCACGCCGCCTGCGTTCAACCATGCCTCCCGCGCCGCGCTGGCCTCTTCCGGCAGCGGTTTATCGCTCTCCAGGGCCAGTAGCGTAACGCGGATACCCGCCGCAACCGCGAGACGCGCAATAGCATAGCCGTCACCACCGTTATTGCCGTGACCACACAAAATCAGCCAGTGAGCGGCCTGCGGGTACGCGCTGCGGGCAACGTTAAACGCTGCTTCACCTGCGCGGAGCATCAGTTCATAAAGGGTGATCCCGAGGCTGTCTGCGGCCTCTTTTTCGGCACGCCGGAGGTCATCCGCATGCCAGATGGAATGTGGTATACTTGCGGGGTTTTTCTTCACCGTATGGTCCGTCATGTCACAGCCCCTCGATCTCAATGAATTAGCGCAAAAAATAAAACAGTGGGGTGCTGAACTTGGCTTCCAGAAGGTGGGTATTACCGATACCGACCTCTCCGCCAGCGAGCCGAAACTGCAGGCCTGGCTGGACAAACAATACCACGGCGAAATGGAGTGGATGGCGCGTCATGGCATGATGCGCGCCCGTCCTCACGAGCTTTTGCCGGGCACATTACGCGTCATCAGCGTGCGCATGAACTATCTGCCTGCCAACGCGGCCTTCGCGCGCACGCTAAAAAATCCCTCTCTGGGTTACGTCAGCCGGTACGCCCTGGGACGTGATTACCATAAGCTTCTGCGTAACCGTCTAAAAAAACTCGGGGAAACTATTCAGCAGCACTGTGTTTCGCTGAATTTTAGACCCTTTGTCGATTCCGCGCCTATTCTTGAGCGCCCGATCGCCGAAAAAGCCGGGCTTGGCTGGACAGGTAAGCACTCACTTATTCTGAGTCGTGACGCCGGTTCGTTCTTCTTCCTGGGTGAACTGCTGATTGATTTACCCCTGCCGGTAGACGGCCCGGTGGAGGAAGGCTGTGGCCGCTGCGTGGCCTGCATGACCATCTGCCCGACGGGCGCTATCGTTGAGCCTTACACCGTCGACGCACGCCGCTGTATCTCCTACCTCACTATCGAACTGGAAGGAGCCATTCCAGAGGAGTTTCGACCGCTTATCGGCAACCGGATCTACGGCTGCGACGACTGCCAGCTCATCTGCCCGTGGAACCGCTATTCACAGCTCACGAACGAAGAGGACTTCAGCCCGCGTAAGGCGCTGCATGCGCCGCAGCTTATTGAGCTGTTCGCCTGGAGCGAAGCCTGGTTTCTGAAAGTGACGGAAGGATCGGCCATTCGCCGTATTGGTCATCTGCGCTGGCTGCGAAATGTCGCCGTTGCGCTGGGCAATGCCCCGTGGGATGAAGCGAATATTCAGGCGCTGGAAAGTCGTAGAGGTGAGCACCCACTTCTTGATGAACACATAGAATGGGCGATTGCGCAGCAAATTGAGAAGCGAAATGCCTGCGTGGTCGAGGTGCAGCTTCCTAAGAAACAGCGTCTGGTCAGGGTGATAGAAAAAGGACTTACGCGGGATGCGTGATATATTCACAGCCTGTGAATAAAAATAAAAACTCAAGCGCCATCTGGGCTGGAGAAGAGGTCAAGTGATCTCAATAACATTTTGAAATGAAAATTTATCAACTAAATACAGCACGTTACAAAGATATTATTCACCCTGCTAAGCTTTCACCCTGTTTCGGTTAAGCGCAGTTTCTGTGGATAACTCTGTTTACAAGAGTATTTCAGATGCAATAGAAAACGTCCCCAACGACTCTTTTCGCTGTGGATATTTTTGAGATGAAGAAGAATTTGGAGCGGGAAACGAGACTCGAACTCGCGACCCCGACCTTGGCAAGGTCGTGCTCTACCAACTGAGCTATTCCCGCTTAATCTGTGTCTTTCAAGCTGCCACTGCGTTGGCTGCCTTCACTCACCTTAGTCACTTACTTAATTAAGCTCCTAAGGATTCGTTCAGTTGCCGCCTTGTTGCAACTCGAAATCCCACGATTTGGTGGTCCGTGCTTTAGAAGCACTTTCAAATTTTGGAGCGGGAAACGAGACTCGAACTCGCGACCCCGACCTTGGCAAGGTCGTGCTCTACCAACTGAGCTATTCCCGCTTGGGCAGTCTGTGCTGTGGAAGCACTTTCAAATTTTGGAGCGGGAAACGAGACTCGAACTCGCGACCCCGACCTTGGCAAGGTCGTGCTCTACCAACTGAGCTATTCCCGCAAATCTGTACTGCTTTTGTTGCTGTCGTAACGTGTAATTCTCTGTCGTTACGGGAGGCGCATTATACGAGAAATCCTTTTAGCTGCAACCCCCCTTAAAGCGATTTTTTCGAAATTCAGTTCAAATGCTTATTAAATCGGCAAGCTGAACAATTTAACGACAAAAACCCGGCCACGCAAGGCGCCGGATCTCAAAATCACAGCTTAATAAAGTTTTCGCGGTAGTACGCCAGCTCCGCCACAGACTCGCGAATGTCGTCCATCGCCTGGTGCGTACCCTGTTTTTTAAAGCCGTCCAGAATTTCAGGTTTCCAGCGACGCGCCAGCTCTTTCAGGGTGCTCACGTCCAGATAGCGGTAATGGAAGTAAGACTCCAGCTCCGGCATATACTTAAACAGGAAACGACGATCCTGACCGATGCTGTTGCCGCAGATCGGCGATTTACCCGCCGGTACCCACTGCTTCAGAAATTCGAGCGTCGCCAGTTCCGCCTCGCGATCACCCAGGGTGCTCGCCTTGACGCGCTCGACAAGGCCGCTGCCGGTGTGGGTACGCACGTTCCACTCATCCATCAGCGCAAGCTGGTCGTCGGACTGATGCACCGCAATCGTTGGGCCTTCCGCCAGAATATTGAGGTTGGCATCGGTGACCAGTGTGGCGATCTCAATAATGCGATCGCGCTCGGGATCCAGGCCGGTCATTTCGAGATCGATCCAAATCAGGTTGTTTTCATCCGCGCTCATGTTATTTTCCACCCTTCTCGCATAACCAGCAGTAGCAGGTTAACTAGTATTAATTAGAGTGTATCATAGAGGTTTTGCCCCTTACGGGCGACCAGGAGCCAGTGCGATTGAGTAAAAATAAACTCTCCAAAGGGCAGCAGCGCCGCGTGAATGCCAATCATCAGCGCCGTCTTAAAACCACTTCGGAGAAGGTCGATTACGACGACAACCTGTTTGGCGAACCAACGGAAGGCGTAGTCATCAGCCGTTTCGGTATGCACGCCGACGTGGAATCTGCCGATGGAGAAATCCACCGTTGCAACATCCGCCGAACCATTCGTTCTCTGGTCACCGGCGACCGCGTCGTCTGGCGGCCGGGTAAAGAGGCAGCAGAAGGCGTTACCGTTAAAGGTATCGTTGAAGCGGTCCATGAGCGCACGTCCGTGTTAACCCGTCCGGATTTTTACGACGGAGTGAAGCCGATTGCCGCCAACATTAACCAGATTGTCATCGTATCGGCGATTTTGCCCGAACTTTCGCTCAATATTATCGACCGATATCTCGTCGCCTGCGAAACGCTGCAGGTTGAACCGATTATCGTGCTGAACAAAATCGATCTGCTGGATGACGAAGGCATGGCTTTCGTTAATGAACAGATGGATATCTACCGCAAGATTGGCTATCGCGTTCTGATGGTGTCCAGCTACACCAAAGACGGACTGAAACCGCTGGAAGAGGCGCTTACCGATCGCATCAGCATCTTTGCGGGCCAGTCCGGCGTGGGGAAATCGAGCCTGCTGAACAACCTTCTCGGCCTCCAGCAGGAGATCCTTACCAACGATGTGTCTGACGTCTCGGGCCTGGGCCAGCACACCACCACCGCGTCACGTCTGTATCACTTCCCGCACGGTGGCGATGTCATCGATTCTCCGGGCGTGCGTGAATTCGGTTTGTGGCATCTTGAGCCGGAACAAATCTTCAACGGCTTTGTCGAATTCCATGATTATTTAGGCGCTTGCAAGTACCGCGACTGCAAACACGATAACGATCCGGGCTGCGCTATCCGCGAAGCGGTTGAGAAAGGTGAAATCGCGGAGACCCGCTTCGAGAATTACCACCGCATTCTTGAGAGCATGGATCAGGTAAAAACGCGTAAAAACTTTTCTGATTCTGATAACTGACAACTAAGCTAAGCATCGCTAAAATCGTCCCCTTTTTTCAGGTTCCGGCGGCTTAACGCCGGATCAGGAACGACAAAACAATGGCCTGGAGGCTACCTTGTTAAACGCATTTAAACTTTCGCTTCAATACATTCTGCCAAAACTGTGGCTTACTCGCCTGGCGGGCTGGGGCGCGAGCAAACGCGCGGGCTGGCTGACCAAACTGGTCATCGACCTTTTCGTTAAGTATTACAAGGTCGACATGAAAGAAGCGCAGAAGCCGGATACCGCCAGCTACCGCACGTTCAACGAATTTTTCGTGCGCCCGCTGCGCGACGAAGTGCGCCCGCTGAACACCGATCCTAACGTCCTGGTGATGCCAGCAGACGGCGTCATCAGCCAGCTGGGTAACATTGAAGACGACAAAATCCTGCAGGCGAAGGGCCATAACTACAGCCTGGAAGCGCTGCTGGCGGGCAATTACCTGATGGCGGACCTGTTCCGCAACGGTACCTTTGCCACCACCTATCTGTCACCGCGCGACTACCACCGTGTGCACATGCCATGTAACGGTATCCTGCGTGAGATGATCTACGTGCCGGGCGATCTGTTCTCCGTGAACCACCTGACCGCGCAAAACGTACCGAACCTGTTTGCCCGTAACGAACGCGTCATCTGCCTGTTCGATACTGAATTCGGCCCGATGGCGCAGATCCTGGTGGGTGCGACCATTGTCGGCAGCATCGAAACCGTCTGGGCTGGAACCATCACCCCACCTCGTGAAGGCGTGATCAAGCGCTGGACGTGGCCTGCTGGTGAAGAGGAAGGCTCTGTCGCCCTGCTGAAAGGACAGGAGATGGGTCGCTTCAAGCTAGGCTCTACCGTCATCAACCTGTTTGCGCCGGGCAAAGTGAAGCTGGCTGAACAGCTCGAAAGCCTGTCGGTCACCAGACTAGGTCAGCCGCTGGCGGTCTCTACCGAAACCTTCGTGACGCCGGATGCAGAACCTGCTCCGCTGCCGCAAGAAGAGATTGACGCCGAGCACGACGCCAGCCCGCTGGTTGACGACAAAAAAGACGAAGGCTAACAACAGAAGGATCGCTGACGTGCGCCCGATTATCGTTCTACTGATGGCCTGGTGCCTCAGCATGGGGGCGTACGCAGCGACAGCCCCCGACGCCAAACAGATAACCCAGGAGCTGGAGCAGGCAAAAGCGGCCAAACCCGCACAGCCAGAGACCGTTGAGTCGCTCCAGTCCGCACTGAACGCGCTTGAGGAGCGGAAAGGCTCGCTTGAGCGCGCTCAGCAGTATCAGCAGGTTATCGACAACTTCCCTAAACTCTCGCAAACGCTGCGCGCGCAGCTTGCTAATCTGCGCGATGAGCCGCGCGATGTGCCGGCAGGTATGACCACCGACGCCCTGAATCAGGAAATCCTGCAGGTCAGCAGCCAGCTTCTGGAAAAGAGCCGCCAGGCTCAGCAGGAGCAGGAGCGTGCGCGCGAAATTGCCGATTCCCTCAGCCAGCTTCCGCAGCAGCAAACCGATGCCCGCCGCCAGCTCAATGACGTTGAGCGTCGCGTGGGTACGCAAAGCGGCAACACGCCGCAGGCTCAGGCTCAAAATCTGGGACTGCAGGCGGAATCGGCGCGTCTGAAGGCCCTTGTGGATGAGCTTGAGCTGGCGCAGCTTTCTGCCAACAACCGCCAGGAGCTGGCGCGAATGCGCTCTGAACTCGCTCAGAAGCAGAGCGAGCAACTGGATGCTTATCTTCAGGCCCTGCGTAATCAGCTTAACAGCCAGCGTCAGCTTGAAGCCGAGCGTGCCCTTGAAAGCACCGAGCTGCTGGCGGAAAACAGTGCCAATCTGCCGGAAGGTATCGTCGATCAGTTTAAGGTCAACCGCGAGCTTTCCGCCGCCCTGAATCAGCAGGCGCAGCGTATGGATCTGGTTGCCTCGCAGCAGCGTCAGGCGACGAATCAAACCCTGCAGGTGCGTCAGGCACTTAACACGCTGCGCGAGCAGTCCCAGTGGCTCGGGTCATCAAACCTGTTAGGCGAAGCGTTACGCGCCCAGGTTTCGCGCCTGCCTGAAATGCCGAAGCCGCAACAGCTGGATACCGAGATGGCCCAGCTGCGCGTTCAGCGACTGCACTTTGAAGATCTCCTTAATAAGCAGCCGCAAATTCGCCAGATCCGTCAGGCTGACGGACAGCCCCTGACCAACGAGCAAAACCGGATTCTTGAAGCCCAGCTGCGTACCCAGCGCGAACTGCTGAACTCGCTGCTCCAGGGCGGCGATACGCTGATCCTTGAACTGACTAAGCTCAAGGTCTCCAACAGCCAGCTGGAAGATGCGCTGAAAGAGGTGAACGAGGCAACGCACCGTTATCTCTTCTGGACCTCCGACGTACGTCCGATGACCTTCTCATGGCCCATTGATATTGTTCAGGATCTGCGCCGTCTGATTTCGCTGGACACTTTCAGCCAGCTGGGAAAGGCCAGCGTGATGATGCTGACCAGCAAAGAGACGATCTTCCCGCTGCTGGGCGCATTGATCCTGGTGGGGTTCAGCATTTACTCGCGCAGACATTTCACCCGCTTCCTGGAGCGCTCCAGCGCACGGGTGGGGAAAGTCACCCAGGACCACTTCTGGCTGACGTTGCGTACCGTGTTCTGGTCGATTCTCGTCGCGTCTCCGCTGCCGGTATTGTGGATGACCCTCGGCTACGGTCTGCGGGAAGCGTGGCCCTATCCGCTCGCGGTCGCCATTGGTGATGGCGTCACCGCCACGGTGCCGCTGCTGTGGGTAGTGATGATTTGCGCGACCTTCGCGCGGCCCAACGGCCTCTTCATTGCCCACTTTGGCTGGCCGCGTAACCGCGTGGCGCGCGCCATGCGTTACTACCTGATGAGCATCGGGCTGATTGTGCCGCTGATTATGGCGCTGATCATGTTTGATAATCTTAATGATCGGGAATTCTCAGGCTCGCTGGGACGCCTCTGCTTTATGCTGATATGCGGCGCGCTGGCCATCGTCACGCTCAGCCTGAAGCGTGCGGGGATACCGCTTTATCTCGATAAATCCGGCAGCGGCGACAACATGTTCAACCGGCTGCTCTGGAACCTGCTGCTGAGCGCCCCTCTGATTGCGATGCTGGCCGCGGCGGTGGGTTATCTGGCAACCTCGCAGGCGCTGCTGGCGCGACTGGAAACGTCGGTGGCAATTTGGTTCCTGCTTCTGGTGGTTTACCACGTGATCCGCCGCTGGATGCTGATCCAGCGCCGCCGTCTGGCCTTCGATCGCGCCAAGCATCGCCGGGCGGAGATCCTTGCCCAGCGCGCCCGGGGCGAGGAAGAGCCAACACATGTCAACAGCACAGAAGGCACGATGGATGCCGACGAGGTAGAACTGGATCTGGATGCCATCAGTACCCAGTCTCTGCGTCTGGTACGTTCCATCCTGATGCTGATTGCCCTTCTGTCGGTGATCTTCCTGTGGTCGGAAATTCATTCCGCGTTTGGCTTCCTGGAGAACATCTCTCTGTGGGACGTGTCGTCCACGGTGCAGGGCGTTGAAAGCCTGGAGCCGATTACCTTAGGCGCGGTGCTGATTGCCATTCTGGTGTTGATCATCACCACCCAGCTGGTGCGTAACTTCCCGGCGCTGCTGGAGCTGGCGCTGCTGCAGCATCTGGATTTAACCCCCGGCACGGGATACGCCATTACGACCATCACGAAATACCTGATCTTGCTTTTTGGCGGGATGGTCGGGTTCTCAATGATTGGTATCGAGTGGTCTAAACTGCAGTGGCTGGTTGCTGCGCTGACGTTCGGCCTTGGCTTTGGCATGCAGGAGATTTTCGCGAACTTTGTTTCCGGCCTGATCATTCTGTTTGAAAAACCGATTCGCATTGGCGATACGGTGACGATCCGCGATCTGACCGGGAGCGTAACGAAGATCAACACCCGTGCCACCACGATCAGTGACTGGGACCGTAAAGAGATCATCGTGCCGAACAAGGCATTTATTACCGAACAGTTTATCAACTGGTCGCTGTCGGACTCCGTCACGCGCGTGGTGCTGACGGTACCGGCTCCGTCGGATGCCAACAGCGAAGAGGTCACGCAGATCCTCTACACCGCCGCTGAACGCTGTACGCTGGTGCTCGATAACCCTGCGCCGGAAGTGTTCCTGGTTGATTTACAGCAGGGGATCCAGATTTTCGAACTGCGTATCTACGCCGCCGAAATGGGGCACCGCATGCCGCTGCGCCATGAGATCCACCAGCTGATTCTGGCGGGCTTCCGCGAGCACGGAATTGATATGCCGTTCCCACCGTTCCAGATGCGTCTGGAAAGCATGGACGGACGTAAGATGGGTAAAACGCTGACGTCGGCGGCAAGATCGCGCCCGGCAGGAAGCCTGTAATCTTTCTCCCCTCCCTTTCGGGAGGGGTATTTAACCGCTACGCCACTTCCGTGACGTACGCCATCGAGCGTCGACGGTAATTCTCATAAATTCCCATCGCCAGCAGCGAGAAGAAGACAGGCCCGCCGACCATCCACAGCGCGCTGTTCCAGTCGTTCGCCTCAACCACGGGCTGAATAACGGTAAAGATGTTGGCAAACGCCACCACCAGCACCACCACCGTGGTGGCCAGCAGCGTTACCGCGCGGGTTTTGAAGATCACAAACGGACGCTCAAGATCCTGCTTCGCTTTAAAGAACGGGAACGCCAGAGTCAGGAACAGGTACGGCAGCGTCATTGACACGTTCGCCATCAGGGTCAGCTTGTTGTAAAACGCAGACGCCGTATCGCCGCCAAATGACACCAGCAGAATGAAGACGCACACCAGCAGGCACTGCATCCACATGGCGTTAGCAGGCATTCCTGCGGTATTCAGCTGCGTCATGCGTGCTGGCCACAGCGCTTTTGGCGTACCCTGAATGATCGCCTTTAACGGCGAGTAGATGAGCGTGAAGAACGCACCGGTATAGGCGAGGAACATCGACAGGCCGGTAATACGCGCAAACCAGACACCCATGACAGAAGCTGCCTCCGGGCTCAGGTGCATGGCGTTACCCAGCGTCATCCCCAGGCTTTTCATCAGCACGTAGGTGATATTCCCGAGGTTGGTGGTGTTGTTACTCAATACCTGCTGCCAGTTGGTGCTGACGCCCCAGAGGAAAATCGCCAGCGAGTAGCCGACGGAGATGACGATAGCGGCAAAAATAATCCCTTTGGCAAAATTCTTTTCCGGGTTTTCGGTTTTGTCGACCAGCCCGCCTACCGCTTCAATACCGCCGTAAGCGAAAATAGCAAACACCACGAAGGAGAGCATGGCCAGCCCGGACTGGTAACCTGGATTCGGCGACGAAACAAAGTTGACCTCCTGAGCAAAATGTCCGCCGTTCAGGCACAGAATGGCGATGCTGACCAGCAGCAGCACCAGGTTCAGGCACATCACAGAAATACCGCCAACAGCGGTGATACGGGCGATTTTATTGATGCCTTTAGAGGCCACCAGCGTGACCACCACCATCCAGCAGACCGCCAGAATACCGACCACCTGCGTGGAACTCAGCCCCGCCAGAGACCAGACCTGCGTTTTATCCGCGCCGAAAAGAAACGTGGAGAACGGCACCCAGACTTTGGCCGCCGTGCTGACCATCCAGACGACGTAAGAGGAGAACCACATAAACGTCCCGATAAACGCGTAGCGCGGGCCGATGCTGTTGTTCATCCACGAATAAATGCCGCCCTCTTCTTTCCGGTAAGCCGAGCCCATCTCCGCCATCATCAGCGCAAACGGGATAAAGAAGAACAGAGCGGACACGATATAAAACGGCGTCGCGCTGTAGCCCATCAGATAGAAAGCCGACGGGCTGTTGGCAAAGCCAAAGACGGAGGTAAAAATCATCAGGATGAGCCCGGTGAGGGTCATCTTTTTAAGTGAGTGGGACATATCGCCATCCGAAGAGGAATTAAACTGCGCGGATGGTAGCAGATGACCAGACTAATATTGTGGCTATACGAGGCAATTTAAGAAAAAGACCCGTGTACAGAGAAAATGGCAGTTTTTAATGTTGCCGATAAGAAATGGAAAGGAATATTGCCACAGGTAATATAGGCCGGGTAAGCGCAGCGCCACCCGGCATTTTTTCAGGCGCGATCGACCGTAAACGCAATCACATCGCCCAGCTGTTCTGCGCCCAGCGCCAGCATGACCAGACGATCCACGCCCAGCGCCACGCCGGAGCAATCCGGCAGACCGGCCTTTAACGCTTCCAGCAGGTTGGTATCAATGGGCTGCTGCGGCAGACCGCGCGCGGCGCGCTTGCGGTTATCCTGCTCGAAACGCTGCTGCTGTTCGCGCGCATCGGTCAGTTCGTGGAAGCCGTTCGCCAGCTCGATACCTTTGTAATAGACCTCAAAACGCTCAGCGACACGGTGATCTTCGGTGCTGATCTGCGCCAGCGAGGCCTGGCTTGCCGGGAAATGATAGACAAACGTCGGACGATCTTTGCCAATCTGCGGTTCAACGCCAAAGGTGAACAGCAGCTGCAGCAGCGTGTCGCGATCCTCTTCGCTATCCGCCACGTTGCTCAGATCGAGCTTTGCCGCTACTTCACGCAGCTGAGTTTTGTCCGCCGACAGCGGATCGATCTCCAGGTGGCGCTGGAAGGCCTGCTGATAGGAAAGCGTTTCGGCCTCTGAGCAGTCCAGTACCTGCTGCAGCAGATCGTCCACCTCATTCATCAGGCGGTACATATCATAATGCGGGCGGTACCACTCCAGCATGGTGAATTCCGGGTTGTGGTGACGCCCCATCTCTTCATTACGGAAGCTACGGCACAGCTGATACACCGGCCCACAACCGGCGGCCAGCAGGCGTTTCATGTGGTATTCCGGGCTGGTCATCATATAGAGATTCATGCCCTGGGAGTGGCCTGGGCCAACAAAACGGGTTTCAAACGGGACCAGATGAATATCCGTTACCGTTGCCTGACTCATGCACGGGGTTTCCACCTCCAGGACGCCGCGGTCGGCAAAGAAACGGCGGATCTCCGTCATAATTGCGGCGCGTTTTAGCAGATTTGGGATGGATGCGCTCGGCTGCCAGGTGGCCGTTTCGCTCATGAGTTTTTCTCCGATTTCAGACAAGGGCACGAAGTCTACTCGTTAGCAGGGACAGAGACAAATTTTGCGCAGTAAAAAAGCGCATTTCATTTAGGTGGATTATTCCATGACGCAATTCATCAATCACAATGATAAATCACCGCACAGAACAGCAAAAAAATCGAACACGTCAAATTTCCCTGACGTCTACACGGTTATACTCTTTTACCCATAAAGGAGCAGTGGAAACGCTTTCGCAATCGTCCGTCTGGACGGGTGAACTACCTTTAGTTTGTCGCGTTGCGAAATAACAAAAATCTGGAGGAATGTCGTGCAAACTTTTCAAGCCGATCTTGCCGTAATAGGCGCTGGCGGGGCTGGATTACGTGCTGCGATTGCTGCAGCACAAGCTAATCCTGACGCTAAAATCGCATTGATTTCAAAAGTCTATCCAATGCGCAGCCACACGGTGGCAGCAGAGGGAGGATCCGCCGCCGTTGCGCAGGATCATGACAGCTTTGAATACCATTTCCACGACACGGTTGCAGGGGGCGACTGGCTTTGCGAACAGGATGTCGTTGACTACTTCGTGCACCATTGCCCAACGGAAATGACCCAGCTCGAGCAGTGGGGATGTCCGTGGAGCCGCCGGCCGGACGGCAGCGTTAACGTTCGCCGCTTCGGCGGAATGAAAATAGAGCGCACCTGGTTCGCCGCCGATAAGACCGGCTTCCACATGCTGCACACCCTCTTCCAGACCTCCCTTCAGTTCCCACAAATTCAGCGCTTCGATGAACATTTTGTCCTCGACATTCTGGTCGACGATGGTCATGCACGTGGCCTGGTGGCGATGAACATGATGGAAGGCACGCTCGTCCAGATCCGCGCCAATGCGGTGGTAATGGCAACGGGCGGTGCGGGCCGCGTTTATCGTTATAACACCAATGGCGGCATCGTCACCGGCGACGGGATGGGCATGGCGCTCCGCCACGGCGTGCCGCTGCGCGATATGGAGTTCGTGCAGTATCACCCAACCGGCCTGCCGGGCTCCGGCATTCTGATGACGGAAGGCTGCCGCGGTGAAGGCGGTATCCTGGTCAACAAAAACGGCTACCGCTATCTGCAGGATTACGGCATGGGTCCGGAAACCCCACTCGGCGAGCCGAAGAACAAATACATGGAACTCGGCCCGCGCGACAAAGTCTCTCAGGCCTTCTGGCACGAGTGGCGCAAAGGCAACACCATCTCCACGCCGCGCGGCGACGTGGTTCACCTCGATCTGCGTCATCTGGGTGAGAAGAAACTGCTGGAGCGTTTGCCGTTCATCTGCGAACTGGCAAAAGCCTATGTGGGCGTCGACCCGGTGAAAGAGCCGATTCCGGTGCGTCCAACCGCGCACTACACCATGGGCGGAATCGAAACCGACCAGCAGTGTGAAACACGCATCAAGGGGTTGTTTGCCGTTGGCGAATGCTCCTCCGTCGGCCTGCACGGCGCCAACCGTCTGGGCTCTAACTCGCTGGCAGAGCTGGTCGTCTTTGGCCGCATGGCGGGCGAGCGCGCGATGGAGCGGGCGGCTACCGCAGGCGAAGCCAACGGTGCCGCGCTGGATGCACAGGTCGCAGACGTTGAGAAACGCCTGAAGGATCTGGTAAACCAGGAAGGCAACGAGAACTGGTCAAAGATCCACGACGAGATGGGGCTGTCGATGGAAGAAGGCTGCGGTATCTACCGTACGCCAGAGCTGATGCAGAAAACCGTCGACAAGCTGGCGGAACTCCAGGAGCGCTTCAAGCGCGTGCGCATCACCGACACCTCCAGCGTCTTCAATACCGACCTGCTCTATACCATCGAACTGGGTCACGGCCTGAACGTCGCAGAATGTATGGCGCACTCTGCGCTGGCGCGTAAAGAATCCCGCGGCGCCCACCAGCGTCTGGACGAAGGCTGTACCGAACGTGACGACGTCAATTTCCTGAAACACACTCTCGCCTGGCGCGATGCGGATGGCACCACGCGCCTGGACTACAGCGACGTGAAAATCACCACGCTGCCACCGGCTAAACGCGTGTACGGCGCAGAAGCAGAAGCCGCCGAGAAGAAGGAGAAGGCGAATGGCTGAGATGCAAAAACTGAAAGTTGAAGTGGTGCGCTACAACCCGGAAGTGGATACCGCCCCCCACAGCGCTTTCTACGAAGTCCCTTATGACGAGCAAACCTCCCTGTTGGATGCGCTCGGCTATATCAAAGACAACCTGGCGCCGGACCTGAGCTACCGCTGGTCCTGCCGCATGGCGATCTGCGGCTCATGCGGCATGATGGTCAACAAGGTGCCGAAGCTGGCCTGTAAAACCTTCCTGCGCGATTATACCAAAGGCATCAAGGTTGAAGCGCTGGGTAACTTCCCGATCGAGCGCGATCTGGTGGTCGATATGACCCACTTTATCGAAAGCCTGGAAGCGATTAAGCCGTACATCATCGGCAACCCGCGCACGCCGGAACAGGGGCCAAATACCCAGACACCGGCGCAGATGGCGAAATACCATCAGTTCTCCGGCTGCATCAACTGCGGCTTGTGCTATGCCGCCTGTCCTCAGTTTGGCCTGAACCCGGAGTTTATCGGCCCGGCCGCCATTACCCTGGCGCACCGCTATAACGAAGACAGCCGCGACCACGGCAAAAAAGAACGTATGGCGCAGCTTAACAGCCAGAACGGCGTCTGGACCTGTACGTTTGTGGGCTACTGCTCCGAAGTCTGTCCGAAGCACGTCGACCCGGCCGCCGCAATTCAGCAGGGTAAAGTGGAAAGCTCGAAAGACTTTCTTATCGCAACCCTGAAACCACGCTAAGGAGTGCATGATGACGACTAAACGCAAAGCCTACGTGCGACCAATGCCGTCCACCTGGTGGAAAAACCTGCCGTTTTATCGCTTCTATATGCTGCGTGAAGGCACGGCGGTACCGGCGGTCTGGTTCAGCCTTGAGCTGATGTACGGCGTTTTCGCCCTTAAACACGGGCCGGAAACCTGGGCCAGCTTTGTGGGCTTCCTGCAAAACCCGATCATCGTGGTGCTGAACCTGATCGTGCTCGCGGCGGCGCTGCTTCATACCAAAACCTGGTTTGAACTGGCGCCAAAAGCAGCGAACATCATTGTAAAAGGCGAAAAAATGGGGCCAGAGCCGGTCATTAAAGGGCTCTGGGCAGTGACGGCAGTTGTCTCTGTGGTCATTCTGTTTGTCGCACTGTTCTGGTAAGGAGACTACTGTGATCAATCCAAATCCAAAACGTTCAGACGAGCCGGTCTTCTGGGGGCTGTTTGGCGCAGGCGGCATGTGGAGCGCCATTATTGCCCCGGTCATTATCCTGCTGGTCGGGATCATGCTGCCGCTGGGGTTGTTCCCGGGCGATGCGCTGAGCTATGAGCGCGTACTGGCCTTTGCGAGCAGCTTTATCGGTCGCGTGTTTATCTTCCTGATGATCGTCCTGCCATTGTGGTGTGGTCTGCACCGTATTCACCATGCAATGCACGATCTGAAAATCCATGTCCCGAGCGGTAAATGGGTATTCTACGGGCTGGCAACCATCCTGACGGTCGTGACGCTGATTGCGGTCGTCACTATCTGACGCTTCTGGCCCGCCATCCGGCGGGCCTTTTATTTCTGCATTTTTCCCACCAGCCACTGGGCAAATTCACGCATTGCGGACGTTTCAGCCCGCGACTGCAGTCTTGTTAACCAGTAGCTACCCAGATCAATCTGCGTTGTAAACGGCTGAACAATGCGCTCGCTGTTGAGCAAATGGGTAAACATATCGACAGGCGCAATGGCAATCCCTGTGCCTGCCTGGGCGGCTTCCAGCATGGTGACAGACGAATCAAAGACCATCACCCGATGCGTGGGTGACGGGGGATGTTCCCCCGCCGCCTGCATCCACGCCGACCATTCGTCGCGTCGGTAGGAGCGCAGCAGGGTAAACTTCAGGATGTCGGCCGGAGACTGCAGCACGGCGGCGATATCAGGCGAGCAAAGCGGTGCCAGCGGCGCAGGGCACAGGAATTGCGCCTCGGTGCCGTGCCATGCGCCACCACCGTAGCGGATCGTATAATCAAGCCCTTCAGCCGCAGGATCGACACGGTTGTTATGGGTTGAGAGATGAAGGTCGATATGCGGATAACAGCGCCGAAAGTCTGCGAGCAGAGAGAACAAGATACCCGTGGCGAAAGTCCCTACCACACCAACTTTTAGCTTCTCCTGAGCGCGCTGGCTGGCAAAGCGATCCAGCATTCCGGCGATACGATCGAATGAATCATTCAGCACCGGCAGCAAATTTTCCCCCTCCGTTGTCAGCATCAGGCCGCGCGAAACGCGGACAAACAGCTGACAATTCAGATGCTGCTCCAGCGCCTTAACGTGCTGGCTGATGGCAGAATGGGTGACGTTCAGCTCTATCGCTGCATGCGTAAAACTGAGATGCCTTGCGGCCGCTTCGAAGGCGCGAAGCGAATTTAACGGGAGATAGCTGCGGGTCATCGTTCCATCCGTTAGAAAAATTAACAGCTAATGCTAAATTTAACCGTTTGTCAGCCATAGTCAAATCTAACAAACTACAGCGGTCTGTCGGGCCCGGACACACCCTTGACCTGCTATTACGGAAGATAATTAATGATGAAAAAATCCCTTTGCTGCGCCCTGCTGCTCAGCACCTCCTCCGCTGTACTCGCCGCGCCGATGTCAGAAAAACAGCTGGCTGATGTTGTAGAGCGTAGCGTCACGCCCCTGATGAAAGCGCAGGGTATTCCAGGCATGGCGGTAGCCGTGATTTATCAGGGCCAGCCGCACTACTTTACCTTCGGAAAAGCCGACGTTGCGGCAAACAAGCCCGTTACTCCACAAACCCTGTTCGAACTGGGTTCTATAAGTAAAACCTTCACCGGCGTGCTGGGTGGCGATGCCATTGCTCGCGGTGAAATTTCGCTGGGCGATCCGGTGACTAAATACTGGCCTGAGCTGACAGGCACGCAATGGCAGGGAATTCGCATGCTCGATCTGGCGACTTATACCGCTGGTGGCCTGCCGCTCCAGGTGCCGGACGAGGTCACTGATAATGCCTCTCTGCTGCGCTTTTATCAGAACTGGCAGCCTCAGTGGAAACCGGGCACAACGCGTCTTTACGCCAACTCCAGCATCGGCCTTTTTGGCGCGCTGGCGGTCAAACCTTCCGGCATGAGCTATGAGCAAGCCATGACGACGCGGGTCTTCAAGCCGCTCAAGCTGAACCATACCTGGATTAACGTCCCGAAAACGGAAGAAGCGCATTACGCCTGGGGATACCGTGACGGTAAAGCGGTCCACGTTTCGCCAGGCATGCTGGACGCAGAGGCGTATGGGGTGAAAACCAACGTGCAGGATATGGCGAGCTGGGTGATGATCAACATGAAGCCGGACTCCCTTCAGGATACTTCACTCAGGCAAGGCATTGCCCTGGCGCAGTCTCGCTACTGGCGCGTAGGGGCCATGTATCAGGGGCTAGGCTGGGAAATGCTTAACTGGCCGGTCGATGCCAAAACCGTGGTAGAAGGTAGCGACAATAAGGTGGCGCTGGCGCCGTTGCCCGTAGCAGAAGTAAATCCTCCGGCCCCCCCGGTCAACGCGTCCTGGGTCCACAAAACAGGCTCAACCGGCGGGTTTGGCAGCTACGTGGCCTTTATTCCTGAAAAGCAGCTCGGCATTGTGATGCTGGCGAATAAAAGCTATCCGAACCCGACACGCGTTGAGGCGGCATACCGTATCCTCGACGCGCTGCAGTAAAACTTTGCCGGGTGGCGCTGCGCTTACCCGGCGAAACACACCGCACAAAAACCACATTTTCCTTGCCGTCATCTACACTTAACAAAAAACAGTAAGGAAACTCCTATGCGCATTTTGCCTGTTATCGCCGCGGTGACAGCCGCGTTTTTAGTGGTTGCCTGCAGTTCACCTACTCCACCTCCCGGCGTTACCGTCGTCACGCCTTTTGATGCACAACGCTTCCTTGGAACATGGTATGAAATCGCGCGCCTCGACCATCGGTTTGAGCAGGGCTTAGAGAAGGTCACTGCGAATTACAGCCCAATGGATGATGGCGGTATTCAGGTGATCAACCGGGGCTATAATCCCGATCGGGAGATGTGGCAGCAGTCGGTTGGGAAAGCCTACTTTACTGGCGACCCGCGACGGGCCGCGCTCAAAGTCTCTTTCTTTGGCCCGTTTTATGGCGGCTATAACGTGATAGCGCTCGACAGAGAGTACCGTCACGCGCTGGTCTGCGGGCCGGATCGCGACTATCTGTGGATACTTTCCCGCACGCCAACTATTCCGTCAGAGATGAAACAACAGATGCTGGACGTCGCGACCCGGCAAGGGTTTGATGTGTCGAAACTCATCTGGGTAAAACAGCCCCGTTAATGGGTGCTGAGCTTCAGTCCAATGATACCAGCCACAATCAGAGCGAGGCTGGCGATACGCGCCAGGCTCGCTGACTCACCCAGCAGCAGAATGCCGGTAATCGCCGCGCCTACGGCACCGATCCCCGTCCAGACGGCGTAAGCCGTTCCCACGGGCAGGGAACGCATCGCCCACGAGAGCAAAACAATGCTCACGATCATCGCCGTGACGGTAATGACGCTGGGCGTCAGGCGGGTAAATCCGTGGGTATACTTGAGACCAATCGCCCATACCACTTCGAGCAGACCAGCAATAAAGAGAATAATCCAGGACATCTCGGGCTCCTTAACTTAGAAACAGTTGGGGCCGTCCCCGATGAAGGAAGCGCTTACGGGTCGTCCCGCAAGGCAGATAACACCCCATATTTTGGTTAGCGTGCGATTTTTTTTCAATCATTTTCTGATGAACGCGTTAAGCCCAGAAATAGCCGCAGTATGGCGCGGAGTTCAGGCATTTATAGCTCATCGGACTTCTCTATGATGATGTGCTTTCTGATGGCAGGAAGCCAAACCACTAGCCGACTGCGAATAAAATATGTTCAAGATTCTTTTGATTGACCGTTGTCACTTCACCCGTACGGGGTTTGAAGCATGGCTCAATCATTCCGGTTTGTTCCCGGGGCACTACGTTGTGACCGGGCTGAACAATCTATTCCTCGCCAGAGAGCACATTCTGCAATGGAAACCTGAGCTGGTCATCGCTGACCTGCATGGTTTCAGACAGGATATTCACCATTTCCAGCAACTCTCTTCTTTGCTGAATGCCAGCGAACAATTACCTTTTATTATGCTGCAATCGGGAGAGGACAAGGACCTGGCGACCTGGCTCGGGAACTTCCCGGTCTGGTCTTCACTCATGAAAAACGCCCCTCTTGAGGAAATCGCGACGGTTATCAATGACGCGTTAATTTCGCGCGCAAGCTCGTACCGCCCGACGGTGGCCGCCCCTTTGCTGACCCGACAGGAGGAGAAAGTGCTGACGTTATGGATGGACGGCGCGAGCAACCAAAAGATTGCCGCTCACCTGAGTATTAACGGAAAAACGGTTTATACCTATAAACGCAATATCCGCATGAAGCTGCATATGGATACACGCTTTTCTCCGTTTTTATCCCTGCAGGAAGTAGAGAATTGACGGTACGGTGGAACTGACGCGCCGTACCGTCCATGCTTCATTAGTTTTGGGCTTTAGTTGCTGCACCAGAAATCGCGTTACCACCGTCGGAGATATCTTCCCCTACGCCGCGGGTGGTATTACATGCAGTCAACACTGAGGAAAGCACGAGGACAGAAAAGATCGCTGCAATTGTTTTCTTAACCATAATATCTTCCTTTTATAGCCAAAGTTGTTTTGTGTATAGCAACTTAAGAATAGACAAGATCCCGCCGATTGACGGAAAAGGAAGCAATTTTAGGAAAATTAGACGGACTTAGCTGGCTGCGTGAGAAATGATATGACCGAGGTCCTGGATATCTTCCCCCATGCCACGGGCGGTGTTACAGCCGGAAAGCAGTACGCTGGAGAGTGCTAACAGAAGCAGAATTTTAACGGTACGTTTCATCATCCCTGCCTGCAAAAATCAGGCGCAGCGGGCGCTGCGCCTCGAATCATGACGTAAATTACTTCACGCGGGATACGTATTCGCCGGAGCGAGTATCCACTTTGATCACTTCACCGATCTGAACGAACAGAGGTACTTTCACCACAGCGCCAGTAGAAAGCGTTGCTGGCTTGCCGCCAGTACCTGCGGTGTCACCTTTCAGACCTGGATCGGTTTCAACGATTTCCAGTTCAACAAAGTTTGGTGGAGTCACAGCGATAGGCTGGCCGTTCCACAGGGTCACGATGCACTCAGCCTGATCCAGCAGCCACTTCGCGTTATCGCCAATCGCTTTCGCGTCAGCAGACAGCTGCTCGAACGTTTCGTTGTTCATGAAGTGCCAGAACTCACCGTCGTTGTACAGGTAAGTCAGGTTCATATCGACAACATCAGCGCCTTCAGCGGAGTCAGTAGATTTGAAGGTTTTCTCAACACGGGTACCGGTCAGCAGGCGGCGCAGCTTAACGCGTGCGAATGCCTGGCCTTTACCTGGTTTAACGAATTCGCTGGCTTCAACCGCGTACGGTTCGCCGTCCATCATGATTTTAAGACCAGCACGAAAATCGTTGCTATAGTACGTTGCCATAAGGCCCTCTAAATTTGTTAACTGGTAGCTAAGCCACAAAATGGCGCATATTGTAACCCTAAACACCCCGTCCAGAGAAGATTGGTTATCGCAACTTGCCGATGTAATCACCAGTCCTGATGAATTGCTGCGTCTTTTAGACCTCGATCAGCACCCAGAGTTGCTTGCAGGCCGCGAGGCAAAGCGCCTTTTCGCCCTGCGTGTTCCCCGCGCGTTTGTGGCGCGGATGGAAAAAGGCAATCCCGACGATCCTCTATTAAAACAAACGCTTACGTCGCAGGATGAGTTTATCACCGCGCCGGGTTACAGCACCGATCCGCTGGAAGAGCAGAACAGCGTGGTGCCCGGCTTACTGCACAAATATCTCAACCGCGCCCTGCTGCTGGTTAAAGGCGGCTGCGCGGTAAATTGTCGTTATTGCTTCCGTCGGCACTTCCCGTATGCCGAAAACCAGGGAAACAAACGTAACTGGCAGGTCGCGCTGAACTATATCGCCGACCATTCAGAGCTGGATGAGATTATTTTTTCCGGCGGCGACCCGCTGATGGCAAAAGATCATGAGCTGGACTGGCTGCTGACGCAGCTGGAAGCCATCCCGCACATCAAGCGTCTGCGCATTCACAGCCGTTTACCGATTGTCATTCCGGCACGTATTACCGACGGGCTGGTATCACGCCTTGAGCAGTCCCGTCTGCAGGTGCTGCTGGTAAACCATATTAACCACGCGAATGAAATTGACGATGAATTTCGCGCGGCGATGGCGCGTCTGCGTAAGGCGGGCGTGACGCTGCTGAACCAGAGCGTGCTGCTGCGCGGCGTGAACGATAGCGCTCGCGTGCTGGCAGACCTCAGCAACGCCTTGTTTGATGCGGGCGTGATGCCCTATTACCTGCACGTTCTGGATCGCGTGCAGGGAGCGGCGCACTTTATGGTGACGGATGACGAGGCCCGACAGATTATGCGCGAGCTGTTAACGCTGGTCTCAGGGTATATGGTGCCGAAGCTGGCACGCGAGATTGGCGGAGAGCCGAGTAAAACGCCGCTGGATTTACAGCTGCGGCAGCAGTAGAAAGGCAGGTGGCGCTACGCTTAACTGCCCTACGGGTCCGGGCGCAGCGCCATCAGCAAATTAACTCAGTTCGGGCACTTGTAGACCTGGCCACTCATCTGGCTGGCCGTTGGCACGAAGCTGGAAAGCATCCCTTGCGTCGGGCTGCTCACGCCATAAATCACGTTTCCACCCATTGCAGCAGCCTGGTTACGCAGGGCATTCGCCGCGCCGCGCATAGAGCCGCCTTCCTCACCGTGCTGACCCGACATCCAGTTGCTTTGTTCACCGGTGGCCGTGCCTAACAGCTGGCATTCGCTGCCTGGCTTATCTTCCACAAAGCGAACGCCCTGGCCCGCTGCCGACAGTTCATTGCTGGAGCTACACCCCGCCAGCAGCAATGCTGCTCCTACGATCCCTGCACAGACTTTTACGCGCATGTTATTCCTCGTTTTCAATAAGCTGGACAGTAGTTGTCCGTGTGTGAATCTTATACCTAAAAGATGACTAAAAGAAAAACCCCCGCGCATTTCTGCGAGCCAGATTCCGCATGGTACTCCTCCGACATCTTAAATGAATTCTGATAATGCCCTTTGGGATATCGTGTTTTAGCCCCCGATCGTTTTTAGTGGTGCAACGTACATCTTTTGTACGCGACTAAAAAAGGGGGTTTCATGAGTGCATCATCCTCAGGAGAGGAAAAAGTTTCATGGGTGGGCTATCTGGCGTTTGTCCTTACCATCGTATTTTTCTCGGGCTTTTTCGCTAAAAGTACCGAATGGTGGCGTGTGCTGGATTTTACCGTCTTAAACGGCAGCTTTGGTCCGGTGAACGGCGCGCTAACGTTTCGCGGTGAGGGTGGCACGGGGGCGAAAGATGGCTTCTTGTTTGCCCTTGAACTGGCACCTTCAGTCATTTTATCGCTCGGGATCATTGCTGTCACCGAGGGGTTGGGCGGGCTGCGCGCCGCACAACAGCTCATGACGCCCATTTTACGCCCGCTCCTTGGCGTGCCCGGCATCTGCTCTCTGGCGCTTATCGCTAACCTGCAAAACACCGATGCAGCCGCTGGGATGACCAAAGAGTTGACCGATGAAGGGGCAATTACTGACCATGAACGCGCCATTTTCGCCACCTTCCAGACCAGCGGTAGCGCCATCATTACCAACTATTTTTCTTCCGGAGCCGCACTCTTTACCTTCATCACCGTCCCGGTGATTACGCCGCTTGCCGTCATTCTGGTATTCAAATTTGTTGGTGCGAACTTCCTGCGTCTGTGGATCGCCCACATGGAAGTTCGCCGCGTTCAGGAGGAAAAATGATCGCCCAGCCGCGTAAAAATATCATGGACATGTTTATTGATGGCGCCCGCCGCGGCTTTACCATCGCCACCACCAGCCTGCTACCAAACGTGGTTATGGCGTTTGTCATTATTCAGGCGCTCAAGGTAACCGGCCTGCTGGATATTGTCGGCAGGGTATGCGAGCCGATCATGGCGCTATGGGGACTTCCGGGCGCAGCGGCAACGGTTATGCTGGCCTCGGTGATGAGTATGGGAGGCGGCGTAGGCGTCTGCGCCAGTCTGGTCGCCGCCGGCACGCTCAACGGTCACGATGCCACCGTCCTGCTACCCGCCATCTATCTGATGGGCAACCCGGTACAAAACACGGGCCGCTGCCTGGGTACCGCCGGGGTGAACCCGAAATATTACCCGCACATTATTACGGTCTGCGTTATTAACGCCCTGCTCTCAATGTGGGTGATGCAGCTACTCTTCTGAGGAGATAAAAATGGATTTTTCAGTGCTCGCCCCCCATCTTTTCCGCAATGCGCATCTTTACGCGCCGGAGGATCGGGGATATTGCGACCTGCTGATCGCCGCGGGAAAAATCGTTGCGATCGAAAAAACGGGCCATGCTATAACGCGACCAGACTGCCCTGAAAGCGATCTCGCCGGGGCGGTGGTTTGCCCGGGATTTATCGATCAGCACGTACATCTGATCGGCGGCGGCGGCGAAGCCGGTCCGCACACCCGTACGCCGGAAGTGCGGCTGTCTGCGCTGGTGGCGGCAGGCATCACCTCCGTTGTGGGCCTGCTGGGCACCGACGGCGTGACCCGCCATCCCGAGTCGCTGCTGGCAAAAACGCGGGCGCTTGAGCATGAAGGGATCAGTGCGTGGATGCTGACAGGTGCGTACGGGCTGCCGTCTCCGACGATTACCGGCAGTATCGAAAAGGATGTGGCGCTGATTGATAAAATCATTGGTGTGAAATGCGCGATTTCCGACCATCGCTCTTCCGCACCGGCAGATGACCAGCTCGCGAATATGGCCGCTCAGTCGCGCGTTGGGGGGCTGCTGGGTGCCAAAGCGGGCGTATCCGTGTTTCATCTCGGCAATAGCCCGATGCTGCTGGAGCCGCTGTTTAACATCCTGAATAACGCCGACGTTCCCCGCACGAAACTGCTGCCAACTCACGTCAACCGCGCCCAGGCGCTGTTCCTCGCCGCGCTGAACTATGCCCGCGAAGGGGGTTACATCGATATCACCACCAGCATTCGTGAACCCATAGATGCCGCCACCGCCATCGTGACGGCTCGTGAAGCGCAGGTGCCGTTTAACCGTCTCACCCTCAGCTCGGACGGCAACGGCAGCCAGCCGAATTTTGACGCGAACGGTAATCTGGTGGGCATTGGCGTAGCCGGGTTCGAATCTCTGCCTGAGACGCTGCAGCAGCTGGTCAACCGGTATCATCTGCCGCTGGAGGAGGCGCTCCTGCCGTTTACGCGTAACGTGGCGGAGTTTCTCGGGCTGGAGCATAAGGGGCGGATCGCACCCGGATGCGATGCTGATTTCCTGGTGCTAACGGATGATCTGAAGATCCACGAGGTCTGGGCGAAAGGCCATCAGATGGTGCGCGAAGGTGTTGTGTGCGTGAAAGGGACATTTGAGTAGCGGTAATAAAAAACCCCGGGCATTTCTGCCCGGGGTTCGTTCTGAGAGGTTCAGAACAACATGATTACATCATGCCGCCCATTCCACCCATGCCGCCCATACCAGCAGCACCTAAGTCAGGCGCGTCGCCTTTAGGCAGGTCGGTCACCATGCATTCGGTAGTGATCATCAGGCCAGCTACAGATGCCGCGTACTGCAGAGCAGAACGGGTCACTTTAGTTGGGTCCAGGATACCGAAGTCGATCATGTTGCCGTATTCTTCAGTTGCAGCGTTGTAACCGTAGTTACCTTCGCCCGCTTTCACGTTGTTCGCAACGACAGATGGCTCTTCACCGGCGTTGGACACGATCTGACGCAGAGGCGCTTCCATCGCGCGCAGCGCAACTTTGATACCCACGTTCTGGTCTTCGTTCTGAGCGGTCAGGCCGGCCAGTTTAGCGGCTACACGCACCAGCGCGACACCACCACCCGCTACAACGCCTTCTTCTACCGCAGCACGGGTCGCGTGCAGGGCATCGTCAACGCGTGCTTTCTTCTCTTTCATTTCAACTTCGGTCGCAGCACCAACTTTGATAACCGCAACGCCGCCTGCCAGTTTCGCTACGCGCTCCTGCAGTTTTTCACGGTCATAATCGGAAGTGGCTTCTTCGATCTGCTTACGGATCTGACCAACACGGCCCTGAATAGCGGCTTCTTCACCCACACCGTCGATGATGGTGGTGGTGTCTTTGTTGATCACAACGCGTTTTGCCTGGCCCAGGTCTTCCAGGGTCGCTTTTTCCAGTTCCATACCGATCTCTTCAGAGATCACGGTACCGCCGGTCAGGGTAGCGATATCCTGCAGCATTGCTTTACGGCGATCGCCGAAGCCAGGTGCTTTAACCGCAGCCACTTTCACGATGCCGCGCATGGTGTTAACCACCAGGGTCGCCAGCGCTTCACCTTCAACATCTTCAGCGATGATAACCAGCGGCTTGCCTGCTTTCGCAACGGCTTCCAGCACTGGCAGCATTTCGCGGATGTTGGAGATCTTTTTGTCAGCCAGCAGGATGAACGGGCTTTCCAGCTCAACAGCGCCAGTTTCTGGCTTGTTGATGAAGTATGGGGACAGGTAACCGCGGTCGAACTGCATACCTTCAACCACGTCCAGTTCGTCTTCCAGACCGGTACCGTCTTCAACGGTGATCACGCCTTCTTTACCGACTTTATCCATCGCTTCAGCGATCAGTTTACCTACGGTTTCGTCGGAGTTAGCGGAGATGGTACCAACCTGAGCAATGGCTTTAGAGTCAGAGCACGGTACGGACAGCGCTTTCAGTTCTTCAACAGCGGATGCGACTGCTTTGTCGATACCACGTTTCAGATCCATTGGGTTCATGCCCGCAGCAACGGCTTTCAGGCCTTCAGTAATGATAGCCTGCGCCAGTACGGTCGCGGTGGTGGTACCGTCGCCTGCAGCGTCGTTCGCTTTAGAGGCAACTTCTTTCACCATCTGCGCGCCCATGTTTTCGAACTTGTCTTCCAGCTCGATTTCACGTGCAACGGAAACACCATCTTTGGTGATGGTTGGCGCGCCGAAGGATTTATCCAGCACTACGTTACGGCCTTTCGGGCCCAGGGTCACTTTAACTGCATCTGCCAGTACGTTTACGCCGCGGAGCATTTTTACACGAGCGTCGTTACCGAATTTTACGTCTTTAGCTGCCATGTTCTTATTTCCTCAAATTCTCGTGCGTAAATTACGCTTCAACAATTGCCAGAATGTCGCTCTCGGACATGATCAACACTTCTTCATTGTCGATCTTCTCGGATTTCACGCCGTAGCCATCGTTGAAAATTACGATGTCACCAACTTTAACGTCCAGTGGCTGCACAGTTCCGTTTTCCAGGATGCGGCCCTTACCGACAGCGATGATTTCGCCACGCGTTGATTTGGCTGCTGCAGAACCGGTCAGAACGATGCCGCCAGCAGACTTGGTTTCAACTTCTTTACGTTTGACGATCACACGATCATGTAACGGACGAATACTCATTGATAGCTCTCCTTTGAGAAAGTCATTATCAGTTATGGATGACGCCGGCCCGCATGCGGTTTTCCGACTAGTGCCCTGAGAGATGGGGATAGCTTTTTACCCCTTCAAGGGGGAATCGAAAAAAAATTTGCGAAAGTGTTACCATCGCCTCTCTTTTGGTATTGGCAGGATGATGTCAATGAGTGGACTTAAGCAGGAGTTGGGGCTGGCGCAGGGCGTTGGCCTGCTTTCAACCTCCTTGTTAGGTACGGGCGTATTTGCCGTACCGGCACTGGCGGCGCTGGTGGCAGGAAATAACAGCCTGTGGGCGTGGCCGGTGCTGATTGTGCTGGTGTTCCCGATAGCCATTGTGTTTGCCATCCTGGGACGACACTTCCCCAGCGCGGGCGGCGTGGCGCATTTTGTCGGGCTGGCCTTTGGCCCACGTCTGGAGCGCGTCACCGGCTGGCTGTTTCTCTCCGTCATTCCGGTTGGTCTTCCGGCAGCGCTACATATTGCGACCGGTTTTGGTCAGGCGCTGTTTGGCTGGCATAACGCACAGCTGCTGCTGGCCGAACTGGGCACGCTGGCCATCGTCTGGTGGGTGGGTTCACGCGGCGCCAGTTCAAGCGCGAATCTGCAGACGCTCGTCGCGGTGATGATTGTTGCACTCATTGGCGCTATCTGGTGGGCGGGCGATATCACGGTAAAAGATATTCCGTTCCCGCCAGTCAGGGACGTCGATCATTCGCAGCTTTTTGCGGCCCTTTCCGTTATGTTCTGGTGTTTTGTCGGGCTGGAAGCATTCGCCCATTTAGCCTCTGAGTTTAAGCGACCTGAACGCGATTTCCCGCGTGCCCTGATGATTGGTCTGCTGCTGGCGGGTACCGTGTATTGGGCCTGTACCGTGCTGGTGCTTCACTTCAACGCGTTCGGCGAAGATAAAGCCGCCGCCGCGTCACTGCCGGGTATCGTGGTGCAACTGTTTGGCGTAAAAGCCTTATGGGTGGCCTGCGTGATTGGCTATCTTGCCTGCTTTGCCAGCCTCAACATTTATATCCAGAGCTTCGCCCGGCTGGTGTGGTCACAGGCTCTTTATAAATCTGAGAGCCGCCTCGCGCGGCTGTCTAAACGTCAACTTCCGATGAATGCTCTGAATACCGTGCTGGGCTGCTGCGTTCTGAGTTCGCTGGGTATTTATCTTCTCGACATCAACCTTGATGCGCTGATTATCTACGCCAACGGTATTTTCATCATGATCTACCTGCTGTGCATGCTGGCGGGCTGCCGTCTGCTGAAAGGTCGCTATAAAGCACTGGCGGTCGTCGGGGGTGTACTGTGCCTGCTGTTGCTGGCGATGGTGGGATGGAAGAGTCTGTACGCCATTGTCATGCTGGCGGGGCTGTGGGTGTTTTTACCGAAGCGGAAAAATCCACAGGCCCGGTAAGCTAAGCCACCGGGCAAAAAATTACCGATCGTCTTTATGGTCTAAACGGTCGCGCTGCTCATCCTTACGCTGGTATTCCCCTTCGAAGGTATCCCCCGGGCCGGTGCTGAAACCACCACCCGGCATACGGCTGAAACGCAGGTGCGGCAGCAGCTTCATGGTCAGGTGCTTTTGCACCGGCGGCAACAGCAACAGCAGGCCGAGGAAGTCGGTGAAGAATCCCGGCAGGATCAACAGCAGGCCCGCAATAATCAGCGACACGCTTTTGATCATCTCTTCTGCCGGGCTTTCGCCTGCGGCCATCTTCTGCTGCATTATCAGGAAATTTTTGAAACCCTGATTACGCACCAGCGACATGCCGATGACGGAGGTGAAGATCACCAGAACCAGCGTCAGCAGGACGCCCAGCACGTGGGCAACCTGGATGAAAATCGAAATCTCAATGTAAACATAAAGAAAGAAAGCAATAAACGGTATCCAGCGCACTGGCATCTCCTGTGTGGCAGGCGCCATCTGGCCCCTGTCTGAATGTGTTCGCGTCACGCATCTGTAAGAGATGGAGACGGTTAGCTAAAATTCAATCGGTTTGCACGGATATTTTTTTTGGAAATATTAAAGCGGTGACACATTTCACAGATTAATAATTATCATGGAATCGGGTCGATAATAAGTGATCCAGCTTACGGCAATTCGCTATCATCAGCATATGATCTCGAACATCTGGCCGATTGAGGGAATAATCGTCGGTCAGAAAATATTCAAAACCACATATGTGTTGTGTGTTTAGTACAATCCATCGGCAGCTTGAAAAGAAGGTTCACATGTTAAACAACATTCGTATCGAAGAAGACTTGTTGGGTACCAGGGAAGTTCCAGCGGATGCCTACTATGGTGTTCACACTCTGAGAGCGATTGAAAACTTCTACATCAGCAACAGCAAAATCAGCGACATCCCTGAGTTTGTCCGTGGCATGGTGATGGTGAAGAAAGCCGCAGCGCTGGCGAATAAAGAGCTGCAAACCATTCCTAAAAGCGCGGCAAATGCGATTATCGCTGCCTGCGATGAAGTGCTGAACAACGGCAAATGCATGGACCAGTTCCCGGTTGACGTCTATCAGGGCGGCGCGGGTACCTCCGTCAACATGAATACGAACGAAGTCCTGGCAAACATCGGCCTGGAGCTGATGGGCCACCAGAAAGGTGAATACCAGTACCTCAACCCGAACGACCACGTTAACAAATGCCAGTCTACCAACGACGCCTACCCAACCGGCTTCCGCATCGCGGTGTATGCCTCCGTGGTCAAACTGGTCGACGCGATCAACCAGCTGGGTGATGGCTTCCAGCGTAAGGCCGTTGAGTTCCAGGACATCCTGAAAATGGGCCGTACCCAGCTTCAGGACGCGGTGCCGATGACCCTCGGTCAGGAATTCCACGCGTTCAACGTGCTGCTTAACGAAGAAACCAAGAATCTGCTGCGCACCTCCGAACTGCTGCTGGAAGTGAACCTGGGCGCAACCGCCATCGGTACACGTCTGAACACACCAGATGGCTATCAGCAGCTGGCGGTACAGAAGCTGGCGGAAGTGTCTAACCTGCCGGTTGTGCCTGCAGAAGACCTGATTGAAGCCACCTCCGACTGCGGCGCCTACGTTATGGTACACAGCGCCCTGAAACGTCTGGCGGTGAAACTGTCCAAAATCTGTAACGACCTGCGCCTGCTCTCTTCCGGCCCGCGCGCTGGCCTGAATGAAATCAACCTGCCAGAGCTGCAGGCAGGTTCTTCTATCATGCCAGCGAAAGTGAACCCGGTGGTGCCAGAAGTGGTAAACCAGGTCTGCTTTAAAGTCATCGGTAACGATACGACCGTGACCATGGCCTCCGAAGCGGGTCAGCTGCAGCTGAACGTGATGGAGCCGGTGATTGGCCAGGCGATGTTTGAATCCATTCACATCCTGACTAACGCCTGCTATAACCTGCTGGAAAAATGCATTAACGGCATCACGGCGAATAAAGAAGTCTGTGAAGGCTATGTGTACAACTCTATCGGGATCGTCACCTACCTCAACCCGTTCATCGGCCACCATAACGGCGACATCGTCGGTAAGATTTGCGCCGAAACCGGCAAGAGCGTGCGTGAAGTGGTACTGGAGCGCGGACTGTTGACCGAAGCCGAGCTGGACGATATCTTCTCGGCCCAGAACCTGATGCACCCGGCATATAAAGCGAAACGATATACCGATGAAAGCGAACAGTAACAGCTCAGGCTAGGCTTCCTTAAGGCACGTCACTTGTGACGTGCCTTTTTTCTTTTTAGGCGTTACCTAAATACAACAATTCAATATCAACTTGTTAATAAGCAAGGCAGGTCTTTATGTTTGGAGCAGAACTCGTCATCGTCTTGTTGGCGATTTATTTGGGCGCACGACTCGGGGGTATCGGCATCGGTTTTGCCGGCGGTCTCGGGGTGCTTGTTCTTACCCTGATCTTTCAGATTAAACCCGGCGCAATCCCTTTTGACGTTATCGAAATCATCATGGCGGTTATTGCCGCTATTGCAGCCATGCAGGTGGCAGGCGGTATGGACTACCTGGTGAGCCTGGCGGAACGTATGCTGCGTCGCCATCCTAAATACATTACTTTCCTTGCTCCGCTGGTGACCTGGTTTATGACCATTCTTGCGGGAACCGGACACACGGCTTTCTCCACGCTGCCGGTGATTACCGAGGTGGCCAAAGAACAAGGTATTCGCCCGTCTCGCCCTCTGTCTATTGCCGTGGTGGCATCGCAGATTGCGATCACCGCGTCGCCAATTTCCGCTGCAGTGGTGTTCTTCGCGGGTATTCTTGAGCCGATGGGCGTGAGCTACCTGACGCTGCTGGCGATCTGTATTCCGGTCACGCTGATTGCGGTGATGATTACCGCCGTGCTGTGTAACTTCCTCGGTGCCGAGCTGAAAGACGATCCGGTTTATCAGGAGCGTCTGGCAAAAGGTGAAGTGAGCCTGCGCGGTAGCCAGGTCTTCGAGCTGAAGCCGCATGCAAAACGCTCCGTACTGCTGTTCCTGATTGGTATCGTCGCCGTTATGTTCTACGCGACCGCCATCAGCGACACCGTGGGGCTGATCCAGAACCCGGTGCTGCCGCGTAACGAAGCGATTGTGGTGTTCATGCTGACCATCGCCACGCTGATTAGCATCACCTGTAAAATCGACACCAGCGAAGTGCTGAATGCCAGCACATTCAAATCCGGTATGAGCGCCTGCGTGTGCGTACTGGGCGTGGCGTGGCTCGGTGACACCTTCGTGAAAGCGCACATCAGCGATATCCAGACCGTTGCCGGCGACCTGCTGCACAACTACCCGTGGCTGCTGGCGGTGGTACTGTTCTTTGCAGCGACGCTGCTTTACTCTCAGGCGGCCACCACCAAAGCGCTGATGCCTGCGGCACTGATGCTGGGCGTGACGCCGCTAACGGCGATTGCCTCTTTCGCGGCGGTTTCTGCCCTGTTCGTCCTGCCAACCTACCCAACCCTGCTGGCCGCGGTTGAGATGGATGACACCGGCTCCACCCGTATCGGTAAATACGTGTTTAACCATGCGTTCCTGATCCCGGGCGTGGTGGCGATTACGCTTTGCGTCGTCCTCGGCTTTATCATCGGCGGCATTGTGTTGTAAACGGTTAGCCGTTGTAAAAATAGTTAAAATCGGGCCGCTCTGCGGCCCGTTTCATTAATGACCAATCCTCTTGCGTGATATAGTGAAGACTTTCGCGATGAGGAGGTCGACTTGTGAACACGCCTGATGCTGTTGTCGTACTGTGTACCGCCCCTGATGAAGCCTCTGCCCAGGATCTCGCCGCCAAAGTGCTGGCCGAAAAACTGGCCGCTTGCGTAACTCTTCTGCCTGGTGCCACCTCCCTTTATTACTGGGAAGGCAAGCTGGAGCAGGAGTACGAAGTCCAGATGTTTCTCAAAACCAATCTGACAAACCAGCAGGCGCTCCTCGACTGCCTCAAGTCTCATCATCCTTACCAAACCCCGGAACTGCTGGTGCTGCCAGTGGTCCACGGCGATAACGACTATCTCTCATGGCTCAACGCTTCTTTACGCTGATCCTGCTGCTGTGCAGCACGTCAGTATTTGCCGGGTTGTTTGACGCACCCGGCCGTTCAAACTTTATTCCTGCCGATCAGGCATTTATTTTCGACTTTCAGCAAAACCAGCACGACCTCAGTCTCACCTGGCAGGTGAAAGAGGGATACTACCTCTACCGCAAGCAGGTCAGCATCACACCTGCAAAGGCTAGCGTCGGCGCACCGCAGATGCCCGCAGGCGAGTGGCACGAGGATGAGTTCTACGGTAAGAGCGAAATCTACCGCCAGCGCCTGAGCGTGCCTGTTATGGTGAATCAGGCAGATAAAGGCGCCACGCTGACGGTGACGTACCAGGGGTGTGCGGATGCGGGATTCTGCTATCCGCCTGAAACGAAGATCGTTCCGCTCAGCGAAGTTAAGGCTGCAGCCGCTTTCTCCCCTCTCACCTCTGGGGAGGGGGCCAGGGTGAGGGGAGAAGGCGAAGCCGCATCAGACCTTCCGTTCTCAGCACTTTGGGCCTTACTGATTGGTATCGGCATTGCCTTTACCCCGTGCGTATTACCGATGTACCCGCTTATTTCGGGCATTGTGCTGGGCGGCAAACAGCGTCTTTCCACCGCCCGGGCGCTGTTCCTGGCCTTTATTTACGTGCAGGGCATGGCGCTTACCTATACCGCACTCGGCCTCGTGGTCGCCGCGGCCGGACTGCAGTTCCAGGCCGCACTTCAGCACCCTTACGTGCTTATCGGACTGTCAGCCCTATTTGTCCTGCTGGCGCTGTCGATGTTTGGCCTGTTCACGCTGCAGTTGCCCTCCTCACTGCAAACCCGCTTAACGCTGATGAGCAATCGCCAGCAGGGCGGCTCTGCGGGCGGCGTATTCGCAATGGGTGCCATCGCCGGGTTAATTTGCTCCCCCTGCACCACCGCGCCGCTGAGCGCTATCCTGCTGTACATTGCTCAGAGCGGCAATATGTGGCTCGGCGGGGGTACGCTGTATCTCTATGCGCTCGGTATGGGCCTGCCGCTGATTCTGGTGACGGTGTTTGGCAATCGCCTGCTGCCGAAGAGCGGCCGGTGGATGGAGACGGTGAAAACCGCGTTTGGTTTTGTCATTCTGGCGCTGCCGGTATTCCTGCTGGAACGCATTGTGGGTGATGTATGGGGCATTCGCTTGTGGGCAATATTGGTCGTGGCCTTCTTTGCGTGGGCATTTATCGTCAGCCTGGGGGCCAAAAAAGCGTGGATGCGTCTGGTGCAAATTCTCCTGCTCGCTGGCGCGCTGGTGAGCGCGCGTCCGCTTCAGGATTGGGCGTTCGGCTCGCCGGTAGTACAGCCCCAGGCGCATTTGAATTTCACGCAAATTAAAAACGTGGAGGAACTCAACAGCGCGCTGGCTCAGGCAAAAGGGAAACCAGTCATGCTGGATCTCTATGCCGACTGGTGCGTCGCCTGCAAAGAGTTTGAAAAATACACCTTTAGCGATCCGCAGGTGCAAAATGCTCTGAAAGAGACGGTATTGCTTCAGGCAAACGTCACCGCCAACAGTGCGCAGGATAAGGCCCTGCTTAAACAGCTTAACGTACTCGGGCTGCCGACCATCCTGTTCTTCAATAAACAGGGAGACGAGCAGCCAGAACAGCGTGTAACCGGGTTTATGGATGCAACGGCCTTCAGCGCGCATTTGCGCAATCGCCAACCGTAAACAACACTTTAGACGGGACATACCGTTGGGAATAGCGGAGGAGATAACCGTGCAACGCGAAGACGTACTGGGACAAGCCCTGCAACTACTTGAGATTCAAGGGATCGCCAGCACCACGCTTGAGATGGTAGCCGACCGTATCAATTACCCTCTGGATGAGCTTAAGCGCTTCTGGCCGGATAAAGAGGCGCTGCTTTATGATGCGCTGCGCTATCTCAGCCAGCAGGTGGATATCTGGCGCAGGCAGTTGATGCTGAATGAAGAATTAACTGCGGAGCAAAAACTGCTGGCGCGCTATACCGCCCTGACGGAATGTGTCAGCAATAACCGCTACCCGGGCTGCCTGTTCATTGCCGCCTGCACCTACTTTCCCGATCCCGGCCATCCTATTCACCAGTTGGCGGATCAGCAAAAACGGGCGGCGCATAACTTCACCCACGAACTGCTGACAACGCTTGAAGTGGATGACCCGGCAATGGTCGCCAGGCAGATGGAGCTCGTACTTGAGGGCTGTCTGAGCCGTATGCTGGTGAACCGTAGCCAGGCTGATGTGGATACGGCGCATCGTCTGGCGGAAGATATTTTGCGGTTCGCGCAGTGTCGTATGGGTGGTGCACTGACCTAAGCCAGCATTCCCGTCCAAGCGGAAATAAACAAACACAGCGCCATCGCACGCTGAAATCGCACCATCGCCACGGTGGTGCGGAAAATCCGGTTCACCGCCTTCCCCAGCCACGCCCAGCACAACAAACAGACCACGGAAATCGCCAGAAACCATAGCGCCATCAGCGCAATATCCCGTAATGCATGGTCGCTTGCCGGAGCAAACAGGCTGACAACTGCCAGCGCCATCATCCACGTTTTTGGGTTTACAATCTGTAATAACGCCGCCGCCCGCGCGGTAAACCGGACATGGCGTCTGGAGGAGAGATTCGCGGCCGGGGC
Source organism: Enterobacter sp. UPMP701 (assembly GCF_053709515.1). Taxonomy (NCBI): domain Bacteria; kingdom Pseudomonadati; phylum Pseudomonadota; class Gammaproteobacteria; order Enterobacterales; family Enterobacteriaceae; genus Enterobacter; species Enterobacter sp. UPMP701. The sequence continues at coordinate 2,209 of NZ_JBSKJN010000017.1, read as the reverse complement.
GCTAAACAGCTGCCAGCTCATCCAGGAAAGCCACAGCACGCCCGCCCAGATCATTACCTGACGTATCAGCGGATACTGGCGTAACACTTCCCCTGCCCCCGCGCCTGAAACCAGAACAATAGCGCTGGCGGCAATACACCCGCCCAGGATCGCAGGAACCGTATTTTTTACGCCAAAGTGCTGACTGTTAGCCAGTACCAGAATATTGGTTGGCCCCGGTGTAATCGAGGCGACAAATGCAAACAGCAGGAAAGGTAATAAATTCACAGGTGACTCCTTTTTTATTAGAGCCACGAATGTGCCGTTATTTTCTGGAAACGTCTGGAAGGTTTGTGCACAACCGGCGGTAGTGTGCCGGAGAAATACGATATGCCCGCTGGAACCAGCGACCAAGATGGCTTTGATCGGCAAAACCCACTGCCGTCGCAACATCAACAGGCAGTTCCCCACACGCCAGCATCTGTCGGGCCTTTGCCAGGCGCAGCTGGATAAGCCAGGCGTGCGGTGCCAGGTGAAATTCGCGCTTAAAACAGCGGGTGAGCGTAAAGCGATCCGTACCCGTCTCACGGGCAAGGTCTGACAGCCCCACGTTCTCGCCGATATGCGCATAGAGATAGTCGCGGGCACGATGCGCCACAGCGGAGCTTTGTAGCTGAGACGGGAGTTTCTTACGCCAGTGGCAGTGGGCAGTGATCTGAGAGAGCAGGTTATCCATTGTGCTCTGTTGTACGATCTTCATCTCATCGTTATGTAACGAGGAAAATGTATCACCGATAGCGCGCACCAACTGAGGCTCTCGCGTCAGCGTTTGGGCAAAGTGGAGGGTGTAGCTCCCGGGAGTAGAGTCGTACAGCCCTTGAAGCGTACGGGTGAGCCAGTGTTCATCCAGATAAAAGGTAAGATAAGTAAAGCCCCCCTCTACCGGTGCATCACCGTCATGGATCTCCCCGGGCTCAAGTAAAAAAGCATCGCCCGGCTGGCTACGGTGGCGTTCACGGCGACAGTGGAACTGCTGCGTGCCGGAAAGGGTTATTCCGACCAGATAGCTATCATGCCAGTGGGGATCAAAGGCATGTCCTTCGAAATGCGCCTTAATTGTCTCAATACCTGTTTCTGCATGCTGACGCAGCTCAAGCCAGTCGTTTGCCATACTGCCCTCCTCTTACCGTCAGCATTGTCACATCTTGCCTGAACTGTCTGGAAGATTTGTGCAATTCCAGGGCACAAACGGACAGATTGCCGCAAACTTAAGCAGTTGAACAGCTTTTCCCGAAATAATGTTGACGATCGCGCGCGATTGCGGTTTAATGCGCTCCGTTGCCCGGATAGCTCAGTCGGTAGAGCAGGGGATTGAAAATCCCCGTGTCCTTGGTTCGATTCCGAGTCCGGGCACCACTATTTAAAGAACCCAGCCTATGGCTGGGTTTTTGCTTTTCTGTATCCGCTACGCATTGAATTTTCCCTTCTGTCAGGTAATAGTGATTTTTTCCCCTGACAATGAAAATGATATGACCTTATCTGCTTTAAAAGTCGGGTCACTGCTCCTGCTGATGATCCTGTTTTATACCGGCCTGTTCACGAGCGATCGCGTCACCTGGCTGATGGAGGTGACGCCCGTCATTATCATCATCCCACTTCTGCTTGCCACGCACCGGCGATACCCCCTGACTCCCCTTCTCTATACCCTGGTTTTCTTCCACGCCATCATTCTGATGGTTGGTGGTATGTACACCTATGCAAAGGTTCCGGTTGGTTTTGAGGTTCAGGAGATGCTCGGGCTTAGCCGAAATCCGTATGACAAGCTCGGTCACTTCTTCCAGGGGCTGGTTCCCGCACTGGCAGCACGAGAAATTCTGCTGCGCGGTGAGTATGTTCGTGGACATAAGATGACGGGATTTCTAGTGTGCTGTGTTGCTTTGGCCATTAGCGCCACCTATGAACTCATTGAGTGGTGGGCTGCTTTGGCGATGGGACAGGGTGCGGATGATTTTCTGGGGACGCAGGGCGATCCATGGGATACCCAGTCTGATATGTTTTGCGCGCTGCTTGGTGCGTTAACGACGGTGCTGATCCTTGGGGGTTTCCATCAGCGGCAATTGCGTCGTTTGAATGTGGATAGTGCGCTCTGACCTGCCGGGTGGCGGCTTCGCCTTACCCGGCCTGCAACATCCGGTGGTTCAGAAACGCAAAAAGGCCATCCTTCCGGATG
>NZ_JBSKJN010000016.1:0-74826 GCF_053709515.1 Enterobacter sp. UPMP701 | reverse complement strand
CTCCCTGTGGGCTGAGGGTTCCCCAGTAATTTTTTTATCAGAAGCTACAACGTTATTTCAGAATGTTTGCAGGCTTTCAGCGATGCCCTGGTCCGGCTGTAAATCGCTGAGGCGTTTCCTGCAGGCCGGGGCGAGGCGCAGGGATGCGCCGAGAGGGCGGGCTTTACAGGGATGTTACCTCCGCCCGTCCCCGATAAGCCGGAAGGAATAAGCCGAGGGCACCGCGAAGCGGCGATTTACCGCCGGGAGCCCGGGTTGCCAGGGTGGTGGCGACTGAGCCACCCTGGCACGTTCACCGGTCATGTCGTTACAGAGTAGCAAGGAACATAAAGTGAACGGAATGACCACCACTGCCGTATGTTCCCCTCACCCTAACCCTCTCCCCAAAGGGGCGAGGGGACTGTTCCGTGCAGACATTATTTTGTGGGGAACCCTCAACCCTGTGGGAGAGGGAGAAAAACGGTACATCAGGCCTCGCGTTTCCCGGGGAACATCACGCTCGCAATAATACCCAGCGCCAGCACGCCCAAGACCACAAACAGGCTGGCCGTTGCGCCTATGCTGTAACCGTGGTGCCAGAAGTGATCGGTCGCATTCAGTCCCAGCTTGAACGCCACGAAGAACAGCAGCAGCACCACCGCTTTTTCCAGATGCACCAGATACTGCTTGAGCGCTTCCAGCACAAAGTAGAGTGTACGCAGGCCAAGGATGGCGAACATCATGGCGCTGTAGATAATCAGCGGCTCGCGGCTCACCGCAATAATCGCCGGTACGGAGTCAAACGCGAACATCACGTCAGAGAGTTCCACCACCGCCACGCAGAGCAGCAGCGGCGTCGCATAACGCTTCGCCTTCTTCACGCGACCAACCGTTACATCCTGGTTTTCCGGCTTCTCAAGCTCTGCATCCACCTCTTTCTGCGTCAGAATAAAGGCATTGCTGCTGATTTTCGGCCAGACGGGGTAGAAGCGTTTCACCAGGCGATAAGCAAGGTGACCCGAGTAATCCTCCACTTCGTCACTCTCTTCGTTGCGTTTGAGCATCATCACCGCCGTCCAGCCGACGACCAGCGCGAAAATAACCTCAACGTACGGCCCCAGGCTCAGCAGGCTGGTGCCGATCGCCACGAAAATACCACGGAAGACAATCGCCCCCAGCACGCCCCAGTAGAGCACGCGGTGACGGTACTTATCCGGCACGCCGAACCAGGCGAAGATCGCCATCATCACAAACAGGTTATCAACGGAGAGCACCTCTTCCAGCGCGTAGCCGGTGAGGAACAGGCTCGCCATCTCGGCGCCGTGATGGATGTACAGAAAACCGGCGAAGGCCATCGCCATCGAGAACCAGAAAACGGACCACATCGCCGCGCTTTTCAGCGAGACAGGCTTATCGTGACGGTGCATGAAGAGGTCGATAAACATCGCCCCAACGGCCATCACCACAAAGACAACAACGGTTTCCGTCGGGAAACCGAGATGAGCAGCAGACATACACAACCCTTTTATAGAGGCAGAACACAGCACCATGCAGGCTGGCGTAAACCAGCAGAGAAAAAGAGTGGGCTTTCATTTCAGTGAAGGCCACACTCAAAAAAATCAATTCTAAACGTTCTTTTCCGCCAGCGCCTGAGCACACGCCCAGGCACTTGCCCAAGCCCACTGGAAATTATACCCGCCGAGCCAGCCGGTAACGTCCATCACTTCGCCGATAAAATAGAGCCCCGGCACGTTACGCGCTTCCATGGTGCGCGAGGAAAGCTCATTGGTGTCGACACCGCCCAGCGTCACTTCCGCAGTGCGGTAGCCCTCCGTGCCGTTTGGCTGCACGCGCCAGTTTGTCAGGGTCTCCACCAGCGTCTCCTGCTCGCGGCTGTTAAGCTGCTTTAGCGACACGTCGGGGATCTGCCCCAGCACCTGCAAACATTCCACCAGGCGCTTCGGCAACTGCATTGCCAGCGTGTTTTTCAGGCTCTGATTCGGGTGCGCCGCACGCTGCTCGTTGAGGAAGGCATCCAGATCGCAATCGGGGAGCAGGTTAACCGTGACAAACTCTCCCGGCTGCCAGTAGCTGGAGATTTGCAGGACCGCCGGGCCGGAGAGGCCGCGGTGGGTAAAGAGCAGGTTTTCGCGAAACACCGTCCCGTCTTCGGCAGTAATAACGGAGGGAACGGACACGCCGGAAAGCGTCTGAAGCTGTTCCAGAAGCGGTTTGTGCAGCGTGAACGGCACCAGCCCGGCGCGCGTAGGCAATACGTTCAGGCCAAACTGCTCGGCAATCTTATAGCCGAACGGGGACGCCCCCAGCCCCGGCATCGACAGACCGCCGCTGGCGATGACCAGGTTATCGGCGCTGACGGTGTCACCATTGAGCTGCAGCGTGTAGCCCTGCTCGTCGCGGGCGACCTCCAGTACTTCGGTACGCAGGCGCATGACCACGCCGCCCTTCTCGCACTCGGCCACCAGCATATCGACAATCTGCTGCGCGGAGTCGTCGCAGAAGAGCTGCCCCAGCGTCTTTTCATGCCACGCGATGCCGTGCTTACCGACCAGATCGATAAAATCCCACTGGGTATAACGCGCCAGCGCTGATTTGCAAAAATGGCGGTTCTGGCTCAAATAAGCCGCGGGTTCGACATAGAGATTGGTAAAGTTGCAGCGCCCGCCGCCGGACATCAGGATCTTGCGGCCTGGCTTTTTGCCGTTATCGAGTAACAGCACGCGACGACCCGCTTGTCCGGCCAGTGCCGCACAAAACATACCCGCCGCACCGGCGCCAATGACCACGGCATCAAACCTTTCCACGTCAAAATCCTCTTCGTTAACTGCCGCGGATTGTAAAGTTTCCTTTGTGGTCACACCAGCGTAAAAAGATATTACAAAGCCATTTCATTGAAATTTAACGATTATCCTTTAAGGCACTTTTCTCAAATCAGGTGGTATGTCAAAAAAAGTCTATATTTCACTTTGCCCGTTGCGCATTTGTCCTGGATAATGCGCCGCGTTCATGTCCTCAAAATGGCGTAACGTCCTATGCTACATTTGTTTGCCGGCCTGGATTTACATACCGGGCTTTTACTATTGCTTGCTCTGGTTTTTGTACTGTTTTACGAAGCGATCAACGGCTTCCACGACACTGCAAACGCAGTAGCAACGGTTATCTACACTCGCGCAATGCGATCGCAGCTTGCGGTTGTTATGGCGGCGGTATTTAACTTTTTTGGTGTCCTCCTGGGCGGACTGAGCGTTGCGTATGCGATCGTGCATATGCTGCCAACGGATCTGCTTCTCAACGTTAGTTCTGGCCATGGCCTTGCTATGGTGTTCTCAATGCTGCTTGCTGCGATTATCTGGAACCTCGGTACCTGGTATTTCGGCCTGCCTGCATCCAGTTCTCACACCCTCATCGGCGCGATTATCGGTATCGGGTTAACCAATGCCCTGATGACCGGGACCTCCGTCGTTGATGCGCTGAATATCCCGAAAGTGCTAGGGATTTTCGCTTCGCTCATCGTCTCCCCTATCGTTGGTCTGGTGGTGGCGGGTGGCTTGATTTTCATCCTGCGTCGCTACTGGAGCAACACGAAGAAACGTGCGCGTATCCACCTGACGCCAGCAGAGCGTGAAAAGAAAGACGGCAAGAAAAAGCCGCCGTTCTGGACGCGTATCGCCCTGATCGTTTCCGCTATCGGCGTGGCCTTCTCTCATGGCGCGAACGACGGGCAGAAAGGCATTGGTCTGGTGATGCTGGTACTGATTGGCGTCGCACCGGCGGGCTTTGTGGTCAACATGAACGCCTCCGGTTACGAAATCACCCGTACCCGTGATGCGGTCAACAACGTTGAGACCTATTTCCAGCAGCACCCTGAGCTGCTGAAAAAAGCGACCGGCGTTGACCAGCTCATCCCGTCTCCGGAAGCTGGGGCAACGACCGCCCCTGGCGAGTTCCACTGCCACCCGGCTAACGCGATTAACGCGCTGGAACGTGCCAAAGGCATGCTGGGCGATATCGAAAGCTACGACAAACTGGCTGTGGAACAGCGTGGTCAGCTGCGTCGCATTATGCTCTGCATCTCTGACGTGACCGATAAAGTCGCGAAACTGCCAGAGGTTAATGCTGACGACAAACGTCTGCTGAAGAAACTGAAAAGCGACATGCTCAACACCATTGAGTACGCGCCAATCTGGATCATCATGGCGGTCGCGCTGGCGCTGGGTATCGGTACAATGATTGGCTGGCGTCGCGTGGCGACCACCATCGGCGAGAAGATCGGTAAAAAAGGCATGACCTATGCGCAGGGTATGTCCGCGCAGATGACGGCAGCGGTATCTATCGGTCTGGCAAGCTACACCGGTATGCCAGTATCAACCACCCACGTACTCTCCTCGTCCGTGGCAGGTACCATGATTGTTGACGGCGGCGGTCTGCAGCGCAAAACCGTGACCAACATTCTGATGGCCTGGGTGTTCACCCTTCCGGCCTCTATCCTGCTGTCTGGCGGTCTGTACTGGATTTCGCTGAAGCTGATTTAATCGGTTGAAGGCGACAAAAAGCGGGTCAGGAAACTGACCCGCTTTTTTTATGCTCAGTGCCAAATCATCAATGCAATCATGCTGACCACGACCAGCCCGCACAGGGCGCTGGTCAAAATGAACTGACGACGCAGGCGCTCGCAGCGACGGATAAACTCTTCATCGTGATGATCGCGGTAGCGCTGGTAGTAGATATACCCCACCAGACGCATCTGTTTGCTGGGCTGTCCATGCGAGGTGAAGAACCCTCCACCGTCCACATACTGATACAGCAACGGATCGCAACCACGAAGTACCACTAACAGCGCACGTAATGATGAGAAGTAGCGCGCCATATTCACTATGCAAACTACGCATAACGCCCAAAACAATGCGACGGTGCTAATCATACATCCTCCCCGGCGTCCGCCCACGAAGCAAGGCTCCTGAGCTACCGCACCCCAATGCCCTGACAGACAGTTCAGTGAAAGAATGACTAAAAATCGATCCGGTTCGCGTTTTAATATCCGAACGGTTCATTAAATAGTGTAGGAGATCCGTTAATTTTTTTGCCACAAGGTTAATCGTTATCAACACCAAAGCTTGAAAAATATGTTTAACTGGGCCGTAATGAAAGCATCAGACGACGCTTTCCCATTTAGTCATCGATAACTTAAGGAAGGAGTAACACTATGGCTTACAAACACATTCTTATCGCGGTAGACCTCTCCCCGGAGAGCAAAGTGCTGGTTGATAAAGCAGTCTCCATGGCACGTCCCTACAACGCGAAAGTTTCGCTGATTCACGTTGACGTGAATTACTCCGACCTTTACACCGGTCTGATCGACGTGAATCTTGGCGATATGCAGAAACGCATCTCCGAAGAAACGCATCATGCGCTGAGCGAACTCTCCACCAACGCGGGCTATCCGATCACCGAAACCCTGAGCGGTAGCGGCGACCTGGGCCAGGTGCTGGTTGATGCGATTAAGAAATACGATATGGACCTGGTGGTCTGCGGTCACCATCAGGACTTCTGGAGCAAACTGATGTCTTCAGCGCGTCAGCTGATTAACACCGTTCACGTGGATATGCTGATTGTTCCACTGCGTGACGAAGAAGACGAGTAAGCGCACACCCCTCACCCTAACCCTCTCCCCACAGGGGAGAGGGAATGATCGAGCCCCTATGGGGAGAGGGGTTGGGGTGAGGGGATATAAATATCAAAGCGATGCCCTTTGGTGGTCACCGCGTTAGTGGTCGCTACGCCCGCCAGCGGCGGCGCGTAGTCCGGGCGTTTCACTACCACCCGCTTAGTTGCAAGCTGGCGAGCCGGCTCCAGCAGGCCATCGGCATCTAAATCTGGCCCCACCAGCGACTGAAACACCCGCATCTCTTTCTTCACCAGCGCGCTTTTCTGCTTATGCGGGAACATTGGGTCGAGGTAGACCACCTGCGGGCGCGGCGTGATATCGGTCAGCGCCGTCAGGCTGGAGGCGTGGATCAGCTGCAAACGTTCCTGCAGCCACGGGCCGATTTCCGGGTCCGCGTAGCCTCGCGCCAGCCCGTCGTCGAGCAGCGCGGCCACCACCGGATTGCGCTCCAGCATCCGCACATGACAGCCCACCGAGGCCAGCACAAAGGCATCTCGCCCCAGCCCTGCCGTGGCATCCACCACGTCCGGGAGATAGCTTCCTTTAATGCCGACCGCTTTGGCCACCGCTTCCCCGCGACCGCCGCCGAACTTACGCCGGTGCGCCATCGCGCCGCCAACAAAATCGACAAAAATCCCGCCGAGCTTCGGCTCGTCGCGCTTGCGTAATTCGAGATGCGCTGTCGTCATCACCAGCGCCATCAGGTTTTCTTGATCGTGCTCCAGCCCCCAGCGGGCCGCCAGAACAGATAAGGCGCCGTCCCCGGCGCCTGTTTCATCTACTAAGCAGATCTTCACGTAGCAATCAGCCTTTGATTCCGTAATGCTCCAGCATCGCATCCAGCTGCGGCTCGCGGCCACGGAAGCGTTTGAATAGCTCCATAGGCTCTTCTGAACCGCCGCGCGTCAGGATGTTATCAAGGAACGACTGACCGGTTTCACGGTTGAAAATCCCCTCTTCTTCGAAGCGCGAGAAGGCATCCGCCGCCAGCACGTCGGCCCACAGGTAGCTGTAGTAGCCTGCGGCGTAGCCGCCCGCGAAGATATGGCTGAACGCGTGCGGGAAGCGGCCCCAGGTTGGCCCTGGAATGACGGCAACCTGCTTTTTAATCTCGGCCAGGGTTTCAAGGATTTTCGCCCCTTGCTCCGGGCTGAACTCGGCGTGCAGACGGAAATCAAACAGGCCGAACTCCAGCTGACGCAGGATGAACATCGCCGCCTGGTAGTTTTTCGCTGCCAGCATTTTATCCAGCAGTTCTTTCGGCAGCGGCTCACCCGTTTCGTAATGACCGGAGATAAACGCCAGCGCGTCCGGCTCCCAGCACCAGTTTTCCATAAACTGGCTCGGCAGCTCGACCGCATCCCACGGCACGCCGCTGATGCCTGCAACGCCTGCGGTTTCAATGCGGGTCAGCATGTGGTGCAGGCCGTGACCGAACTCGTGGAACAGGGTGATCACTTCATCGTGGGTAAACAGCGCAGGTTTGCCGCTCACCGGACGGTTGAAGTTGCAGGTCAGGTAAGCGACCGGTTTCTGCAGAGAACCGTCGGCTTTACGCATCTGGCCCACGCAGTCATCCATCCACGCCCCGCCGCGTTTGTTTTCACGCGCGTAAAGATCCAGATAGAAGCTGCCGCGCAGCTCGTTTTTCTCGTCATACAGCTCGAAGAAACGCACGTCCGGATGCCAGACGTCGATGTCGGTACGCTCTTTCGCGGTAATGCCGTAGATGCGCTTCACCACTTCGAACAGGCCGTTAACGGCTTTGTTTTCCGGGAAGTACGGGCGCAGCTGTTCGTCGCTGATGCTGTAGAGGTGCTGTTTCTGTTTTTCGCTGTAGTAGGCGATATCCCACGGCTGAAGCTCGTCCACGCCGAACTCCGCTTTCGCAAAGGCGCGCAGCTGAGCCAATTCTTTTTCACCCTGAGGGCGGGCGCGTTTCGCCAGATCGGTCAGGAAGTCGAGCACCTGCTGTGGGTTTTCGGCCATTTTGGTGGCGAGGGATTTATCGGCATAACTATCAAAGCCCAGCAGCTGTGCCAGCTCGTGGCGCAGGGCGAGGATCTCCGCCATCACCGGGCTGTTGTCCCACTTACCGGCATTCGGGCCCTGATCGGAGGCGCGGGTGCTGTAGGCGCGGTACATCTCTTCGCGCAGGGCCTGATTGTCGCAGTAGGTCATCACCGGCAGATAGCTTGGGATATCCAGCGTTAACAGGAAGCCTTCCTGCTCTTTCGCTTCGGCCTGGGCTTTCGCCGCCGCCAGCGCGCTTTCCGGCATACCGGCCAGTTCGGATTCATCGGTAATCAGCTTCGTCCAGCCCATGGTAGCGTCAAGGACGTTGTTGCTGTACTGGTTGCCCAGCTCGGACAGGCGCGCGGCGATTTCACCGTAGCGCACCTGTTTCTCTTTTGGCAGACCGATACCGGAAAGCTCAAAATCACGCAGCGCGTTATCAACCGATTTTTTCTGCGCGGTGTTCAGTTCGGCATAGTGGTCGCCGTCGCGCAGATCGCGGTAGGCTTTGTAGAGCCCCTCGTGCTGACCGACCCAGGTGCTGTACTCAGAGAGCAGCGGCAGGGTTTGTTCGTAGGCTTCGCGCAGTTCCGGGCTGTTTTTCACCGAGTTCAGGTGGCTCACCGGGGAGAAGATTCGCCCCAGCACGTCGTCCACTTCGGCCAGCGGCTGACACAGATTCTCCCAGGTGTACGGCGCGCCCTGCGCAACCACGCTTTCAACCGCCGCGCGGCAGTTGTCCAGCGACTGGGTAACGGCTGGAACCACATGCTCAGGGAGGATTTTAGAAAACGGTGGCAACGAAAAAGGCGTCAGTAATGGATTGGTCATAAACGCTGTCCTGTTGAAATAGGTGAATGAAGCGCGCATCCGGCGCTGTGCATATTGTTTTCAGTAATGGGGTTAAGTGTAGAGGATTTCAATAGCCGCGCTTACCGGGCCTGCGGGTAATCTGTGCCGTTCTGCTGTAAACTGTGGCAAATCGTCAATTCAGCGGAAAATCATTACCCATGCTCAGTTATCGCCACAGCTTCCACGCAGGCAACCACGCCGACGTCCTTAAACATACCGTTCAGAGCCTGATCATCGAATCGCTTAAAGAGAAAGATAAGCCGTTTCTCTATCTGGACACCCACGCGGGCGCGGGCCGTTACCAGCTGAGCGGCGAGCATGCTGAGCGTACCGGCGAATACCTTGAGGGCATCGCCCGTATCTGGCAGCAGGACGATCTGCCTGCCGAGCTGGAGCCGTACATCGGCGTGGTGAATCACTTCAACCGCAACGGCCAGTTGCGCTACTACCCTGGCTCGCCGCTGATTGCCCGCCAGCTGCTGCGCGAGCAGGACAGCCTGCAGCTGACCGAACTGCACCCGAGCGACTTCCCGCTGCTGCGTTCAGAATTCCAGAAAGATAACCGCGCCCGCGTCGACAAAGCCGACGGCTACCAGCAGCTGAAAGCGAAGCTGCCGCCGGTTTCCCGTCGTGGCCTGGTGCTGATCGACCCGCCGTACGAAATCAAAACCGACTATCAGGCGGTGGTGACCGGCATTAACGAAGGCTACAAACGCTTTGCCACCGGCACCTACGCCCTGTGGTATCCGGTGGTGCTGCGCGCGCAAATCAAGCGCATGATCAAGGACCTGGAAGCGACCGGCATCCGCAAAATCCTGCAGATTGAGCTGGCGGTACGCCCGGACAGCGACCAGCGCGGCATGACCGCCTCCGGCATGATCGTCATTAACCCGCCGTGGAAGCTCGAAGCGCAGATGAACAACGTGCTGCCGTGGCTGCACAAAACGCTGGTGCCAGCCGGTACAGGCCACGCCACCGTCAGTTGGATCGTGCCGGAGTAATCGCAGCCATCGGTGGAAACTATTGATTTCAGGTATACAATCGCGGCAATTCACGATTAAGGACAAAAGCTATGACTAAGCATTATGACTACATCGCAATCGGTGGCGGCAGCGGCGGCATCGCCTCCATCAACCGTGCGGCCATGTATGGCCAGAAATGTGCGCTGATTGAAGCCAAAGCGCTGGGCGGCACCTGCGTGAACGTGGGTTGTGTACCGAAGAAAGTGATGTGGCACGCGGCGCAAATCCGCGAAGCGATCCATATGTATGGTCCGGACTACGGCTTTGACACCACCATTAACCATTTCGACTGGGACAAGCTGATCGCCAGCCGTACCGCCTACATCGACCGTATTCACACCTCGTATGACAACGTGCTTGGCAAGAATAACGTTGACGTGATCCACGGCTTCGCCCGTTTCGTTGATGCCAAAACGATCGAAGTGAACGGCGAGACGATCACCGCCGATCACATCCTGATCGCCACCGGCGGCCGTCCAAGCCACCCGAACATCCCGGGCGTGGAATACGGCATCGATTCCGACGGCTTCTTCGAGCTGCCAGCCCTGCCTGAGCGCGTTGCCGTTGTGGGCGCAGGTTACATCGCGGTTGAGCTGGCCGGCGTGATTAACGGCCTGGGAGCGGAAGCGCACCTGTTCGTGCGTAAACACGCGCCGCTGCGCAGCTTTGATCCGCTGATCGTCGACACGCTGGTCGAGGTGATGAACACCGAAGGCCCAACCCTGCACACCAACGCCGTGCCAAAAGCGGTGGTGAAAAATGCGGACGGCAGCCTGACGCTGGAGCTGGAAGATGGCCGCAGCCAGACCGTTGATTGCCTGATCTGGGCGATTGGTCGTGAACCGGCCACCGACAACTTCAACCTGGCCGCAACCGGGGTGAAAACCAATGAAAAAGGGTATATCGTCGTCGATAAGTTCCAGAACACCAGCGTGCCGGGCATTTACGCGGTAGGTGATAACACCGGAGCGGTTGAACTGACGCCGGTCGCCGTTGCGGCGGGCCGTCGTCTCTCCGAGCGTCTGTTTAACAACAAGCCGGACGAGCATCTGGACTACAGCAACATCCCAACCGTGGTCTTCAGCCACCCGCCAATCGGCACCGTCGGCTTAACCGAGCCGCAGGCGCGCGAGCAGTACGGCGACGACCAGGTGAAAGTGTATAAATCAGCGTTTACCGCGATGTATACCGCGGTCACCTCACACCGTCAGCCGTGCCGCATGAAGTTGGTCTGCGTCGGCCCGGACGAGAAGATCGTCGGTATCCACGGCATTGGCTTCGGCATGGACGAGATCCTGCAGGGCTTCGCGGTGGCGCTGAAGATGGGCGCGACCAAGAAAGACTTCGATAACACCGTGGCGATCCACCCGACGGCGGCGGAAGAGTTTGTGACTATGCGCTGATGCCATAACGTCAGAGCGCATCGCTGCTCTCTGACGACAACTGCTGATTAAACCGGCTCATCTCTTCCAGAACGCGGTTGACGAGGGATTCAATCTCTTGCCAGCCGCGTTCTTCATTACAGGCCGCTTCAAGTTGTTCACAGGCTTGCTGCAGAGATGTCACGTTCATCATCCGCGCGCCGCCGTTAATACGGTGTGCCATGCGGCCCACCCTGTCGCGTTCTTTCTGCGCGAGCCACTGCGTCAGCTTGCTGGCATCCTGCCTGTTGACCTCTACCATTTCGGCCTGCAGCGCCCGCGTCGCATCACTCACCCACTCAGATTTAGCACCGCTGCCAGCAAAATAGCGATCCAGCAGCGTCTGGAGTTTTTCTGCCGTCAGCGGTTTTTCCAGGTATTCATTCATACCGGCCTCAATGCATCGCGCAGCCGCTTCCTCGCCGCTCATCGCGGTCAGGCCGAAGACCGGGATCGGCGGTTGCCCAGTGAGCTGCTCGGTGTGGCGGATTTGCCTGGCCAGTTCGTACCCGTCCATTTCCGGCATCGTGCAATCGGTAATAATCACATCATAGCGGCCGGGATCCTGCTGCCACATCGACAGCGCCTCTGCGCCCTGCGTCGCCAGCGATACCCGGTGCCCCCATGACTCCAGCCGCTGCTGCAGCGCCCGGCGTGCGGGCGGATAGTCATCCACCCCCAGAATATGCAGGCTGTGCGCCTGTTCGACGGGAGGAGGCGTTAACACTTTGCTGGCGGCGGGCTGCGCATCAAAGTGAAGGCTCACCACGCAGCCCTCATGCGGGTCACTGTCGATACGAACCTCCGCCCCTGCGGCCTGTGCCATATACAGGCAGGCCGGCAAACTAAACCCGGAGTCCGTCCACTCGGATTTCAGCGTCACGTGGTGAGCGCGTCGGGTAATCTCCTCAAGCCTCTCCCCGTCGATTCCGTCTCCCTGATCGCACACTTCAATGACCAGCGGGATGGCTGTAGAATCCGCATCTCTGGTCCCCTCGTACACCTCAACGTCAATTTCTTCGCAGCCCGAGTGCTTGATCGCGTTGCGAAGCAGGCTGGAGAGGATGCGAATAATCAGCAGCGGATCGGTGATGAAGCGCTCTCCGGAGAGCTCGATCAACACGTTCAGGGTGATCCCTTTGGCTTCCGCCTGCTGACGATAGAGCGCCACCGTACTGTGGATCAGCTGGGGCAAATGCGTGCTGCGCGTCGTGCCATTCAGCTGCGGGTTATCGGCCCGGAAGACATCGAACATATCGCCGATAAGCGAAAGCAGGCTCAGGGAAGATTCCCAGATCAGATTCAGGTTTTCATTATGCTCATGCCGCGCCTCCAGCGCCTGAAGCTCCATCTCCAGCAGGCCGGTGATCACGCTGAGCGGCGTGCGCACCTCATGCCCCATGCTCTGCATAAACGCGTTCTTACTGCCGATCGCCTGTTCCAGATTACTTTTTGTCTCTGAAAGCTGGGCAATCAGCTGCTCTTTTTCCGTGACATCCAGCCAGCCGCCAATCAGGCCGCAGATATCGCCCTGGCCATCATGCCACGGCACAATCCAACCCTGCAGATAACGTCGCTGGCCGTTGATCGTACAGATTTCAGACCAGTTCTGCGGCTGACCATCCTGTAACGCCTGCTGGTATTTCGCCTCCAGGTTCGCCAGCACCGCCGGTTCGGCAATGCTAATTGCCGTTACAGGCTGCCCCTGAAATACCTCCCCCGGCTGACCGATGGTTTCCGCCCAGACCTGGTTGTAACGCAGCAGGTTTCCATTGCGATCGCGCACATAGAGCGCCACGGGTGAGGCGTCTATAAGCGCCTGGGTAAAACGCAACTGTTCGGCAAGCTGTTGCTGCCAGACGTTCCCGCGACGCAGCGCGGCGCGCAGATACTGGATCCACAGCCAACATCCGGTGACCACCAGCAGAAGCAGCACGCCCCAGACCAGTGAATTGAGTACCGTGCTTTGTGCCCAGGTTTCGCTATTGTCGATGGCGGCCTGTCGCCAGTCGCCCGCCAGTTGCATCAACGCCTGCGGCTGCATATCCGCCAGCGCTTTATTGAGAATATTAATCGGCTGGCTGGTGTCGGTTTGTGCGGCAATCACCACATCCATGGGCGGTACGGGTACCGTCACCGCCAGATGAAAGCGGGTGGGATGATGGCGCGTCACCAGATAGCTGGCGATAAACTGCGGCGCAATCACGCCGCGCACCTCGCCTTTTTTCAGCCGCGCGAGCGCATCATCCATCTTCGTTAACGGCACCAGCTGGATGGTGGGATACCAGGTTTCAAGCCAGTGGATCAGCGGGTCATCGGCCATGATCGCCAGCTTTTCGCCCTTCAGCTGGGAAAAATCGTCCGGTCGTTTGATCTCCTGATCCATCACCACCACAGAGGGCGTGGTGAGCAATGGTGAGGTCATCGCCATGCTCGCGGTAGACTTTTGCGATATGTCGGTCTGCAGACTGAGCATCAACGCATCCGGGTTGTCCCGCTTCAGGGCGTTCAGTTCGGCGTCGCTACCGGCGGTCAGGATCGTGAAGTGAATATCGTACTGCTCGCTAAACTGATTGAGCAGATCAACCACCAGACCCGCGGGCGATCCCTCCTCCACAAACGACAGCGGACGCTGGCGGCTGTCCAGGATCACCTGGATCTGGCTGTGCTCACGCAGCCAGTTCTCTTCCTCCTGATCCAGCGCCAGCGGGTTGGTGGTAATCACGAAGCTCCGGTTGAGCCCCCAGCTGTTGGTGATACGCAAACGGCTGGCTAACGGAATATGTTTAAACACCGTGTTGATGGCTTCCGCCAACTGCGGTAGCTGGCGATCCACGCCAAAACTCATGTTCAGATTGGGCAGCGCCGGGCTATAGCGCCAGTGCAGCCCCTGGGCCTGATGATACTGGGTGAGGTATTCCGCACTGGCGCGGTTAATCCACAGCGCGTCTATCTGCTTAAAGGCCAGTGCGCTGACGGCTGAAGGGTACCAGTACTGAAAACGGAGCGTGCTGCCAGGGTAGTAACGACGCAGCGCCGGGCTGGCGCTGGTATCAGACATCAGCCCCAGTTTCCTGGGGATTGCTTCTCGTGCGTCGTCAGCCCGATCGCGGGTGGTCATTAAGACCGCCTTATCCAGCAGCCATGGCGGCGTGGATACCAGATCCGGGTTTGGCCAGAGTTCCGGGTTCCACATCGCCACCATCTGAATGTCATGACGGCGCAACGCCTGGAACGCATCGCGGCTATGGCTGTAATAATGCAGTTTGACGTTGACCTTAAGGCTATCCTCCAGCAGCGCCAGATAATCGGCAGCAATGCCGCTGAAAAGCCCGTGCCCCATGCCTTCACTCAAGGGGGGATGCGGCTGCCCCCAGACGCCCACGTGAAGGGTCTGGTTGTTATCCAGCCACTGCTGCACATCAGCATTAAACTGGACGTGCGGCGCATTGACCTGCACACGGCGTTGCAGAGACAGTTCCTGGGCCTGAATCTGCCCGACACTGCACAACAGTAAAAACAGGCTGATCAACCGGGCAGATAAAAAACGCATCGTTGTGTCGTTCCCTGAGGAGAAGAATTGGAGGGGCCAGTAAAGTGGTTGCCTCTATTTTAGCAACTACGCGTCGGACCGCATTGCCTGATTACCCGCCATAATTTGCGGGAATTTTAGCAATACGGGCGCCAGCTCTGATTAAGGTCGGTCTTGTTTTTGCGAATAACGTCGATCGCCTTTTATAAGACCGACCTTATTGTTCCCTTTTTCTGTAGCAGGTAAAAATCGGGCAGATTTGCTATGCGTAAACAGGTTACTTCGTGATGAACAATAACAGCGACAACAGCACAGAAGCCCACACGGACGAGGCAATTAACGATAACGTTCCGGCCCTGATGGAAATCACCCTCGATGAAATTTTAGTTCAGCACGAGGAGAGCCTTTTTATTCATGACAACAGTAAACAATGGCTGATAAAAGGGACGTCCGGAGAACCGGTTAATCTTTCCGACCTGCTCCCCGCGGATTCAGAGCCGGGAGAGTGGATGAAAGCCAGAGGGTCTGTCACCGTGGATGGTGTGCAGTACGAGGTGTATCACCACTCGGGTCTCGAGACGGAGCTGCTGGTGCAGGTTGGTATGCAGATCGCGTCTCTTGAGTAACGACTCACATACCGGTATCTCTGATCGCCTCCACCTGCATCTCCCCCTGACGAAAACGGTCGGCGAGGAAGAAAGGCACCGGTAATGTCCACTGCCCGTTACGCACCAGCGCCGTATAGCGATAGCTCACGCCATCAATCCGTAGCGCAACGGCCTGCTTTTCACCATCAGCTTTCTCGCTCGGCCCCGCCAGTACGGTAAAACCGGCATTACTGCCAACATGAAAATGCTCTGCATCCCAACGGACAGGCGGGTGTGCGGGCCAGGGCTGGGCATGGTGAAACGCGAAAATGTCGTCGTGATTCAGAATGCTCTGCCGGACGGTGGGCCACAGCGCCACCTTCAGGAAATACTGATCGGTGAAACGCGCGCTGCCCTGATAGCCCGCCACAAACTGACGCATCATCCCTTCCACATTTGGGATCACCCCACCACAGCCGCCCCACATCCCGGCCAGCAGCAGTTCGGTATGGGTAAAGTAGTCGCGCATATGGTGGAAATAAAACGGTGAACGCAGCCAGGCTTCCACGCAGACTTGTTCCCGCTCGGACAGCAAGGAGTCGGCGTCACGCACCAAAAAGCGGTCGACCTGCGGGTCATCAATCACCAGAAAACGCCACAGCGTCGGGTAGATCTCCTTTTCATGGCTCATATCTACCAGCACTGCTCCCGCCAGCTCCAGCCTCTGCCAGACGTGTTGCGGCACGGAATTATCGAGATAGACGCGGCAGCGCCACGCAGGAAACAGCTCCCCGGCGGCAGCGATATTTTTAATTAAGGTTTCGCAGTAGCGCGGCTGGTCGCCGTACAAACTAAACGCGATGATATTCTTTTCGCGGCAATCCGCCTGAAAAGGGGGCGGTGGCGTCTGGGGCAGCGGCCAGACGGTTCCCTGGCGAAAACGCTGGTCAGAGAGGGTCAATGATTCCAGACCGTAGGCGCGCATTTCAGCCGTTTTGCCCATATGTCCGCACAGTTCCGCCAGGCCATCAAGCCAGGTTTCTGACGCTTCGTGACGGCGGAGTGACTGATAAATCTTGCGATAAACCTTATAAGCCCGGTCATGCTTTCCCTCACGCATCAGGCTCAGGGCATAATCGCTTTGTACCGACATATTGTTCGGCAGAACGGCCAGCGCTTTTTCGCAGCAGCGGGAAGCGGTCGCGTAATCCGCGACGGCCATGGCATGACGATACTGCTCCGCCAGCGCAGAAAATTGCTGGCGCAATGCTTTTTGTTTCGTCGCAGAGGGATAAGGAAGAAAAGATGGGCGCATCGTCCTGGCTCAGTAAATGAAATAAATGTGAGAATTATTTTCCCATCCGCGTGTAAAGTAAGCGACAAGACCCGTCTTGATGTTTCCGTCATCACGGGAATAAATAAAGGTTTATACGTTAAAAAGCAGATGAAGATATGGGTTTATATTATTATTGGGTATATAGCGCAGAAATAATAACGTTCCTGACCAGACATTGCGCTTTTCGATATGGATGATTACCAGAATAATAACCAAGCCTGGTCTTATAACAATGCTTTTCCCGTCTCATCAGAATGTCACTATCAGGACCTTATCCGCAGGAGCGTTATAAAAAGTGATGCACCACTACCTTCGTCTTTTTTTGTTTCTGGTTTTATTTTTACCCGGTACGCCGTCGGCAAACAGTGAAGATTATAAAATTCTGATGCGCACGCCCATTGAGGGCATGAATCGCTTGCCGCTTACCGGGGATCAGGCAACGCTGCTGAAGCAGAGGCAAAATCTGGCGGTCGGCATTACAGGCTATGACGCGCCCCCCTTCGGTATGCGCAATATGCGTCATGAATATGAAGGGCTGAGCGCCGACTATATTGGCCTGGTCTCCTGGCAGCTTAACCTGCCCGTTCGGGTCAAAATGTACGACTCGCCGGAAGAGCTGTGGCAGGCGCTCGCCCGCGGTGAAATCGATCTTATCCCGTCTGTCGCCGCCTTCGAGGCGAATGACGCCTTTGTTTTCTCAACACCCTATGCCAGCGATAAGCCGGTATTAGGTATTAACGACCGCGACACCCAGCCCCTTGCCGACGATCTTGCCGACACCGATGTCGCGATGGTCAGGGACTACCTGCCCCTCGCGCAGGTAAAAGCGGCCTATCCTAAAGCACGTTTTCGCCTGTTTGACAGTTACCAGGAGGCGCTGAGCGCCGTGGCATTTGGTCAGTCGCGCGCCTATCTGGGTAACAGCTATTCGCTGAGCCGAAACTATTTAAATAACATTCACATTGAGCGCTTCTCGCGGCTCCCCAACCGCGAGGTGGGGTTCGCCCTGAGCCAGAGTAACCCGCAGCTTAACCAGATCATCAACGCAACGATTCGCGCCGTGCCCGAAGAGGAAAAGCTGGACCTCTACCGCCGCTGGCAGCCCGATCGCGTCGATATTGCTCAGGGAACCAAGTCCCTGGTTTTTACCGACCAGGAGAAAGCGTGGATTGCCCGTCATCCTGAGGTAAACGTGCTGATATACAGCCAGGATAATGCCGCACCGGTCTCCTTTATTGATAATAAAGGTGTGCTGCGCGGCGTCGTGGCCGATCTCTTTTCCGTGGTATCGCTGCGTACCGGATTGCGCTTTCGCTTTGAGACCGGCAATACCACCGATGATTTGATCGCTCAGGTCAACCACGGCCAGGCCGACATGCTCGCGTCGGTAACGCCAAGCGAAGCACGCCGGGATCAGCTCCTCTTCACCCGCCCCTACTTGCGCAGCGCGTTTTCTCTCGCGACGTCAACCTCGCGTAACGATATTCACTCACTGGCCGACCTGCGCGGAAAACGCCTGGCGCTGGTGAAAAATATTGGCATCGAACAGATGGTGCGCGAGCGTTACCCGGAAATTAAGATTGTGCATGTGGGCAATGAATCGCAGTTGCTCTCCAGCATCACCAGCGGTGAAGCCGATGCGGCGATAGGTATTCTGGTCATGACGGATTACCAGATATACACCAATTTTCAGGACAAGCTGAAGGTGGTGTCGATCGTTGGCGAATCCCCCGCCTGGATCTCCTTTGGCGTGGGGCTGGCAAGCCCGGAACTGCAGAGCATTCTGGATAAAGTCTTACTGAGCATCTCTCCCATTGAGCTGGAAAATGTGGCGAATCGCTGGAAACCTAACGAACTGGTGGTGGTCGACAGCTTCTGGTATCGCTATCGCGAGGTGTTGATCGCCACGGGCGTCTTCAGCGGCGTTCTGGTGTTATTAGCGCTGGGATGGGCGCTCTATTTACGCCGACAGATTGTACGTAAGGCGGCGCTGCGCAGGCAACTGAACGAGCAGCTCACCCAGCTGCGCGACATGCTCACCGAACGTGAATCGCTGCTGGCGGAGCTGAGCGAGGCGAAAGAGCGGGCGGAAGACTCCAACCGGGCAAAATCCGTGTTCCTGTCAACCATGAGCCACGAGATCCGTACCCCGATGAACGCGATCATCGGCATGCTCGACATCGTGCTGAAGAAAGGACGTCGGGGCGAACACGATATTCAGGCGCTGGAAGTCGCTTACGACTCGGCTGAGGGTCTGGTGGGGTTGATTGGCGATATTCTGGATATCTCACGGATCGAGGGCGGGCATCTCGATTTTAATCCGGAACCCGTCCAGTTTGGCAAACTCATCGACAACATGATGCGGGTATTCCAGGGGGTGGCAACGGAGAAGAATATCCAGCTGAATAAAGTCTTTCCGACGGAGGCGCTGTATGAGGTCTACGCCGACCCGCTGCGCATTAAGCAGGTGCTCTCCAACGTGCTGAGCAACGCGATTAAGTTCACCGATCGCGGCAGCGTAACGCTGACCTTACGGCAACGTGAGGAAGCGGGCACCGATAATGTCGAGTTTATTATCGAGGTGCAGGATAGCGGCGTCGGTATTGATGCCAGCCAGCAGGCTGCGTTGTTCAAGCCTTTCAGCCAGGCCGATAACCGCCGGGCGGGTACCGGCCTGGGGCTATATATCAGCCGGACCATCTGTGAAAGTATGAACGGCACGCTCACGCTCACCAGCGAAAAACATGTTGGCACCACGGTCAGGGCCACTTTTTCCCTGCCTAAAGTAACCCGCGCGGTCACTCCTCACGCCGAGCCTCTTGTTGAGGATGAAAAAATGCCGGCACTGAATGTGCTGGTGGTGGATGACAATCCCGCAAACCGAATCCTGTTAGCCAAACAGCTGGCGTGGCTGGGACAGCATGCGCACCTGGCTGCCGGCGGCGATGAAGCGCTAAAGATCTGGGCCAATACAGCGTTCGATGTCGTTATTACCGACTGCAATATGCCCGGCATCAACGGCTATCAGCTAACGGGGATGATGCGTAATGCAGAGCGCGAACAGGGCCGGTCGCCCGCATGGATTATTGGGTTTACGGCTAATGCGATGCATGAGATTAAAGAACGCTGTTTACAGGCGGGGATGAATGATTGTCTCTTTAAGCCGTGCTCTATTAGTGACCTGGCGACGGCGCTGCGCAACAGTAAGGCTGAAAAGTAAAGGGAGCCTCAGGCTCCCCGGCTATAGAGACATCTACAGGTAGGTCATCACAGCAGTTGGTCGTGCCAAAGGAACAGCTCAGGATCGGTCTTCACACCCAGCTTTTTCATCGCAGATTTCTTCTGGCCGCTAACGGTTTTGCGGCTACGGCTGAACTTCTCGGAGATTTGCAGCACGGACATACCAGAAAGAAAGAGGCGCAGCACTTCCAGCTCCCGCGCAGAAAGCTGGTCCAGACGGCCAATCCCGTCGATGACCTGCTTCTCGTCTTCAGCATCACCGGACGTCGCTGGCTCGGAGATAAGATAAAACTCCTTCTCCATGCTTTCGGACAGGCAGATGTGGCCCGCCGCCACGCGGCGCACGGCATCCACAACTTCCGAGGCATCACGGCTTTTACCAATATGTCCGCGCACGCCTGCCTTCAGCGCCATACGGACAATGGCAGTATTTTCCAGCGTTGATGAGATTAATATTTTCAGCCACGGAAAATTACTCATCAGCTGTTTTATCATTGGTAATCCGTCGATATCTTCATCACCGAGTAAATAGTCCAGGATCAGCACATCGATACGATTGGTACGTAAAAAGTTAATCAGATCGATGCGGTTTGCAAAGCTGCCTTTCAGTTCGAAATCCGGCTCCTGGCTGAAAATAATTTCCAGCCCTTTGCGCACAATGGGATGATCGTCGAGTAAGGCAATATAGATTTTTTTTCCTGAAAACTGATTCATCTGCACTCTCTTTCTGTGCCTGCTGTGTGGCTCATTATAAACGGCTGATTATTGATTTCTCAGCCACTGCAATAATGTTCCCGCACTGGCATAACTACGAAATATTGCAGCGTAAGCGTCAAAGCGGTTGGTGGCTTCTGCAACCTGGTTACCGTAATAATCACTTTCTGCACTCAGCACATCCAGCAGGGTTCGTCTGCCAAGGTGGTACCATTGATCGAAGAAATCATGGCGAATACGATCGGATTCAAAGGCTAAGTCATGGTACAGCTCAGCGCGTTCCAGCATGCTACGGGCATCCTGATCGGCCGCGCGTACGCGGTTATCCAAATCGCGTAATTGTTTTTCAATCGTTTCTCTGCTGGCATCAGCCCGACGCGCGGCAGAGAGTTCTGCGGCGCGTTGAGAACCGCCGCGGAAAATCGGCCAGCTCACGTTCACACCCGTCTCCCAGGACTGTTCACGCCCCAGTTCATCACGTCCGGTGCTTTTGCCCACGTTCCAGGTTACCGTCGGGTAAGATGCAGAGCGCGCGGCGTCCGCATCCGCCAGCGCCGACGCGGTTTCCGCCTTTGCCTGGCGAATCGTCGGATGGCTGTCGATGGCCGTCAGCTGTGTCGTCAACTCTCCCGGCTTCAGGTTCCAGACGGTCGCCGCTGGCAGGGGCACTTTTTTATCCCCCAACAGGCGGTTAAGGGTGATTTCAACATCACGAGCCCGCGAAACCGCCGTGTCCAGTGATGACTGCGCCTGAAGCAAGCGTCCACGCGCCTGAGTCAGCTCACTGCGACGTCCCTGATCGACTTTCACAATCCCGTCCAGCATGTTGACCAGCTCGTTCATGCGGGCCACATACTTTTGGCTCAGGCTGATGATCTGGCGCTGTTTGCTCAGCTCAACCAGTGAGCTGCTGACCTGCCAGGCGATATCTTCCGCCTGGGCATCGACGTTATTTTTCGCCGCGTCATGCAGTGCCTCACGGCTTTTAATGGTGTTGCTGGTGCGGCCAAAATCGAGCAGCGTGGTCGCCATATTGACGGTCACCGCCGGTCGGCTGTCACTGTAGCGGCGTTCACCGCCACCAAACTGATAGCTTTTGGAACGGGTACCGACGTCAATCTGCGGCCAGCGCTGACCTTTGGCTTCGTCCACGTTGGCTTCCGCCGCTTCAGTGTTGTAGTGCGCGCCACGCACTTCCGGGCTGATGCTCAGCGCGGTATTGACCGCATCATTAAACAGGGCGCGAATCTCACCTTCGCTAGGCGCCCGGGCCGTTGCAGCCAGGGCAAGGTTTTCACGCTTCGGCGTCGCAGCCGTTTTTTTCACGGATGACTGCTCCACTAACGGCGCGGCTGGCGCAGGCGGCGTGGAAGCCATCACCATGCGAGATTTTACCACAGGGGCTGCAGGCTCAAAGGCTAATAAACCATCACTATTGGCTGCACTTTTAGCCGAAGCCAGGCACGCCGCGGCCGTCAGCAGCGCCGCCAGACGGCGCTGCACAAACATTGAATCACTTTTCATATTAACGCTCGCGGAATGCTTCCTTCGCTTTGAAGATAGGTTTCAACAGGTAATCAAGAATGGTTTTTTCACCGGTGCGAATTTCAACCGTGGCAATCATGCCGGGGATGATTGGCAGTGATTTGCCCCCCGCCGTCAGCGTACTGCTGTCGGTTAAGACCATTACCCGGTAATAGGTATCGTCAGGGCGGCCTGCGGCGGCTTTTGCGTCGTCTTTCAGGGTATCCGGGCTGACGAGAGAAACATGTCCTTTCAGACCACCGTAAATACCGAAATCGTACGCGGTGATCTTCACCATCGCCGGTAACCCGGCGTGCAGGAAGGCCACGTCAGACGGTTTGATCTTCCCTTCCACCAGCAGCTGATCTTCCAGCGGGACGATTTCCATAATATGTTCACCGGGCTGAATAACGCCGCCGATGGTGGTGACGCGCACGTTTTTCACCGTTCCGCGCACCAGCGCGGTGATGGTGGTACGGCTTACCACGTCGGCGCGTCCCGTCAGGTTCTCTTCGGCCTGCACCAGATCCAGCTCCTGACGAATCAGCTCGGCGTTGGCATCTGCCTGGTAGCGGTTACGGCGCTCGACAATCTGCGACTGCAGATCGTTCGCCTGACGGCGCATGCGCAGCAATTCTACTTCCGAGAGCAGACCCCGTGCGGCCAGCGGTTCGGACATGGCAATTTCGTTCTGCGCCAGGCGATAGCTTTTCTCTAACGAGGCCACGCCCTCTTCCAGCGCCTGTTTGCGGCTGTTATAGGCGCGCGTTTCCAGGTCTACTTCGGAAGGGTACTGCTTAACGCGATCGCTAAAGGTCAGCGGCAGACCGTAGGCTTCCGCACGCAGGCGGTTAACGGTTGCTTCAAGGGCCACCACTTTACGCAGCGTCTCCTGATAGCTGGACTGGGCGCGGGTCGGGTCAATCTTGAGCAGCACCTGACCCGGCTCGACGATGTCGCCTTCACGCACGTTCATCTCTTCGAGGATCCCGCCTTCCAGGCTTTGAATCACCTGCTCACGGCTTTTAGAGACAATTTTGGCGTCACCTTTAGTGATCTCTTCCACTTTGGCGAAATGCGCCCACGTTAAGAAACCGGCAAAGACCACCAGGATCAGCCAGAGTACCAGACGGGATTTCGGCGTGGTCTGGGAGAACAGAGCTTCCTGAATATCGCTCATCCAGGCGGCGTCGCGCGCCGACAGGTTTTTTTGTTTAGTGTTGCGTTTGAAGAATGTCATGCGCTTGCCTCCACGGGCTGTTTTCCGCTAGCGGCTTTCGCTGGATGGCTGTCATTGGCGGGTGCGCCGTTCAGTGCGGCCAGAACCTGCTGTTTAGGGCCATCCGCCACAATTTTGCCGTCATCAATAACGATCATGCGGTCCACCAGCGCCAGCAGCGACGGGCGATGGGTGACCACCACCAGCGTGTGCCCGGCTGTCGCCACTTTCAGATGCTGTAAGAACAGGGCTTCCGTCTGGGCATCCATCGCGCTGGTGGGTTCATCCAGCAGCAGCAGATTCGGTCTCGCCAGCAGCGTTCGGGCCAGGGATACCAGCTGACGCTGACCGCCGGAAAGGCTGTTCCCTTGCTCACCGACAGGCATGTGGATGCCGCGTGGATGACGTGCAGCAATCTGGTCCAGCCCGGTCAGGCGCAGCACGTGCAGAAAATCATCGGACGAGGCGTTCTGGCGGCCAATCATGATGTTTTCACGCAGGGTGCCGTAAAACAGACGCGCTTCCTGGCCAACAAAGCCGACGTTGTTACGCCAGTCAGACGGTTCGATCTGATTGACATCCAGCCCGCTGCTGAAAAGCTGCCCTTTCACCGGGGTATAGAGGCGCGCAATGATGCGCAGCAGGGTCGATTTACCGCTGCCAATTTTGCCCACAATCGCTACGCGCTCGCCCGGTTTAATCGTCAGGTTGACGCCCTTCAGGATCTCCGGGTTAGGCTGCATCGGCGGTGCGGGGTAAGAGAAGGTCACGCCTTTCAGCTCAATATCGCCGTTCAGTTCAGGCTGTTTGATGTAATCAATGTCGCTGCTGCGATCGGTAGGATGTGCCATCAGCCTGTTCAATGAGGAGAGCGCGGCTTTCGCCTGCTGATAACGCACTGCCAGACCAATCACCTGGCTTAAGGGCGCAGTCACGCGGCCGGCCAGCATCACGGTACCGATCAGCGCACCCTGAGTCAGGTTCCCGGCATCAATGAGATACACGCCGGTGACGATCAGCATCACTGTCTGTAGCTGTTGCAGGAAACTCACCGAGTTCATAGCCAGTGCAGAGTAGTGCTTCGACGCGGCAGAGCTGGTGGACTGCATGGCGCTGAATTTCTGCCAGCGGCTCTGCATCCAGGATTCACCGCCAACTGACTTCAGGGTTTCCATCCCTTCGATGGATTCAATCAATACCCCCTGCTTTAACGACGCTTCCTGCAGGCTGGCTTTCATGACTTTCGCCAGCGGCCACTGGATCAGCAGACTGACCAGCAGGATCATCGGCAGCATCAGCATTGGAATAAAGGCCAGCGATCCGCCGATGGCAAAAATAATGCCGATAAACAGCAGCACAAAAGGCAAGTCGGCAATGGTCGCGAGCGTGGCGGAAGAGACGAAGTCACGGACGGATTCAAATTCGCGCAGCTGGTTGGCAAACGAGCCGGAAGAGGCCGGCTTATGCTCCATTTTTACCGCGAGAGACTGACGAAACAGAACGCTGCCGACGATCAAATCCGCTTTTTTCCCGGCGGTATCGAGCAGGTGCGCACGCACCGTACGGGTGACGGCCTCAAAGACCATCGCCACCAGCACGCCAATCGCCAGCGACCAGAGCGTGGTAAACGCCTGGTTGGGGATAACGCGGTCATAAACGTTCATGGTAAAGAAGACGGACGCCAGCGCCAGCACGTTTACCAGCACCGAAGCCAGCGCGGCGCTGCGGTAGTAGCTGCGATAGCGCCACAGAGTACTGAACAGCCAGTGGCCCTTCGGCTGCGGTGGGGCAATATCGCTCACCCGGCTGTCAATGCGCGCCGTTGGTTTTGCGGCAATAGCATAGCCGACGTACAGCTCGCTAAGCGCCTGATGGTTCAGCTCAACTGGCTCGTCGCCCACTTCTGGCATGATCAGGGAGTAAAACAGGTCCCATTTATCATCGGCATTTTTACGACGCTCGCGCGCCAGCAGCACCATGCCGCCCGCGCCCTTACGCAGCAGGATCATCGGGAAAACCTGCTCGGGCAGTTCAGCACTGTTACGCTTGATGAGCCCCCCGGTGATACCGGCGTTTTTAAGCGCATCAAGCGCTAAAGAGGGTGTGAGGGTTTGTTCAACAGGCAGACCAGCCAGCAAAACATCATCGCTTTTACCCAGTCCATAATGCTCCGACAGCCATGCAATGCTTCTTAGCAGGGAGTCATCATTAAGTCGGGTATCGCGGGCGATGGCGTGCAGCTGCTCCTCCTGGGTATTGGCCATTGAGGATTCCATATTTCGTGTATTCCTGGTTATTAAAATTCATTAAAATCAAAAAGATAAAATAACTTTTTGCGGTGGAATAAGAATATTCTGTCACGCGGAATGGTCTTGCCTTAATGAGACCTGTCTCAATGGAACTGCTTATTTTTTGATACGAAATAGGTTTGAACCGGGGAAAACGTGCCTTCCCCTGGGGGGAAGGCAGCGGAGAGTGGTTATTTCTGTGCGGATGCGCTCACATCTTGATCGCCGCTGACGCGGACCACAACACGGCGGTCAGGCGCATAGCACGCCACCAGCGCTTTTTTATCGGATGCGTTGCAGCCGTTGGCCACGGGCTCATCGCTCCCCACGCTTGATGCGCTCATCAGACGGGCAGGAATACCGTTTTTCACCAGCATGCTACGCACGGTTTGCGCGCGCTTCAGACCCAGCGCATAGTTGCTGCGATCGCTGCCGATAGGGTCGGTATGGCCGATGACCTGGATCTGCTTCAGCTCAACGTTTTCACGTTTGATTGTCGCCACCAGTTCTTTAACGGCCTGATGACCCCTGGCAGAAACCCCTTTCTCACTGGACTGTCCAAAGCGGAACATCACATCGCCGGAGAGGGTGTAATCTTTGTACTGCGGCGCTGGCAGGTAGTTACAGGCTTCGACGCTGGACGCACGAGACAGCACGTGAATCTGCTCACGCAGGCCAGCAAGATCCTTTTCCGCCTGCTCACGGGTGCGCGCTTCCGGCACCGCGTTCATGGTCTGGCTGACGCGTACGAAGTAGGTCTGACCGCCGCTCATTTCGACATTGTAGCCCTGCTCTTTGCCACGATACTGTGGCGCATCGTTCTGATACGCACCCAGGTTGTGCTTACCCGGTGCCAGACAGAACGTAGTAAAGCCGCCCGGCAGCAGCGCGTCGTGGAATTCGTTATCGACATAAATGTGCGCCGCGCCGCCCGCCGTATTGCTGGCGTCACGGTAGTAAACCACCTGCGTTTGCGTCTGGCCGACAGGCGCAACGGGTTGATACGTCTTCCCAAAGTTTTCAGCCGCCAGCGCCGGATGAAGGATAAATGCGGAGGAGGTAAACAGCGCCGCGAATAAAGAGGTCTTGAAAAAAGTCATAAATCCTCCACAGGCCCCCTTTCGGGGGCCTGGAAAAGTTTAAGTTAGTGATTATTCACGTTGACGGTGACGCCGGTTTGCACCAGCAGTTCCACGTCCAGGTTTTCTACCTGGTACACCTGGTACTCGACGCCAGACACCTTGACGTTACCGGCATTGGTCCAGTTACCCGGATCGGTGTTGTCAGGCAGCAGATCGCTCAGGTTCACCACATCGCCTTTGTTACCCTGAACCATCAGCTGTTTATTGCCATCGGCGATAAACATGTCTTTTTCAGCATGGGTCAGCACGTCGTTCAGACTGATATTCAGCTTGTCCTGCTTGCTGTTGGTAATATCAATCGTCTTGTGCTGAAGGTTATCCAGGTTGATCTCACGATCGTTCAGCGTACTTACCGCGATGGCGTTATCGTCATGCTGCTCATCCGCATTCAGCATCATACTTCTTGACGCAGAACGGGAGGTGTTAACCGTCCAACGCACATCATCAATCCAGTACTGGTCTGTGTTGAGGGTGTTACCACCACCAGACAGACCGCTGCTGACACCACGCCCCATATTGAACACGATATCGCCAATTTCACGTCCAGCAGGCGCATTGATGGAGAAAAGCGCGTTATAGTCAGGCGCAGAACCCGAAGGTAAATAACCCGACGTGATAACCTTGCCTTCCGTATCGTAGACGGTATACGTTGACTTCACGACGCTGGACTGCACTGCATCATTCGCACCATGGATGGTCATGCTCACCGCATTCACGCCATCAAAATGCATGGTCATATTGCCAAACGGTGTCAGACCTTTGCCGTATACCGCATTATATCCAATACTGCCGCCATAACCCGGATAGTAGTTATCGCTTAAGGTGAATTTCAGACCACTGTTCAGCGTAACGGTCCCTTTGCCGTAATTTTTCTCCGCGTAAGCATCAAAGTTTTCGTAGCCGCTGGTTTTCGGCGCTTCTACGGTCAGGCTACGCGAAACACCCGCACTTTGGTTACCCGCCTTGTCGATGGAGAACACGCTAAAGGTATGGTTACCCAGCGGCAGCGCAGACGGCGTCACGCTCCAGCTGCCGTTGGCTGCTGCAGTCGTGCTGTACGTCGTACCATTCACCGCGACATAAACGGTGCTGCCCGCTTCTGCCGTACCGTTCAATGTTGGCGTGTTGTCATCGGTTTTACCCATGTTGGCAACATTGCCCGTCGTCGTCCCGACGTTATCCATCACGCTGGTGATCACTGGTGCAGCGTTAACTGTATCAATGGTCACCCCATAGGTAGCGGAGTTCCCGGAACGGTTTCCGGCTCTGTCGACAGAGTAAGCCTGGAAGTTATACAGCTGGTTATAGTTGGTCGTCAGCGGGAAGGACCATTGCCCATTCGCACCCGCCGTGGTCGAACCATGGATCCCACCGTTAGCCGGGTTGATGATATACACCACGCTGCCCGCTTCCGCCGTCCCGCGCAAATCCAGGGTTCTGTCGTTAGTGACACCACCGTTGCCCACCAGACCGTTATACACGCCGCCCTGAACGTTATCGTAAGTCCCCATAATCACAGGTGCGTTATTGACCGTATCCACAGTGATTGCGAAGTTCGTCGAGTTAACAGAACGGTTTCCGGCCTTATCAACAGAATAAGCCTGGAAGTTGTACTGCTGGTTATAGTTGGTCGTCAGCGGGAAGGACCATTGTCCATTCGCACCTGCCGTGGTTGAACCATGGATCCCACCGTTTGCCGGGTTGATGATATACACCACGCTGCCCGCTTCCGCCGTCCCGCGCAGATCCAGGGTTCTGTCGTTAGTGACGCCGCCGTTGCCCACCAGGCCGTTATATACCCCGCCCGCTACATCGTCGAAGGAACCGGTAATGACTGGCGCGTTATTGACCGTATCCACCGTGATTGCAAACTTCGCGGAATCCGCCGAGCGGTTACCCGCCGGGTCAACAGAGTAAGCATGGAAGGTGTACTCTACGTTGTAGTTAGTGGCGACCTGGAATTTCCAGTTACCACTCGCATCTGCCTTCACAGAGCCCGCAACGGTGCCGTAGTTATCCACCACGATGTACACCACGCTGTTGGCTTCCGCCGTCCCGCGCAGTTCTGGCGTTTTGTCATTCGTCACGCCGCCATTAGCGACCAGACCGTTATACACGCCGCCAGCGACGTCATCGTACGCGCCCACGATAACAGGCGTGGTTGTTTGCGTGTCGACTTCCAGACCATAGTGGTTGGACTCACCCGACACGTTGCCCGCTTTGTCCTGCGCTCTCACATAGAAATCATGTTGCGCATCGGACAGCGCCGGAGAGGTCCACGACCAGTTACCGTCCGCATCCGCATACACCGAGCCAACCGGCACATTGCTGCCTGGAACGTAAATTTTTACCAGGCTGTCCTTCTCAGCCGTACCGCGCAGCTCAGGCGTCGTATCGCGTGAACGGCTGCCGTCGACAATCAGCGCGCCTGCGTCGTCATACATGCCGGTGATAACAGGCACATTCGGTGCTTCTGTATCAATGGTCAGGTTCCACGGTGCCGTTGGGGCACTCTTCACGCCGGTCGGGCTCTGGAATACTGCCGTCAGAGACAGCTCGCTACCGTTGTTCTGCTGAGGCAGCGTAAAGTTCCAGGCACCATCCGCACCTACGGTCACAGAGCCGATCGGCGAAGTACCGTCGTAAATGAACACCACATCGCCAGCCACACCCTTACCGTACAGCGTTGGCGTGGTGTCATCGGTCACCGCCGGGTTGGCCAGGTCGCCCTGCACAATACCCACATCATCGGCGATACGATCCAGAGAGCCTACCGGTACACGGGTATCCAGCGTCAGCTCAAACGGTGCGGTCTGCGCGCTTTCACCTGCGCCTGCGTTTTCAGTCGCAGTGATCTTATACAGTGCATCCACCGTCAGTGCCGGGTTAATGGTGTACTGCCACTCACCGGTCACGGCATCTGCCTGCACGCTACCTGCAATTTTGCCGTCAACATACACGTTCACCAGTGCGCCAGCCGTCGCGCGGCCCACAACCGTTGGGGTCGTGTCGTCGGTGTGGCTGCCGCTGCCCAGGTTGCCCTGCAGCAGACCTTCATCGTCCACAACGTGGCTGATGGAGACGCCGTTACGGCTGGTATCAACGATAAAGTGGATCGGATCCGAAGCCGGGCCTACGTTACCCGCTTTATCTTCGATGGAGACTTTCCAGGTGTAGTCGCCGTCCGCCAGCGCAGGGGCCGGGGTGTAGCTCCAGTTACCTTCGCCGTCTACCGGTACGCGCACGGTTTTGCCGTCACCCAGATCGATAATCGCGGTGCCGTCAGGCTCACCCTTACCACGGTAGGTCGGGGTGTTGTCATCGGTGGTGTCGTCATTGGCGATGAGACCCGGCGTGCCGAAATCGTCCCACAGTTCAATGTCGGTCGCCGCCAGCGGGTCGACGGAGTCAACGATAATGACCCACTCGCCGGTTTCCGGGCTGCGGTTACCGGTGACATCTACCGCCACAGCGCGGAAACGGTGCTCGCCCTGCGCCAGCGCGGTGTCGAAATCAATAGTCCAGCGGCCACCCGTCACCACGGCACTGCCGATTGGGTTCGGATTAGCGCCATCATAAAGATAAACGGTGGTGCCATCCTGCGCGGTACCGGTGATGGTCGGACGATCGTCGTTGGTGATACCCCCGTTCTGGATCGTACCTACATGTGCGGCAACATCATCGATCACGTCGGTGATCGCCGGTGCTGTTGGAATACCGCCCGCCAGCAGATCGAACGAGAAGGTGTCAGACGGTTCAGAACGCAGACCCGCCTTATCCTGAGCCACAACGCTCACGTCATAATGGCCGTTCGCCAGGCCCAGCGGCGGTGTCCAGGTCCAGGTGCCGGTGGCGTCAGCGGTTACAGAGTCAACCGTGCGGCCATTGACGATGATAAACACCAGGCTGTTCTGCTCGGCGGTACCGGTGAAGTCTGGGGTGCTATCGTCAGTAATACCGCCGTTCGCAATATTGCCGATCAGCTGACCTGCGTCATCATAAACGGTGTCGATCGTCGGTTTTGCCGGCGGCTGGGTATCAACGATAAAGCCGATTGGATCGGACGGTTCGCTGGCGTTGCCTGCCGGATCGACGATCACCACAACGGCTTCATGTTCACCTTCTGGCAGTGGATTTTCTGGGGTTACCTCCCATTTACCGTCTTCACCCACGATCGCAGTGCCCACGACTTTATCGTCGATAATCAATTCTACGGTTTCGCCAGGCACAGCGCCTTCGCCGCTGAAGACCGGTTTGGTGTCGTCGGTGGTGTCGCCGTTGTGGATAGGGCCGACAACTGGACCCTGATCGTCCTCAACGTCACCAATGATCGGTTTGTTCGGTGCTTCGGTGTCAACCACCAGCTTCCACGGCGCAGTTGGCGCGCTTTCTACGCCGGTTGGGCCACGGAAGACCACGCTAACATCCAGCTCGGTGCCGTTATCCTGCTCAGGCAGGGTATATTCCCAGCTGCCATCGGTGCTAACGGTGGCGGAACCGATGATGTCGCTGCCGTTGCGCACGAACACGATATCCCCAGGACGGCCAGTGCCGTGCAGGGTTGGGGTGGTGTCATCGGTGACCGCCGGGTTAGGCAGATCGCCCTGATAGCGACCGACGTCATCCGATACGCGATCGAACGTCCCCGTAGGAACAACGGTATCGATGGACAGCAGGAACGGACGTGTCGGCGGTGGGATTTCCCCCGGACCGCTGTACTCACCTGCGGTGATTGAGTAGGTTTTACCGGATTCCAGCGCAGGGTTGATTTCAATCGCCCACTCGCCGGTCGTTGGATCGGCCGTCATGGAACCGACCGGGTTACCGTCAACGTACAGCGTGACCAGAGAGCCCGGCGTCGCCGTACCCACAATAACGGGGTTCACGTCATCGGTGCTGCTGCCGCTTGCCAGCGGGTTGGTCAGCGTGCCGGTGTTATCTTCAGCGTGGCTGATGGACACAGCATTACCCAACGTATCAACGGTGAAGGTAATCGGTGCGGTGGATGGCCCACGTTCGCCCGCGCTGTTTTCCAGCGCAACCGACCAGGTGTAACTGCCATCAGCCAGCGCAGGCGCAGGTGTCCAGCTCCAGTTCCCTTCTGCATTGACCGGTACGCGGACGCTTTGACCATCGCCAAGGTCAATCACTGCCGTCATGCCCGGCTCACCCTTACCGCTGAAGGTTGGGGTGTTATCTTCGCTCGGATCGCCGTTGCGAATTTCACGCGGGAACTGATAGTCGTTCCAGAGTAAAACATCCGCAGGCAGTGGCGGCAGCGTCGCCAGTGCAGCGATGTTTGGTTCGGTATTGTTGTTAGAAGCAATGGTCTTTTTCATACTATTTTCCAAATCAATTCTGTTTATGTTCGGGTCAATCCCTGGTAAATCACTTTCCGGAGGTTCCCTGTCAGGAACCTCCGTTTTCTGGCATCAATTAGTGGTTCTGTAGCGTGACCGTAACTCCCATCTGAACGAGGATTTCGGTATTCAGGCTTTCCATCTGGTAAGACTGATACTCCACTCCTCCAACATTCACCGTACCGCCATCGGTCCAGTTACCCGGGTCCATATCGTTCGGTAACAGGTCACTCAGGTTGACCGTGTCGCCAGCATTCCCCTTCACCATCATTTGGTTGAAGTCGTTATCGTGGAACAGATTCTGTGAGGCGTTCTCCAGCACATCTCCCGCGTTCAGCGTCAGGGTGTTGTCACCTGTTCCGGTAATGTCGAATACCTCTACTGACTGAACAGGGTTCGTCAGCGCGCTCAGATCAAGGTGCTGATCCGCCCCCAGCAGCTTCAGGGTGTCCATGCCTTCGCCGCCCTGAATGACGGCATCTGTCAGGCTGGCCACATCGCTGACCTGATACAGGTTGTCCGCCGCATCGCCGTACCAGATATCGCCCTGGTTATCCGCCAGGAATTCACCCGGCGTAACGGTAGTTGCCGTACCGCTTACCACCAGGTTGTCGATACTGAAACCAAACCCGGTGCTGCCCACCTGCTCTTCGTGGTGGATCTCCATCCGGTAAACCGGCGTATCATCCGGGCTGGTAAACGACACCGAGACGTTACGGTTAGGGAGTAAGGCATTCACCTCCTGAGAGCTAATCTCATTGCCGTTAATGTCGTAGAACGTCACCACCGTCGATGGGCCAGCAAATCGCGGGTTGAAAACGAAATCGATCGTTTTAGCCCCATACTGGAAGTCAACAAACATGCTGGCCGCCATCTCAGAATCCGTAGACGTGCTGTACAGATACAGGCTGTTGGTGCTCCCTGCACCGATGACCATCCTGTCGAATTCATAATCCGCGGTGGCGGTATCAGCCGTGTGGGAGAAACGCATCCCGTGCACCCACTGACCCGCATTGATATCCGCGAACTCCGTATCGTCTTCGAAGCTGTTGGTACTGGTGAAATCACTGGTGCGGTAGCTCGAGCTGTTACCCGCCGCGTCAACAATCGCCGCGCCCACCGGAATATCGGTGTAGCCGCCCGCAGGCATGGTCAGGGTCACATTGCCGTTCGCAATGTCCGCAGCCGTCAGGGTGTGCGTAACGGTAATGTCGCCGCTCTTCACCAGCACAGTGTCGCCCTCAACAATGCCGCTGCCCGGCAGGGTGACGGTCACGTCATTACCGCTGCGCACCACGTCGGTCGGCGCGTCTGGCGCAACCTGATCCAGCACCACTTTCTGCGAGGATTCGGTGTAGTTCCCGGCTACGTCAACCACGCGAGTCTGGATAGTCCAGTCCGCGCTGTGGCCCTGCTCATCGATAAACGCCCACTTGTCACCCTCTACCAGCGCCTCTTGCCAGGTTAATCCGCCATCGACGGAAACCAGCACGACATCACCCGCTTCCAGCGGCGCAGAAAGGTGGCCAGTCACCAGGCTACCGGCTTTACCACTGTTGGTGATGAAGTCGCTTCCGCTGACGCCTGAGTCCTGGGTTATACCGTCAACCACCGCACTACCTACCGGCGCCTCGGTATCAATGATGATTCTCCACTCATCTGACGGTGCGCTTCGTACGCCAGTCGGGCTCTGGAAGACCGTGGTCAGCACCAGCTCTGCGCCGTTGTTCTGCGCAGGCAGGGTGTAGTTCCACGAACCATCGGCACCGACGGTTACCGAACCAATCGGCGTCGTGCCGTCGTAAATAAAGACGATATCGCCCGCAACGCCGGTACCGTGCAGCGTTGGCGTGGTGTCATCGGTCCTCGCCGGGTTATCCAGATCGCCCTGCACCAGACCAACGTCATCCGTTACGCTATCGAATGAGCCTGCTGGCACGCGGGTATCCAGCGTTAAATCAAACGGTGCGGTCTGCGCGCTGTCACCAGTGCCGGTGTTTTCACTGGCGGTAATCTGATAAGTTCCATCAGCAGGCAGCGCCGGACTAATGGTGTACTTCCACTCGCCGGTACGCGGGTCAGCGATCACGCTGCCGACAAAATTACCGTCCAGGTAGACTTTGACCTCTGCACCCGGCGTCGCGCGGCCCACAACGGTTGGCGTCGTGTCATCAGTAAAGCTGCCGCTGGCCAGATTGCCCTGCAACGCCCCTTCATCGTCTTCAACGTGGCTGATCGAGACACCGTTACGGCTGGTATCAACGATAAAGTGGATCGGACCGGAAACCGGACCGACGTTCCCCGCGTTATCTTCAATTGCAACGCTCCAGGCATAGTCGCCATCCGCCAGCGCAGGCGCCGGGGTGTAGCTCCAGTTACCGCTTTCATCAACCGGTACGCGCACGGTGGTACCATCACCCAGATCGATGATCGCGGTACCGCCAGGTTCGCCCTTACCACGGTAGGTTGGGGTGTTGTCATCCGTCGTCTCGTTATCGCCAATCAGTCCCGGCGTGCCGAAGTCGTCCCACAGCTCAACATCCGTTGCTGCGCCCGGTGCGACGGAATCAACAATGATGACCCACTCGCCGGTCTCCGGGCTGCGGTTGCCTACTGCGTTTTGAGCGACCGCACGGAAACGGTGCTCGCCCTGCGCCAGCGGGGTGTCGAACTCAATGGTCCAGGTTCCGCCCGTTACCACCGCACTGCCGATCGGATCCGGGTTCGCGCCGTCGTACAGATAGACGGTGGTGCCGTCCTGACCCGTACCGGTGATGGTTGGACGATCGTCGTTGGTCACGCCGCCCTGCTGCACGGTGCCAGTATGTGATTCAACGTCATCGATAACGTCGGTAATGGCTGGTGCAGTTGGAATACCGCCTGCCACCAGATCAAAGGAAAACGACTCGGACGGTTCGGAACGCAGGCCAGCCGCGTCCTCAGCCACGACTTCAACGTCATAGTGACCGTTGGTCAGCGCCGGAGACGGCGTCCAGGTCCATTTACCGTTCTCATCTGCGGTAACAGAATCCACCTCGCGGCCATTCACGATGATATGCACAAGGCTGTTTTCTTCGGCGGTACCGCTGAAGTCCGGGGTGCTGTCGTCGGTGATGTCCCCGTTCGCCAGGTTGCCCGTTTTCAGACCCGCGTCATCAAATACGGTCTCAATCGTCGGCCTTTCCGGCGGCGTGGTATCGACAATAAAACCGATCGGATCGGACGGTTCGCTGGCGTTACCTACCGGATCGACGATGACCACAACCGCTTCATGCTCGCCTTCCGGCAGAGGATTTTCCGGCGTCACTTCCCACTTGCCGTCTTCACCGACGATCGCGGTACCCACGACTTCGTCGTCGATAATCAGACGAACGGTGTCGCCAGGCGTGCCGCCGTCGCCGCTGAATACCGGCTGGGTGTCATCGGTGGTATCACCGTCGTGGATAGGGCCCACAACCGGACCGACGTCGTCTTCAACGTCACCAATAATCGGTTTGGCTGGCGCTTCCAGGTCGACAATGAATTTAAAGTCGTCAGATGGCTCACTCGCGTTGCCAGACGGATCGGTGATCACCACATTTCCCACGTGCTCGCCTTCTGGCAGCGGGTTATCCGGGGTCACGGCCCATTTGCCGTCATCACCCACGATCGCGGTGCCAACCAGTTCATCATCAATAATCAGTCTGACGGTATCGCCAGGGGTCGCACCTTCACCCCGGAATGTCGGCTGGGTATCATCGGTCGCACCACCGTTCTGAATCGGGCCCACGACGGTACCGACGTCATCTTCTACGACGCCAATAACCGGTTTTTCCGGTACAACGATAAATTTAAAGTCATCAGACGGTTCGCTGTCGTTGCCAGCCGGATCGGTGATGATCACGGTCCCGGTGTGGCTCCCTTCCGGCAGCGGTTGTTCAGGCGTGACTTCCCATTTGCCGTCTTCACCGACGATCGCGGTACCGACCACTTCGTCGTCAACGATCAGCCTGACGGTATCGCCAGGGGTCGCACCTTCACCGCGGAATGTCGGCTGGGTATCATCTGTCGCCTCACCGTTCTGGATTGGGCCGGTTACCGCACCGACGTCGTCTTCCACTTCGCCAATAATCGGTTTAACAGGCGCGTCCTGAGCCACGGTGAAATCAAAAGAATCGCTCGGCGCGCTGGTGCGGCCGTCCGGGCCTATACCGATCAGCACAATACTGTGGTCGCCTTGCGCCAGCGGGGTTTCCGGCGTCCAGCTCCAGGAACCGTCAGGATTGACGCGGGTTTCGCCCAGCTTTTGGTTGTTTTCCCAGAATTCAACGATGTCGCCCGGCGTGCCGGTACCGCTGAAGGTCGGGGTCGCGTCATCGGTGACGCCGTTTTGCAGGATCGCACCGGTTTCCGTGCCGAAATCGTCCTGTACGTCGGTCAGTACCGGTGTCTGGACAGGCGCAACGGCGCCGCCATTATCACCGCCATTGTTATTACCACCATCGTCGCGGTTATGACGAATAATGGCGCCCAGGCCCACCAGCGCGCCAATACCGGCTAACGCGCCCAACGCCAACAAGGCAGGAGAGAACGCGGTGCCCGCAACGGCTAAACCATCGAGACCCGCAATAGCGCCCGCACCCAGCGCCTGGGCGGAGGATTCACCATCCAGCAGGAAAGCGGCTTTATGGTCGTCATCGCCGTCAGTGGCGATGTACTCATGCCACTGACCATCTTCGCCTTTACCGACCAGCTCACCCGGATTATCAAAATAGCCTTCAATGATCAGCTGTGGCTGATCTTCGTCGGTGCCTTCCAGCAGGACGAACAGGTCTTTCCCGACGCGCTTGAGCGTAATGTTTTCTGGCGCGACGCCATTTTCCCCTTCAGCAAGAATGTATTTTGCATTCGGGATGGCTTTAATTTTGACAGCACTGCCAACCTTTTCACTGCGCAGAACGTCAGCTTTGACAATCGTCTCTTTATCAACGACTGCAATATTTACTGGCTTGAGATTCATTTTCTAAATTCTCGTGTAAATAATCGATCTGTGTCCGCGCAACGCGCCAGACGCACTTCCATACGGGATTCACTCCCTGGCTGACGCTATCTTCCCGGCTGGCAAGTTTTGGCTTAATAAGACCTGTCGCAAACCCGTCTTATAAGTCATTTAAGGGTAAGGAACGGTCGGGATGACGTGAGGAAAATAATGGCGAAGATAAAGACAAGTCTTGGTTCACTTTTTTGGACATGGATAGAAAATAATGCTTTCGTTACCCACTCAGGACAGTCAGGAATGTCAGGTAAAAAAGTCATTCTCATGGATTCCAGCCCACTGCTGCGTGCAGGTATCAGGGGCTTATTAACAGAACAAGATTATGAGGTCGTGGCACAATTTCCGGCCATCGAGGAATTGCACAGCGCATTACCTGCGTTACATGCTGACCTGATTATCATGGAACATCTGCAACAAAGCGCCGAGGTGTTTTCTTACCTGGCAAAAATAAGGAAAACACGCCCTGAGATTCGGGTTCTCATTTTGTCTTCATCATTCAGTGATTTTCACATTCAGCTAAGCAGGCGGGCTGGTGCGGCAGGTTACATCAATAAAAATAGCTCGTTAGAAAAAATAATCGCTACCGTCAATAACGTCCTCTCCGGTAAGTATTGCTACGGCTCTGAGCTTTGGCATCATCACGCCCGATATCCGCAGGATGCTTCGTTATTATTATCCCTGTCCCATATTGATATATGTATTTTGCGCTACATTTCTGCTGGCTATAGCAATCAGATTATCGCCTCGATGCTGGACATGAATAACAAAAAGGTCAGCGCCTATAAGCAGCGTATCATGGCAAAATTTAATATCACCCGACTGGCGGACCTGGTCGATCTGGCAAAACGGAATTATCTGTACTGAGCGCCGGAGGATGCCCGGACGACGGTTTGTTCGGGCTTGATGACATAAATCGTTGCAAAACGAATGCTCCGAAAAGAGTGATCTACCGCACATATCCCTCCACATCTACCGAAGCGAATGTCTACGCTTATAGGACGCCCGGAAAAACCTGTCATCAGAACACACAACCGGAGGTCCTTATCACCATGTTCAACCAGAAACTACAGGCTACCGAGAACATCGAATTCGAGATTGCAGAAGAGCTGCGCTACGAGACCGATCCCTGCGAGTTAAAACTGGATGAGATGATTGAGGCGGAGCCGGAACCCGAAATGATCGAGGGGCTACCCGCCTCCGATGCCCTGACGCCCGCCGATCGCTACCTTGAACTGTTCGAGCACGTGCAGTCGACGCGGCTGTTTGCGGACAGCAAAACCTTTCCCGACTGCGCGCCGAAGATGGACCCGCTGGATATCCTGATCCGCTACCGCAAGGTCAGACGGCACCGGGATTTCGACCTGCGCCAGTTCGTGGAGAACCACTTCTGGCTGCCTGAAACCTACAGCACAGAATATGTTTCCGACCCTGGCCTGTCGCTGAAAGAGCACATTGATAGCCTGTGGCCCGTGCTGACGCGTGAGCCGCAGGACCACATCCCCTGGTCGTCCCTGCTGGCGCTGCCGCAGGCCTATATCGTGCCCGGCGGACGTTTCAGTGAGACCTATTACTGGGACTCGTACTTCTCGATGCTGGGGCTGGCGGAAAGCGGCCGTAACGACCTGCTAAAGTGCATGGCGGACAACTTCGCCTGGCTGATCGAGCGCTACGGCCATATTCCCAACGGCAACCGCACCTACTATCTCAGCCGCTCGCAGCCGCCGGTCTTTGCCCTGATGGTGGAGCTGTTCGAAGAGGACGGCGTGCGCGGCGCGAAGCGCTACCTCGATCACCTCAAAATGGAGCACGCCTTCTGGATGGACGGCGCGGAGTCGCTGTTGCTTAATCAGGCCTACCGCAGCGCGGTGCGCATGCCGGACGGCTCGCTGCTGAACCGCTACTGGGACGACCGAGACACCCCGCGCGACGAATCGTGGATTGAGGACGTGGAAACGGCCCGCCACTCGGGCCGTCC
Organism: Enterobacter sp. UPMP701; assembly: GCF_053709515.1. Taxonomy (NCBI): domain Bacteria; kingdom Pseudomonadati; phylum Pseudomonadota; class Gammaproteobacteria; order Enterobacterales; family Enterobacteriaceae; genus Enterobacter; species Enterobacter sp. UPMP701. The sequence goes on along the minus strand of NZ_JBSKJN010000016.1, from coordinate 35,898 downwards.
GCCGAATGAGGTCTATCGCGACCTGCGCGCCGGTGCGGCCTCCGGCTGGGATTACTCGTCCCGATGGCTGCGCGATCCGGCGCGGCTCGCCAGTATCCGCACGACGCAGTTTATCCCGATTGATTTGAACGCCTTCCTGTTTAAGCTGGAAAGCGCCATCGCCAATATTTCGGCGTCGAAAGGAGATAAAGAGACGGCCGAGCTGTTCCGCCAGAAGGCTGCCGATCGCCGCGCGGCGGTGAACCGCTATCTATGGGACGAGGAGAGCGGCTGTTACCGCGATTACGACTGGCGACGCGAGGAAATGGCGCTGTTTTCTGCCGCCAGCATTGTGCCGCTGTATGTTGGAATGGCGACGCATGAGCAGGCAGAACGTTTATCCGACGCGGTAAAAGCGCGTCTGCTGACGCCGGGTGGAATTCTGGCAACCGAGTATGAAACCGGCGAGCAGTGGGATAAACCCAACGGCTGGGCACCGCTGCAGTGGATGGCGATTCAGGGGTTCAAGCAGTACGGCAACGACTCGCTGGGGGATGAAATCGCCTGGAGCTGGCTGCATACGGTGAACCACTTCTACAAGACGCACCACAAGCTGATTGAAAAGTACCACATCGCCAGCAGCACGCCGCGCGAAGGGGGCGGCGGGGAGTATCCGCTGCAGGATGGCTTCGGCTGGACCAACGGTGTGGTGCGGCGGTTGATTGGGTTGTATGGGGAGCCTTGAGTGGGGTGCGATTTGGCCCCTCACCCTAACCCTCTCCCCAAAGGGGAGAGGGAACTTGAACACCCTCACCCCTTTGGGGAGAGGTCCGGGGTGAGGGGTGAAAAATTTTATCGAATCACCTCATAAATGGCGGTCTGAATAGACTGCCATTTTTTCGTGGTGGCATCCGGCTGAGACTGCGCGCGGCGCGTTGCCATCTCAAGATCGTGCTTCTGACGCTTCACCACGGCCGGCACGGTGCAGAATGCTTTCAGATACTCTTTACGTATTGACGTCAGGGACTCGCCGTTGGACATGGCGTGGCTGAGCGTATTGATGAAACGGCGGCACGGCTTCTCTTCCACCATGTTCTGCCGGTAGCGCAGCATCAGTTCCAGCACGTCGTCATAGTCTGCCGACATCGCCTCTTCGGTCCATGACAGCTTCCAGTCCATCCCGCCCTGCAAGAAGAGCAGCGCCACGCGGGTGTCGTTGCGGTTAATCGCCGAACGGAAATTATTCTCGTCCCAGGTCACCCCCATTCGCGTCAGCGTCTCACGCGAGGAAGGGGTTTCGCGCATCTCCTGCGGCGGGGCCGCCTGCGCCGTAGTCGCCGCCGCTGCAGGCTGCGGTTTGCTGTTGGTCACCAGCCAGAAGCCACCCGCCACAATGGCAATCACCATCACGCCGACCGCCCCCCATAACACACCGGAGATAAGCTGCTCACGCTGCTCGGGCGTGCGCGGCGCGCGCTGGGTCGGTTTTTCAATCGTGTCGCGGACTTCAAACAGATCCCCACCGGTAAGGCGATCCATCTTCTGCGCCTTTTCCCAGAAGGCGTGCAGCTCGCTGGCGTCCACCGCCATGAGTCCGGCCGGGTTGACGCGCGTTCTCCCCTCTTCAAACGCCCGTTGGACCGGTCTGGAGATTTGCGTGTAGTAGTTGTCCAGCAGCTGAATTTGCGCAGAACTTAGCGTTTTCTGAACCGTGATGCTGTTGCGGATTTGTCGAATGTCGTCGAGGAAGGTTTGCAGCGTTTTGCGCGGCTCCACCAGAAGCGTCAACATGGAAGGATCGTTAAACAACGAGGCGTAATAGCGGCTGAACTCTTTTTTATCCACCAGCATTTGCGCCAGTTCGCTGAACATCATGCCGCTCAGAACATCGTTGATTTCGCCAAGCTTCAGCCAGCGTCGTACACGGTCAGCGTTAAATAAAGTTTTAAGATGATTATTGAGCCGCACCTGATCGGGCCAGGCCTGCTGAATGAGCCCTTTAATCATTAGCTCGATAGCGCGTACCTGCTTGTGCGCCTGCTGTTGCTGGAGTTCGCTTCCCGGTGCCAGCTCGGTGCTGTAGGTCAGCAGCGGCTGCTGTAGACGAAGGTGCTCCAGCGCGGTTACAAACCGCATTGCCGCAATCAGCTGATTTTCACTGACATCCTGTCCGCTTTCATATTGCGGTACGCGCTGCTGTAGCAGACGCAACTGCAGCGTAAACTCCGACATCTCGGCATCATTCAGGTTAAGCTTTTTCGCAACGGCGCCCCATCCCCCCAGGCCTGAACGCGCGCTGTCCAGCTGTTCCAGAAACCAGCGTGGATCTTTTCCCTCAGAAACATGTACATTCAGAAGAAGTAAAATTTCCACCGACGCGTGGCGAATGACCGCCAGACAGTGTTCGAACTGTTCGCGAATATGATGTGATGTGCTGAGAGTCATTGTTTTCCTTAAGCGACAACGAAGACATCGGAATGGGCGCTAATGGCCGTTTTTCTTTTTATTTATACGCGCTTAACCATACCTGACTTTCCGTTGAAATAAAGTGACAACTCTAAAATCATTTAAAATGTTTCAGGAGAATCTTAATGCCGGTTTTAATGACCTCACGCCTGAGCTGCTCACCTCTGCAGGAGCAAGACTGGCCCTTTTTTCTGGCGCTGCAGCAGCATCCCGAGGTCATGCGCTTTGTGGCGGAAGACCGCCCCGTCGCGGCGATCCGCGAGGCGTTTGATTCACGCCTGGCGCCCTGGACGCCGGGCAGCGCGCACTGGCTTTGTCTGGTCGTGCGTGATGCCGCCTCACAGGCCCCGCTGGGCTTAACCGGGTATATTCATCGGGAGGAGGATTGCGCAGAAGTGGGCTTTCTTTTTGCACCTGAGGCGCAGGGAAAAGGTTACGGTTTCGAATCCCTTAATGCGCTTTGCGATTACGCCTTTCATCAGGGCGGTATACGCCGGCTCACCGCCACCGTCACCGCGGGAAATATCGCCTCCAGACGCCTGCTGGAAAAAGCCCACTTTCGACTGGAAGGGGAACTACGCGAGAGCTATTACCTCTCCGGGCGCTGGCAGAATGACTGGTTATTTGGCTTATTACGGCAGGAATACCTGCACAATAATTACTGAACAATAGCCATTTGGCGGATATTTCTCCTGGCCCGATTCCTCTACAGTATCGCCATTAAGAGGAAACGAATATGAAAGGTCATGCGCTGAATATCTCTTCTGCCGCCATTGCATTAATTAAGACACATCAAGGGCTTTCACTGGAGAAATATCGTGACGAAAACGGTTTATGGGTTATCGGCTACGGGCATGTGATCCGCGAGCGGGAAAAATTTCACGGCCTTATCACTCCCCTTCAGGCGGAATATTTGCTTCAGGAAGATATTCAGCTGTGTGAGACGCTGCTGCGGGAAATGTGTGTACGTCCATTAACCCAGCAGCAGCATGACGCGCTGGTCCTGATGATATTAAGTTTCGGCGTGACGTCCTCACTGCCGAAAGCGGTGCTTCAGGCCGTCGCTCGGGTGTAATACATGGCGGCCTGGGTTCTGTTTTTTACCTCCAGCCGGCGGAAAAGCGCTTCAAGGTGTGCTTTCACCGTGGCCGCACTGATATTGAGATTGCGGCCAATCTCTTTATTTGATTCCCCCGCAGCCAGCAGTTTCAGAACCTCACGCTGACGTTCGCTCAGGGATAACAACGCCTGCGCTGACGATTGTTGGTTGACCCACTCTCCGGGGAAGCAGACCATCCCTCGGGAGACGGAATCCAGCACGGCGGAAAAACGCTCGGGGTTGGCATTACGGGGGATAATGGCCATTACGTTTCGCTGCATCAGCTGCTCCACCCATCTGGCCTCTTTTTTTGCCAACACCATGATCACCCGTATCGCCGGGAAGCGATGCATGATTTCCTCCAGGAAAGAACTCCCTTCTTCCTCAATTAAATTGCCATCAATCATGACGATAGCTGACGGCGATGCGGATATTTGCGCCCATAAATCGTCTGCCTGACAAGCCCCCGTTATATTTATTTCAGGAATCAACTTTTGCAGACTGTGAATCGCTCCATGAATAAATATCGACTGCCTGTCAAACATGATTACTCGCATCGTTTTTCTCCCTCTGAGAATAGCGAAGGGGGATTCTACCGAGGCATTTTTTAAGAAAAAACTCAATGAATGGAGACGTTACAAATACGCCAGTGGTTTTTATATTTACCCGCATTTTGACACATCCACATTAAGGATTTCCTCAAAGGGGTTCCCTCCCCTTAAGTGAAAATATCAGAGGAACATTCCGCCAGACACTTCAATACGTTGTGCATTCATCCAGCCGAGCTTATCGCTAAGCAGTGCCGCGATGGCATCGCCAATATCGTCCGGCAGACCTACCCGCCCCAGCGCCGTCTGCGACGCCAGCATTTGATTAAGCTCGGCGTTGTCGCGCACGCGTCCACCGCCAAAGTCGGTTTCTATCGCCCCTGGCGCGATGATGTTAACGGCGATCCCGCGCGCGCCCAGCTCTTTCGCCTGATAGCGGGTCAGTACTTCCATCGCCCCTTTCATGGCCGCGTAGGTCCCTGAGCCCGGCTGGGTAAAACGGGCTAGTCCGCTGGAGACGTTAAGGATCCGACCGCCGTCGTTAAGCAGCGGCAGCAGGCGCTGCGTCAGGAAAAAGGGTCCTTTGAAATGAATGTTCAGTGCCTCATCAAACTGGGCTTCCGTCGTCTCGGTATAGGGCGCGTATAAACCCGTTCCGGCATTGTTCAATAAATAATCAAATGTTTCACGCTGCCAGACGCTAATAAGGATTTCCTGAAGCTGTCGGGCAAAATGATCGAAACTGGTAATATCCCCGACATTGAGCGGTAATGCCGCCACTTTGACGCCTTTTCCCTGAATTTCGCGTACAACGTCCAGCGCGTCCTGCTGACTGCGGTTGTAGGTGAGGATAATTCCCGTCCCGTCTGCCGCCAGCTTTAACGCAGCGTTTTTACCCAAACCACGGCTGCCACCCGTCACTAATGCGATACGTTCAGTCATCTTAAACCTCGTTTTGGCTGTTATGGAGATTGAGAAAGAGCTTATTAGGTGATAGAAAATCAATAAAGACGGGTTAAAACGCTTCACTGTTTCAGTGCAAACAACAATGAGCTTCCTCTATGGATAAAATTCACGCAATGCAGTTGTTTGTTCGCGTCGCGGAACTGGAAAGTTTTTCCCGCGCGGCAGAGACATTAACGCTGCCAAAAGGCAGCGTTTCACGGCAAATCCAGGCCCTGGAAAACCGGCTTGGCACCCAGCTACTGCACCGCACCACGCGCCGCGTCAGCCTGACGCAGGATGGCATGGTCTATTACGAGCGGGCAAAAGATCTGCTGGCGAACCTGGATGAACTGGACGGTATGTTTCAGCACGATCCGTCCAGCATCAGCGGACGGCTACGCGTGGATATGCCCGTCGGCGTTGCGCGAAATGTCGTCATCCCCAAACTGCCTGCGTTTTTACAGCAGTATCCGGGTATCGAACTGGAGCTCAGCAGCAGCGATCGTCTGGTGGATGTGATCCGCGAAGGGTTTGATTGCGTCGTCCGCGTGGGTTCCCTGAAGGACTCGGGGCTGATTGCCCGTCCGCTGGGCAAGCTGTCGGTGATTAACTGTGCCAGCCCGGACTATCTGGCGCGCTTTGGCTACCCCGACACGCTGGACGATTTGGGTTCACACGCCGTGATTCATTACGCCGCGATGTTGGGAAGCCGCCCTCAGGGCTTTGAGTTTTATAACGGCAGCGCAACGCAGTGGATAAAAACGGGCGGCGTGTTAACCGTCAACAGCACCGAAACTTACCAGGCCGCCTGCCTCGCCGGGCTGGGCATTATTCAGGCGCCGCGCGTTGGGGTGCGTGATTTACTGCGCGCGAAGAAACTGGTCGAAATCCTCCCGCAGTATCGTGCGGAACCGATGCCTGTCTCTCTGATTTACCCCCACCGGCGCAACCTCTCCCGCCGGGTGCATTTGTTTATGGAGTGGCTAACCGAACTCACAAAAGCTTACGTGGACTAGTCGCAAGCTATAATTCAGTAACATCCAGCCAAACGAAAAGGAAAAGACGCGTGACGCCGGAAAATAACCCGCAACGACCCACCCAACATTTAGAGTATGAACCCATCAAGAAGATGGAAACCGAGCCAGAAGAAGCTAAAGCCCCCGGTACCGCCAGCAAAGCGCTGGGTACCGTCACCAGCCTGGCAGAAAGAATTCAGCAGCTTCCCATGGTTGCGCATCTGATACGCGCGACCGAGCGCTTTAATGACCGCATGGGAAACCAGTTTGGGGCCGCCATCACCTATTTTTCCTTCCTGTCGATGATCCCCATTCTGATGGTGTCGTTTGCGGCGGCAGGTTTTGTACTCGCGTCGCACCCGACGCTGCTGCAGGATATCTTCAATAAGATCCTGAATAACGTCAGTGACCCGACTCTCGCCAGCACGCTGAAAAGCACGATTAATACCGCCGTGCAGCAACGTACCACGGTCGGGATTGTCGGTTTGCTCATTGCCCTTTACTCCGGCGTTAACTGGATGGGCAACCTGCGCGAGGCCATTCGCGCCCAGTCGCGCGACGTGTGGGAGCGCACGCCTCAGGATCAGGAGAAGATTTGGGTTAAGTATTTCCGTGATTTTATTTCGCTGATTGGCCTGCTCGTCGCGCTGATCGTGACGCTCTCGATCACCTCTGTTGCCGGTTCTGCACAGCAGATGATTATCTCGGCGCTCTATCTTGATTACATCGAATGGCTGAAGCCCGCCTGGCGCGGTATCGGGCTGGCGATCTCTATCTTCGCCAACTACCTGCTGTTCTTCTGGATTTTCTGGCGTCTGCCCCGCCATCGTCCGCGCAAGAAGGCGCTGCTTCGCGGAACGCTGATTGCGGCAATAGGCTTTGAAGTGATTAAAATCGTGATGACCTACACGCTGCCATCGCTGGTGAAATCCCCGTCCGGCGCGGCGTTTGGCTCGGTGCTGGGGCTGATGGCCTTCTTCTACTTCTTCGCGCGCCTGACCCTGTTCTGCGCGGCGTGGATTGCCACCGCCGAGTACAAAGGCGACACGCGAATGCCCGGTAAAACACACCGCTAGCTCCGCTCTCGGGCTGATATTTCAGCCCGACTCATCATTTCAGCATATAAATCCAGTCCGTAACTTTTATTTAACCGAAAACCAGTTTTATCAACCAATATTTAAAAACTGTGAAGCATTTCATGGAAGCATTTCGGCTGGTCTGAACATTATCCGCTTTTTGTTGCTTTTATCATCAGAACGCGGCCTTGTTACAGATTGAAATGTCGCTTTTGCTGTGCGTAATATGGCCTTTCGTTCGACAAACAATAAGAAAATATTATGCAAGCAACAGCCACAACACTCGACTCTGGTGCGGAAAACGTCCCGGTCAACTCGCGCAATAAAGTTGTCGTCGCATCGCTGATTGGCACCGCCATTGAGTTCTTCGACTTTTACATTTACGCCACCGCAGCGGTCATCGTTTTCCCGCATATTTTCTTCCCGCAGGGTGACCCGACGGCGGCGACGCTACAGTCTCTGGCGACCTTTGCCATCGCGTTTGTGGCGCGTCCGATTGGATCTGCGCTGTTTGGACACTTCGGGGATCGTATTGGCCGTAAGGTCACTCTGGTGGCCTCGCTGCTGACGATGGGGATCTCCACCGTGGCGATCGGCCTGCTGCCGACTTACGAAACCATCGGCATTCTGGCGCCGGTCCTGCTGGCGCTGGCGCGTTTTGGTCAGGGTCTGGGGCTGGGCGGTGAATGGGGTGGCGCGGCGCTGCTGGCGACCGAGAACGCCCCGCCGCGTAAACGCGCGCTGTACGGTTCATTCCCGCAGCTTGGCGCGCCAATTGGCTTCTTCTTTGCCAACGGGACCTTCCTGCTGCTCTCCTGGCTGCTGACCGACGAGCAGTTTATGAGCTGGGGCTGGCGTATTCCGTTTGTGTTCTCAGCGGTGCTGGTGCTGATTGGCCTGTATGTGCGTGTTTCCCTGCATGAGACACCGGTGTTTGCAAAAGTGGCCGCGGCGAAAAAACAGGTAAAGGTGCCGCTGGGTACGCTGCTGACCAAACACGTGCGCGTGACCGTACTGGGCACGTTTATCATGCTGGCGACCTACACGCTGTTCTACATCATGACGGTCTATTCCATGACCTACAGTACCGCCGCCGCGCCGGTTGGGCTGGGTCTGCCGCGTAACGAAGTGCTGTGGATGCTGATGATGGCGGTCATTGGGTTTGGCGTGATGGTACCGATTGCCGGCCTGCTGGCGGATAAGTTTGGCCGTCGCGCGAGCATGATTACGATCACCACGCTGATCATTCTGTTTGCTCTGTTCGTCTTTCCGCCGCTGCTGAGTTCAGGTAGTCCGGCGCTGGTGATGGCGTACCTGCTGATTGGTCTGAGCCTGATGGGGCTGACCTTCGGCCCGATGGGCGCGCTGCTGCCGGAGCTGTTCCCGACGGAAGTGCGTTATACCGGCGCGTCGTTCTCCTATAACGTCTCGTCCATCCTGGGCGCGTCTGTGGCGCCTTACATCGCCACCTGGCTACAGGCAAATTATGGTCTGTTCTACGTGGGCGCTTATCTGGCGGCTATGGCGGCGCTGACGCTGATTGCGCTGCTGCTGACCCATGAGACTAAGCATCAGGCGCTGTAATTTATTGCGGCCTGATGCCCTCATCCCGACCCTCTCCCACAGGGCTGAGGGATCCCCACAAATTAATGCGAGCAGCGAATTATCCCCTCTCCCTTTTGGGGAGAGGGTTAGGGTGAGGGGAACATACGGCAGCAGTGGTCATTCCGTTCACTTTATATTCCTTGCTACTCTGTGATTCCTGTACCGGTGAACGTGCCAGGGCGGCTCAATCGCCGCCGCCCTGGCAACCCGGGCTCCCGGCGGTAAATCGCCGCTTCGCGGTGCCTTCGGCTAATTCCTTCCGGCTTATCGGGGACGGGCGGAGGTAACGTCCATGTAAAGCCCGCCCTCTCGGCGCATCCCTGCGCCTCGCCCCGGCCTGCAGGAAACGCCTCAGCGATTTACAGCCGGACCAGGGCGTCGCTGCAAGTCTTTCATTTTCCTGAAGTAACATTCATCGCTTCGTGTAGAGAAATTACTGGGGCTCCCTCTCCCTTTGGGAGAGGGAGAAAGGGAGCTATTTCTTCATCTGCGACAAAATATTCCGGCACTGATTCGCCTCGCCTTCTGACGGCGAAATCAGCGCCAGCAGCGCCGCAGCGGGCGTCACCAGTGTGGCAAGCGCTGCCGCTACTGCACCACGCGCAATCAGCGGCCCTGGCTTGACGCCCGCCTGCGGATTTTTAAAGGTCCCGCGCACGTAAAGCGGCGAGCGCAGGGTGATGATACGAATCCCCTTACTTTCCGGATCGATGGTCAAATCCAGCTGCTCGGAGGCCATACTGGCGGTACCGGTGACGTTAATCACCGCGTTTTCCGTGTCGAAGGCAAATATCTGCGGACGCGCCACGCCGTTCACCAGATCCAGATTCGCCGCTGCGCAGTTCACCCGCACCTCGTCATCACCAAAGATTTGCCCGATGATAAAGTTACCGACGTTCAGCCCCAGGATCTCCATCAGGTTGCGGCTGACCAGACCGTCGTTCATCAGCAGTTTCAGGTTACCGTTTCCGCTGCCCAGCAATGCCGCCACGGAATTCCCCACCCCGCGAATGTCAGCATCACCGTTCATTTCACCGAGGGTTTTCTGCATGAGCTCCACGTTCGGCATCAGCTCTTTCAGCTTCAATCGACGCGCCTGGATCTCCGCCCGCCCCTGCATCGGCTTTTTATCGCCTTCCAGGTGAATGTTTGAGGAAATCGTCCCGCCCGCCATGCCAAACTTCAGCGGCTGCAGGCGCAGGTCGGCATTTTTCAGGATGATATGCGTCGAGAGATCGCTCAGCGGCAGCGTGCTGCCATGCTCAATCTTGCGTCCTTTGAAGCGCACATCCGCATCCATCACGTCCCACTTATCGGTTTCAAAGCGATCGTAAGGCAGTACTTTTCCCGCAGGCTGAACGTCTTTTTTGACCTCTTTTGATTTGGTGCCTTTACCGGAATCCACGCCGATCAGCGGGCCCAGATCGGCCAGACGCAGCTGACGAGATTCAACATCCCCTTCCAGTTTTGGCCGTGGTTTTCCGGTGGTGTAGGTCAGCGTGCCGTGAATATCACTGTCGCCGATGCGGCCGTTGAAATCCCGGTAGTCAAAAACGGACGATTTTTCGGTATCGATTTTGGCAACCAGATGCCCGTCCGTTTCAAACGGCGGGGTATCCGGCAGCAGTACGCCGGTCAGTTCATACAGCTCGCCCAGCGAGTCACCGGCAAACTTAAGCTGCAGGTCAACGCCCCCCATGTTCATCGGGTCGTTCACCGTCCCCACAAACGCCACGCGCGTATTCCCCGAGCGGAAATCCGCCTGCACCGGGAACGGCGTGCCTTCGCTCCGGAGCGCCAGCATGCCGCCGATTTTCCCTTTCCCGGTCAGCGGCTGGCCGTTGTAGCGCCCTTTTGCCGTCAGGCCAAAGACATAATCACCCGCTTTGGCGTTATCACCTTTCGCTTTATTGCCCGTGACTTCGCTAAACGGCAGCGGTTTGCCCAGCGGATCGACCAGGATCTCCACGTCCGCCTTGCTGACCTTATCGTCGATGACGATCCGCCCGCGATCGAAAAGAATATTGTCCAGACGGAATGACCATGAAGAGGGTTTAGCATTCGGATCCTTTTCGCCGTCGCTGGCAAGGTTAAACGTCCAGTTGTTGTTTTTTTCAGAGAGGCGGATCAGGCGCGCATCAGGCTGCTGGAGCTTGATCCACGGCAGATAGACGGTTTTGGTCAGGAGCGCCAGCGGTGCCAGCGTGGCCTCCACGCGCGGCAGGTGCACCATGGTCACTTCAGGGATATCCGGCGGATTGCCGAGGATGATGTCGTCGGCGTGGACGTGTGGCCATGGGATCCAGCTTCGCCAGCCGGTCTCCTCTTTCTGACGCTCCCATACCACACCCAGATCGCCGCGAATGGCGAAGGGACGGTTCAGCTCAGTTGAGACTTTCTGGTTGATGGTCGGCTTAAGGCGGTTCCAGTCAAACGTCGCAATAATGACGACGACAACCACGATCAACAACAAGAAAATCCCTGTAGTCCAGGAAATGACCCTGGTTGTTTTTGTCATTGTTATCCCCTTTCCTGATGACCTGTCCTGTAAAACTATAGTCCAGACAAAGGGAAGCGGGGTTATCAGAGGGTCGTTCTGACGCTTTCGAGGAGATCCATTGGCACGGGACGAGAGAGGAAATAGCCTTGCGCCGCCGCTGCGGGAGAGTTTTGCACATCACGCCACTCTTCCAGCGTTTCCACGCCTTCAACAATTACACCCTGGCAATAGCGGTTCATCAGCTGTAATAACAGCGTGAACAGATTCCGCCCTTCCGGGGTCTGGCGCAGCATGATGAACAGATCGCGGGCCACCTTGATGTAGTCATAGCGCACTTCGCTGAGGGCCGAGAAGTTCGCCATACCGGTGCCAAAGTCATCCAGCCACAGCGGGCCAAATTCACACATCGACGCAAAAGAGGAGTCCTGCGGCAGGCGAACATGCTCCACCAGTTCAAAGCGCAGCCACGGCAGGGTAGCGATCAGCTCCTGCAGCTTCGCGTTCTGACGCAGCGCCAGCAGGGTTGGGCCATCAACGTTAACCGAGGCGAGGAGAGTATGCTGCTCGAAAAAGGCCTGTTTCGTCGCCAGCATACGGAGCTGCTCTTCCAGCACGTCCAGACGCTGGCGAACGGCAACTTCGGCAAAATAGCGATCCGGCGCGATACGCTGGGAAGGATTTGACGGGTGCGTGACAACGGTCAAAATTTCAATTGCCATCAGTCGACCATCCGTTCGGTAGATCGGCTGCCAGGTGTACGCGCGCTCACATTGCAGCCAGTAGCGATGCTCCTGCAAGTTCTCAATACTTGCCTCAGGCGTAGTGCTCAGCCGCTGGATAACCTGCTCTGACTTCATTTCAGATGTCCTGTTGTTGGGATGGCCTTTCTGGACTCGTCAATGGGTTATCGGCCCGACAATTGAGAACTTTATGTTCAATTCACCGCGAAAATGAAATTAAGATGACAGAAATTTTCCGGAACACGTGCTGGCTCAAATAAAATAATGGAACGTCGTTTTAATATAGTTGACCATCTAATTCACTCAGCGCACACTGCTGAAAATTCTACTGTTCAGGTTCACGACTATGTCCAAAAAAATTGCCGTGATTGGCGAATGCATGATTGAGCTGTCACAAAAAGGCGCGGAAGTCAGCCGCGGATTTGGTGGCGATACGTTAAACACCTCGGTTTACATTGCCCGTCAGGTTGCGCCTGAGGCACTCACCGTGAACTACGTTACCGCCCTGGGTACGGACAGCTTCAGCCAGCAAATGCTGAAAGCCTGGCAGAGTGAACATGTTGAAACATCGCTGATCCAGCGGATGGAAAACCGTCTGCCTGGGCTTTACTACATCGAAACCGACAGCACCGGCGAACGGACGTTTTATTACTGGCGTAACGAAGCGGCGGCCAAATTCTGGCTGGAGAGCGACGCTGCCACAGCCATCTGCAAAGAGCTGGCGACGTTTGACTATCTCTATCTGAGCGGCATTAGCCTGGCAATTTTAATCCCGGCCAGCCGCGAAAAGCTGCTCTCGCTGCTGCGCGAATGCCGCGCCAACGGCGGGAAGGTGATTTTTGATAACAACTACCGCCCGCGCCTGTGGGCCAGCCGTGAAGAGACGCAGCAGGTCTATCAGCAGATGCTACAGTGCACCGATATCGCCTTCCTGACGCTCGATGATGAAGATGCCCTGTGGGGTGAAAAACCGGTCGATGACGTGATTGCGCGCACGCAGGCGGCTGGCGTGAGAGAAGTGGTGATTAAGCGCGGCGCGGAGTCGTGCCTGGTCGCGATTGCGGGTGAAGCGGTGGTTGAGGTTCCTGCTGTGAAGCTGGCCAAAGAGAAAGTGATTGATACCACCGCGGCGGGGGATTCCTTCAGCGCGGGCTACCTGGCGGTACGTCTGACGGGGGGAACGCCGGAAGCAGCAGCACAGCGTGGTCACCTGACGGCCAGCACCGTGATTCAGTATCGCGGGGCGATTATTCCGCGCGAGGCGATGCCTGTTTAGTCTCCTTTCCCCCTAACCCTCGCCCCTTTGGGGAGAGGGTCGGGGTGAGCGGTTTACTGCCCCTGCGGAATATCCGTCGCGTCCGGGTGTAAATCATCCGCCGTAGCCGCCTGCGCTGGCTGCGGTGCGGTGACCATAATGGAATCCCAGGTCTTCTGAAGTTCCTTCATGTCATATTCCGGCTCGCCTTTCGGCTGCAGGAGGATCAACGCCATATCCTGCGACAGCTGCTGACGTAAGTCCTGATTGAGCATATCCACGGTCAGACCGTTGAGGAAATCCTGACGCAGCTTCTGGTATTGCTCAGGCGCAATGTCGACAACCTGATTCTGCAGGGAGCGAATCCGCTGGCTGATCAGAATATCGGTATCGGCGCGAGCATAGGTGGCAAACAGCTTCTGCAGCTCCAGTTTTTTCTGGGCCAGCAGCGCGTTGAATTCCTCTTCAGAGAGGCCCTCTTTCCGCACTTTTGCCAGCTCTTTCGCCACTACACCGAGATTCGCATTCAGCTTATCGCCCGGCGATTCAACGTTAATGGCGCATTGCGCACGCTGGAACAGCACGCGACAGTCAAAGCCAAGACCAATATTCTTCACGTTGTTTTTACTGAGCGTTTGCTGAACGTGCCAGAACAACGCTTCACGCGCCAGATCGGCACGCCAGTAGCGCAACAGCGCGGCGGACTCGCGGATAGGCTGCCACGCGTTATCCCACATCACGGAGAGGCGGTCCTGGCGCACGGTGTCTGTCATGATGCTGACAGGCTCGGCGCGCAGCGGGGAGAGTGTCGGTACAGGGGCTGGCGTTTCACGTTTGCCCTTCAGATCGCCAAACGCTTTGTTGATCTGCTCAACCACCGCGCGGCTATCCACATTGCCGACGACAATCAGCGTCATCGCGTCCGGGGTGTACCATTTCTGGTAGAACGATTTCACCTGTTCGGCATCCACCGGCTGCTTCAGCGGCTCCGCCGGATCGTGACCCAGCAACGTTGAGCCTTTCAGGCGGTAACGCCACCAGCCCTCTTTGGTATCCACAGGCCAGGTCGCCACCATGTCGCTGTTGCTCAACGCATAGTTCACGGTTTCCGGCGTAATCGCCAGGTTGCCAGAGGCATCAGAGAGATACGTAAGGGCTTCTTTAAGCAGGTCGTTACGGTTATTTGGCAGGCTCAGGTTAAACATGGTGTAGTCATAGGAGACCACAGCCGGGGGAAGCGGGCGTTTCGGGTCGATGGCCTGTTGCCACAGCGAACGCACCTGAACTGCCTGCAAGCTGCCGCTCTGGGTGAGCGCCAGACGGGGAATAAAGTGGCTAAAACCGGTTTGCTGAGTGCTTTCCGTAAGGGAGCCGGTATTAACGGACAGACGGATTTCAATACGATCGCTGGGACGTTGCGGTGTGGACAAAACCTGCCACTGAAAACCATTCGCTAACGTACCTTGTTGCCAGGCCGGGTCTGGCTGGAGCGCATCTGCCTGCACATAACTGGCTGCTGCCATCATCAGCAAACCGCCGGTTAAGAGTCGAATTTTTGTGCCCTGCATGTGAACCCCTGATCAACATTCCTGGTTAAAAAGAGTGTCTCGCGACGCGCTTCACTCTAAAAGATGACGATGAAAACACGTCGATTAGACCGCGCGTTCGGCAAAACGTCACGGTCCGCAGTGAAATATACCCAAAAAAAATCTTGTCGAATTATGACAGGTATGAACAGTTATTATGCGCAGGAGCCCGCATCCCGACAAGGGAATGCGGGCATTTGTGACAAGATTAGGAGGTTAAACCAGGCGTTTTGCTATCAGACGCGCGATTATTCAGCGTATCGTCGAGTTTTTTGTGATCCAGCTCCTTCACCCATTTCGCGACCACGACCGTTGCCACGCCGTTACCCACCAGGTTGGTTAACGCACGCGCTTCCGACATAAAGCGGTCAATACCCAGAATCAGCGCCAGACCGGCCACCGGCAGATGCCCCACCGCAGAGATGGTGGCCGCCAGCACGATAAAGCCGCTGCCCGTTACGCCCGCCGCCCCTTTAGACGAGAGCAGGAGCACCACCAGCAGGGTGATCTGATGGAAAATATCCATATGGCTGTTGGTTGCCTGAGCGATAAACACCGCCGCCATCGTCAGGTATATCGAGGTACCGTCCAGGTTGAAGGAGTAGCCCGTCGGGATCACCAGGCCGACGACCGATTTACGACACCCCAGCTTTTCCATCTTGTCGAGCATACGCGGCAGCGCCGATTCTGAAGAGGAAGTCCCCAGAACAATCAGCAGCTCTTCGCGGATGTAGCGGATAAATTTGAAGATGTTGAAACCTGTCGCACGGGCGATGGAGCCCAGCACCACCACCACGAAAAGGATACAGGTGATATAGAAGCAGATAATCAGCTGACCCAGCTGGACCAGCGTACCGACGCCATACTTACCGATGGTGAAGGCCATTGCACCGAAAGCACCGATCGGCGCCAGGCGCATGATCATATTGATGATGCCGAAGATGACCTGCGAGAAGCTTTCAATCACGTTGAAGATAAGCTGGCCTTTGCTGCCCAGACGGTGCAGGGCAAAGCCAAACATCACGGCAAACAGCAGCACCTGCAGGATGTTTCCGCTGGCGAAGGCGCCGATGACGCTGCCAGGGATGACGTCCAGCAGGAAGGCGACCACGCCCTGATCCTTCGCCTGCTCGGCATAGACCGCGACCGCTTTGGCATCCAGCGTTGACGGGTCAACGTTCATACCCGCACCAGGCTGTACCACGTTGACGATGATCAGACCAATAATCAGAGCCAGGGTACTGACCACTTCAAAATAGAGAAGCGCTACTGCACCGGTACGGCCTACCGCCTTCATGCTTTCCATGCCAGCGATGCCCGTCACTACCGTACAGAAGATTACCGGGGCGATGACCATTTTGATGAGCTTAACGAACGCGTCGCCAAGCGGTTTCATTTGCGCGCCCAGTTCCGGGTAATAGTGACCCAGCAGAATACCGATGGCGATGGCTGTCAGGACCTGGAAATAAAGACTTTTGAAGAGTGAGGTTTTCATAGGGTGTCCTTGGGAAGAAAAACCACAGGCTTTGTAAGGTTATGGTTAACCTGCGGCTCTAAAATAACACCCGTATAACAGGACAGAAATAAACGCGGTTCAAATTTGAAACACAAATGTTAAGAACTTTGAGCTGGCTCGCACAAGCCAGCAACAAAATTACACTTTTGCGTTATTGTCAGCACCAGAAAGGTATCGCTGTTCAAAGATATCCGGCGGCACTGCGCGGGCAAAAAGGTAGCCCTGACCGCTCTCCACGCCCGCTTCGGCCAGCCAGGCGCGTTGCGCTTCGGTTTCAATCCCCTCGGCAATAAGATGCAGGTTGAGGCTGCGTGCCATCTGGATAATGGCCTGCACCATGCTGCTGTCTTCCGGCAGCCCGTCGACAAACGATTTATCGATTTTGAGCACGTCCACCGGCAGGGTTTTCATGTGCTGAAGCTGACGCAGCCCGGCGTATCCCATACCAAAATCGTCCAGCGCAATGCGAATGCCGGCATTACGCAGCGGCTTCAGGATGGCGACCGCGTCATTAGGATCGTCAATGCGTCGGCTCTCCGTCACTTCCAGCGTCAGCGTATCAGGCGTGATCCGGTAGCGGTGGATCAGCTCCAGCATCTCGGAGACCATCGTCGGATGCATGAGCTGCAGCGCGGACAAATTGACCGACAGCGGCAGCGTTATGCCGCGCTCCTGCCAGGCGGCAAGCTGACGGCAGGACTCCTCCAGCACCCAGTAACCGACGGTGACCATCAGTCCACAGGATTCGATGCGCTCAATCAGCCCCTCCGGCAGCTCCCATGAGCCATCCGGCTGCTGCACGCGAAGCAGCGCCTCGGCGCTTTTTACTTCACCCGTCTGTAAATTCACCTGCGGCTGTAGCCAGAGGGCAAACTGTCGGTTGTCCAGGGCGGTCAGGATGTCGCTCTCTTCCGTCAGGCGCTGCTGCGCCTTTTCCATCTGCTCCGGGTCGAAGAACTGGATCTGATTTTTCCCTTTGCGCCGGGCGGTAAACGCCGCCGAGAACGCGCGACGGTACAGCTGTTCCGCCGTTAAATCACCATAGTACATGGCGATGCCGATACTGGCGCTCGGACGAAGCTGGATACCCTGTACCGGCAGCCGCTCATTTATGACAGTGAGTACTTGCTGACCTAACGTGATGGCGTGCCACGGCTCTTTCACGCCGTTGGCAATCACCACCAGGTCGTAACCGCTGACCTGCGTCAGCACCATGCGCGGGGCAAGGACAGACTTCACCTTTTCCACCAGCGTCAGCAACAGCATTTCACGCTGGCTCTCTTTAAGCACGCCCGCCGTGTCCTGCAGGGTTTCACAGGCGATAACCATCAGCGCCGTGGTTTGCTGACGCGCAACGGTCTGCTCCAGCATCGCCATCAAAAACGCTTTATTGGGAAGTTCAGACACCGGGAAGCGCGTGGCGCTGTTGTTTAGCTCATCCTGCTGACGCTGGATGCGCTGCTGGTTGAGGTTGTAGCTGCGCACCAGCATACCGATTTCGTCGTCGTGATGAAGGCGCGGCAGCTCAAGCTGGTGCCCCAGCTGATCCTGCGGCGCGAGCCCGTTCAGCTCGCGGGCGATACGGCGCAGCGGGTGGACAATGAGTCGGTTTATACACCACGTCAGCGCCACGCTGAGGATCAGAGTCATAAGTAAGCAAGTGGTCACTAACGTAACGACCCAACTCATGACGAACTTATACATCCGGTACGAGTCCGCCTGCAGAACCAGGTAGGCCAGCGGCTGCGGATTGGCAGGACGTTCCAGCGAATAGAGCGGCAGAGAGATTTGTACCGGCAGCTCGAACAGGCGCATCACCATCATCGGGACAGGACGCTCCGGGATAAAGCTCATCCGCAGCGCCTGAAACTGGTTGGGTAAGACGACGTCGGCGCGGCTAACGACGCCGGCAGGCTGAATGCGTTTTAAAATGGTTTCCGCTTCGGGAATGTCCCCTTTCAGGATCGAGGCAGAGAGCGGAGCGCGCACCGAGCGGGCGATACTTTCTAATTGCGAAGCGGTGTTGTAGCGATTCTGCTGTACGGAATGAAACAGCAGAATTACGCAGAAGAGCAGTACAAACAGCATAGTGACGGCAGAGACCATCGCCATCTGTTTGATCGTTAAGGAACGGCTGACACGCAAAATGACTCTCCACAAAACTCGAAGCGCAGGGCGCGCCAGGGTGTAAACCTGGCGCGCCTGAGTATACCCGATTGCCGCGCTATTAAGAGAGACTTACAAATGGATTAAGGAAAATCCGATTACCAGTCCGCGTAAGGAATAAGCGGCTGCGGCGGTAAGTCCATATCGCCCTGCCATCCTGCAGCAGAGTAGCGCACATAAATCAGCGCATGGCTTGGGGTATAGTCTTTCGCTTCCTGAATATCTACGCCCATACCCACAAACCAGTTCGACGTGACCCGGCGTTCGATAATCGCCCGCGCGGTATAACCCGTGCCGGAGGAACTGCTGCTGGTTTCCATCGCGCCACGGTCGGTGTAGCGGCCTGGCTCATCGGTCGGGATCAGGCTCTGGATCGGGTAACGCAGCTCGTCTTTGGTTTTGGAGTGAGACCAGGACACCGAACCACCCAGCTCCCAGGACCAGTTTTCCGTGCGCTTACGCCAGGTCACCGGCAACGCGAACGAGACATACTCCTGCGGACTGTAGTAGCCGCCCTGACCGAGGGAATAGCCGCTCAGATCCTTGTCGTAGTGCCAGAGCATATTGGAAACACCGACCGACAGGCGCTCGTTGTTTTTATTAATGAGCTTGTAGTAGTAACCCGTCATCCAGCGGACGCGCCAGTTATCTTCCACATTTTTACCGGTCAGCGTTTCCGCGTTCAGGCTTGACCAGACGCCGTTCGCCTCGCCTTTGTCATAGCTGATGCTTACCCCGCCGCCCGTCGCGCGCACGCCGCCCCAGGTGGTGCCAGTATTGGTATCTTTTTGCCCGGCGAACGCCAGCAGAGAGCTGGAGATAGGCCGACGATGGGCGTTGACGGTATAGCCGATGGGGCCTAAATCGCTGCTGTAGCTGATGCCGCCCACCACGTCGACGACGTCAAAGCCCATTGGCGTGGTACCGATATCCATCGCCCAGGTTTTATTCTGCCAGCCGACGGCGACGCTGGCGCCGCTGTCGCTCTGGCTGGTGTTGCCGCTACACGGCGTGTCGTAGCAGGTACCCCATTTAGGATCGTAAGTCCCGTTATTGTTATCAAAGGTACCGGCATCCATGTTGACCAGATCGCTTCTGAAGAACATGCGCCCGTCAGAGAGCGGCGCGTCCACCTGGAGCATGGTGGTATGCGCTTTCAGGTCGGAATAGCCGCCCGTGCCGCTGGAGCCCCAGTAGTCGTGCTGCAGCGTGACGTTAACATCCTGCTGACGGTACAAATCTCCGGCGTCACTGCGCACGCCGCGCTTCAGCCAGTCATCTTTTTCATCGTTGCGCGTCAGGTGGGTGAAGCTGTCGTTATCCACCGGACGCGTCGTGGTGATGCCGGACGACACCATCGCATCTTTATACGTTTCGAGCGCCTGCTGCGGCTGGCCGTTTTGCGTCTGGAAGCGGGCAGCATCACGCAGCACCAGCGCGTTTTCCATAGAGGCGGGCTGTGATTTGGCCTGCGGAATGATTTTACTGAAGGTCTGTTCTGCGGCAGCGGAATCGCCCAGACCCGCCTGCGCCATCGCGATCCGGCGCTGCATATTGAGCGACAGCGGCTGGCCGTTTTGTGCGGCGGGCAGCTTCGCCAGCTCCGCGCGCGCGGCATCGTTGTTACCCTGCGCGCTGTAAATTTCGGTCAGACCGAGGATCGCGTCTTCGTTCTGCGGCTCACGCTGCAGGACCGCGTTGTACGTCGTTTTTGCCGCGTTCAGATCGCCGCGCTGCTGCGCCCAGTCCGCCAGGGTCAGGTCGATGCGGGTGGAGGCTGGCTGCTGACGCAGAAGGTTTTCCGCCTCCTGCTCTTTGCCGCTGTCGCGCAGACGGTTGGCGGTTTCCAGCACCTGGTTGCTTTGCAGGCGGTCGGCAAGCTCCTGAATATTGCCGTTCCACTGGCTGCGCGGCAGGGTATCCAGATGCGCCAGCGCGGCACGGTCCCGATCGTTCCCTGAGAGATAGAGCCCGTTGGCGTAGACCTGATCCGGGTCAGACGGTTTCTGGCTGGCAAGCTGGCGCATCAGGGTATCCGCCTGGCTGCGCTGACCCGCGCTGTAGAGATCGCGCGAGAGACGATAGGTTATCCACACGTCGCCCGGAGAGAGCGCCAGACGGCGACGCTGAATTTCTGCCGCCTGTGCGAATTGCCCCTGATTCTCCAGCTGTTCTGCCTGGGCGGAGAGCTGCTCGTTAGTCAGGCTACGTTCAATATCATCAATGCTCCGGCGCTGGCTGGCGGAAAGCGACTGAATAAACTGCGAGGCTTTCTCCGGGGACTGCGCGCGGTAGATATTGGCCAGGCCGCGAACCGCATTGCTGTTGCCGCTGTCCATACGTAATGCCTGGCGGTAATAACGCTCCGCTGCGTCGTTATCTTTACGCGCCGCGGCGGCATCTCCCAGCCCCAGCACCGCGTAGCTGTCGGTATTGTCGACGTTGCGCGCCTGCTGATAGTAACGCTCCGCCTGTGCCGGGTTATTCGCCTTCAGCGCCGCATCACCCTGCTGGATCAGCAGCCAGTACCGGTTGACCTTCAGCAAGCTGTCCCATTTACCGCGGTTATCGCTCTGCGGATCGAGGGCTATCGCCTTTTCAAACTGTGCCACCGCGCGGGCACGGTCACCTTTCTGGGAATAGGCCTGCCCCAGGGCCCCCACCGCTTCACTGT
This sequence comes from Enterobacter sp. UPMP701, assembly GCF_053709515.1. Lineage (NCBI taxonomy): Bacteria > Pseudomonadati > Pseudomonadota > Gammaproteobacteria > Enterobacterales > Enterobacteriaceae > Enterobacter > Enterobacter sp. UPMP701. The sequence continues at coordinate 14,727 of NZ_JBSKJN010000016.1, read as the reverse complement.
CGGCATGGTTGGCGCTGACGGCTTTTTGCAGCTCGGCTACCGCCTTACTCCCCTGCCCGGCATCTACCGCCGCGAGCCCTTCCGCTTTTGCGCGGAACGCCGGGTCGGCGAGCTGTTTTTGCTGCGCCTCAAGCTGGGCGCGCGCCGCCGCAACGCTATCGCCGTCGCTGAAGACGGTCAGGTATTTTTGCAGCGCGCTAACGCTGGCGCTGCTGGCAGGCTGATCTTTGATTTGGTCGTACCACATGTCAGACGCCTGGCTGCGGCCGCCGGTGGATTTAGCCATCTCCTGCAGCACCGCAAAGCCTTCATCGCGGCGTCCGCTCTGGAACAGAAGCTGGGCCAGCGTCGTCTGGAGCTGCGTATTCCCGGGGCTGCTGCTGTTTATTTTTTTCAGCTGGTTAATGGCCGCATTGCGACGGGCAGGATCTTTCGCCACCACATTCCAGTATTCCGTCGCGACGTCGCCGCCCGGCGGGTTGCCGTCAAAGAGCTTGTCATAGGCGGCAATCGCCTCCTGCGTATGTCCTGTGGTGGCGAGTAAGCGCGCCTGCTGTAACTGCTGGCGGCCATCCGGGGTGGAAAGCAGCATAGTATTGCGTGAGGACTGGTACACGCTGGAGTCCGGGGCGATCCCTTTCAGGCGATCCAGCTCTTTTTGCGCACCGGCGTTATCGCCCTGGCGCAGCAGGTAGCGAAAGCGGGCGGCAATGACGTCAGGGTTGTTCGGATCGATCAGTTCAAGACGGTAGAGCGACTGACGGACCAAATCTTCGCGATGGGTCGATTCGCCCAGCCGAACCTGTTCCAGCAGCTGTTTTTGCTGCGGCGAGTTGACGGCCTGAGCCAGCGGCATCAGCGCCAGGCCAAGCGATAAGGTGAGTAGATTTACTGTGAACTTGCGCATTCCTGGCCCCAATCCGGTATTAATTCACCTTTAGCGGTGAAGCGAAAACGATGCTGATCCCATCCCTGACCAAAAAGAGTCAATACATAGCTGTAGTAGGCGCTGTTATCGGGAAAATGGTCTGCCACGCGCTGGCGCTGAACCGCCTGGGCATCGCGCTGTTGTAAAAACGGCAGCATTGCGGCAGAGAACCCGACCGGGCCATTGCCGGTGCGTTTACCCGTCGCCACATCCACTTTCTCCGGCGGCACGCCCTGTTTGATTGTCTTTGCCGCCATCGACTGGAAGCGCGTCAGCAGCCGGGCTTTCTGGGGATCGTTATCACTCATCATGCCCACCCAAAGATAGACACGGATGGCGTCATAGCCCCCCACCAGCGTTTTATCCTGCTGTAACCGCCAGCCTTTGTTTTTCTGATACTGCACCCAGTCCGGCGAGAACCCTTTTGGCGCACTCTCCAGAAGCAAGCGCAGATTGGTCTCACGCAGCGTGGTCCACGGCGCGCCATAGCGGGTGAAATAGCTCGCTAACTGTGGAGGAAGGTAGCTGGGGTTAAAGCGCCAGGCGTTTTCATCGGCAAAGCCGACTTTGCCAGGAAGCAGCATTGAGCCGAGCCCCGGCACTTTCACCACTTCCTCGCTGGCAATGCGTTTCAGCAGCGCTTTACCCGTGCGGGTATAGTCCGGGTCTTTCCATAGCCGCCCCGCTTCGAGCAGCGACCAGGCAATCCAGACATCGGCATCTGAGGCGGAGTTGGTATCAATCACCCCCCAGTTTTCTTTGTCTTTCTGCCCCCAGAGCCAGGCGGGCAGACGATCGTTGAGATTGCCGCTGGCAAGGTTATCGCGCGTCCACGTCAGCAGCAGGTCAAACGCGTTACGATCGTTGGCGGCCAGGGCAAAGAACAGCGCGTAGCTTTGCCCTTCCGACGTCGTAATTTTGCGCGTGTCGCTGGGATCAATGACACGTCCCCCCTCGCTGATGTAATCCTTTTTAAATTGCTCCCAGGCAGGCCAGGTGCAGGCGGCGCGAAGAGGGATCGCCGCCAGCATCAACGCTGCCACTACGCACCAGCGAAAGGCTTTCATCACCACTTACTCATCCGGGTTGAGGCGACGACGGCTGATGATACGCAGCAGACGCCACAGCACCCATGCCAGCAAGACCACGCTGACCGCAGCCAGGATGGCGAGCAGAACCGGATGGTTCGACAGCGCATACCACAGACGTTCGAACCACGGCAGATGGCCGACATAGTACACATCACCCACGCGCAGGCTATTGACGCCGGACTCGCGGATCACCGACACCGAGCCAAACATCGCGGCACGTTTGCCGCTGTCGTTCATCGCGGTATTCAGCAGCTCATAGCCACGCGGGCTGTCCGCCAGCAGGGCTATCACGCTACGCTGATCGTTGTAAGGAGACTGGAAGCCCACCACCGCAGCCATCGCCCCCTGAGAGGTTACGGCCGTCTGTGCGCTGGCCTTGCGGTCGTTCACATCCGGCATAATGCTCGGGAACTCGGTCTGGCGCAGCGGCGTGTTAACCCACGACTCGGTGGCTTTCACCAGCAGGTCGATACGTTTGTCATCCTTCAGCTTATCCGGAATGGTGCCAATCACCATAATGTCCGCATCTTTGTTCTGGATCTGGCTGCCATCGTCCGTCAATGTGACGTTAATTGCCGGTAATCCCGTCTGCGCGCCTACGGTTGCCATGGTGTCGAGCAGGGTCGTGACCTGACCTTCGTTTGGCGCTTTTGGCATCACCACAATGGATTCAGAGAGATCGGCCATGCGGCTGAACGGGAAGCCCGCGTTCGCAAAGGCACGCAGATCCGGCATCGCCAGGAAGTGATAGTACTTCGAGAAGTCGATGGTCGACTCATCGCCAATCACCACGTGGTTCTGCACCGGCTGGAAGGTGATGCAGTTATCCACCGAGCCGCCAGGCATCGGGTTCATGTACTGGAAATCAAAACGCAGCTGGTTGATCGCGCCAAGCTTCAGCGCAGGAATAGAGACGTCCGTTTTACCGTCCAGCAGCCCCTGCAACACCGGCAGACGGAGCATCAGACGGTTAGTGTCCTGGGTGCTTTGCAGGCTGAACGATTGCAGGAACTGGTTGTTCAGGCTGATATCCATGCGCGAGCTGTCTTTCGTTGCCGGCGCGGTATAGCGGTAGTTAAGATTGATATCAATGCCGTTGGTACGCAGCAGGTACAGATCCGGCGGCAGGTTCAGCGACAGGCTAATTGGCGCTGGCTCAAGGCCGGACGCCTGCAGCTGCTCTTCATAGGTTTTCAGCTCGCCAAACGTCACGGCACGGTCGGTACGCACCCAGTTTGGCGCGTCATAAGGTTTACGCGCCAGCAGCGGCTTAACTTCGTCCACCACCACGCTGTTGCCGCGGAAAAGGACGTTGCCCTGGGCAATCGCTTTTGCGGCCTGAACCAGATCTTTATCATCACGACCAAAGACCACCAGCAGCTTCACGTACGGGTTATCCGGGTGGCTTACCATCTCAATGGTTGGCGCTTTGACTTCCGGGTGGTCGCGCAGGAAGCCCGGACGCTTGGCGTTAGTTGCAAAGACAATCGCGTTTCTGTCCGGCATTTTGTCATACATCACCGGGAAGTTCTGGCCACGCCAGCCAGAGCGGGAACCAAACCAGGAGGCCACAATGGTCGCCGCTAGCTGCTCGGTCACGTCAGGGGATGAGGCAAACACCATCGGCAGCGTGAGCGGACGGTTATCACGCGGGTCGAAGAACGGAACCGGGAACGCCGACAGATCGTTTTTCAGCGCCAGCGGCTGGTAGGTCATCTGCAGCGAGGAGTTACGCCCGACGTCCAGCCACAGCGTGTTGCTGGCAGGGTTTTCGCAGACATCGCGGTAGTGACCAACAAACTCCAGACGGATACGGTTAAAGTCGGTGATGAACAGCGGGTTGATCGGCACCTGCGCCTGGGTTTTCTTGCCCAACTGCTCTTTGGTCACCGGCAGAACGTCCATCAGCTCATCGTTGAGATAGACCTTCAGCTGAGACTGCGTCGGCAGCAGGGAGGGCGACGGGGTGTATTCAAGGTTCAGTACCGCATTCGAGACAACCTCATCGCTGCGCATACCGAATTCAATGCTGCCGTTAGGGTTGATGCCGCGCAGCACCATGCTGCCCGGCGGCGGCGCGATTTGTGCGAAGGTTAGCTTCACGTCCCGCGACGGCGCATTATCCGCGACAACGGGCGCGTTAGCTCCCCGTACGCCCGGCATCACCTGACCGATGATCTGGCTGTCTGCCGGCAGGGTGTTCCCCTCCGTTGGCTGGTTCGGAATGACGTTTTCTGTTTGACCGGGTGCCGCCGTAACAACCGGATCGGTTGCCTGCGCGACCACGGGCACCGTTGGCGCAGGCGTAGCCGCTGCGTTACCAGGTGCTGCGTTAGCCATTGTTGCGGGGAGTGCACTCACTCCCATTGCCACTGCACATAACCAGGAAAGTTTTGTTTTCATCGCGTTATCATCATTGTTGAGCCATAACCGGGTCCGCCTGCTTCGCCTCATCCCGCTCAGGACGACGAGGAATGAACGACACGACCCAGGAAACCAGCGAAGTAAGTGACCGGAAAATTAATTTCACCGACGACGGGGCAAATTCTGCAAGGTGACGATAGCCACGGAACCCCAGCTTCAGAATATCCAGCAGGCTTTCCAGAGGTTTATCTTCCGGGAAGCTGTCCTGCCAGAGAGCCCATGTATCCGCACGGGCAAACGTACATTGCACAAAATCAATGTGTTGCTTTTTGGTCAACGGCATCAGCTGCAGACCTACCTCACTACCTGCCACACGCACAACCTGCGTCGGGAAGACGTACTCCTGCTGGCCGCGTTTAAGCAGCAGGTTAACCTTCTGCCCTTCCAGCACTTTCGCCTGGCCGTTGATTTTGATCCCCAGACCACCGTCAGAGAAGTCGTGCACCGTACAGGAGAAGAGATGACCATCTTCACGGGCAATCGCCGCAGGCATGCAGATTTCAACGCGATGCGCGCGACGAACCTGTTTACTTTCCACCGACACCGCCACCGCGCCACCGAGGATAATCAGGTTGTAGAACACCCAGGCCATACTGACGAAGACGGTCAGGATTTCGTTTTCCGGGCCGTAGAAGTAACGCCAGATACCGGCGATGACGCCAACGATATTCAGCAGCACCAGGAAAATATACGGACGGGAGATCACCCAGTCGACGTACTCCTCTTCTACCAGGCCGCCCTTCGCGGTGACGTTGAATTTCCCTTTATGCGGGTTAATCAGCGCCACCATCGTCGGCGGCGCGATGTACCAGGCCAGCACCGTTTCGTAGATTTCACTCCAGAAGGAATGGCGGTATTTACCCTGTATCTTCGAGTTTGTCAGGCTCGCGTGGATCATGTGCGGCAGAACAAACAGCGCGATCATCAGCGCGGGCGCGTAGATGATATAGGCGTGAAGCAGCAGGAACGCCAGCGGCGCGGTCAGGAAGATCAGACGCGGAATACCGGATAAGAAGTGGAACATGGCGTTGACGTAGCAAAGACGCTGCGCCAGCTTAAGCCCTTTGCCTATCAGCGGGTTATCAAGACGGAAAATCTGCACCATGCCGCGCGCCCAGCGAATACGCTGGCCAATGTGCGCCGAGAGAGATTCCGTCGCCAGACCGGCAGCCTGAGGAATACGCATGTAGGCAGAGGTATAGCCCCGACGGTGCAGGCGCAGAGAGGTGTGCGCATCTTCAGTGACCGTCTCGACCGCAATACCGCCAATTTCATCCAGCGGTTTACGGCGGATAACCGCACAGGAGCCGCAGAAGAAGGTGGCATCCCACATGTCGTTCCCGTCCTGTACGAGGCCATAGAACAGCGTGCCTTCGTTCGGGGTTTTACGGAAGCGGCCAAGGTTACGTTCAAACGGGTCCGGCGAGAAGAAGTGGTGCGGCGTCTGCATCATCGCCAGCTCTTTCTCTTTCAGGAACCAGCCCATGGTCATCTGCAGGAACGAGCGCGTCGGCACATGGTCGCAGTCAAAGATCGAGACAAATTCGCCGGTGGCATACTTCAGCGCGTTGTTGATGTTCCCTGCCTTCGCGTGTTCGTGAGTCGGACGGGCGATGTACTCGACGCCAACCTCTTCGGCAAACTGGCGAAACGCCGGGCGGTTGCCGTCATCCAGGATCCAGACTTTGAGCTTATCTTTCGGCCAGTCGATGCCCAGCGCGGCATAGATGGTGTTTTTCACCACGCTCAGGTCTTCGTTGTAGGTCGGGACGAAGAGATCGACGGTCGGCCACTGCGTGGTGTCTTTCGGCAGCGGAACCGGCTGGCGGTTGAGCGGCCAGATCACCTGGAAATAGCCCAGCACCAGCACAATCCACGCGTAGGTTTCCGCAAACAGCAGCACCAGACCGCACACCAGGCTGACCGGATCGTCCCAGTTCAGCGTTGAGGTATAACGCCACCAGATGTACCGACAGGAAACCGTCAGCGACAGCACAATCAGCATCAGCGCTGAGAAACGGCCCGGAATACGGCGAACCAGCAACGCTACGCCCCACAGCAGGATCAGGAAGGTGAACTGCGCCAGGGGGTTGAAGGGCTGCGTGATACAGACCAGCGCCAGAATGAGCGAGAACACGACAATCACGCCAAGGATAAAACGCCGTAAGCCCGGGTGGAGATGCCCGAGCTCTTTATGGTTATCCAGATGGCTGGTTTTATCGCTGACGCTATCGGGCAGTTTATCCAGCCACTGGTGATAGCGTTCGCGTAGCTGCTGTACGCGGGAGTAGCTGCGCCAGTGCGGCGTTATTTTCTCCGCACGGGATGACGTGACCGCCAGCCAGATGGCCTGAATAAGATAGCGCGCCGGATCCAAAGGCCGTGGCCGGTCGGGGTTAATGTGGGGATATAATTCGCCGTGGCGCGCACGTATGCGCTGCCAGCGCGGGTGTTCGAGTGGAATGAACGTCCAGGCCAGAATCATCCAGAAACAGCCGAGCGCAGCGCTGAATGCCGGGGCACCATGCCGGCGAAAGTGCCGGTAATGGTCGCTCAAACGCGAACTGACCGGCGGGATAAGAAGCCAGCTGGCGAGTCGACTCATACCGAACTCCCCGCCGGCTCCGCCTTGCTGGCGAAGTTCAGCAGACACCAGTTAGCCAGCGTCAGGATCTCTTCTGCTGCCAGCGAGTCGCTGCGGTATTCGCCGAGCGGCTGCTTGGAGGCGAGGCATTCCGCCATTCCTTCATCACGATGAATCACAATCGGCAGCAGGCGTCGCTGGCTTTGCAGCCAGACCTGGTAGAGATCGTCCTGAATTTGGCTGCCAATGCGTAAATCGTTAATCAGGAGATGCGCATTCTGAGGCAGTCCCTGCTGATGCAGGCGAATATGGCAGTTCGCATCAACGTTCACGATGGAAAGCACATGGTCGCACTGGGCGATAAGCTGCCGGGTAAGCGTGCCGGCGCCGTGCGGCAGATCCAGCAGGATCCACTGGTAATGCCCCTTCTCTTTCAGGCTCTGCAGCGCAAGCGTGAACTGCGAAAACAGACGCTGATAGGCGGCTTCATTTTCGCGCTCCGTGGTGGTCAGTTGACCAAAAGGCAGCAAATCCAGCTGGGAGGTGTAACGCAGACCTGCGTCCCGCCAGTCTTTGTCATCAAGCAGTGCGCGGGCCCAGCCCTCTTCGCGCGTGAAATCGACGTTGAACGACATACGCAGCAAATTATCGGCACAGGCATCAATCACCAGCACCGATTCACCTAAAAGCTGTAATGACCACGCCAGCGCCGCGGTAACAGATGTGGTACCCACACCGCCACGGACGCCCTGTAATCCGAGTATGGCCATCAATGGCTCCCTTATTGTTGATGGGCAAATTCAGCTAATAACGGCCAGCGTTTAATAGCCGCGGCCAACTGTTCCCGCTGGGAAATATCGGTGTAATCTATTTCGGGTAAAGAAAAGGCCTGCGTTAGCGCCAGAAAATCGTTCTGGAAAGTGTAACCCAGGGTCGAGTCAACTGGGGTTCCGGGTTCGTTATTATCCATTCTTTTTCCATCCCTTTGAGGAAAATCGCACGCTCAGAAGTCGCGGGGCGTCCTGCCCTGACAAATTTCATTTACATGCTAAATCTGATGTTCTTTAATTTCAATGTTAGGTTTATTTCTACGCTTTCGCTAGTAAACTGAGATACAGATAAATTAGACGAAAAGAGGGACACCGTGGACTCCATATTTTCTATTGGCATCCAGTCATTATGGGACGAATTGAGCCACATGCCAGTCGGTGGAGTCTGGTGGATTAATACGGATCGTAATGAAGATGCTATCAGTCTGGTAAACCAGACAATTGCCGCTCAGGATAGGGATTCCCGCGTGGCCGTCATTAGTATGGGCGAAGAGCCGAAAAACATTATTACGCTTGAAAGCGACCGCGGACCTCAGACCGTACGATTATTTTCCATGTCAGCGGAAGCGGATAGTCTATACTTTTTGTCCCGCGACATTCAGTGCTCTATTGATCCGGATCACTATTTAGTGATTCTGAAATGTGCAAATAACGTCCTGCAAAATATTCCTGCCGAAAAACTGCTGCCGTGGCTGGAAAAAATCAATAAATGGGCAAAGTTTCAAAATTGCACGCTATTGGTCGTCAACCCCGGCAGTAATAATGACAAGCTGTTCTCACTTTTAATGGGTGAATATCGTTCCCTGTTTGGTCTGGCAAGCCTTCGTGACCAGGCGGGCAGCTATCTCTACGATATCGCCTTCTGGTGTAACGAAAAAGGCGTGAGCGCAAGGCAACAGCTGACCCTTAGTCATCACGAGGGGAAATGGCACCTGGCACAGCAGGAAGAAACGGTGGTGCAGCCGCGCAGCGATGAAAAGCGCATTCTGAGCCATATTGCCGTTTTAGAAGGCGCGCCTGCTCTGTCGGAAAACTGGTCGCTGTTTGAATCTAACGAAGCGCTTTTTCATGAAGCCCGTACCACCCAGGCGGCTACCCTCGTTTTCTCGTTGATGCAAAATAACCAGATTGAGACGCTGGCGAGACAAATTCATACCTTGCGCCGCCAGCGCGGAAGCGCGTTAAAAATTATCGTGCGCGAAAACAATACCAGCCTGCGCGCCACCGATGAACGTTTACTGCTTGGCTGCGGGGCCAATATGGTTATCCCCTGGAATGCGCCGCTGTCACGTTGCCTGACGCTCATTGAAAGCGTTCAGGGCCAGCAGTTCAGCCGCCATGTACCGGAAGACATCTCCACGCTGCTCTCCATGACCCAGCCGATGAAGCTGCGCGGCTACCAGAAATGGGATACGTTCTGCGATGCCGTCGGCAACATGATGAACAACACGTTACTGCCTGCGGACGGTAAAGGCGTTATGGTTGCCCTGCGACCTGTACCGGGCATTCGCGTTGAGCAGGCGCTCACCTTATGCCGCCCGAACCGCACAGGGGACATCATGACCATTGGCGACAATCGGCTGGTGCTGTTTTTGTCCTTCTGCCGGGTGAACGATCTCGATACCGCGCTGAACCACATCTTCCCCCTGCCTACCGGGGATATTTTCTCAAACCGTATGATTTGGTTCGAAGATAATTCTATCAGCGCGGAGCTGGTGCAGATGCGCGCGCTTCAGCCTGAACAATGGGCTAAACCACTCGCGATTACGAGCGATGTGAAGCCGATCCTCAACGCCAGACATGATGGACACGTCTGGCGCCGGGTTCCGGAGCCCCTTCGCTTATTAACAGACAATGCGGAGAACGCACCATCATGAATATCAGCGATATCCTGCAACTGGTTATATTCTGTGCGCTGATTTTTTTCCCGCTTGGCTACTATGCGCGCCATTCCATACGTCGTATCCGTGATACGGCCAGAGTGATGTTTGTAAAACCTCGCTATGTAAAACCAGCCGGAACACTGACACGGGCATCACACGTCAAGGCAGACCGAAAACATGACTAATTCTACCTATACCGCTTCGTCACCTTCGCCGCTCTGGCAATACTGGCGCGGTCTTTCCGGCTGGAACTTCTACTTTCTGGTGAAGTTTGGTCTGCTTTGGGCAGGCTATCTGAATTTCCATCCCCTGCTTAACCTGGTGTTTATGGCCTTCCTGCTGATGCCTCTGCCAAACATCAGGCTGCATCGTTTACGTCACTGGGTGGCTATCCCCATCGGCTTTGCGTTGTTCTGGCACGATACCTGGCTGCCTGGCCCGGAAAGCATTATGAGCCAGGGGTCACAGGTTGCGGGTTTCAGCGCAGACTATATGCTTGATCTGACTGAGCGCTTTATTAACTGGCAGATGATTGGCGCCGTCTTTGTTCTGCTGGTTGCCTGGCTTTTCCTGTCCCAGTGGATCCGCGTCACGGTGTTTGTCGTCGCGATGATGATCTGGCTTAACGTGCTGACGCTGGCGGGACCAGACTTTTCCCTGTGGCCTGCTGGCCAGCCGACGACAACGGTGACCACGACGGGAGGAAGCGCAGCGGCTACCGTGACAACGGCTGGCGATACACCGGTGGTGGGCGATATTCCAACGCAGACCGCGCCGCCAACCTCCACCAATCTCAATGCGTGGCTCTCCAGCTTCTATACCGCTGAAGATAAGCGACAGACGAAATTCCCGGATGCGCTGCCAGCCGATGCGCAGCCGTTTGAGCTGCTGGTGATTAACATCTGCTCCCTCTCCTGGGCCGATGTGGATGCCGCCGGGTTAATGTCTCACCCGCTGTGGTCCCATTTTGACATCCAGTTTAAAGATTTTAACTCTGCCACCTCGTACAGCGGCCCGGCGGCAATCCGCCTGCTGCGTGCAAGCTGCGGTCAAACGTCGCATAAAAACCTGTATCAGCCCGCCGGTAACCAGTGTTATCTGTTCGATAACCTCGCGAAACTGGGCTTTACGCAGCATCTGATGCTGGGGCATAACGGCCAGTTCGGTAACTTCCTGAAGGAGGTTCGTGAACAGGGCGGCATGCAGGCGCCGCTAATGGATCAAACCGGTCTTCCCGTAACGCTGCTGGGCTTCGACGGTTCGCCGGTTTATGACGATACCGCCGTGCTGCAACGCTGGCTGCAGACCATCGAAAAAGACAACAATCCGCGCAGTGCGACCTTCTATAACACCCTGCCGCTTCACGACGGTAACCATTTCCCGGGCGTGAGCAAAACGGCGGATTATAAAGTGCGGGCGCAGAAATTCTTCGACGAGCTGGACGCGTTCTTCACGGAGCTGGAAAAATCCGGCCGTAAAGTAATGGTGGTTGTAGTGCCTGAACACGGTGGCGCGCTGAAAGGTGACAGAATGCAGGTGTCCGGCCTGCGTGATATCCCAAGCCCGTCCATCACCAACGTGCCTGCAGGCATTAAATTCTTTGGAATGAAGGCTCCGCACCAGGGCGCGCCAATCGAGATTAGCCAGCCAACCAGCTACCTGGCGATCTCAGAACTGGTGGCCCGCGCCGTTGACGGGAAGCTGTTTGTGGAAGTTAGCGTGAACTGGGATCAGCTCACCAGCAATCTGCCGCAAACGGCAGAGGTCTCCGAGAACGCCAACGCGGTGGTGATTCAGTATCAGAACAAACCGTACGTTCGCCTGAACGGCGGGGACTGGGTACCGTATCCGCAGTAACTGATTTACCCCTCACCCTAACCCTCTCCCCTTAGGGGAGAGGGGATAGTCAGTGCGTTATTATTGCGCTGAAATCCACACCAGCATTTTCAGGCTTGCAGAATAATAGTCGTCTTTAGAGGTGATTTCGGGTTCGCCGGAAGACTCCCCCATCGTTAAATCCCTCACCGCCAGCAGACCGCCCTCCATCATGTAGGGCGCATATTCGTTGGTCGTGACGTTAACCCAGGCGGGGGTGTGTTCCCGGGGGAACTGACCGAACCAGTCCTTCCACGGCGTCAGCAGCGGGCTTTGCTTATCAGACCAGGCAAGGTACAGCGGAATACGAATTGCGTCGTAGCTCATCCGCGGCGGCCAGCCTTTGGCCGGTGTTAACTTGCCAGCGGATGTCAGCGAAACCCAATCCGTGGGCAGATTCGCTTTCCCCGATCCCATTTTTCCCAGCAGACGTTTCCCGTCCTTTATCAACTCACGCCAGACCGGTAAATGACTGCGCCCGGCAAAATCCTGCCAGGCCGGAAACACGAAATAGGAAGGGTTCAGGACCACTTCACCGTCAAGCTTAAATCCCCCGACGCCGGGCAGCATTACACGGTAACCCGCATAGCGGATCACGCTGTGGTCAGTCAGTGCTTTTGTAATCGCATCCGAGGCGGCGCTGTAGCGTTTGTCATGCCAGCGGGCATCGGCTTTGAGCAACGCCCAGGCGATCAGGACATCGCCATCTGCGGCGTTGTTTTTGTCGGCGACCGGGTTGGACTCAGCGGGGTTATAGCGCCAGTAAAAAAGACCGCTATCTTTGTTCCTGAGCGTAGTGTCGGTCCATTGCCAGAGCTTATCGAACGTGGCTTTATCATCGTTAGCCACCGCCATCAGCATGGCGAAACCCTGGCCTTCCGTATGCGAAACGTTGCCATTGCCGGAATCGACAATTCGCCCATCCGGTTTGAAGAAGCGCGCTTTATAACTCTCCCAGGCCTGGCCCGCCTGAGAGAAAGGCGAAAACAGCATACTCATCATGACAGCCAGCGCGACGCAGATGGGTTTTCGCATCATTCGTTCAATCCAGTTATTCGGCGCTTCGCAGGGAAATCTCACCGCCCACCCAGGGCTTGATGGTGCCGTCCTGCTCCAGAAGCAGCGCGCCCTGTGCGTCAATACCACGGGAAATACCGTAAATTTCTTTATCACCAATCAGCAGTTTAACCGGTCGGTTGATGAAGTTATCCAGCTTTTCCCAACGAGACAGGAACGGTGCCAGGCCTTCCTGTTCAAAAAGCGTGAGTGAACTGCGCAGCTCTTTAATCATACGCACGGCAAGGGTGTTACGATCGATGACGATCCCCGCCTCCTGCAGGTTGGTCCAGGCCTGATTGACCACGTCATTTTGGACATTGCGCATCACCATATTGAGTCCCGCGCCAATGACAATTTGCGCTGCATCACCGGTTTTCCCCGTCAGTTCGACCAGAATCCCGGCAAGTTTACGATCGTTAAGGTAAAGATCGTTTGGCCATTTAACGCGCACTCGATCGGCACCCAGATCGTGCAGCACTTCCGCCATGACAATACCAATAACCAGGCTCAAGCCGATGGCAGCGGCAGGGCCCTGCTCCAGGCGCCAGTACATGGACAGATAAAGATTAGCGCCAAATGGCGAGAACCATTTTCGGCCTCGACGGCCACGCCCGGCCTGCTGATACTCGGCAACACAGGCATCACCGGAGGAGAGTTCGCTCAGCCGATCCATAAGGTACTGGTTCGTCGAATCAATTACCGGTAGCACCGCAACATTGCCGTATCCAATCTGGCTGCGAATTGTCTCTTCATTCAGTAATTGAATAGGCTCCGGCAGGCTGTACCCTTTTCCAGGCACCGTGAACACATCAACACCCCAGTCGCGAAGTGTCTGGATATGCTTGTTAATGCCAGCACGACTCATGCCCAGCCGTTCACCCAACTGCTCGCCAGAATGAAACTCCCCGTCAGCAAGGATGCTAATCAGGGTTAACGGAATGGTATTGTCCTTCACGCGATAGTCTCCACGGCATTGACTTCACCAGCGCGACCAATGAAGCGGACTTCTGGCTCCAGCCAGACGTTAAACTTTTCACCCACACGCTGACGAACATAATGGGCCAGCTGTACAACATCATCGCTGGTCGCATTGCATTGATTAATCAGTACCAGAGCCTGCTGCTGGTGAACGGCAGCGCCACCCACTGACGTGCCTTTTAACTGGCATTGATCGATAAGCCAGCCTGCAGCCAGCTTCACGCTGCTATCTGCCTGAGGATAATGTGGCGCAGTGGGCCATCCTTTAAGAAAAGCTTTTGCATTTTCGCTGCTGATAACCGGGTTTTTGAAGAAGCTTCCTGCATTTCCGTTTACTTTCGGATCGGGAAGTTTGGTCATTCGCATATGGCAAACTGAGTCAAACACCTCACGGGGAGTGATGGTTGCCGGATCGAGCCGCGTTAAATCGCCATAGGTCAGCACCGGTTGCCAGTTCTTCGACAGACGCAGGCCTACGGCGACAATCACGTAGCGATCCTGATATTCATGCTTGAAGATACTGTCACGATAGCCAAAACGGCACTGTTCTGCCGTTAAACGCTTAGCCGTTCCGGTCGCCAGTTCGATGCAGTCGACATATTCACAGACATGTTTCAGTTCGATGCCGTAGGCACCGATGTTTTGAATGGGTGACGATCCGGCGCAGCCTGGAATCAGCGCAAGGTTTTCCAGACCCGGCATCCCTTTTTCGAGGGTAAATTGCACCAGCTGATGCCAGTTTTCTCCGGCCCCCACGTGCAGATGCCAGCTATCGGCACGCTCTTCCACATCAATGCCCATGATGCGGTTAACGATCACTGTTCCCGCAAAATCATCGAGAAACAGGACATTGCTTCCTTCGCCCAGAATCAGTACGGGTTCGTTATTTTCGGTTGCGCTTTGCCATGCATCCAGCAGCTGCTGTGCAGTATCGGCACGTACAATTTGATTAGCATTGCGTTGAATGCCAAAGGTATTCCAGGGCTTAAGGGAGTGGTTCATAGACGCTATCCTGATGCAAAAACGCAGGTAGTTTACCGTATAAGCAGGGCGTTGGGGGATTAGTTTGTGCAGC
>NZ_JBSKJN010000015.1:0-84100 GCF_053709515.1 Enterobacter sp. UPMP701 | reverse complement strand
GTCTTGCTCTCACCTTTTTATTTTCATTCCTCCCACCTCTCCCGCTTTTTTTCTTTCCCTCTGCTGCGATAATTACCCTAATGGCTTTGCAGAGGAAAACGCTATGGATTACGAATTTTTGCGCGATATCACCGGCGTGGTGAAAGTGCGCATGTCGATGGGGCATGAAGCCGTTGGACACTGGTTTAACGAAGAGGTGAAAGAGAATCTCGCGCTGCTGGATGAAGTCGAACAGGCGGCGAATACGGTGAAAGGCAGTGAACGCTCCTGGCAGCGCGCCGGGCATGAATATACGCTGTGGATGGATGGCGAAGAGGTCATGGTGCGTGCCAACCAGCTTGAGTTTTCGGGCGATGAGATGGAAGAGGGGATGAGCTACTACGACGAAGAGAGCCTGTCGCTGTGCGGCGTGGAAGACTTCCTGCAGGTAGTGAATGCCTACCGTGAGTTTATGAAACAGAAGTAACTCCCCGAAGCGTCCCTGCTCCGGGCAACACTTACACGGTCGGAATGTTGCGGCCGTAGTAAATTTCGCGCATCTCTTTCCAGAGCAGGTCGGTGATGACCTTGCGCTCTTCTTCGCTCAAATCTTCCGGCCTCGTGTGGAACATGTAGTGCTTAAGGTCGAACTCTTTAAGCATCATCTTGGTATGGAAGATGTTTTCCTGATACACGTTCACATCCATCATGTCGTACAGCGATTTCATGTCCTCGGACATGAAGTTCTGGATGGAGTTGATCTCGTGGTCGATGAAGTGCTTCATGCCGTTGATATCGCGGGTAAAGCCGCGCACGCGATAATCAATGGTGACGATGTCCGATTCCAGCTGGTGGATTAAATAGTTCAGCGCATTCAGCGGTGAAATCACGCCGCAGGTCGACACTTCAATATCCGCGCGGAAGGTACACAGCCCGCCTTCGGGGTGGCTTTCCGGATAGGTGTGAACGCAGATATGGCTTTTATCCAGGTGGGCGACGACCACTTCCGGCAGCGGGCCCGGGTGTTCGGTTTTGTCGATAAGCTGCGGGTCGACCGGCTCTTCGCTGACCAGAATGGTCACGCTGGCGCCTTGAGGCTCATAATCCTGTCGGGCGATGTTCAGGATATTGGCACCAATAATCGAGCAGGTCTCTGTCAGGATCTCGGTCAGACGGTTGGCATTGTAGAGTTCATCGATATAGGCGATGTAACCATCGCGTTCTTCCGCTGTTTTGGCATAGCAGATATCGTAAATACAAAAACTCAGGCTTTTGGTCAGGTTGTTAAAGCCATGCAGTTTAAGCTTTTTCAATTAGCTCACCCCCTTAGTGGATAATGCGTCTTGCAGGTACTGCGGTAAAGCAAACGCTGCGGTATGAATAGCCGGATTGTAGTAGCGGCACGTGAGCCCGGCCTGATGGAAGCGGGCCTGGATAATTTCGGTGGAGAGATGGCGCAGCACGTCGTTATCCGTCGCCCAGGCAAAGGTCATGATCCCGCCGTAGTACGTCGGAATGGCCGCCTGATAGAAGCTGACGTCGCCGAAATAGGTGCTCAGCTTACGATGGCTGTCGAGGGCTTCGTCCTGCTGCAGGAAGCAGACACCGTTTTGTGCGACGAAGATCCCGCCCGGGTTCAGGCAGCGCTTGCAGCCTTCGTAGAACGAGGAGGTAAACAGCGACGCGCCAGGGCCGATGGGGTCGGTGCAGTCAGAGATAATCACGTCGAAGGTCTGCGTGGTCTGGTTAACAAAGTTAACGCCGTCGTCGATAACCAGATTAAAGCGCGGATCGTCATAGCTGCCGGCATTATGGTTGGGCAGGTACTGGCGGCAGAAAGAGACCACGCCCGCATCAATCTCAACCATGGTGATGGTTTCAATGGAACGATGACGTGAAACCTCGCGCAGCATTGCGCCGTCGCCGCCGCCGATAATCAGAACATGCTTCGCGTGTCCGTGCGCCAGCAGCGGAACGTGGGTCATCATTTCATGATAGATAAACTCGTCGCGCTCGGTCGTTTGCACTACGCCATCCAGGGCCATCACGCGGCCAAAGGCGGCGTTTTCGAAGATGATCAGATCCTGGTGATCCGTTTTCTCATGATAGAGCACGTTATCAACGGCAAAGTACTGACCAAACTGGTCATGCAGTGTTTCATGCCACAACGTGTGGTCGGCCATACGCGGACTCCTCCTTTGTTAACATCCGTAACACTCACAAAAAATGAGCGAAACATGATAGCTAACTATAACCGTGGTTGCACGGTTATAGGTTTAACAGGGGGCGTCGGGAAGATTATTTAACGTAGGCGAGCAGGCTGAGTGAATCGCGAGCCAGCGCTTTGCATTTTTTAGCCGTGGGAATGCCAATACCGCTCAAGTCACGGTAGCTGTCTTCACCGAGCGCCTTCATGTCAAAGCTGTCGTAGTTGCTGAGATCCCATTGGTTTTGCTGGGCAAAAAAGACCAGCGCGCGGCGAATTTGCCCGTTGGGTAAATTCTGGTAGCCACAATCATTTTTCAGGAATACAAAAACCGCCGTTAAATCGGCCATATCTTCCGCTTCATTTTCACTGAGCGCATAGCTGTTCGCACACATTGCCATCAGGCTTCCGAACAAAATTGTCCTGAAAAACGTCTTCATTGCTTCTACCACTTCTTCACGGAAAATTAACGTTAGCATACTTGATGCCAATGCGACGATCTTTATTATTGCCGCCGTGCTTGACCTTCCGGTAAGGGGAGGGTTTATGCTCAAAAGATCGCCGGCTGGAAATAAGGAAATGAACATGCAACGTCGTGATTTTTTAAAGTATTCCGCTGCGCTGGGGGCTGCCAGCGCATTACCACTCTGGAGCCGCGCCGTTTTCGCAG
The DNA here is from genome assembly GCF_053709515.1 of Enterobacter sp. UPMP701. NCBI lineage: Bacteria > Pseudomonadati > Pseudomonadota > Gammaproteobacteria > Enterobacterales > Enterobacteriaceae > Enterobacter > Enterobacter sp. UPMP701. The sequence continues at coordinate 81,245 of NZ_JBSKJN010000015.1, read as the reverse complement.
CTGACAGGCCTGCCTTACCTGTCCCTGACTTACTGACCGCAGACGCCCGTAGCCGTATTCAGCTCGTTGTTCAGGCCGGTAAAACAGCCTTCGGCGGGCACAGCGCGACAACGTGGGGCTATAACGGCAATCTGCTCGGCCCGGCGCTTCAGTTGCGAAAAGGGAAAGCGGTGACGGTGGATATCCACAATACGCTTGCCGAGGAGACCACGCTGCACTGGCACGGGCTGGAAGTGCCGGGCGAGGTGGATGGCGGACCGCAGGGCATCATCAAAGCGGGTGGTACGCGCAGCGTCACTTTTACGCCGGATCAGCGTGCTGCGACCTGCTGGTTCCATCCGCATCAACACGGCAAAACGGGCCATCAGGTGGCAATGGGGCTGGCAGGGCTGGTGCTGATTGAAGACGACGAAAGCCGCCTGCTGCGCCTGCCGAAACAGTGGGGCATCGATGATGTGCCGGTGATTGTTCAGGACAAGAAATTCAACGCTGACGGGCAAATTGACTATCAGCTCGACGTAATGAGCGCGGCGGTCGGCTGGTTTGGCGACACGCTGCTGACCAACGGCGCGATCTATCCGCAGCATGCCGCCCCGAAAGGCTGGCTGCGCCTGCGCCTGCTCAACGGCTGTAACGCTCGCTCGCTAAACTTTGCCGCCAGCGATAAGCGTCCGCTCTACGTGGTCGCGAGCGACGGCGGCCTGCTGCCGGAGCCGGTGAAAGTGAGCGAGCTGCCGATGCTGATGGGCGAGCGCTTCGAGGTGCTGGTGGACATCAGCGACGGCAAACCGTTTGACCTGGTGACCCTGCCGGTTAGCCAGATGGGAATGGCGGTGGCGCCGTTTGATAAGCCGCATCCGGTGCTGCGTATTCAGCCGTTGCTGATTACCGCCTCCGGTACGCTGCCGGACACCTTAACCACGCTTCCTGCACTCCCGTCGCTTGAGGGGCTGACCCAGCGCAAACTCCAGCTTTCCATGGACCCGATGCTCGACATGATGGGCATGCAGGCGTTGATGAAGAAGTACGGTAATCAGGCCATGGCGGGGATGCACCACGGTCAGATGATGGGCCATATGAATATGGACCACGGTAAAATGGGCGGCATGGATCACGGCGGTCACGGATTTGATTTCCACAACGCCAACATGATCAACGGCAAAGCGTTTGATATGACTACCCCGATGTTTGCCGCCACTAAGGGACAATTCGAGCGCTGGGTGATTTCCGGCGAAGGCGACATGATGCTACACCCGTTCCATATTCACGGCACGCAGTTCCGCATTCTTTCAGAGAACGGTAAAGCGCCGGATATGCATCGCGCGGGCTGGAAAGATACGGTGAGAGTGGAAGGCGGCGTCAGCGAGGTGCTGGTGAAGTTTGACCACGAGGCGCCGAAGGAGTTTGCTTATATGGCGCACTGTCATCTGCTGGAGCATGAAGATACAGGGATGATGCTGGGGTTCACGGTATAAAAAAAGCCCGGTGACGCTACGCTTACCGGGCCTACGATTCGTGCTCATGTAGGCCGGGTAAGGCGTAGCCGCCACCCGGCTCTTTTAGTTACTTAGCATCGTCAGGCAATGCATACGCGACAATATAGTCGCCCATCTTCGTGCCAAACGAACCGTGACCACCCGCAGAAATGACAACGTACTGCTTGCCATTCACCTCATAGGTCATCGGCGTTGCCTGTCCACCGGCTGGCAGACGGCCTTGCCACAGTTTTTCACCGTTGGTCATGTTGTACGCGCGCAGGTAATTATCTGCGGTTGCCGCGATGAACAGCACGTTACCGGCGGTGGAGATTGGGCCACCCAGCATTGGCATACCCATATTGAACGGCACCGGAACCGGCATCGGGAACGGCATGCTGTCCTGTGGCGTACCAATACGTTTTTTCCATACGATCTGGTTGGTTTTCAGATCCAGACCGGAGATGTAACCCCAGGCAGGCTGTTTACACGGCAGACCAAACGGCGACAGGAACGGATTCAGCGTTACGCCAAACGGTACGCCATACTGCGGCTGGATACCGGCTTCGGTACCGCTGCCTTTCGCGTCTTTTGGCTGCTCCATTGGGTTGCCCGGACCGCGTGGGATCAGGCGGGAAACGAACGGCAGCGCCATTGGGTTAGCGATGGCGACCTGACGGTTAGGGTCAACGGAGATACCGCCCCACTCGAACATTCCCAGGTTACCCGGGAAGACCAGCGTGCCCTGCTCTGACGGCGGCGTGAAGATGCCTTCATAGCGCAGCTGGTGGAACATCACGCGGCACACCAGCTGGTCAAACATCGTGGCACCCCACATGTCTGCACCGCTGAGGTCTTTCTTCGGACGGAAGCTCAGGTCAGAGAACGGCTGCGTTTTGGTGACGTAGTCGCCTTTGGCCGCACCCTGCGGGACCGGTTTTTCCGGTGCAGGCACAACCAGCTCGCCGTTACGACGATCCAGCACGAAGATGTTACCGGTTTTCGCCGGCGCGTAAATCACCGGCACGGTTTTGCCGTTAACGGTAATGTCCGCCAGCGTCGGCTGGGAAGGCATATCCATGTCCCACAGATCGTGGTGAACGGTCTGGTAGCTCCATGCCAGTTTACCGGTCGTTGCGTTCAGCGCCACGATGGAGCTGGCGTAACGCTCCTGCTCCGGCGTGCGGTTACCGCCCCAGATGTCCGGCGTAGTCACGCCCATCGGCAGGTAAACCAGGTCCAGCTTCGCGTCATACGCTGCCGGTGCCCAGGAGTTCGGCGAGTTGAAGGTAAAGGTGTGCTCGTCCGACGGGATCGCGTTGGGATCTTTCGCGCCCGGATCGAAGGCCCACAGCAGTTTACCGGTGTTCACGTCAAAACCACGGATGACGCCTGAGGTTTCGCGCGTGGAGAAGTTATCCGTTACCGAACCGGCAATCACGATAGTTTTATCGGTGATGATTGGCGGTGAGGTCGGCTCATACAGACCCGGCGTAGTGTCCGGCATGTTGGTCTGCAGGTTCAGGATGCCTTTGTTGGCGAAGGTTTCGCACAGCTTGCCCGTTTCGGCGTTAATCGCGAACAGACGGCCATCGTTCACCGGCAGCATAATGCGGCGAGGACAGTCGGCAATGACTTCCGGGCTGGCATTATCGGCACGCGCTTCGTGGTAAGAGACGCCACGGCAGGTGATGTGCTGGAACGACGGATTAGAGTTCAGCTGTGGATCGAAGTGCCATTTCTCTTTACCGGTGGCCGCGTCGAGCGCGAACAGACGCTGGTGCGCCGTACACAGGTAAAGCATGTCGCCCGCTTTAATTGGCGTCACTTCGTTGGTCAGCTCGCCCGGATCGTTCGGCATTTTCAGGTCGCCGGTACGGAATACCCAGGCTTCCTTCAGGTTTTTCACGTTGTCCGCGTTGATCTGCTTCAGCGGGGAGTAGCGTTGACCTTCCTGGTTACGACCATAAGCAGGCCAGTCACCGTCCGCCACCTGCGAGATAGCCGCAGCAGGCGTGGATTCCGCGTTCAGCGTACCGTTGATCTCCTGCGGGTCGTTAAAACCGGCCCAGGTCAGAATACCGCCGCTGATTACCAGTGCCACCAGCAGGGCCGCAACTGCACCGCTGGAAGGCACAATCAGGCGACGCCAGACGAACGGCAGGATCAGCCAGATACCGAAGAAGACCAGGATGTCGCTGCGCGGGGTCAGTGCCCAGAAGTCGAAGCCGACTTCCCAGACGCCCCAGATCATCGTGGCAAGGAGGAGTGCGGCATACAGCCACAGTGCGGATTGTTTTCTACGCCAGAGCAGGACGGTTACGCCAAGCATAACCAGGCCCGCAATCGGGTAGTACCAGGAGCCGCCGATCGCGACCAGCCAGACGCCACCGATTAACAGGTACAAGCCGCAGAAGGCGGCGAATAACGCTGTTAGTGTCACCAGTAGACGCGGCTGTTTAGAGTTTATTTCAGCCATAGAAAGTGTACTCGTCAGTTTTTGTTAATAATTTGCTAGCAACTAATTATAGGTATTAACAAGTGTGATCGGAATCACAATATTTGCTTTTTATAACTCATGCGCCCCGGTTATCCATTTACTGATATAATAGCGGGCTTGCGTATCAATGCCGGAGATTAGTTCATCTGCATTGAGAGATTTTCATTAAAATCATATGGTTAGTAATATGAAACATACTGTTGAAGTGATGATCCCGGAAGCCGAGATCAAAGCGCGTATCGCCGAACTGGGTCGTCAAATCACCGAACATTACAAGGACAGCGGCAGCGAAATGGTGCTGGTCGGTCTGTTGCGTGGCTCTTTCATGTTCATGGCAGACCTGTGCCGTGAAGTGCAGGTGCCCCATGAGGTCGATTTTATGACCGCCTCCAGCTACGGCAGCGGCATGTCCACAACCCGTGATGTGAAAATCCTGAAAGATCTGGATGAAGATATTCGTGGCAAAGATGTGCTGATCGTTGAGGACATCATCGACTCCGGCAACACCCTTTCAAAAGTGCGCGAGATCCTGAGCCTGCGCGAGCCGAAATCGCTGGCGATTTGTACGTTACTGGATAAGCCTGACCGTCGTGAAGTACAGGTGCCGGTGGAGTTCGTGGGCTTCTCCATCCCGGACGAGTTCGTGGTGGGTTACGGCATTGACTACGCGCAGCGCTATCGTCATCTGCCGTATGTTGGCAAGGTTGTTATTCTGGACGAATAATTGCGGGCTGATGCCCTCACTCCAGCCCTCTCCCTGCGGGAGAGGGTGAAAACCCCCGGCTTTGTTATTTATGGTTCACATGCTTAAGCTTGAGGTTGGCAATCCCCGAACGGTAACGCTGCTCCAGCGTTTCGCGGTTGGTGGCGGTCACTTCCAGATTGCGCAGCAGGCCATCATGAATACCATACGCCCAGCCGTGGATAGAAACCTTCTGCCCGCGCTTCCACGCCGACTGCATGATGGTTGAATGCCCAAGGTTATATACCTGCTCCATCACGTTCAGCTCGCACAAGGTATCCATGCGCCGCTCCTGCGGCATTTCACCCAGCAGTGAGCTATGTTTGAACCAGATATCGCGGATGTGCAGCAGCCAGTTATCAATTAAACCCAGTTCCGGGTTTTCAACCGCCGCCTGCACGCCGCCGCAGCCGTAGTGGCCGCAAATAATGATGTGCTCGACTTCCAGAACGTCAACGGCATACTGAACCACTGAAAGGCAGTTGAGGTCGGTGTGAATCACCAGGTTGGCGACGTTACGGTGAACAAACAGTTCGCCGGGTTCGAGGCCGGTCAGGCGCTCGGCAGGTACGCGGCTGTCGGAACAACCAATCCAGAGAAAGCGCGGGTTCTGTGCCTGTGCGAGTTTTCCAAAAAATCCGGGGTCTTCCTCCACCAGCATTTTTGACCATAGTGCATTGTTGCTGATGAGTGTATCTATGTTGTTCATGGAGGTTAGCGACCTGTAACCGAGTAATTGCGTTGCGCTACTATAGGGTAACCCGACTTTTAATGAAACCACACAACGTGTGTAAGAACTGAAGGTAAGTTAAATTCATGGCAATTGCACTGGAGCTTGAACAGCTTAAAAAAACCTATCCGGGTGGCGTTCAGGCGCTACGCGGGATAGATCTTAAAGTAGAAGCCGGGGATTTTTACGCGCTTCTGGGGCCGAACGGGGCGGGAAAATCCACCACCATCGGGATCATCAGCTCGCTGGTGAATAAATCCTCCGGCCGCGTCAGCGTGTTCGGATACGACCTGCAAAAAGATGTGGTCAACGCCAAGCGCCAGCTGGGGCTAGTGCCGCAGGAGTTCAACTTTAATCCGTTTGAGACGGTGCAGCAGATCGTTGTTAACCAGGCGGGGTATTACGGCGTCGAGCGTAAAGAGGCGCTGGAACGTAGCGAAAAGTACCTGAAACAGCTCGATCTGTGGGAAAAGCGTAACGAACGTGCGCGCATGTTGTCCGGTGGGATGAAGCGCCGCCTGATGATTGCCCGCGCGCTGATGCACGAGCCGAAGCTGCTGATCCTTGATGAGCCAACCGCGGGCGTGGATATAGAACTGCGTCGTTCCATGTGGGGCTTCCTGAAGGATCTCAACGATAAAGGCACCACCATCATTCTGACCACCCACTACCTTGAAGAGGCTGAAATGCTGTGCCGCAATATCGGCATTATTCAGCACGGCGAGCTGGTGGAAAACACCTCGATGAAGAACCTGCTCTCCAAGCTGAAATCCGAAACCTTCATTCTCGATCTGGCGGCAAAAAGCGCGCTGCCAAAGCTGGAAGGGTACCAGTATCGCCTGGTCGATACCTCGACGCTGGAAGTGGAAGTGCTGCGCGAGCAGGGGATTAACAGCGTGTTCTCCCAGCTGAGCGCGCAGGGGATTCAGGTCTTAAGCATGCGTAACAAAGCGAACCGACTGGAAGAGCTGTTTGTCTCTCTGGTGCACGATAAACAAGGAGACAAGGCATGACGCATCTTTACTGGGTCGCGCTGAAGAGTATCTGGGCGAAAGAAATTAACCGCTTTATGCGTATCTGGGTGCAAACCCTGGTGCCGCCGGTCATCACCATGACGCTCTATTTCATCATCTTCGGTAACCTGATCGGTTCCCGGATTGGTGAAATGCACGGCTTTACCTATATGCAGTTTATCGTCCCGGGCCTGATCATGATGGCGGTGATCACTAACGCCTACGCGAACGTGGCCTCGTCATTCTTCAGCGCCAAATTCCAGCGCAACATTGAAGAGCTGCTGGTCGCGCCGGTGCCGACGCACGTCATTATCGCCGGTTACGTGGGCGGCGGCGTGGCGCGCGGTCTATGCGTGGGGATCCTGGTCACGGCGATTTCGCTGTTCTTCGTGCCGTTCCAGGTCCACTCGTGGCTGTTCGTGGCGCTGACGCTGTTGCTGACGGCGATCCTGTTCTCGCTGGCCGGATTGCTGAACGCGGTGTTCGCAAAGACGTTTGACGACATCAGCCTGATCCCGACCTTCGTGCTGACGCCGCTGACCTATCTTGGCGGGGTGTTCTACTCTCTGACGCTGCTGCCGCCGTTCTGGCAGGCGCTGTCGCACCTGAACCCGATTGTCTACATGATCAGCGGCTTCCGCTTTGGCTTCCTTGGCATCACCGATGTGCCGCTGTTTACCACGGTGGCGGTGCTGGTGGTGTTTATCATCGCCTTCTACCTGCTGTGCTGGTATCTGATCCAGCGCGGGCGCGGGCTGCGCAGTTAACCTTCTGCCCGGCGACGTTCTGTTTGCCGGGCACTTTCTTTGACAGTTATCACCGAAAGCTAACCTTCACTCCGCTAAACTACTTGCCTGCTAAGGAGAGAGTTATGCTGGGATGGGTTATCACCTGCCACGATGAACAGGCGCAGGAAATACTGGATAAGCTTGAAGCCAGATTTGGCCCGCTGGTGCAATGCCGCGCGGTTAACTACTGGCGTGGGCTAAGCACCAATATGCTGAGCCGCATGATGTGCGATGCCCTGCATGAAACCGACACCGGTGATGGGGTAATTTTTCTCACCGACAGGTCAGGGGCGGCACCTTACCGTTCAGCGGCGTTAATGAGCCACAAGCACAATAATTGTGAAGTCGTTTCCGGGATCAGCCTGTCTTTACTCGAAGCAATGTATCCACTGCGCGCTACATTAAGCAGCGCTGAGTTTCGTCACGCCATTGTGGCGCAGGGCGCGCCGGGAGTGAGTAGCCTGTGGCACCAGCAGCAGAAGAATCCGCCTTTCGTTCTGCTTCACGATCTGTATAAGCATTAAACATTGGTATTGATGTCGCTTTTGCTACAATGGCGGCTGATTTCCCGTGTCGATTTATATCCTATGTTCATGCGCGTTATCTTTATCCTTTTGCTGCTGGTATCCGGCGGGGCGTCTGCCAGCCTGATCGGTCAGCAAGGGCTTCCTGCTCAATATATGCAAACCACTGAGGATGCTGCCATCTGGGCTCAGGTGGGGAACTCCGTGGTCAACGTGGGAAATATCCGCGCCGGGCAGATCCTCGCGGTCTTTCCCGCCGCGGCGGATTATTACGAATTTCGCTTCGGGTTCGGTACCGGCTTTATTGATAAAGACCACCTTGAGAAAGTGCAGGGCAAGCAGCGCGTTGAGGACAGCCTGGGCGACCTGAACAAGCCGCTCAGTAACCAGAACCTCATCACCTGGAAAGACACGGCCGTTTATAACGCGCCCAGCAGCGGAAGTGCGCCCTTTGGCACCCTTAGCGCCAACCTGCGTTATCCCATTCTGAACAAACTTAAAGACCGGCTGAATCAGACCTGGTATCAGATCCGCATTGGTAACCGCCTGGCGTGGATCAGCAGCCTGGACGCGCAGGAAGATAATGGCATCCCGGTGCTGACCTACCACCATATCCTGCGTGATGAAGAGAACACCCGTTTTCGTCATACCTCCACCACCACCAGCGTGCGCGCGTTCAGCAACCAGATGACCTGGCTTCGCGATCAGGGTTACACCACGCTGACGATGTACCAGCTGGAAGGATACGTGCGTAATAAGATGAATCTGCCCGCGAAGGCGGTGGTGATTACCTTTGACGACGGCCTGAAGTCGGTGAGCCGCTACGCGTATCCTGTGTTGAAAGAGTACGGCTTCAACGCGACGGCGTTTATCATTTCGTCACGAATAAAAGGCCATCCGCAAAAGTGGGATCCGAAATCGCTGCAGTTTATGAGCGTTCAGGAAATTAAAGGCATCCAGGATGTGTTCGACATTCAGTCGCACACTCACTTCCTGCATCGCGTGGACGGTTATAAACACCCGATTTTACTGAGCCGCAGCTATCACGTGATCCTGTTTGATTTTGAGCGTTCTCGCCGCGCGCTGGCGCAGTTCAACCCGCGCGTGCTCTATCTTTCATATCCGTTTGGCGGCTATGACAATAAAGCGATAAAGGCGGCGAACGATGCCGGTTTTCATCTGGCGGTGACGACGGTGAAAGGGAAGGTGAAGCCGGGGGATAATCCGTTCTTACTGAAACGCCTGTATATCTTAAGAACGGATTCACTGGAGACCATGTCGCGGCTGATCAGCAATCAGCCGCAGGGGTAGCTATCAGGCAACCTGAACTGGAATCGCCTTCGCAGTGCGTTTCATGTCGTTGTCGCCTTCAAAGTAGGCGACTTTAGGCTGCCAGCGACGCGCTTCTTCGTCAGACATCATCACGAAGCTGGCGATAATCACGATATCACCCACGTCAGCGCAGTGTGCTGCCGCGCCGTTGACGGAGATGATTCTGGAGCCGCGCTCGGCGGCAATGGCGTAGGTCGAGAAGCGTTTGCCGTTGTTAACGTTCCAGATATCAATCGCTTCGTTTTCAAGGATGCCCGCCGCGTCGAGGAAATCCTGGTCAATGGCGCAGGAGCCTTCATAGTGCAGGTCGGCCTGAGTGACTTTCACACGGTGAAGCTTACCTTGCAGCATTTTGCGAATCATTACGTTTACCTTTAATTATCAAGGGTGAAGAACTACACCAGCTCAACGACTTTATTGTCAATCAGGCGTGCCTGACCGAGCCATGCCGCCACCAGAATCACCGCGCGTTTGCTGGTCCCTGTCAGTTCAAGCAGGGTATCAGCATCGCGGATTTGAATATCGTCAGCGCGGAAGCCTTTGTCGTTCAGCGCCTGCTCTGCAAGGGCAACGATCTCTTCTGCGGCCAGCTCTTTCGCCAGCAGCTGTTCCGCCATGGCGTTCATCACCTTGCTTAAGCCCGGCGCGATCTTGCGCTGGTCAGCGGTCAGGTAGCCGTTGCGGGAGCTGAGCGCCAGACCGTCCTTCGCACGCACAATCGGTACGCCGACGATCTCAATATCGTAACCCATGTCAGCAACCATCTTGCGGATCAGCGCCAGCTGCTGGAAATCTTTCTCACCGAAGCAGGCAACGTCCGGCTGCACCAGGTTGAAGAGCTTGCTGACGATAGTAGAAACACCGCGGAAGTGGCCTGGACGGCTTGCCCCTTCCAGCATGGTGGAAATGCCCGGAACGTCAACATACGTTGCCTCTTCCGTACCCTGCGGATACACGTCCGCCGGTGCCGGAGAGAAGACAATATCCGCATGGCGTTTTTTAAGCTTCTCGCAATCTTCCTGCAGGGTGCGCGGATAGCGTGCCAGATCGTCGGCGCGGTCAAACTGCATTGGGTTAACGAAGATACTGACCACCACGATATCTGCCCGCGCTCTCGCTTCGTCGACCAGCTTCATATGGCCATCGTGCAGGTTGCCCATGGTCGGGACCAGTGCGATACGTTTACCTTCCTGACGCGCGCGACGAATATGCTGGCGAAGCAGCGGCAGGGTTTCAATGATTAGCACAACGAGACTCCTTAATGGAAACTGTGTTCTTCACCCGGGTAAACACCGGATTCAACGTCGGCAATATACTGCCTGACCGCAGCGCGCATGTCGCCCGCTTCAGTGAGGAAATTTTTGGCAAATTTGGGGATATGTCCGCCGGTAATACCAAAGGCGTCGTGCATCACCAGAATCTGACCGTCGGTCACGTTGCCTGCGCCAATGCCAATCACCGGAATGGCGAGCACGTCGGTGATGCGTTTCGCCAGCTCAACCGGCACGCATTCCAGCACCAGCAGCTGCGCGCCTGCGGCTTCCAGCGCCAGGGCATCATCAAACAGCGTCTGCGCCGCATCGCCCCGGCCCTGCACCTTATATCCACCAAAGATGTTGACGGATTGCGGCGTCAGGCCCAGGTGACCGCACACCGGCACGGCGCGCTCCGTGAGCATTTTCACCGTCTCTACCAGCCAGGCGCCGCCTTCAATTTTGACCATGTTCGCGCCAGCGCGCATCACCGCCGCCGCATTTTCGAATGCCTGCTCTGGCGTGGCATAGGCCATAAACGGTAGATCGGAGAGCAGCAGGCAGGCAGGCGCGCCACGGCGCACGGCGCGGGTATGGTAAGCGATATCCTCAACCGTGACCGGCAGGGTGGAATCATGTCCTTGTACCGTCATCCCTAACGAATCTCCGACCAGCATGACGTTGATACCCTCTTCGGCAAACAGTTTTGCGAAGCTGTAGTCATACGCGGTGATGGTGGCGAAGCGTTTTTTTTCCTGTTTGCATTTCTGCAGTAAGGAGATGGTGGTTGGTTTCATACTGTTTCCTGATAGCCCAAAAGCGAATCTTTGCGCATTCTAACAGTAACATTCGAGGGAACAATGATTTTAGGCAACCGATTAACCACAATTATTTAGTGGCTAATCGGTGGGGGAAGAGGATCACCAGCGAGCGGGTCTTTCCGCGTTGAGGTTATCCAGAACGGCCTTGAGTGAGATGCCGTCCGGGAAGGTGAGATCGGGCGCCACTTCAAAGAGCGGCCAGAGCATAAAGCCACGGTTTTTCATGTCGTAATGGGGTACGGTGAGGCGTTCCGTATTAATCACCTCATGGCCGAACAGCATAATGTCGAGGTCAAGCGTGCGCGGTCCCCAGCGTTCGGCTTTGCGAACGCGGCCCTGCTGGAGTTCGATGCGCTGGGTGTTGTCCAGTAGCGTTTCGGCATCGAGAGTGGTTTCCAGTACCACGGCGGCGTTCAGATAATCAGGCTGATCCTGCGGGCCGAGCGGCGGAGTGCGGTAAAACGAGGAGACCACCACGATCCGGCTCTGCGGGATGTCGCCCAGTGCCTGCACGGCAGCGTTAACCTGCTCCAGCGGAGAGGCTAAATTGCTGCCGATGGCGATACAGGCGAGGGTCATGCTGTCCCTTCACGACGCGGCGCGCGTTTGCGCGGACGACGGTGACGGCGACGCGGTTCCGGCTCTTCATCCAGCCCGGTCAGCATATCTTTCTGCTCCGGCGGGGCGGAAACCTGGAATTCGGCCCACCACTGCGCCAGGCGCTGCAGCTCCTGATTACGTTCGATTTCCGCACGCAGCGACAGCAGATCGAAGGCGGCGCGGAACTTTGGATGCTCCATCAGCTTCCAGGCGCGTTTGCCCTGACGACGGGACATGCGCAGCTGAAGCTGCCAGATATCGCGCACCAGCGTGGTAATACGTTTCGGAATGGCGAGCGTACGGCACCCTTCGTCCAGCACGTCGTTTGCGGCCAGCGCGAAGGCATCATAATAGGCAAGCCCGCTCTCCTGGGTAATTCGCTGGGCCGTCTCCAGTAGCGGATACCAGAACATCGCTGCAAACAGGAACGCCGGGTTCACGCGCATGTCGTTGCGAATACGGGTATCGGTATTTTTCAGCACCTGCGCAATCATGCGCTCCATCGGGCTGTCGCCGTTTTCGGTGAAGTAACGGGTAATGGTCGGGAACAGCGGCTGGAACAGGTTGTATTCGCGCAGCAGAGTGTAGGTTTCAAACCCGTGGCCGGCCTGCAGCAACTTCAGCGCTTCTTCGAACAGACGGGCAGGCGGCACGTCGTTGATCAGCGTCGCCAGTCGCGGGATCGGCTCTGCGGTTTCCGGGCTGATGCGCATGTTCAGCTTGGCGGCGAAACGCACGGCGCGCAGCATGCGCACAGGGTCTTCGCGGTAGCGCGTTTCCGGCGTGCCGATCAGACGGATCAGACCCTCTTTCAGGTCCTGCATGCCGCCGACGTAATCACGCACGGTGAAATCCGCCACGCTGTAATAAAGACTGTTGATGGTGAAGTCGCGACGCTGGGCATCTTCTTCGATGGAGCCGAAGATATTGTCGCGCAGCAGCATACCGTTCTGCCCACGCTGTGACGTGGTGCGATCGGATGCGCCCGCTTCGTGGTGGCCGCGGAAGGTCGCCACTTCGATAATTTCCGGCCCAAACATCACGTGAGCCAGACGGAAACGGCGGCCAACGAGACGGCAGTTACGGAATAATTTGCGCACCTGTTCAGGCGTGGCGCTGGTCGTCACGTCGAAATCTTTCGGTTTTTTGCCCAGAAGTAAATCACGCACCCCACCGCCTACGAGATAGGCCTCGTAGCCCGCTTTATTCAGACGATAGAGTACCTTGAGGGCATTTTCACTGATATCTTTGCGGGAAATATTGTGCTGCTCACGCGGAATAACCGACATGTGTGGCTGTGCAATAGCATCGTTCGCCATGCTCTCTTCGCGGCTTAGCACTTTACGGCAAAAATTAGCGACTCGGGTAAAAATGGTACACCTCGTAGTGTGTTTTGTTATGAAAAAAGCGGCTAATCATAGCTCAGCGCAACGCATTTGAGAATGCTGGATTTTTGGCACTGTCGCGAGCGTCCAGTTGGCAATGGCTATTTTCAGCAGTTCGTCAATGCGCAGATCCTGCCATTCGTTGGTTACATTCTGGTTGAGAAATCGCAGCGCGTCGATCAAAACAGGACGCGGATCGCCGTCTGGCAGGGCCGGGGCGTGGTTCTGCTTGGAGAGCTTAACGCCCTGCGCATTGACCGCCAGCGGCAGATGAATGTAATCCGGCGCCGTCCAGCCAAACTGGTGATAAAGCGAGATTTGTCGTACGGTCGGTTCGACCAGGTCTGCCCCGCGCACAATTTCCGTGACGCCCTGGAAATGATCGTCGACAACCACCGCCAGGTTATACGCAAACAGACCATCACGACGGTGAATAATAAAATCTTCACATGCCAGACGTTCATCCGCCTGAATCTCACCGGAGAGCCGATCGTGGAAGCGGGTGACGGGCGCGCGCTGTAGCAAGCGTACGGCGGCATTTTCCGGGGGAAGATTCAGCGTACGGCAGTGGCCGTCATAAACCCCTCCCACGCTCTGGATCCGCGCGCGGGTGCAGGTGCAGTTATAGGAGAGCCCCTGAGCGCTAAGCCAGGCCAGACGTTCCCGATAAGCCTCATGACGCTGCGACTGCCACAGAACGTCTCCGTCCCAGTGAAGACCGTAATGTTCCAGCTGACGCAGAATGGTGTCTGCAGCACCGGGAACTTCACGCGGTGGGTCAATATCTTCGATACGGACGAGCCATTTGCCCTGGCTGGCGCGAGCCTGCAGGTAGCTGCCGAGCGCGGCAATTAATGAGCCGAAGTGTAATTCACCGGAAGGAGATGGCGCGAAGCGCCCAATATAGTGTGATTCAGACATATCAATAGTAACAAGGCGGGAGAGACTCCCGCCTTTGGAGTGTGTAAACAGCGCTGGTGTTAACCGGCCATCTGTTTTTCGCGGATTTCGGCCAGCGTTTTACAGTCGATGCACAGATCGGCGGTTGGACGCGCTTCCAGGCGACGAATGCCGATTTCAACACCGCAGGATTCGCAGTAGCCAAAATCTTCGTCTTCGACTTTTTTCAGCGTTTTCTCGATCTTTTTGATCAGTTTGCGTTCGCGGTCACGGTTACGCAGTTCGAGGCTGAACTCTTCTTCCTGAGCGGCACGGTCGACCGGATCCGGGAAGTTAGCAGCTTCATCCTGCATATGAGTAACGGTGCGATCGACTTCATCCCTGAGTTGATTACGCCATGCTTCAAGAATACGCTTGAAGTGCGACAGCTGGGCTTCGTTCATATACTCTTCGCCCGGCTTCTCTTGATACGGCTCCACCCCAGCGATGGCGAGAATACTCAGGGACGATGTTTTACGGTTTTGCCCTTCTTGCATGTTGCTTCTCCTTAACACGCACTATCGATCCCCGTGTTGGGGGAAAAATCAGGTCGCTATAAATAGCAGATGCTTTTCCGTATGGCAATTATCTAAACGTAACACTTGACAAGCCTGTGAGGAAAAGCGTATTTGCGCACGCGGCCAGAACACTAATTCATCAATCTTCTAATCCCTTATAAGACAATGGGAAGAGAGGATCTCAGAGTCATATTATCGGCAGAAAGTTCCGCTTTATAAGCTAAAACCTCCACCCCCTGCTTTTGTGCCTCATTCAACAGTTGTGCGTATTTAGGATCGATATGGCGGGCAGGGGAAAACCGTACAATGGCTGAGTGCAATACCGCAAACAGCAATACGGCGCGTTTGCCCGCCGCCGCAACACTCATCAGCTCCCGCAGATGCTTCTGCCCGCGTAGCGTTACCGCATCCGGAAAGAAGCCATTTTCCTGTTCCGCTAACGTCACTGATTTTACTTCAATATAGCACTCAGGGCGGTCTTCCGCCTGTAACATGAAGTCAATTCTGCTGCCTTCATCGCCATATTTCACTTCGCTTTTATGCGTACCGTAACCCACCAGTTCGGGAATAGTGCCATGCGTCAGCGCTTCCTTAACCAGCTGATTTGCGCGCAGGGTGTTAACACAAATAAATGCCCCGTTTTGCGTCTCGGTCATTTCCCAGGTATGGGGATATTTGCGTTTATTATTTTCTGACGTGGAATACCACACCGTGTCACCCGGCATGGCGCAGCCGGTCATGGCGCCGGTATTGGGGCAGTGCAGAGTAAGCGCTTCGCCTTCCGGCGTCACCACGTCCGCGAGGAAGCGTTTGTAGCGTTG
Organism: Enterobacter sp. UPMP701; assembly: GCF_053709515.1. Classification (NCBI taxonomy): domain Bacteria; kingdom Pseudomonadati; phylum Pseudomonadota; class Gammaproteobacteria; order Enterobacterales; family Enterobacteriaceae; genus Enterobacter; species Enterobacter sp. UPMP701. The sequence goes on along the minus strand of NZ_JBSKJN010000015.1, from coordinate 65,804 downwards.
GATCAGCGTGGCAGATTGTAGTGCAGGGCTAAACTTCATCAGGATTCCTTATCTTGTCGCCCAGCGTCCAGCGCTGTAGCGGTTTGTAGCGGGTGCGTCCCTGTGCAAAGACGGATTCGTAAAGCGCGAATTCATTGACCGGAAAAGTCCAGTGAAAACCCGGCGGCGGGATGGCAACGGCCTGCCCCGCATCGCGCAGCAACGTGATATGCGGATGAAACGGCTGTGGGCTCTGATAACAGCCGCTGCGCGCTGCCTGGGCGCGTAACATATTCGCCAGCTGTAATAAGCCGCGCGGCGGCTGGCGCGTCCCCATCCAGACCACGCGCGAACGCAGCCACTGACCCGCATCGTCAAGGTGCAGCGTAAACGGTGGCTGAGATATTCGCCCGGCCATGGCGGCTAACGCCCGCTGTTTTTCGGCACTGACGTCACCCAAAAAGGCCAGCGTCAGGTGCAGGTTTGCCGCCGCTACAGGGCGGCCAGCTTCCGGCGGGAAGTGTTCAGCGCGCCAGCGTACAACTTGACGCTGTATTGGGGTGGGCAGTTCAATGGCAAAAAACAGCCGTTTCGACTCAGACATACGGGGGACTCGGTAATGATATGCGCCGATGCTACAATGTACGCCGACTAATGTTAACCCTCTGGAGCTGTTAGTGTCCTCATTGCCGGTCGCCGTCGTCCTTCCTGAGCTTCTCGCTGCCTTACAACATGCCCCACAGGTGCTGCTTAACGCGCCCACGGGGGCGGGTAAATCCACCTGGCTGCCGATTCAGCTTCTGAAAGACGGGAATATCAGCGGGAAAATTATCCTGCTGGAGCCGCGCAGGCTGGCCGCGCGCAACGTGGCGCAGCGCCTGGCGGAACTGCTTAACGAAAAACCGGGCGAGACGGTGGGCTACCGGATGCGCGCCGAAACCTGCGTCGGCCCGTCCACGCGGCTTGAGGTGGTGACGGAAGGCATTCTCACCCGCATGTTGCAAAACGATCCGGAGCTGACCGGCGTCGGGCTGGTGATTCTGGATGAATTTCACGAGCGCAGCCTGCAGGCCGATCTGGCGCTGGCGCTCTTGCTCGACGTTCAGCAGGGGCTGCGCGACGACCTCCGGCTGCTGATCATGTCGGCGACGCTGGATAACGAGCGGCTCCAGCAGACGCTCCCTGACGCGCCGATCGTTGCCTCCGAAGGGCGAGCTTTCCCCGTTGAGCGTCGCTATCAGCCGCTTTCTGCCCATCAGCGCTTTGATGAAGCGGTGGCCATCGCCACCGCCGAATTGCTCCGTCAGGAACCCGGCTCGCTGCTGCTGTTTTTACCCGGCGTGGGCGAAATCCAGCGCGTACAGGAGCAGCTGGCATCGCGGGTAAGCGGTGACGTTCTGCTGTGTCCGCTGTACGGTGCGCTGTCGCTTGCTGAGCAGCGTAAAGCAATTCTTCCCGCCCCGGCGGGACAGCGTAAAGTGGTGCTGGCGACCAATATCGCCGAAACCAGTTTGACTATCGAAGGCATTCGTCTGGTGGTGGATAGCGCGCAGGAGAGGGTGGCAAGCTTTGACCCGCGCACCGGCCTGACTAAACTGCTTACCCAGCGCATCAGCCAGGCTTCAATGGTGCAGCGCGCGGGCCGTGCGGGGCGTCTTGAGCCGGGTATTTGCCTGCATTTAACCAGCGCGGAGCAGGCTGAACGTGCGGCTGTGCAAAGCACGCCTGAGATTTTACAAAGCGATCTTTCCGGGCTGGTGATGGATCTGCTGCAGTGGGGCTGCCCGGATCCTGAACAGCTCACCTGGCTTAATCCTCCGCCTGCCGTGAACCTCGCTGCTGCGCGCACCTTGCTGACCCAGCTTGGCGCGCTGGAAGGCGAGCGGCTGACGGCACGCGGCCAGAAAATGGCGGCGGCCGGCAACGATCCGCGTCTGGCGGCGATGCTGGTGGCCGCGCAAGGCGAAGATGAAATTGCCACGGCGGCAAAACTGGCGGCTATGCTTGAGGAACCGCCGCGCGGTGGCAGCAGCGATCTGGGGCAGGCGTTTTCGCGTAATCAGGGAAACTGGCAGCAACGCGCTCAGCAGCTGTGCAAGCGCCTGAATAGCCGGGGCGGTTCACCTGACAGCGATAAGATTGCTTCCCTGCTGGCGCTAGCCTTCCCCGACAGGATTGCACGCCGTCGTGGGCTGGATGGCCGCTATCAGCTGGCAAACGGCATGGGCGCGATGCTGGACAGCGACGATGCCCTGACGCGTCATGAATGGCTGATTGCGCCGCTCTTGCTACAGGGGAGTCACTCCCCGGACGCGCGTATTTTGCAGGCGATTGCCGTGGACATAGACGCCCTGACGCGCGACTGCCCGCAGCTGCTTCAGCAATCGGACATCGTGGAGTGGGATGATGCCCAGGGCACGCTGAAGGCGTTTCGTCGCAGCCAGATTGGTAAACTGACGCTCGGCACAAAGCCGCTGGCGAAGCCGTCGGAAGAAGAGTTGCACCAGGCGATGCTCAACGGCATCCGGGAAAAGGGGCTGGGCGTCCTGAACTGGACGCCGGAGGCTGAACAGTATCGCATTCGCCTGCACTGCGCCGCGAAGTGGCTGCCGGAATACGGCTGGCCCGCGGTGGATGATGAGACGCTGCTCGCGACGCTTGAGCAGTGGCTGCTGCCGCAAATGAGCGGCGTGCACTCTCTGCGCGCCCTTAAAGCGCTTGATGTTAAGACCGCGTTACAGAATTTACTGGACTGGTCATTACGTCAACGTCTGGATAGTGAACTGCCAGGGCATTACACTGTGCCAACCGGAAGCCGGATTGCCATTCGTTATCATGAGGATAATCCTCCGGCGCTGGCAGTGCGGATGCAGGAGATGTTTGGTGAAGCCACCACGCCGTCCATTGCAGAAGGGCGCGTTTCTCTGGTGCTTGAACTGCTGTCCCCGGCGCACCGGCCGTTGCAGATTACCCGCGACCTGGGGGCGTTCTGGGCGGGGAGCTACCGTGAAGTGCAAAAAGAGATGAAGGGGCGGTATCCCAAACATGTCTGGCCGAACGATCCGGCGAATACGGCGCCGACGCGGCGGACGAAGAAGTATTCGTGAGTAAGGTGAAAGAGGGGAGTGCGGCCTGGATTGTGCGGCCTGATGCCCTCACCCCGGCCCTCTCCCTCTCCCACGGGGAGAGGGAGAAAACACTAAAGACTTTCCTGACAGGAAAGTCTTGCTGTTTATTTTGAGAGATTTCTTCTTTCACAGACCTGTGGAAGAAAAGAAAATCTGGCCTTTGCGCCTGAAAGTTGCGGAGAAAAAGCATGGCGGGGAATGACCGCGAGCCAATAGGACGTAAGGGAAAGCCCACGCGTCCGGCGAAAGAAAAGGTAAGCCGTCGTCGCCTCAGAGATGAGGACTATGACGATGACTATGAAGACGATTATGAGGATGAAGAACCGATGCCGCGTAAAGGGAAAGGCAAAGGGCGTAAGCCTCGGGGCAAGCGCGGCTGGTTCTGGCTGCTGCTGAAGCTGTTCATTGTTTTTGTTGTGCTGATGGCGATTTACGGCGTCTATCTGGATCAGAAGATCCGTAGCCGTATCGACGGTAAAGTCTGGCAATTGCCTGCGGCAGTGTATGGCCGTATGGTGAACCTTGAGCCAGATATGTCCATCAGTAAGAACGAGATGGTGAAGCTGCTGGAAGCCACCCAGTATCGTCAGGTGTCTAAAATGACCCGACCTGGCGAATTTACCGTGCAGGCGAAAAGCATTGAGATGATCCGCCGTCCGTTCGACTTCCCGGACAGCAAAGAGGGGCAGGTGCGTGCACGTCTGACCTTTGACGGCGATCGCCTGGAAACCATCGAGAATATGGATAACGATCGCCAGTTCGGTTTCTTCCGTCTCGATCCGCGACTGATCACCATGCTCTCGTCCGCCAACGGCGAGCAGCGCCTGTTCGTAGCGCGTAACGGCTTCCCGGACTTGCTGGTGGATACCCTGCTGGCAACCGAAGACCGCCACTTCTACGAGCACGACGGCATCAGTCTCTACTCCATTGGCCGTGCGGTACTGGCAAACCTGACTGCGGGCCGTACCGTGCAGGGGGCAAGTACGCTGACCCAGCAGCTGGTGAAGAACTTGTTCCTCTCCAGCGAGCGCTCCTACTGGCGTAAAGCCAACGAAGCCTACATGGCCGTGCTGATGGATGCGCGCTACAGCAAGGATCGTATCCTTGAGCTGTACATGAACGAGGTGTACCTCGGTCAGAGCGGCGATAACGAAATCCGCGGCTTCCCGCTGGCGAGCCTGTACTACTTTGGCCGTCCTGTAGAAGAGCTGAGCCTTGATCAGCAGGCGCTGCTGGTGGGCATGGTGAAAGGGGCGTCCATTTATAACCCGTGGCGTAACCCGAAACTGGCGCTGGAACGTCGTAACCTGGTACTGCGTTTGCTGCAACAGCAGCAGGTCATTGACCAGGAATTGTACGACATGCTGAGCGCACGTCCGCTGGGCGTTCAGCCGCGCGGTGGGGTGATCTCTCCGCAGCCTGCGTTTATGCAGATGGTGCGTCAGGAACTGCAAAGCAAGCTCGGTGATAAGGTCAAAGATCTCTCCGGCGTGAAGATCTTCACCACCTTTGACTCCGTGGCGCAGGATGCGGCAGAAAAAGCTGCGGTAGAAGGTATTCCGGCGCTGAAGAAGCAGCGTAAGCTGAGCGATCTCGAAACCGCGATGGTGGTGGTTGACCGTAACACCGGCGAAGTACGCGCGATGGTCGGCGGCGCCGAGCCGCAGTATGCGGGCTACAACCGTGCGATGCAGGCGCGTCGTTCGATTGGTTCTCTGGCAAAACCGGCGACCTATCTGACCGCGCTGAGCCAGCCGAACCTCTATCGACTGAACACCTGGATTGCTGATGCGCCAATCTCCCTGCGCCAGCCTAACGGCCAGGTCTGGTCACCGCAGAATGATGACAAACAGTTCAGTGGCCAGGTCATGCTGGTGGATGCGTTAACCCGCTCCATGAACGTGCCAACGGTTAACCTCGGTATGGCGCTGGGGCTGCCAGCGATTGTCGATACCTGGCAGAAACTTGGCGTTGCGAAAGATCAGCTGCATCCGGTACCGGCGATGATTCTGGGGGCGCTTAACCTGACGCCAATCGAAGTGGCGCAGGCGTTCCAGACCATTGCCAGCGGCGGTAACCGTGCGCCGCTTTCGGCGCTGCGTTCGGTGATTGCCGAAGATGGCTCGGTGCTGTATCAGAGCTTCCCGCAGGCGGAACGTGCCGTTCCTGCGCAGGCGGCCTATATGACGCTGTGGACGATGCAGCAGGTTGTGCAGCGTGGGACCGGGCGTCAACTGGGGGCGAAGTATCCGGGTCTGCACCTGGCGGGTAAAACCGGGACCACCAATAACAATGTCGATACCTGGTTTGCCGGTATTGATGGCCGTGAAGTGGTGATCACCTGGGTGGGCCGTGACAACAACCAGCCGACCAAACTGTACGGTGCAAGCGGGGCGATGTCGATTTACCAGCGCTATCTGGCGAATCAGTCTCCTGTGCCGCTGAATCTGGTTGCGCCGGAAGATATCGTGGATATGGGCGTGGATGGTTCCGGTAACTTTGTCTGCGGCGGCGGGATGCGTACTCTGCCTGTCTGGACGACCAACCCGGACTCACTGTGCCAGCAGAGCCAACCTGAACAGCCAACGGGCAACCCGTTCGACCAATCCTCTCAGCAGCAGCCGCAGCAACAACAGCCGCAGCAGCAGAATGAGAAGAAAGACAGCGATGGCGTCGCTGGCTGGATCAAGGATATGTTTGGTGGGAATTAATTAATTCCCTGAATAAAAAGCCGCTTTAATATAAAGCGGCTTTTTTTATGTTTTACATTTTTCGATTTTTAAAAATATTAAACATCTAATTTAGAATTTTTAAGGTCACATTTTTCTCATCTAAAACATGCGGTTGTAATCATCTGCGTGTTACGCAACATTACCCTCTCTGGACGCAATGAAGAATAATCTGATGTAATGGCCATAAGGAATTCACTGGCTCAAAGGATATTCCTATCCAGTCAGCCATGTGTAACATGTTGAATAACATTTCGACTCAAATATTTGTAGTGCTAATGGATGCCTCAATTGTCAAATATAAGGATATTTTTTATGAACAAAAAAGTTGTTTCTACATTCTTAGCCGGGAGCGTTTTGGCTGCGCTGTCTCTGCCTGTATTTGCATCCGATGATTCCGGTACGGTGAATTTCGCCGGGAAAATTGTTGCTGATACCTGCGAAATTAACGTTGATGGCTCAGGAACGAACGCCTCCACCGTTACGTTTGTGGATACCTATCCTTCAGACTTTGGCGCCGATGGTGCGGTGGGTACCTCTAAAGCGTTTAAAATTGAAGTGAAAAAATGTGACCCACTGGTCGCAAAACTGAACCTCAAGTTCAGTGGCACAACGACAGACGCCGCCTACAAACGTTTGAAAAACGATCTCTCCGGCGCAGGCAATGCAACCAACGTTGGCATCATCGTCAGCAATGATAATGGCTCTACTGGTGATGTGGTCTTCGATGGCTCAGTACCGGATTCAGGTACCGATGTGAATAACGACGCGACGGGAGCAACGGCTTCTGTCTTTAACTACACCGCGAAAGTGATTCAGGTGGGTGATACCGCGCCAACCGCGGGTCATTACTCCTCCTCTGCAACATTCGAGGTTATCTATCGCTAAGCAATTACAGGCAGCCTGAACGGCTGCCTTCTGGAACGTTGTATGAAGAATTTATTTAAATTGTTATGTGGTTGTTTAATTATTTCTTGCTGTTCAGTGCAGGCAAGCGTTGTGCTCGGTGGTACGCGAATTATTTATCCATCGAATAAGTCTGAGGTTCAGATAGCACTTAAAAATAAAGATCCTCATACACGTTGTCTGGTGCAGAGCTGGGTCAGTTATCCCAATGACGCTAAAGCGCCTTTCATTATTACGCCACCCGTTTACAAATTGCAGGAAAACCGTCAAACCCTTTTGCACGTTATTTTTACCGGCGATAAAAAAAGTCTGCCAGCGGACCGCGAATCACTGTTTCTGGCGAACGTTAAATCCGTATCGGCACTCTCGCCTGAGCTGAAAGAGAAAAACACGCTGCAGTTTGCGATGAAAACGCGTCTGAAACTTTTCTGGCGTCCCGCTCAGCTGAAAGAAACCGATGCCCTGAGTGCCTATGAAAAAATCACGTTCAACCGTCAGGGTGACACGCTAATCGCAAATAACCCGACACCGTTTTACGTCTCGTTTGGCGAGCTGGCCGTTGGCGGGAAAAGCGTGCCGGTGAAAGAGACCAAAACCACGCCAGGTGCCATTTCCATGATGGTTGCCCCCTTCAGCAAACAGCGTTTCGCGTTACCCGCATCAGCAAAGGGCACGGTGACCTGGACGGCAATCAATGATTTCGGTGGGCAGACTCCGCAACGCAAGCAGGCACTTTAAATAATCATGTTGGTATTTTATGTCGTTATCTCTGCTTCGCAAACAGGTACTGTCCGGGATCGCCCTGGCGCTGCTCGCCGCGATCCAGCCTGCAAGTGGCGATGACGAATTCAATCTGCGGATCCTTGAGCTGGATACGCCCCTCGAAAATACCTCTACGCTCGAAAACTTCATCAAGGATAACGGGTTACTTGCAGGAAGCTACCCTACGACCATTATGTGGGATCGGGACATTCTGGATAAACGTAGCGTTTCCTACGTGCTGTCCGACGATAAACAGCGCCTGCTGCCGGAGCTGACGAAAGCCGATCTGCGTGATTATGGCGTAAAAGTCGACACGATCCCGGATTTAAAGGATCTGGATGACGGTGCTTACGTCCGCGATATCTCCCATTTCATTGAAAATGCCCGTTACGAATACGATCAGGACAACCAGACCCTGAAGCTGGTTATCCCGCAGGCGTATCGCGATCGCGCTGCTGCTGGCGCCATTCCGCCAAAATTCTGGGATGACGGGGCACCTGCCGCGTGGACAAGCTATCAGTTAAGCGGGTCGCAGCAGCACTATAGCGCGGGCAAAACGGCTTCGACCTGGCTTGGCCTGGAATCTGGTCTCAATCTGGGAGCGTGGCGACTGCGGAATAACAGCACCTGGAGCGACGCTTCCGGCTGGGAAGCCATCGCCAGCACGTTGCAACGTGACATCAAATCATTGAAAAGCCAGCTGGAGATGGGCCAGACGTATACCAATGGTGAGCTTTTTGACAGCGTCCAGATGACCGGTGTGAAGCTGGAAACGGATACTTCTATGCTGCCCGTCAGCCAGCAAGGTTTTGCGCCTGTGGTGCGTGGGATCGCCAATAGCGATGCCAAAGTTACCATCAAGCAAAATGGCTACATCATCTATCAAACTAACGTCTCGCCGGGGCCTTTTGAGATCCGTGATTTAAGCCAGGTGACCTCCGGCGCGGATCTGGAAGTCACCGTCGAAGAGGCGGATGGTAGCGAGCACAGCTTTATACAGGCCAGCGCATCGGTGCCGGTGCTACAGCGGGAAGGCGGCTTTAAGTATTCGCTGGCCGCAGGGCGCTATCGCGGTAATGAAGGTGAAGACGAACCGACCTTTGCGCAAGGCACGGCTATCTATGGCCTGCCTTACGGAGTCACGGCGTATACCGGCGCGCTGGGTGCATCACTGTATCACGCACTGCTGCTGGGGCTCGGTGCCGATCTGGGGCATTTCGGCTCTGCCTCAGTTGATCTCACGGCCGCGCGTACCGCGTTTGATGACGGGCGTGACGATGCCAGTGGTTTATCCTGGCGGGCGCAGTATTCAAAAGATATTCCCGACACGGATACCACCGTCACGCTTGCCAGCTATCGCTACTCCACATCGGGGTTTTATACCTTTCAGGAAGCGATCGATCAGCGTGACAGCGAGATCGATGACGGCATTTATACCTACCGCAGAACCAACAACCGCCGTAGCCGCATGCAGCTCAACCTGTCCCAGCGAGTTTCTGACTGGGGCTCGGCCTATCTCAACGGCTATCAGCAGGACTACTGGGATATGGACGGCCATGAGCGTAGCGTCAGCGCGGGGTTTAGCTCCAGCTGGCGCGACATCACCTGGTCGATAAGTTACAACCTGACCCGTACGCCAGATGCCGATACCGACAGGCAAATGGCGTTAACGGTCAACATTCCGTTATCAAAGTGGCTGCCGGATTCATGGGCAACCTACAGCGTTAATACCGCCAGCGGCGGGTTTGTCTCGCATCAGGTTGGGCTGGGCGGTACCGCTCTCGAAGACAACAAGCTGAGCTATAACCTTCAGCAGAACTATGCCAACCAGGATACGGGCTACGGCGGCAGCCTGTCGGGCCGTTATCGTGGATCTTCCGGTGAGGTGGGGATGGGCTACAGCTACGGTGGCGATAATCGGCAGTGGAACTATAGCGCGCAGGGGTCAATCGTCGCACACGAGCATGGCGTGACGCTGGGGCAACCCGTACGCGACGCATTTGCCATCGTGCACATTAAAGATGGCGATAACGTCAAAGTACAAAACGGGCGCGGCATTTCCACCGACCGTTTTGGTAACGCGATTGTTCCCTCCCTGACCGCCTACCGGCACAACGTCATTACGGTCAATACCCAGGATCGGGAAGATATTGATATCGACGCGGCAACAATGGATCTCGTGCCGACGAAAGGCGCCGCGCTGCATGCCAGTTTCAATGCGCGCGTTGGACGACGCGCACTGGTGACGTTGCTCTACGCGGGTAAGCCCGTGCCGTTTGGCGCCGTGGTGGCGCTGGATAACACCACGGCCATCGTTGGCGATGACGGCGAGGTTTACCTGACGGGGTTGTCCGGCAAAACAACATTTAGCGTCCAGTGGGGAGAAGCGCGCGAGCGGCAGTGTCAGGGGACGCTGGACATTCCCGCGCAGAGCCCGGAAGGGATCGTCAAAGCAACGGTCACCTGTCATTAACAGAGGTATTTCATGAAACCATGCCGTAAGGTTAAAACATTTCTTTCACCAATGCTGCTCGTGCTGGCGGGGGCTTTTTCCCATACAGCCCATGCCGACTGTACTTTTAACGGCAGTTCTGACGTGGATGCCGTGGTGACGTTTCAACTTCCGCCGGTGATTATTGTTGAGCCAGATACACCCGTCGGCACCGTGATTTATGATGGTAACGTCGAGAGTAAAGAGGTAAAGGTGGATTGCAGCGGTGATGCGCGAATTCGGCGCGGATACCTTTATCTGACGGATACCGATGCGCGCGAAGATGTTATGCCGGGAGTTTATCAAACCAACGTGCCGGGTATTGGCATTCGCGCGGCTTCGTCGAGCGAACGTTTCCCCGGTTACCATGAAGAGGATCTTGTCCGGCCTATGCACTACCTGGGATCGACCCACGGCTCTTCGCAAAGTACGTCTGTATTTCGCGCCGCCGCACAGCTGGTTGTCACAGGTGATATCCAGGAGGGCTATCTTGATACCTCGCGATTAACTTCAATGGATATCCTGGGCAACGCGGTGATCGGTGAAATGCGGTTTTCCCCCACCAGTGTTCACATTACGAACAACACCTGTAATCTGGTCGACCGAAACATTTATGTGCCGCTGAAAACGGTCAATACGCAGGACTTTACCGGGCAATACTCGGATATTCTTACCGACGACAGCTTTAAAATTGAAATCAAAGACTGCGCGGCGGGAACAAAGGTCGATTATCAGTTCACCAGCGCGGGTTCGACGGGGGTCACGAACGGCACTATTTTGGGCATCGCGTCCGGAGACTCTGCTGCCGATGGCGTCGGGATTCAGATCCTCGACCAGAATAATACCGTGCTGCAGTTTGATCAGAACTACACGGCGATAACCAGCACGGAGGACAAGGTTCCTGTCGAAATTCCGCTCAAGGCCCGCTACATCAAAACGGGGGAGCTTAAAGCCGGGAAGGTCGATTCTGTCGCGACGTTCGAGGTCTTTTACCGCTAATCCAGCCTGCCCGCTCTGGCGGGCTTTAACGATCATTTCGCTAACCTCATTAACCCCCTGTTTTCATCTGGTTAATTCTTAAACCCTTAAATCTTGTAGGGCCGCTTACTGCTTGCTATGCAACCAGCGTTTCGCATATTATTCTGGCGCTCATAATAATAATTCTCGTTTACGTTATCATTAACCTTTCCATCAGAGATACAACATGGCGCTTTTCAATACTGCTCAGCCAATTAACACGTCGCTGCGTAAAGTCGCGGTCGTCGTAGCCACAGCGGTTGCCGGCATGTCTGCTTATGCTCACGCGGCCGAAACCCCGAAAAAAGAAGACACCATTACGGTCACCGCAGCACCCGCTGCCCAGGAAAGTGCCTGGGGTCCTGCTGCGACGATCGCTGCGAGACAGTCCGCCACCGGCACGAAAACAGACACGCCAATCCAGAAGGTTCCACAGTCTATTTCTGTGGTGACGGCCGAAGAGATGGCGCTGCACCAGCCGCGTTCGGTGAAAGAAGCCCTGAGCTACACGCCGGGCGTTGCGGTAGGCACGCGCGGTGCGTCCAACACCTATGATTATCTGGTTATTCGTGGATTTGCGGCCGATGGTCAGACGCAAAATAACTACCTCGATGGCATGAAAATGCAGGGGAACTTCTACAACGACGCGGTAATTGACCCGTACATGCTTGAGCGCGCCGAAATCATGCGTGGCCCGGTTTCCGTTCTGTACGGAAAAAGCAGCCCAGGCGGTTTGCTGAACATGGTCAGTAAGCGCCCAACGACCGAGCCGTTGAAAGAGATCCAGTTCAAAGCGGGCACGGACAGCCTGTTCCAGACCGGCTTTGACTTTAGCGATGCGATCGATGATGACGGCGTTTACTCATACCGTCTGACGGGCGTTGCGCGTTCGAACAATTCCCAGCAGGAGGGTAAGGGCGAACAGCGTTACGCCATCGCGCCATCGTTCTCCTGGCGTCCGGATGATAAAACCACCTTCACATTCCTCTCCTACTTCCAGAATGAGCCTGAAACGGGCTACTACGGCTGGCTGCCAAAAGAGGGGACGGTTGATCCGCTGCCAAACGGCGATCGTCTGCCGACTGACTTCAACGAAGGCGCGAAGAACAACACCTATTCCCGTAACCAGAAAATGGTGGGATACAGCTTCGACCACGAATTCAACGATACCTTCACCGTGCGTCAGAATCTGCGCTTTGCCGAGAACAAAACCTCGCAAAACAGCGTATACGGTTACGGTGTTTGCACCGATCCGGCAAACAGCGGCAACAAACAGTGCGCAGCTTTAGCCCCTGCAGACAAAGGCCATTATCTGGCGCGTAAATACGTTGTCGATAACGAAAAACTGCAGAACTTCACCGTTGATACCCAACTGCAGAGCAAATTCTCTACCGGTGAGGTGGACCACATCCTGCTGACTGGCGTTGACTTTATGCGCATGCGTAACGACATCAACTCCTGGTTCGGCTACGACGATTCTGTTCCGCTGCTGGATCTCTACAACCCGGTGAACAGCGACTTTGATTTTGGTTCAAAAGATCCTGCTACTTCGGGCCCCTATCAGATCCTCAACCGTCAGAAACAGACGGGGCTCTACGTGCAGGATCAGGCGCAGTGGGACAAAGTCCTGGTGACGCTGGGCGGTCGTTATGACTGGGCCGATCAGGAATCGTATAACCGCGTGTTAAATACCACCTCCAAACGTGATGACACCCAGTTCACCTGGCGCGGTGGCGTTAACTATCTCTTTGATAACGGCGTAACCCCGTACTTCAGCTACAGCGAATCGTTTGAGCCAGCTTCGCAGACCGATGCACAGGGCAAACTGTTCGCACCGTCTAAAGGCAAGCAGTACGAAGCGGGCGTGAAATACGTGCCGAACGATCGTCCGATTGTTGTCACCGGTGCGCTGTACCAGCTGACCAAAACCAACAACCTGATGGCCGATCCTGCAGGCTCATTCTTCTCCGTTGAAGGCGGCGAGATCCGCGCACGTGGCGTCGAAGTGGAAGCGAAAGCGGCCCTGTCTGCCAGCGTGAACGTTGTCGGCTCTTATACCTATACCGATGCGGAATACACCACGGACACCAACTACAAAGGCAACACGCCCGCGCAGGTGCCAAAACACATGGCATCCCTGTGGGGCGATTACACCCTGTATGATGGTGCGCTGTCTGGTCTGACGCTGGGTACCGGCGTTCGTTACACCGGCTCCAGCAAAGGCGATCCGGCAAACTCCTTCACGGTGGGCAGCTACACCGTAGTAGACGCCCTGGTCAGATACGACCTGGCGCGTGTGGGTATGGCTGGCTCTAACGTGGCGCTTCACGTGAACAACCTGTTCGATCGTGAGTACGTTGCCAGCTGCTTTAACACCTACGGTTGCTTCTGGGGTGCTGAACGTCAGGTTGTTGCCACCGCGACCTTCCGCTTCTAATCTCTCTTCGGGCACGGTTCGCCGTGCCCTTTTTATTTAAGTTGGCTGATATGCAGGATAATCAAACGCAATCCGACACCACCTTTACGCTTAACCATCTCTCCTTTCGCGTACCCGGACGCACCCTGCTGCATCCGCTCTCGCTGACGTTTCCGGCCGGTAAAGTGACGGGCCTGATTGGTCACAACGGCTCCGGTAAATCCACGCTGCTCAAGATGCTGGGACGTCACCAGCCGCCTTCTGAAGGGGATATTCTGCTGGACGATCAGCCGCTGGAGAGCTGGAGCAGTAAAGCTTTCGCGCGGAAAGTAGCCTATCTGCCGCAGCAGCTGCCGCAGGCGGAAGGGATGACGGTGCGTGAGCTGGTGGCGATTGGCCGTTATCCGTGGCACGGGGCGCTTGGGCGCTTCGGCGTCGCCGACCGGGAGAAAGTGGAAGAGGCGATTGCGCTGGTAGGGTTAAAGCCGCTGGCGCACCGTCTGGTGGATAGCCTGTCCGGCGGCGAGCGTCAGCGTGCGTGGATTGCGATGCTGGTGGCGCAGGACAGCCGCTGTCTGCTGCTGGATGAACCCACCTCTGCGCTGGATATCGCCCATCAGGTGGACGTGCTGGCGCTGGTGCATCGCTTAAGCCAGCAGCGTGGTCTGACGGTCATTGCGGTCCTGCACGACATCAACATGGCGGCGCGCTACTGCGACTATCTTGTCGCGCTGCGCGGTGGCGAAATGATTGCGCAGGGGACACCGCCTGAGCTGATGCGCAGCGAAACGCTGGAACACATTTACGGTATTCCGATGGGTATTTTGCCTCACCCGGCCGGGGCTGCACCGGTGAGCTTCGTGTACTGATGCTGGACAACACCTTTATTAGCCGCCGTCGCCTGCTGGCGGCAATGGCGCTCTCACCGCTGCTGTTTAAAATGACGACGGCGCGCGCTGCCGCAATCGATCCCCACCGCATTGTGGCGCTGGAGTGGCTGCCGGTCGAGCTGATGATGGCGCTGGGCGTTACGCCGTATGGGGTGGCTGACATCCCTAACTATAACCTCTGGGTGAACGAGCCGAAGCTGCCTGATTCCGTCATCGACATCGGCCTGCGCACGGAGCCAAACCTCGAACTGCTGACCCAGATGAAACCGTCATTCCTGTTCTGGTCTGCGGGCTACGGTCCGTCAGAAGAGACCATGGCGCGCATTGCGCCCGGGCGCGGTTTTTCCTTCAGCGACGGTAAAGAACCGCTGACCGTGGCGAAAAACTCCATTAACGAGATGGCGCATTTCCTCAATCGCGAGGCGGAGGCCAAAAAGCATCTCGACGAATTTGATGCCCTGATCGACGCCCTGAAGCCGCGCTTTGCCAACCGGGGAGATCGTCCGCTGCTGATGGTGACACTGCTGGATGCCCGCCACATGCTGGTCTTCGGTAAAAACTGCCTGTTTCAGGAGGTGCTGGACAGCTTCGGCATTCGCAACGCCTGGGAAGGGGAGATGACCTTCTGGGGCAGTACCGCCGTGGGTATCGATCGTCTGGCGGCGTTTCGCGATGTCGATGTGCTGTGCTTCGACCACGGCAACGAGCGTGAAATGCAAACCCTGATGGCGACGCCGCTCTGGCAGGCGATGCCGTTTGTGCGTGAGAAGCGCTTCCTGCGCGCACCCGCGGTATGGTTCTACGGCGCAACGCTGTCGGCCATGCATTTTGCCCGCGTGCTGGATAACGTGCTGGGAGGCAAAGCATGAACACGCGTATTGCCCGTTTCCCGGTGCTGCTGCTGTCCCTGCTTTTTCTGGTCGCGCTGGCATTAACCGGGCTCAATCTCTCGACGGCGTTACCGCGCGCGCAGTGGGGCGCCGCGCTGGCCTCGCCGGACATCGACAATATTCAGCAGATGCTGTTCCACTACAGCCTGCTGCCGCGTCTGGCAATCTCCCTTTTAGTCGGTGCCGGTTTAGGGCTGGTGGGCGTGCTGTTCCAGCAGGTGTTACGTAACCCGCTGGCGGAACCAACCACACTCGGCGTCGCGACCGGCGCACAGCTTGGGATCACTATCACCACGCTGTGGGCGCTGCCGGGAGCGTTAACCTCGCAGTTTGCGGCACTCGCGGGGGCGTGTGTGGTGGGGGCGCTGGTCTTTGGCGTGGCCTGGGGCAAGCGCCTTTCTCCGGTAACGCTTATCCTGGCCGGGCTGGTCGTCAGCCTCTACTGTGGCGCGATTAACCAGCTGCTGGTGTTGTTCCATCACGATCAGCTGCAAAGTATGTTCCTGTGGAGTACCGGGACGCTCACCCAGACCGACTGGAGCGTTGTGCAGCGCCTGTGGCCGCAGCTCGCGGGCGGTGTGGTGCTGACGCTGCTGCTCCTGCGTCCTCTGACGCTGATGGGGCTGGATGATGGCGTGGCGCGCAATCTGGGGCTGGCGCTGTCGCTGGCGCGTCTGGCGGCCCTCACGCTGGCGATTGTGCTGAGTGCGTTACTGGTTAACGCCGTCGGCATCATCGGGTTTATCGGTCTCTTTGCGCCGCTGCTGGCGAAAATGCTCGGGGCGCGTCGCCTTCTGGCACGTCTGCTGCTGGCGCCGCTGATCGGGGCGCTGATCCTCTGGCTTTCCGATCAGGTCATTCTCTGGCTGGCGCGCGTCTGGATGGAAGTGTCTACCGGGTCGGCAACGGCGCTTATAGGTGCGCCGCTGCTGCTGTGGCTGCTCCCGCGTCTGCGCAGCATTAGCGCACCGGCGATGGACACGGGCGATAAGGTCTACGCTGAACGTCAGTCGGTCATCGGCTTCAGCCTGGCCGGTCTGGCGGTGCTGATTATCGCCTCGTTCGCGGCACTCTCCTTCGGACGCGATGCCGCAGGCTGGCACTGGGCAACGGGTGATTTACTCAACGAACTATTACAGTGGCGCTGGCCGCGGATTCTCTCTGCGCTGATTGCCGGGGTGATGCTGGCGGTGGCGGGATGCATTATTCAGCGTCTGACCGGCAACCCAATGGCAAGCCCGGAAGTGCTGGGGATCAGTTCCGGCGCGGCCTTTGGCGTGGTGCTGATGCTGTTCATGGTGCCGGGCAACGCGTTTGGCTGGCTGATGCCTGCCGGGAGCATTGGTGCGGCGGTGACGCTGCTGATTATCCTGATTGCCTCTGGCCGCGGCGGATTTTCTCCCCACCGCATGCTGCTGGCCGGTATGGCGCTCAGCACCGCTTTCACCATGCTGCTGATGATGCTGCAGGCGAGCGGCGATCCGCGTATGGCGAAGATCCTGACCTGGATTTCCGGCTCAACCTACAACGCCACCGCCAGCCAGGTTGTGCATTCCGGGATAGTGATGATGGTACTGCTGGCGATTGTCCCCCTGTGCCGTCGCTGGATGACCATTTTACCGCTGGGAGGCGAAACCGCGCGTGCGGTTGGCTTAGCGCTGACGCCAACGCGCGTTGTGCTTCTGCTGCTGGCGGCGTGTCTGACGGCAACGGCAACCATGACCATCGGTCCGCTGAGCTTTGTGGGATTGATGGCGCCGCATATCGCCAGAATGATGGGGTTCCGCCGGACGATGCCACATATTGTGATGTCGGCCCTGACGGGCGGGGTCATTCTGGTGTTTGCCGACTGGTGTGGAAGGATGGTGCTGTTCCCGTATCAGATCCCGGCGGGCCTGCTGTCGACCTTTATCGGTGCACCGTACTTTATCTATCTGTTGCGAAAGCAGAGTAGGTAATAAAAGTAAACGGCAATCCTTAGATTGCCGTTTTAGTGTTTGCTCCCTCTCCCTGTGGGAGAGGGCATCAAGCCGCACATCTTACAACTTCGCAAACACCTTACGCGCCGCGTCGATGGTGTTGTTGATATCTTCTTCGCTGTGCGCCACGGACATAAAGCCTGCTTCGAACGCAGACGGCGCCAGATACACGCCTTCTTCCAGCATCAGGTGGAAGAAGCGCTTGAAGCGTTCAACGTCGCACTTCACCACGTCCTGATAGCAGGTCACGGTTTTCGCATCGGTGAAGAAAATCCCGAACATGCCGCCCACGTGGTTCACCACCAGCGGAATACCGGCTTCCTCTGCCGCTTCCAGCAGACCGTTTGCCAGCTGTGTGGTGCGGTCGGTCAGGGTTTCGTGAATACCCGGCTGCGCCACTTCGGTCAGACAGGCGAAGCCCGCAGCCATCGCGATAGGGTTGCCGGAGAGCGTGCCCGCCTGATAAACCGGGCCGGTTGGCGCCAGGGCTTCCATCACATCCTTACGACCACCAAATGCGCCGACCGGCATGCCGCCGCCGATGATTTTGCCGAGGCAGGTCAGGTCCGGCTCAACGCCGTAGTAAGACTGGGCACCCGCCAGCGCCACGCGGAAGCCGGTCATCACTTCGTCGATGATCAGCAGCGCGCCGAACTCATCGCACAGGGCGCGCAGGCCCGGCAGGAAGTCTGGCTGCGGCGGGATGCAGTTCATGTTACCCGCAACCGGTTCAACGATGATGCAGGCGATCTCCTGCGGATACTGCTCGAACGCCGCGCGAACGGTGTTCAGATCGTTATAGGTGCAGGTCAGGGTATGTTTAGCGAAATCAGCCGGTACACCCGGCGAATTCGGCTGGCCGAGCGTCAGCGCGCCGGAACCGGCCTTCACCAGCAGACAGTCTGCGTGACCGTGGTAACAGCCTTCGAACTTGATGATTTTGTCGCGACCGGTAAAACCGCGCGCCAGGCGGATGGCGCTCATGGTGGCTTCGGTACCGGAGTTCACCATACGCACCATGTCCATCGTTGGCACCAGTTCAGTAACCAGCTCCGCCATTTTGACTTCCATTTCGGTTGGTGCGCCGAAGCTCAGGCCGCGCTGAGCGGCTTCGATGACCGCGTTACGAATGGCCGGGTGGTTGTGACCCAGTACCATCGGCCCCCAGGAGCCGACGTAATCGATATAGGCTTTGCCATCGACATCATACAGATACGCGCCGTCAGCACGTTCAATAAACAGCGGCGTGCCGCCCACGCCGGTAAAGGCGCGTACGGGCGAGTTCACGCCACCTGGAATAAGCTCGCGGGCTGCACTGTAGAGGTTTTCAGACTTGCTCATGGCGTCGTTCCTGGTTCGTATAAAATGATTAAGCCCACTATTCTAAGTGATCCGCAAAAGGTTATGAAATTTTTAGCCGGGTAATGCTTTAAGATTTGTTAAGTAATTTTCAGGAGACGGTAGGGCAGTCTCTGGTAAAATCCTCGCGGCTTTTTGTATGACGAATAAGAACAGGACATGAAATCAGATTCTCCGTCTTTTGAAGAACAACAGTTTACGCGCGCCCGGCACCGAGTCAGCATTCGGCGGCTACTCAATCGCGATAAAACCCCGCTGGCGATCCTGCTGGCCGCTGCCGTGGTCGGTACCCTTGCAGGCCTGGTTGGCGTGGCGTTTGAAAAAGCGGTTAATGCCGTACTCAACTGGCGAGTGGGTACCGTAGCCGGTTTCGCCGAGCGCGAATGGTTGGTCTGGGTAGCGGCATTCGGACTGTCTGCGCTGTTTGCCATGGTGGGGTATTTTCTGGTGCGTAAGTTTGCGCCGGAGGCGGGCGGGTCAGGCATCCCGGAAATTGAAGGTGCGCTGGAGGAGCTACGCCCGGTGCGCTGGTGGCGGGTGATCCCGGTGAAATTCATTGGCGGCATGGGGACGCTTGGCGCGGGAATGGTGCTCGGCCGGGAAGGGCCAACCGTACAGCTGGGGGGGAACGTCGGCCGCATGGTGGGCGATCTGTTCCGCATGCGCAGCGCTGAAGCGCGCCATACGCTGCTGGCCACCGGTGCCGCAGCGGGGCTTTCTGCGGCGTTTAACGCGCCGCTGGCCGGTATTTTGTTCATCATCGAAGAGATGCGCGCGCAGTTCCGCTACAACCTGATCTCCATTAAAGCGGTGTTTACCGGCGTGATTATGTCGAGCATCGTGTTTCGCATCTTTAATGGCGAAGGGGCGGTGATTGAAGTGGGTAAACTGACCAACGCGCCGGTCAACACCCTGTGGCTTTACCTGATCCTCGGCATGATTTTTGGCATAGTGGGGCCGTTGTTTAACACCTTTATCCTGCGAGCTCAGGATATGTTCCAGCGTATTCACTGCGGGAACACCACGAAATGGGTGCTAATGGGCGGCCTGCTGGGCGGGATGTGCGGCGTGCTCGGCTTTATCGAACCGAATGCTGCTGGTGGTGGCTTCGGGCTGATCCCCATTGCTGCAGCCGGAAATTTCAGCGTGGGTTTGCTGCTGTTTATGTTTATCTCCCGGGTGATTACCACCGTATTGTGCTTCTCCTCCGGTGCGCCCGGCGGGATTTTTGCCCCAATGCTGGCGCTGGGCACGCTGCTCGGCACCGCGTTTGGTATGGCGGCTGAGGCGGGTTTCCCCGCTTACCATCTGGACGCCGGCACCTTTGCGGTGGCCGGAATGGGGGCGCTGCTGGCCGCATCCCTGCGCGCCCCGTTGACCGGCATCGTGCTGGTGCTGGAGATGACGGATAATTACCAGCTCATTTTGCCAATGATCATTACCTGTCTCGGGGCGACACTATTAGCCCAATTCCTGGGTGGAAAACCGCTATACTCCACCATCCTCGCGCGTACCCTGGCAAAACAAGAGGCGGAGCGGGCCGCCGCGCAGAATACTTGAATGAATTACCAGGGTATTAGATAATGACGAAAAGAATTGGGTGAATTTTACCCAATAGCAGTATTCATGGGAGCATAAGATGAGTGATGACGTAGCTGTGCCGCTGGAGTTTACCGAAGCAGCAGCCAACAAAGTGAAAACCCTGATTGCCGACGAAGACAATCCGGATCTGAAACTGCGTGTCTATATTACCGGTGGCGGCTGCAGTGGCTTCCAGTACGGTTTTACCTTTGACGATCAGGTGAACGACGGCGATATGACCATCGAGAAGCAGGGCGTCGCGCTGGTGGTAGACCCGATGAGCCTGCAATATCTGGTGGGCGGTTCGGTGGATTACACCGAAGGTCTGGAAGGTTCGCGCTTTGTGGTGACCAACCCGAACGCAACAAGCACCTGCGGGTGTGGTTCTTCGTTCAGTATTTAAGAGGGGGCGGGCTGATGCCCTCACCCCGACAAAACGCTAAAAACGGTAACCTGGTGGTTACCGTTTTGCATTTACCTGCCATTCTCATCCAGCGCAAACGTCGGCAGCTTCAGGTGCCAGCGTATCGCCGCTAAACGTATCACCAGCGTCACGACCATACCCAGCATGGCCGCATTTTCCAGCGGAACCGCAAAGGTGTAATACGCCGTAGCGTGAACGATCCCGCCAATTATGCAGGCAGTGGCATAGATTTCAGTCCGCAGGATCATCGGCACTTCACGCGCCAGGATATCGCGAATGATCCCGCCGCCAACGCCGGTCAATACGCCCATGCAGATTGCCACCATCGGGCCGGTACCCGCATTAAACGCTTTATTGACGCCAATACCGACAAACACGGCGAGACCGACGGCATCCAGCACCGGCAATATCCATTTTGGCAGTCTGCGAGGCTGGCGCACCAGCACGATGGTCAACAGACAGGTCACCATCGCCACCACCAGATCGGTGGGATCTTTCACCCAAAATACCGGGCCATTTGCCAGCGCCATATCGCGAATTGTCCCGCCGCCAACGGCGGTCACCACGCCCAGCACCAGCACGCCAAACGGATCCATGCGTAGTTTTCCGGCGAGCAGGACGCCGGAGATAGCAAAAACGGCTGTGCCAAGAATATCCAGCCAATAAACGAGCATCGTTAAATCCTCGAACGTATGTTAATGACCCTCTGCCAGGGCGGCACAGAGCTGTTTTGCGGCGAGGATAATACGCGGGCTGGCGCGTTCAAACCAGTCGCCGTTGAGCGGGATCACCGGAATTTTTAGCTGACTCTGCCAGAATTGTTTAATTTTAGGAATCTCGCTCGCATTTCCGACCACGACGATGGCCTGTGGCTGGCGCGCCAGAACCTGCTCACGGCTCACCTGAGGCCACGGCACACGGCTGGCAGCAAAGATATTTTCCCCGCCGCACACTTCCAGCACCTGGTTCTGAATCGAGCCTTTTCCGGTGGTGAACAGCGGCTGGCTGCCGAACTGCAGGAAGATGCGCTTTTTAACAGGGGTATCGTATCGGGCTTTCAGCGCGGCGTAGTCACTGAGCATCTGCTTCGCCGCAGCCTCGGCCTTTTTCGGCGTGGGGCTGTAAGGTGCCAGGGCGCGCAGCGCCTGAGCGACCTGCTCAATGCTGACGGCGTCAACCCACATGACCTTGATGCCAAGCGAGATAAGCTGGTTGACCTGCCGCTCGGCGTTACCGCCGCGCCAGGCCAGCACGAGATCCGGTTTAAGCGCCACAATGCGCTCAAGGTTCATCCCTTGCCAGGTTGCTACTTGTTCAATGCCGGCCGCCTGTGGGGGGTAATCCGAAAAGCTGCTCACGCCAACGGGCGTGATCCCGGCGGCAAACGCCAGCTCGGTGTTGGCGGGAGAGAGGGTAATCACACGCGGCGCGGCGAACAGCCACGCCGGTGCGAGGAGGAGCAGGGCGACCAGCGCCCTGAGAGACGGTTTAGCCACGTGCCAGGTTCTGTACCAGGCGTTCCACCATCACGGTGGACTGTTTTGCCGCAACGGCCAGGAATTCGTCAAAGCTGATGTGGGACTGCTGATCTGCCACGTCCGAGATGGCGCGCACCACCACGAACGGTACGCTGAAGTTATGGCAAACGTGCGCAATTGCGGTGGCTTCCATCTCAACGGCGACGGCCTGCGGGAAGTTATGACGGATTTTCGCCAGTCCGACGGAACCATTGATGAACGCATCGCCGCTGACAATCAGGCCGCGTACCGCGTTGAGGTTGAGCTCAGCAATACAAGTTTCAGCCGCGGCAATCAGTTTATCGTCAGCTTTGAACCCTGCCGGGCAGCCCGGAAGCTGACCGTACTCGTAACCGAACGCGGTGACGTCGGCGTCGTGGTAGCGCGCTTCGTCTGAGACAACGATATCGCCCACTTTCAGCGTCGGCGCCAGGCCGCCCGCAGAGCCGGTATTAATGATCACGTCCGGCTTGCAGCGCTCAAGCAGCAGGGTCGCACCCAGCGCAGCAGCCACTTTACCGATGCCTGATTTCAGCAGAGCCACGTCAACACCGTTCAGCTGGCCGGTGTAGATCTCACAACCCCCCAGAGTGAGGGTCTGACGGTTCTCAATTTTGTCACGCAGCAGCGTAACTTCTTCTTCCATTGCACCAATAATGCCGATTTTCATAGATTTACTCGCGATGTGCCTTGTTAAGATGCATAGTCTATCATGCGGTTAAGGGGAAACGCATTCTCACGCGGGGGAGCACATGTCACCAATCGATTTTCGTACCAAAATTAACTGGCACCGACGTTTCCGTTCGCCGCAGGGCGAAAAGAGCGAACATGAGATCCTGCGTATCTTCGAAAGCGATCGCGGCAGGATCATTAACTCGCCCGCCATCCGGCGCTTGCAGCAAAAGACTCAGGTGTTCCCGCTGGAGCGTAACGCCGCGGTACGCACGCGCTTAACCCACTCCATGGAAGTCCAGCAGGTCGGGCGTTATATCGCCAAAGAGATTTTAAGCCGCCTTAAAGAGCAACGTTTACTGGAAACCTACGGCCTGGATGAGCTGACGGGGCCTTTCGAGAGCATCGTTGAGATGGCCTGCCTGATGCATGACATCGGCAACCCGCCTTTTGGCCACTTCGGCGAGGCGGCTATCAATGACTGGTTTAAACAGCGGCTTTACCCGACGGATGCGGTAAGCCAGCCTCTCAGTGATGACCGCTGCATCGTGCGCGATTTACGCCTGCGTGAGGGCGAAGAAGGGCTAAACGATCTGCGCCGCAAAGTGCGCCAGGATTTGTGTCACTTCGAGGGCAACGCGCAGGGGATCCGGCTGGTCCATTCCCTGATGCGCATGAACCTGACCTGGGCGCAGGTCGGCTGCATACTGAAATATACGCGTCCCGCGTGGTGGATGGGGGAGACGCCCGCGTCCCACAGTTATTTAATGAAAAAGCCGGGCTATTACCTTTCCGAAGAGGCCTATATAGAACGGCTACGTAAAGAACTTTCCCTGACGCCAAACGGCCGCTTTCCATTGACGTGGATTATGGAAGCCGCTGACGATATTTCCTATTGCGTGGCCGACCTGGAAGATGCCGTTGAGAAAAGGATATTCAGCGTCGAGGAGCTTTATCAGCATCTTTATGCAGCATGGGGAACCCATGAAAAAGGATCGCTGTTCGCGCAGGTTGTCGAAAATGCCTGGGAAAAATCGCGCTCAAATACGTTAAGCCGCAGTACGGAAGATCAGTTCTTTATGTATTTGCGGGTCAATACATTAAATAAACTGGTGCCGTATGCCGCCTCGCGCTTTATTGAT
The DNA here is from genome assembly GCF_053709515.1 of Enterobacter sp. UPMP701. Lineage (NCBI taxonomy): Bacteria > Pseudomonadati > Pseudomonadota > Gammaproteobacteria > Enterobacterales > Enterobacteriaceae > Enterobacter > Enterobacter sp. UPMP701. Next base: position 41,922 of record NZ_JBSKJN010000015.1, on the reverse strand, counting down.
AATTTACCGTTGATCTTCAGCGGGGAATTCAATCATGCGCTGCTGGAAGACGACAGCAGCTTCAGTCAGCTTCTTGAACTTTATAAGCATGTGGCGATGCGGCATGTGTTCAGCCATCCTGACGTTGAACAGCTGGAACTGCAGGGATACCGGGTAATCAGTGGGTTACTGGAGATTTATTCTCCCTTGCTCAACCTGACGACGGACGAGTTCAGTGAGCTGGTGGAAAAAGAGCGCGTGCGGCGAATTCCTATCGAATCCCGGCTTTACCAGAAACTTTCTACCCGTCATCGGCTGGCGTATGTCGAAGCGATTGGCAAACTGGATCGGCAATCATTCCAGTGGCCGGTAATGGAATATTATTATCGCTGCCGTCTTATCCAGGACTATATCAGCGGCATGACCGATTTGTATGCCTGGGACGAATACCGCAAGCTCATGGCCGTGGAATAATTCCGGAGTTTTGTAAAGACGGCCAATAAATTTTTACCTTTTCCATAAACTTATGGCCGGAACTAAGCGGTATAAAATGAATCTGAGTTACACAGCAATTTTGCGTTACCTGTAAATCGAGATTGAGAAACATGAAAAAAACCACATTAGCAATGAGTGCACTGGCTCTGAGTTTAGGTTTAGCACTGTCTCCTCTGACTGCTACTGCAGCCGAGACCGCGTCGTCGGCAGCAACCGCGCAGCAGATGCCAAGCCTGGCACCGATGCTCGAAAAAGTGATGCCATCGGTGGTGAGTATTAACGTTGAAGGTAGCACAACCGTCAATACGCCGCGTATGCCGCGTAACTTCCAGCAGTTCTTCGGTGACAATTCACCGTTCTGCCAGGACGGTTCGCCATTCCAGAGTTCTCCGTTCTGTCAGGGCGGTGGCGCAGGGGATGACGGCCAGGGCGGCGGCCAGCAACAGAAATTCATGGCGCTTGGTTCAGGGGTAATTATTGATGCGGCGAAAGGCTACGTCGTGACCAATAACCACGTTGTTGATAACGCTAACAGCATTAAGGTTCAGTTGAGCGATGGCCGTAAGTTCGACGCCAAAGTGGTCGGCAAAGACCCGCGCTCCGACATCGCGCTGATCCAGATTCAGGATCCGAAAAACCTGACGGCGATTAAAATTGCCGACTCCGATGCGCTGCGCGTGGGTGACTACACCGTCGCTATCGGTAACCCGTTCGGTCTGGGTGAAACCGTGACCTCCGGCATCGTCTCTGCGCTGGGCCGTAGCGGCCTGAATGCGGAGAACTATGAGAACTTCATCCAGACGGATGCGGCGATTAACCGCGGTAACTCCGGCGGTGCGCTGGTGAACCTGAACGGTGAGCTGATCGGTATCAACACCGCAATCCTGGCACCGGACGGCGGTAACATCGGGATCGGCTTTGCTATCCCGAGCAACATGGTGAAAAACCTGACTGCACAGATGGTGCAGTACGGCCAGGTGAAACGCGGTGAGCTGGGTATTATGGGTACCGAGCTGAACTCCGAGCTCGCAAAAGCGATGAAGGTGGATGCGCAGCGCGGTGCATTCGTCAGCCAGGTTATGCCTAACTCCTCAGCGGCGAAAGCGGGTATTAAAGCGGGGGATGTGATCACCTCCCTGAACGGTAAGCCGATCAGCAGCTTTGCTGCCCTGCGCGCGGAAGTGGGCTCTATGCCGATTGGTAGCAAAGTGACCCTCGGCCTGCTGCGTGACGGTAAACCGGTTAACGTGAGCCTTGAGCTGCAGCAGAGCAGCCAGAATCAGGTGGATTCCAGCACTATCTTCAGCGGTATTGAAGGGGCTGAGATGAGCAACAAGGGCCAGGACAAAGGCGTTGTGGTTAACAACGTGAAGGCGAACAGCCCGGCTGCCCGTATCGGCCTGAAAAAAGGTGATGTGATCATGGGGGCTAACCAGCAGCCGGTGAAAAACATCGCTGAACTGCGCAAAATTCTCGACAGCAAGCCGTCCGTGCTGGCGCTGAATATCCAGCGTGGTGACACTTCCATTTACCTGCTGATGCAGTAATCCTCTTAAGCCCCTGTACGCAGGGGCTTTCTCGTTTCTGTGACACTTACCACAACTCCATACTTCCCCCTCCCGCTTTGTGCATATGCACAATGCAGCCGTCGCTGAACTTCCTTATGCTTGAGCTCTGCTCACAGGAGGGTTACATGGCTGGCTGGCATCTCGATACCAAAATGGCGCAGGATATTGTGGCGCGTACCATGCGCATCATTGATACCAACATCAACGTGATGGATGCTCGTGGGCGCATCATTGGCAGCGGCGATCGTGAGCGTATTGGTGAATTGCACGAAGGTGCGTTGCTGGTGCTCTCTCAGGGGCGCGTGGTCGATATCGACGATGCGGTAGCGAAACACCTGCACGGCGTACGCCAGGGGATCAACCTGCCGCTGCGTCTGGAAGGGGAAATTGTCGGCGTTATCGGCCTGACGGGTGAACCGGATTCCCTGCGGAAATACGGCGAACTGGTCTGTATGACGGCGGAAATGATGCTTGAGCAGTCGCGCCTGATGCACCTGCTCGCCCAGGACAGCCGTTTACGCGAAGAGCTCGTAATGAACCTGATACAGGCGGAAGAGCATACGCCTGCACTCAGCGAATGGGCGCAGCGTCTGGGGATCGACCTCAACCAGCCGCGCGTGGTGGCGGTGATTGAGGTCGACAGCGGGCAGCTTGGCGTAGACAGCGCGATGGCTGAGCTGCAGCAGCTACAAAATGCCCTGGCGACGCCGGAGCGCGACAACCTGGTGGCGATCGTCTCGCTGACGGAAATGGTGGTACTCAAACCGGCGCTCAATGCGTTTGGCCGCTGGGATGCGGAGGATCATCGCCGCCGCGTGGAGCAGCTGATCTCCCGGATGAAGGAGAATGGTCAGCTGCGTTTTCGCGTTGCGCTGGGCAATTACTTTACCGGCCCGGGCAGCATCGCCCGCTCCTGGCGTACCGCGCGCACCACCATGATGGTGGGCAAGCAGCGGATGCCGGAGAGCCGCAGTTATTTCTATCAGGATCTGATGCTGCCGGTGCTGCTCGACAGCCTGCGTGGCGGCTGGCAGGCCAATGAACTGGCGCGGCCGTTAGCGCGCCTGAAAGCGATGGACAACAATGGCCTGCTGCGCCGGACGCTGCAGGCGTGGTTTCGCCATAACGTGCAACCGCTGGCGACCTCAAAAGCGCTGTTTATTCACCGCAATACGCTTGAGTACCGGCTAAACCGGATCTCAGAGCTGACGGGGCTGGATTTGGGGAACTTTGACGACAGGTTGCTACTGTATGTGGCGCTGCAGCTGGACGAGCAGAGATGACTGAGTGCGGTCTGGTGCCCTCACCCCATCCCTCTCCCTGAGGGAGAGGGCGCAAACACTAAAAACTGCAATCAGGGAATGCCGTTTTGCTTTTATTTCCGCGTTAATTTCTCAAGATCCGCTTCAATCTCGCTGATCTTGTTGGTGACAACACTTTCAAGGTGACGCAAATCATCGAGGATCTTACGTTTGAGATCGACTTCAGTGCGATCGCGCTGGCAAATCTGATCGAGTTCATCGATCACGTAGCGCAGGTTAGGGCTGATTTCCTGCACTTCTTTGTACCCTTGTCCTACGCCGTCAGCGACGACGGTCTTACGCTGGCGTGGATATTTAAACTTCACGCTCTTGGCGAAAAACTCTCCTTTATCCTTGTGAAAATAGATTTTTAAAATGTCGTTGTTGGCTTCCTGGCGAAGGCTGTAACGATCGATTTCATCAGGATTGGTAATGCCCAGACTTTTCAGATTATCGTACATAGCGGTACCCTTATCTCAACATAACCTTTGAATAATTAACGAAAAAATTCCTTTTTGCCACCCTCTGATGTAAAAAAAGCGGGGTCGATCCTGATTACATTTCACTGAAATTACCGGGCAGGGAAGGTGCATTGCCCCCACTCGTTTATTGTTGTTTTTAACGACTACGTCAAGTGGAAATCAATGGAATACATGAATCTCCCCTCACAACACTAACGCGGCATCGCGATAGCTGCGAGAAAAGGCGAGCGAGACGGGTATTCAAAAGCGGGGAAATGAGGCAAAGTTATCGCACTGAAGCGTAGCCCGCGGGGATAATGACATGTCAGGACGCATTGATTATCAGATTGAAAAATACAGCTTTGGCGCCGCAGAGGAGAGCCCAAGGCTCACGCACCAGTGGGCAGAAGTTGCCGCAGAATGCCGCCAGCTGAAGGCCGGAGCGGAAGAGCGTTTACGCATTGCCTTGCTGAACGTGGATTATGTCACCAGCTTCGAGCTGCCGTTCCGACTGGTGCTAACCCGGGCACCGCAGCTTATCGCCGGGCTGCGCGATGAGTTTCAGCTGAACCAGAAGAACGTTATTTTTAACGGCAAGCGCTTTGGCTGCGTGTACAGCCTGAAAGCCGATCTCAATGCGATTCCCGAGGCTTTTCAGTACCGTATGAGCACCCGCATTCGACGGATCGATCCCACCGGGCTTACTGCAGAGCCTTTCCGGCAGATTGCCAAAGAGGTAAAAGCGCCGCGTGAGCGACTGAAGCTGGCGCTGGAGTCGGGGCTGGCGGTGACCGCGCTGGACGGGCTGTTCTGGCTGGGTAGCCAGCGTATGGCAGCGGATATCGCAGGGTTGCGAAAAAAGGGAATGGCGATCGCGACAGCGGAAACGGACGTCTTTGATGATTATACCGGGACGCACAGGCGGGTCCCGGTTTATCAACGCGTCGGGGATTAGTCGATGGTGCGCAGCAGTTCGTTGATGCCTACTTTACCGCGGGTTTTCGCATCCACTTTCTTCACGATAACCGCACAGTACAGGCTGTATTTGCCATCTTTAGACGGCAGGTTGCCGGAAACCACCACGGAGCCCGCAGGTACGCGACCGTAGTGCACTTCGCCGGTTTCGCGATCGTAAATACGGGTGCTCTGACCGATATAAACGCCCATGGAGATCACGGAACCTTCTTCCACGATCACGCCTTCCACCACTTCAGAACGCGCGCCGATGAAGCAGTTGTCTTCGATGATGGTTGGGTTAGCCTGCAGTGGCTCCAGAACACCACCGATGCCGACGCCGCCGGACAGATGAACGTTTTTACCGATCTGCGCACAGGAGCCGACGGTTGCCCAGGTATCAACCATTGTACCTTCATCCACGTAGGCACCGATGTTCACATAGGAAGGCATCAGCACGGTGTTGCGTGCGATGAACGCGCCCTGACGGACTGCCGCCGGTGGCACCACGCGGAAGCCTTCTTTCTGAAAACGCGCTTCGTCGTAATCCGCGAATTTCATTGGTACTTTATCGAAGTAGCGGCTTTCTGCTCCGTCGATAACCTGGTTATCGTTGATACGGAAAGAGAGCAGCACGGCCTTCTTCAGCCATTGATGAGTGACCCACTGACCGTCGATTTTTTCTGCCACGCGCAGGGCGCCGGAATCCAGCAGGGAAATAACCTGGTTTACCGCTTCACGGGTCACGGTATCCACATTTGCCGGGGTGATCTCGGCGCGACGCTCAAAAGCGGACTCAATAACGTTCTGTAACTGCTGCATTGTTTACTCTTTCCATTTCACTAAAAAACACGTCACCCTTTATCGTTTGGATTGAGGGCTGCTGTCAACCGTTGTTGCACTTCAAGCTGCAGGTCATTATTAAGGGCACGCCGGTCGGCCGTCGCGATTATAAATAAATCTTCTACTCGCTCTCCAATGGTTGTAATTCGGGCGCCATGAAGCGAAATTCCCAGATCGGCAAAAACCTGGCCGACGCGGGCAAGCAGCCCTGGCTGGTCGAGCGCGATCAGCTCCAGAAACGATTTACGATCGGTATGGGTCGGCAGGAAATTGACCTCGGTATCGACGGTAAAATGACGCAGCTTCGCCGGCTGGCGACGCGGCTGCGGTGGCTGCCAGCTGCGCTGGGTAATCGCCTGCTCCAGACCGAAGCGTATCCCTTCATGCCTGTCCGACGAGAGCGGACTGCCGTCCGGCTCCAGCACAATAAAGGTATCCATCGCCATGCCGTCGCGGGTGGTAAAAATCTGCGCGTCGTGAACGCTCAGGTTACGCCTGTCCAACTCGGCGCAGACGGCTGCAAACAGATAAGGCCGGTCCGGGCTCCAGATGAAGATTTCCGTTCCGCCGCGCGTGGCCTGCGGACTGAGCAGGATCATCGGCTGTGACAGATCGTGCTTCAGCAGGTGCCGCGCGTGCCAGGCAAGCTGATTTGGGCTGTGGCGGACAAAGTAGTTGGCACGACAGCGCGCCCAAATCTGATGCAGCGCCTCTTCATCAATATTATCCATCCGCAGTAGCGCCAGCGCCTGCAGCTGGTGATGGCGCACGCGTTCGCGCATGTCCGGGGTGTTTTGCATCCCGCGTCGCAGCTGTTTTTCGGTGGCGAAGTAGAGCTCGCGCAGCAGGCTCTGCTTCCAGCTGTTCCACAGCGTTTCGTTGGTGGCGCAGATATCCGCCACCGTCAGGCAGACCAGATAGCGCAGACGGTTTTCCGTTTGCACCTCTTCGGCGAACTGCTTAATAACCTCCGGATCCTGAATGTCGCGACGCTGGGCGGTAACCGACATCAGCAGGTGATGGCGCACCAGCCAGGCCACCAGCTGCGTTTCGCGCGAGTTCAGGCCGTGCAGCTCGGCAAATTTCAGGACGTCCTGTGCGCCCAGCACTGAATGATCGCCGCCGCGACCTTTGGCGATGTCATGGAACAGGGCAGCAATCAGGATCAGTTCCGGGTGAGTCAGACGCGGCCACAGTTCCACGCACAGCGGGTGGCGGGAGCGCGTCTCTTCTTTGGCAAAGCTTTCCAGCTTGAGCATTACGCGGATGGTGTGTTCATCCACCGTATAGGCATGGAACAGATCGAACTGCATCTGCCCAACGATGTGTGACCACTGCGGCATATAGGCCCACAGCACGCTGTGGCGGTGCATCGGCAGCAGCCCGCGGCTGACGGCACCCGGATGGCGGAGCATGCTCAGGAACAACGAGCGCGCTTCCGGGATGTAACACAAAGGCTGCGTCAGATGGCGGCGCGCATGACGCAGATGACGCAGGGTGGTGGAGTAGATCCCGGTGATCGTGCTGTTGCGCACCATGGTGTAAAACATCCGCAGGATCGCTTCCGGCTCGCGAATGAACAACGTTTCGTCGCGCAGATCGATAAGCGTACCACGCAGCTGGAATTCATCGTCAATCGGGCGCGGCTTTTCGTCCGCCGTCAGGGCAAGGATCGCTTCATCAAACAGCTGTAAGAGCATCTGGTTCAGCTCGGTGACCCGGCGGGTGACGCGGAAGAAATCCTTCATCATCTGCTCAACCGGCTCGTTGCCTTCGCCCTGGTAGTTCAGACGCTGCGCCACGCTGAGCTGACGGTCAAACAGCAGGCGGTTATCGTAGCGGGTGACTTCCAGGTGCAGGGCAAACCGGATGCGCCACAACAGGTGCAGACACTCGTTCAGTTCGTTACGCTCGGCCTCGGTCAGGAAGCCGAAGCCGACCATCTCGTCCATCGAGGTGGCGCCAAAATGGCGACGGGCGACCCACTGCAGGGTGTGGATATCGCGCAGGCCACCGGGGCTACTCTTGATATCGGGTTCGAGGTTATAGCTGGTGCCGTGATAGCGCTGGTGGCGCTGGTTTTGTTCCTCAACTTTTGCGGCGAAGAATTTTTCTGAGGGCCAGAAGCCGTCGCTGAAGATGTGCTTTTGCAGCTCCAGGAACAGCGCGACGTCGCCAATCAGCAGGCGGGTTTCAATCAGGTTGGTGGCGACGGTCAGGTCGGATAATCCTTCCAGCAGACACTCTTCCAGGGTGCGCACGCTATGGCCCACTTCCAGCTTGACGTCCCAGAGCAGGGTCAGCAGCTCGCCGATTTTCTGCGCCTGCTCGTCCGGCAGCTTTTTGCGGCTTAAGATCAGCAGGTCGATATCGGAAAGCGGATGCAGCTCCCCCCGGCCATAGCCCCCGACGGCAACCAGCGCGACGTCGCTCACCTGCCCGAAACCGTAGTCGATCCACAGACGCTGCAGGAGCTGGTCGATAAATTCAGTGCGGGCTTCAATGAGCTGCTCGGCAGAGACGCCCGCGTCGAACGCGCTGCCAAGCCAGCGGTGGAAAACATCCATATGGGCTTTGATATGCGCGCAGGTTAGCTCTTGCGGCGGCCAGACGCCCGGGTTATCGGGCTGGTCGGGGAGGGTGGGAAGTGCTGTGTTAGCATACTGTTCGGGTAATAGATTACTCATCGTGCGCCACCCATAAGAAAAAGCTATCGCCATTAAAAAAGCCGGCATTCGCCGGCTTCTTATCACTCAATGTTCGTCAGTATCGCCGGGATGGTGTCATCCTTGCGCAACGTCATAATTTCGCAGCCGTTGTCTGTTACCACAATAGTATGCTCGTACTGGGCAGACAAGCTTCTGTCTTTGGTTTTCACCGTCCAGCCATCTTTCATGGTGCGGATGCGGTAGTCACCGGCGTTGACCATCGGTTCGATGGTGAAGGTCATGCCTTTTTGCAGCACCACGCCGCCGTCATCGGCATCATAATGCAGAACCTGCGGTTCTTCATGGAAGACGCGGCCAATGCCGTGACCGCAGTATTCGCGCACCACGGAGAAACCTTCTGCTTCCACGAATTTCTGAATTGCGGCACCGAGGGTGCGCAGGCGAATACCCGGCTTAACCATTTTCAGCGCCAGATACAGGCTCTCTTGCGTCACTTTGCACAGACGCTCGCCCAGAATCGTTGGTTTGCCAACGATGAACATTTTTGAGGTGTCGCCGTGGTACTCGTCTTTAATGACGGTGACGTCGATGTTGACGATATCGCCATCTTTCAGCAATTTTTCATCGTCCGGAATGCCGTGGCACACTACTTCATTAATAGAGATGCAGACGGATTTCGGGAAACCGTGGTAGCCGAGGCAGGCGGAAACCGCATGCTGCTCGTTCACGATATAGTCGTTACAGATACGGTCCAGCTCACCGGTGCTGACGCCCGGCTTCACGAACGGCTCGATCATTTCCAGCACTTCCGCGGCCAGACGACCGGCGACGCGCATCTTTTCAATTTCTTCAGGTGTCTTAATAGAGATAGCCATGTAATCTGTCCATCGGTGTCGATTTTTTCGACAATACTAGTCTAAGTGTCGTCAATGGTATCAGTCAGGCACACCCCGTGCCAAATTGAGAATCATTAACAGCACACTCCGCCAACAACTGTTGGTTTCTGGTCGTGTTTTGTGGTATAAAGCGCGCCGGACTTCCGATCCATCTCAGATACACAGGCTGGACGGAAGCGACAAATCTCACTTTGTGTAACAACACACACGTATCGGCACATATTCCGGGGTGCCCTTCGGGGTCGGTAATATGGGATACGTGGAGGCATAACCCCAACTTTCAATATAGAGGTTTTAAAACATGGCAACTGTTTCCATGCGCGACATGCTCAAGGCTGGTGTTCACTTCGGTCACCAGACCCGTTACTGGAACCCGAAAATGAAGCCTTTCATCTTCGGCGCGCGTAACAAAGTTCACATCATCAACCTTGAGAAAACTGTACCAATGTTCAACGAAGCCCTGGCTGAGCTGAACAAGATCTCTTCCCGTAAAGGTAAGATTCTGTTCGTTGGTACTAAGCGCGCTGCAAGCGAAGCTGTGAAAGATGCTGCTAACAGCTGCGACCAGTTCTTCGTGAACCATCGCTGGTTGGGCGGCATGCTGACCAACTGGAAAACTGTTCGTCAGTCCATCAAGCGCCTGAAAGATCTGGAAACCCAGTCTCAGGACGGTACTTTCGACAAGCTGACTAAGAAAGAAGCGCTGATGCGCACTCGTGAACTGGACAAGCTGGAAAACAGCCTGGGCGGTATCAAAGATATGGGCGGCCTGCCAGACGCGCTGTTCGTAATCGATGCAGACCACGAGCACATCGCTATCAAAGAAGCTAACAACCTGGGTATCCCGGTATTCGCTATCGTTGATACCAACTCCGATCCGGACGGTGTTGACTTCGTTATCCCGGGTAACGACGACGCAATCCGTGCTGTTAGCCTGTACCTGAGCGCTGTAGCTGCTACCGTTCGTGAAGGCCGTTCCCAGGATCTGGCTTCTCAGGCGGAAGAAAGCTTCGTAGAAGCTGAATAATAAGGTTTTACCCCTTATTAGTACCGTGTATGAATAGGGGCCCATTACCGGCCCCTTTTTTCAATTTACACTGTTTGGCCTCCGGCCGGGCAGTTCACATCTCCCGAGGATTTAAGAATGGCTGAAATTACCGCATCCCTGGTAAAAGAGCTGCGCGAGCGTACTGGCGCAGGCATGATGGATTGCAAAAAAGCGCTGACTGAAGCGAACGGCGACATCGAGCTGGCAATCGAAAACATGCGTAAATCCGGTGCGATCAAAGCAGCTAAGAAAGCAGGCAACGTTGCTGCTGACGGCGTGATCATCACTAAAATCGACGGCACCTACGGCATCATTCTGGAAGTTAACTGCCAGACTGACTTCGTTGCTAAAGATGGCGGTTTCCAGGCATTTGCGAACAAAGTACTGGACGCAGCTGTTGCTGGCAAAATCACTGACGTTGAAGTTCTGAAAGCACAGTTCGAAGAAGAACGTGTTGCGCTGGTTGCTAAAATCGGTGAGAACATCAACATCCGTCGCGTATCTTCCCTGGAAGGCGAAGTACTGGGTTCTTACCAGCACGGCGCACGTATCGGTGTTCTGGTTGCGGCTAAAGGCGCTGACGAAGAGCTGGTTAAACAGCTGGCAATGCACATCGCTGCAAGCAAACCAGAATTCGTTAAGCCAGAAGACGTGTCTGCTGAAGTGGTAGAGAAAGAGTACCAGGTACAGCTGGACATCGCGATGCAGTCTGGTAAGCCAAAAGAAATCGCAGAGAAAATGGTTGAAGGCCGCATGAAGAAATTCACCGGCGAAGTTTCTCTGACTGGCCAGCCTTTCGTTATGGATCCAAGCAAGTCTGTTGCTCAGCTGCTGAAAGAGCACAACGCTGACGTAACTGGCTTCATCCGCTTCGAAGTGGGCGAAGGCATCGAGAAAGTTGAGACTGACTTCGCAGCAGAAGTTGCTGCAATGTCCAAGCAGTCTTAATGATTGAAAAGGAGCCGCCTGAGGGCGGCTTCTTTTTGTCACCCTTCACAGGAAATCAGACAGGCTCCAGTATCGCTGTGCTGATTTGCGGCATATCATGTCGCCAGAATTAACCCCATCTTAATCGTTGACAGTCTCAGGAAAGAAACATGGCTACCAATGCAAAACCCGTGTACAAACGCATTCTGCTTAAGCTGAGTGGCGAAGCGCTGCAGGGATCGGAAGGCTTCGGTATTGACGCAAGCATCCTTGATCGCATGGCACAGGAAATCAAAGAACTGGTCGAACTGGGTATCCAGGTTGGCGTGGTCATTGGCGGTGGCAACCTTTTCCGTGGTGCTGGTCTGGCGAAAGCGGGGATGAACCGCGTTGTGGGCGACCACATGGGTATGCTGGCAACCGTGATGAATGGTCTGGCAATGCGTGATGCGCTCCATCGCGCCTACGTGAATGCCCGCCTGATGTCCGCGATTCCCCTGAATGGCGTATGCGATAATTACAGCTGGGCAGAGGCCATCAGCCTGCTGCGCAACAACCGCGTGGTGATCCTCTCCGCCGGTACGGGTAACCCGTTCTTCACCACCGATTCCGCTGCCTGCCTGCGCGGTATCGAAATCGAAGCCGACGTGGTACTGAAAGCGACCAAAGTAGACGGCGTGTTTACTGCCGATCCGGCAAAAGATCCTTCAGCGACCATGTACGATCAGCTGAGCTACAGCGAAGTGCTGGATAAAGAGCTGAAAGTGATGGATCTTGCCGCCTTTACGCTGGCTCGCGACCACAAACTGCCGATCCGTGTCTTCAACATGAACAAGCCTGGCGCACTGCGTCGCGTGGTCATGGGCGAAAAAGAAGGCACTTTGATCACGGAATAATTTCCGTCGACGATAAATACAGGTAAGATTCCGCATTACTTTGTAGTGATATCTTACCTGGACGCGCCTTTGGCGTTGTCATGAATTAAACGCGACTATACTTAGCACACCTGTAGCGCTGTGCTGGCGGATAGTCTGCCTGAGACAAGTTTTCAAGGATTCGTAACGTGATTAACGACATCAGAAAAGATGCTGAAGTACGCATGGACAAATGCGTAGAAGCGTTCAAAAACCAAATCAGCAAAATCCGTACTGGCCGTGCTTCCCCAAGCCTGCTGGATGGCATCATCGTAGAATACTACGGTACGCCAACCCCTCTGCGTCAGTTGGCGAGCGTAACGGTTGAAGATACCCGTACGCTGAAAATCAACGTCTTCGATCGCTCTATGAGCCCGGCCGTTGAGAAAGCGATCATGGCGTCTGACCTGGGTCTGAACCCAAGCTCTGCGGGCGCTGATATCCGCGTTCCGCTGCCTCCACTGACGGAAGAACGTCGTAAAGACCTGATCAAAGTGGTTCGCGGTGAAGCTGAGCAGGGTCGTGTTTCCGTGCGTAACGTACGTCGTGACGCGAACGATAAAGTGAAAGCACTGCTGAAAGAAAAAGAGATCAGCGAAGATGACGATCGTCGTTCTCAGGACGACATTCAGAAAATGACCGACGCGGCCATCAAGAAAATTGATGCGGCGCTGGCAGAAAAAGAAGCGGAACTGATGCAGTTCTGATTTCTGTCGTACACTGATAAACGCCGTTCAGAGGGACTTCGGGTCTTGCTGGCGGCGTTTTGCTTTTATCTGGTCTAACTTTTTTCGGGCATCTCATGAAGCATTTAACACTCCTCGGCTCAACCGGCTCCATCGGTTGCAGTACTCTCGACGTCGTCCGCCATAATCCTGAACTTTACACCGTGACAGCGCTGGTGGCTGGTAAGAATGTGCAGCGTATGGTCGAGCAGTGTCTGGAGTTTGCGCCCCGCTATGCGGTGATGGATGACGAAGAGAGCGCGCGTCTGCTGAAAGCACAGCTGCGTGAGAAGGGCAGCCGAACCGAGGTGCTAAGTGGCCAGCAGGCGGCCTGCGAGATGGCGGCGCTGGATGAGGTTGATCAGGTTATGGCGGCCATCGTCGGGGCAGCCGGGCTGCTGCCGACACTTGCCGCGATCGATGCGGGTAAAGATGTTTTGCTCGCCAATAAAGAGTCTCTTGTCACCTGCGGCCGCCTGTTTATGGACGCGGTAAAACAGCGCGGGGCGCGACTTTTACCGGTCGACAGCGAGCACAACGCCATTTTTCAGAGTTTACCGCAACCTTTTCAACAGAACCTGGGGTACGCTGACCTGGAGCAGAATGGCGTGGTGTCGATTCTGCTTACCGGGTCTGGTGGCCCGTTCCGTGAAACGCCACTGTCTGAACTGCGCGCAATGACGCCGGATCAGGCGTGCCGTCATCCGAACTGGTCAATGGGGCGTAAAATCTCCGTGGATTCTGCCACCATGATGAACAAAGGTCTGGAATACATTGAAGCTCGCTGGCTGTTTAATGCGTCGGCGAAACAGATGGAAGTACTGATCCACCCGCAGTCGGTGATTCACTCGATGGTGCGCTATCAGGATGGTAGCGTGCTGGCACAGCTGGGCGAGCCGGATATGCGTACGCCGATTGCCCATTCAATGGCGTGGCCAAACCGGGTGAAATCCGGCGTGAAGCCGCTTGATTTCTGTAAGCTCAGTTCTCTGACGTTCAGTGAACCAGACTACGATCGTTATCCTTGTCTGAAGCTTGCAATGAATGCTTTTGACCAGGGACAGGCGGCGACCACGGCACTGAATGCAGCCAATGAAATCACCGTTGACGCATTTCTGAATCAGCAGATCCGTTTTACCGATATTGCGACCTTAAATTTATCGGTACTGGAAATGATGGATTTGCGCGAGCCACAAAGCGTGGAAGAGGTGCTGGCGGTGGATACAGCTGCTCGTGATATTGCACGTAAACAGGTGACACGTCTCGCAAGCTGGTGATAAAGCAAGCACTAGTGGTCGTGCTATTTGTTAGCGTTGGGCTTCAGTGATATAGTCTGCGCCACCTGATCGCAGGAATTTGACTTTATGTGGTCAGGTAAGCCGTGGTTTGACACGGCTTTTTTATGTACAGGCTTAAGTATTCCTGAGTACCGTTAAATCCTTTTCAGGGACAAAAAACGCGTTATGTTGTCTGCGAATCAACCAATAAGCGAAAACTTGCCAGCTCATGGCTGCCGTCATGTAGCAATTATTATGGATGGCAATGGGCGCTGGGCGAAAAGACAAGGGAAAATACGAGCCTTTGGGCATAAAGCAGGGGCGAAATCTGTTCGCCGCGCCGTCTCTTTTGCCGCCAATAACGGCATTGATGCGTTAACGCTCTATGCTTTTAGCAGTGAAAACTGGAATCGACCTCCGCAGGAAGTGACCGCGTTGATGGAATTGTTTGTGTGGGCGCTAGACAGCGAAGTAAAAAGCCTGCACCGCCACAACGTACGCCTGCGCATCATTGGCGATACCAGTCGTTTTAACTCACGTTTGCAGGAACGGATTCGTAAAGCAGAAGCGCTGACGGAAAATAATACTGGTCTGACGCTCAACGTTGCGGCGAATTACGGTGGACGCTGGGATATTATCCAGGGCGTTCGGCATCTGGCCGAACAGGTTCAGGAAGGGCTGTTGAGACCCGACCAGATTGATGAAGAGGCGCTGAGCAAGCAAATCTGCATGAATGAACTGGCACCTGTGGATTTGGTAATTAGGACAGGGGGGGAACATCGCATAAGTAACTTTTTGATATGGCAAATTGCCTATGCTGAACTTTACTTTACGGATGTTCTTTGGCCCGATTTTGATGAACAAGACTTTGAAGGTGCGCTGCATGCCTTTGCCAATCGAGAGCGTCGTTTCGGCGGCACCGAGCCAGGTGGCGACAAAGCCTGATGGGGGTAGCTTTTGCTGAAGTATCGCCTGATTTCCGCTTTTGTTTTAATACCCATTGTCATTGCGGCGCTGTTTTTACTGCCCCCGGTGGGATTCGCCATTGTTACGCTGGTGGTGTGCATGCTCGCCGCGTGGGAATGGGGACAGTTTAGCGGCTTTACCTCGCGCAGTCAGCGAGTATGGCTTGCGGTACTTTGTGGCTTAATCCTGGCCATAATGCTGTTTACGTTGCCTGAATATCATCATGATATTCATCAACCGCTGGTTGCCGGCTCCTTGTGGGTGTCGTTGGCCTGGTGGGTTGCTGCGCTGTTGTTGGTGCTTTTTTATCCAGGCTCAGCCGCAATCTGGCGTAATTCTAAAGTGCTGCGACTGATTTTTGGTTTGCTCACCATTGTTCCCTTTTTCTGGGGAATGGTCGCGCTGCGCGCCTGGCACTACGACGAAAACCACTACAGCGGTGCGATCTGGCTGCTTTATGTGATGATTCTGGTCTGGGGGGCTGACTCCGGGGCGTATATGTTTGGTAAACTGTTTGGCAAACATAAGCTGGCACCGAAGGTTTCTCCGGGCAAAACCTGGCAAGGCTTCATCGGCGGCTTGTTTACGGCAGCGATCATCTCCTGGGGCTATGGCGTCTGGGCAGATCTGGCAGTGGCGCCGTCAATACTGCTGGTGTGCTCGATTTTTGCGGCACTTGCCTCAGTGCTCGGTGATTTAACCGAAAGTATGTTTAAGCGTGAAGCAGGGATTAAGGACAGCGGACATCTTATTCCAGGGCATGGCGGTATACTGGATCGCATTGACAGCCTGACAGCGGCTGTTCCAGTATTTGCTTGCCTGCTTTTACTGGTATTCGGGACGATTTAACGGAAGGTTTTATGCTGAGCATTCTCTGGAATCTGGCGGCGTTCATTGTTGCACTGGGTGTACTGATTACCGTGCATGAATTTGGCCATTTCTGGGTTGCTCGCCGTTGTGGTGTGCGGGTAGAGCGATTCTCCATTGGTTTTGGCAAATCACTCTGGACGCGCACCGACCGTCACGGCACGGAATTTGTCATCGCCCTTATCCCGCTTGGCGGCTACGTCAAAATGCTCGACGAACGCGTTGAGCCTGTCGCCCCCGAGCTACGACACAGCGCGTTCAATAACAAAACCGTTGGACAACGCGCCGCCATCATCGCTGCCGGACCGGTAGCCAACTTTATCTTCGCGATTTTCGCTTACTGGCTGGTGTTTATCATCGGCGTCCCAGGCGTGCGTCCGGTTGTAGGGGAAATTGCCCCTGACTCCATCGCGGCGAGTGCGCAAATTACCTCCGGGATGGAACTTAAAGCGATTGATGGCATCGAAACCCCTGATTGGGATGCTGTGCGACTGCAGCTGGTAGCCAAAATAGGCGATCCGCAGACCACCATCAGCGTATCGCCGTTTGGATCAGACGCGCGTCAGGACAAAGTACTGGATTTACGCCACTGGCGTTTCGAGCCAGACAAAGAGGATCCCGTTGCTGCGCTGGGCATTCGTCCCCGCGGCGCGCAGATTGAGCCGGTATTAGCCGAAGTACAGGCAAATTCGGCGGCGAGCAAAGCGGGTTTGCAAGCTGGTGATAGGATCGTTAAAGTCGATGGTCAACCATTAACAGAGTGGATGACCTTTGTTACTCTGGTGCGCGATAATCCGGGGACGTCCCTCGCGCTGGAAGTTGAAAGGCAAGGCAGTCCGCTTTCGCTGACGCTGATCCCGGATACGAAGTCGGTCGGCAAAAAGGCAGAAGGGTTCGCAGGCGTTGTGCCAAAAGTGATCCCGCTGCCAGATGAGTACAAGACAATACGCCAGTATGGGCCGTTCAGCGCCATTCTTGAAGCCACGGATAAAACATGGCAACTGATGAAGCTGACGGTCAACATGTTGGGGAAATTGATAACCGGTGATGTGAAACTGAACAACCTCAGTGGGCCAATTTCGATTGCTCAGGGGGCTGGGATGTCAGCGGAGTTCGGGGTGATTTACTATCTCATGTTCCTCGCGCTCATTAGCGTGAACCTTGGGATAATCAACCTGTTCCCGCTTCCCGTTTTAGACGGGGGTCATCTGCTGTTTTTAGCGATTGAAAAACTAAAAGGCGGACCGGTATCCGAGCGAGTTCAAGACTTTAGTTATCGCATTGGCTCGATTTTGCTGGTGCTGTTAATGGGGCTTGCACTTTTCAATGATTTCTCTCGGTTGTAAGAGAGTGTTAGGAAGAACGCATAATAACGATGGCGATGAAAAAGTTGCTCATAGCGTCGCTGCTGTTTAGCAGCGCCACCGTATACGGTGCTGACGGGTTCGTAGTGAAAGACATTCATTTCGAAGGCCTCCAGCGTGTCGCCGTTGGTGCGGCCCTCCTCAGTATGCCTGTGCGCCCCGGCGATACGGTTAATGATGATGATATCAGTAACACCATCCGTGCTCTGTTTGCCACCGGCAACTTCGAGGATGTCCGCGTCCTGCGCGATGGTGATACGCTGCTGGTACAGGTAAAAGAACGTCCAACGATCGCCAGTATCACTTTCTCCGGCAACAAGTCGGTGAAAGATGACATGCTCAAGCAAAATCTTGAAGCATCCGGTGTCCGTGTGGGCGAGTCTCTGGACCGCACAACCCTTTCAGACATTGAAAAAGGTCTGGAAGACTTCTACTACAGCGTCGGTAAATACAGCGCCAGCGTGAAAGCGGTTGTCACTCCGCTCCCGCGTAACCGTGTTGACCTGAAGCTGGTCTTCCAGGAAGGTGTTTCTGCGAAGATCCAGCAGATCAACATCGTGGGTAACCACGCGTTCAGTACCGACGAACTGATCTCGACCTTCCAGCTGCGCGATGAAGTGCCGTGGTGGAACGTGGTTGGCGATCGTAAATACCAGAAACAGAAACTGGCGGGCGATCTTGAAACCCTGCGCAGCTATTATCTGGATCGCGGTTATGCCCGTTTCAACATCGACTCGACTCAGGTCAGTCTGACGCCGGACAAGAAAGGTATCTACATTACGGTTAACATCACTGAAGGCGATCAGTACAAGCTTTCAGGTGTAGAAGTGAGTGGTAACCTGGCGGGGCATTCTGCTGAGATCGAATCGCTGACCAAAATTCAGCCGGGCGATCTGTATAGCGGCTCTAAGGTAACCAAGATGGAAGACAGCATTAAGAAGCTGCTCGGCCGCTATGGTTATGCCTACCCGCGCGTACAGACTCAGCCGGAAATCAACGACACGGATAAAACCGTTAAGCTGCACGTTAACGTTGATGCGGGCAACCGTTTCTACGTGCGTAAGATCCGCTTCGTCGGTAACGACACCTCTAAAGACTCCGTTCTGCGTCGCGAAATGCGTCAGATGGAAGGGGCATGGTTGGGTAGCGACCTCGTTGACCAGGGTAAAGAGCGTCTGAACCGTCTGGGCTATTTTGAAACCGTGGACACTGAAACCCAGCGTATCCCGGGCAGCCCGGATCAGGTTGATGTCGTTTATAAAGTGAAAGAGCGTAACACCGGTAGCTTTAACTTCGGTGTGGGCTACGGCACTGAAAGCGGCGTCAGCTTCCAGGTGGGTGTCCAGCAGGATAACTGGCTGGGTACGGGTTACTCTGTGGGTATTAACGGTACCAAAAACGACTACCAGACCTACTCTGAGTTCTCCGTTACCAACCCATACTTCACCGTTGACGGTGTGAGCCTGGGCGGTCGTATCTTCTATAACGACTTTAAAGCGGATGACGCGGATCTGTCTTCCTACACCAACAAAAGTTACGGTGTGGACGGAACGCTTGGCTTCCCGGTGAACGAATACAACACCCTGCGTGCGGGCTTAGGTTATGTGCATAACGACCTGTCCAACATGCAACCGCAGGTGGCGATGTGGCGTTATCTGGACTCTATCGGCCAGTCTGCAAGCACATCCAGCGATGACAACGGCTTTGCGGCAGATGACTTCACCTTCAACTACGGCTGGACTTACAACCGTCTTGACCGTGGTTACTTCCCAACGGAAGGTTCTCGCGTCAACCTGAACGGTAAAGTCACCGTACCGGGCTCCGATAACGAGTTTTATAAGCTCACGTTGGATACCGCATCCTACTTCCCGATCGATGACGACCATAAGTGGGTGGTTCTGGGTCGTACCCGTTGGGGCTATGGCGATGGCTTAGGCGGCAAAGAGATGCCGTTCTATGAAAACTTCTATGCCGGTGGTTCAAGCACCGTGCGTGGCTTCCAGTCCAACAACATTGGTCCGAAAGCGGTTTATTACGGCGGCAATGACGAAGATAACTGCGCAAGCCGTGATCCAAAACAAGTATGTAGCTCTGATGATGCGGTGGGCGGTAACGCTATGGCCGTGGCCAGCCTGGAGTTCATCACCCCAACGCCATTTATCAGTGATAAATACGCGAACTCGGTCCGAACGTCCTTCTTCTGGGATGCGGGTACGGTGTGGGACACGAACTGGCAGAACACCGATCAGATGCGTGCTGCTGGCGTACCAGACTACAGCGATCCGAGCAATATTCGCATGTCTGCCGGTATCGCATTACAATGGATGTCACCGCTGGGGCCGTTGGTCTTCTCCTACGCCCAGCCGTTTAAGAAATACGATGGAGACAAAGCGGAGCAATTCCAGTTTAACATTGGTAAAACCTGGTAATAATCCGCTGCAATGGAATGCGTTGGCAGTGTAGCGCTGACAAGCGGCGATCGGTCAAACGGTCGCCTTGCCACGCAAAGAACGGTACCTTCTGGTGCCAATGGGATGGTAAGGAGTTAATTGTGAAAAAGTGGTTATTAGCTGCAGGTCTCGGTTTAGCGATGGCAACTTCTGCTCAGGCAGCAGACAAAATCGCAATCGTCAACATGGGTAATTTGTTCCAGCAAGTCGCTCAGAAAACCGGTGTTTCTGCGACGCTGGAAAACGAATTCAAAGGCCGTGCGAGCGAACTGCAGCGTATGGAAGGCGATCTTCAGTCCAAAATGCAGCGTCTGCAGCGTGATGGTTCTACCATGAAAGCAAGCGATCGCAGCAAACTGGAAAAAGACGTTATGGCTCAGCGCCAGACCTTCTCCCAGAAAGCACAGGCTTTCGAGCAGGATCGTCAGCGTCGTTCTAACGAAGAGCGTGGCAAGCTGGTGACTCGCATTCAGACTGCTGTTAAAGCAGTTGCTGCCGATCAGAGCATCGATCTGGTTGTTGATGCGAACGCCGTTGCTTTCAACAGCAGCGATGTTAAAGACATCACCGCTGATGTTCTGAAACAGGTTAAATAAGTAATGCCTTCAATTCGACTGGCTGATTTAGCTCAGCAGTTGGATGCAGAATTACACGGTGATGGCGATATCGTCATCACCGCTGTTGCGTCCATGCAATCTGCTAAAGCTGGCACGATTACCTTCATGGTAAGCCCTAAGTACCGTGAACAACTGGCTCAATGCCAGGCGTCAGCTGTTGTTCTGACGCAGGACGATCTTCCCTTTGCCACTGGAAGCGCGCTGGTAGTGAAGAATCCCTACCTGACGTATGCACGCATGGCTCAAATTCTTGATACCACGCCGCAGCCGGCGCAGAACATTGCTGCCAGTGCAGCGATTGATCCGACGGCTAAGCTGGGTAACAACGTGGCCGTTGGCGCAAATGCGGTTATCGAATCTGGCGTTGAGCTGGGTGATAACGTCGTAATTGGCCCGGGATGCTTCGTTGGGAAAAATACGAAAATCGGCGCTGGAACCCGTTTATGGGCCAATGTGTCCGTTTATCATGAAGTTGAAATCGGCGAAAATTGCCTCGTCCAGTCCAGTACCGTCATTGGTTCTGATGGCTTTGGTTACGCGAACGATCGTGGTAATTGGGTTAAGATCCCGCAGCTTGGTCGCGTTATTATTGGCGATCGCGTGGAGATTGGCGCCTGTACCACCATTGACCGTGGGGCACTTGACGACACGATCATTGGCAATGGTGTTATCATCGATAACCAGTGCCAGATTGCGCATAACGTTGTGATTGGCGACAATACCGCAGTTGCGGGGGGCGTCATCATGGCGGGCAGCCTGAAAATTGGTCGTTACTGCATGATTGGCGGCGCGAGCGTGATTAATGGCCACATGGAAATATGCGACAAGGTGACGGTGACGGGCATGGGCATGGTAATGCGTCCTATCACTGAACCCGGCGTCTATTCCTCCGGCATTCCGCTGCAACCCAACAAGGTATGGCGTAAAACAGCAGCTCTGGTGATGAACATTGATGATATGAGCAAGCGACTCAAGTCTCTTGAGCGTAAGATCGATCAACAAGACTAAACGTCACCCGTTTAACGCTATCTTTCCCGGCCTGTCGGCTTTCTAATAAACCGGCAGGCCGTGTTATTATTGTTATCAGTACATTTTGACAGGAAGAGTATTTTGACTACTGACACTCATACTCTGCATATTGAAGAGATTTTAGAACTTCTGCCGCACCGCTACCCGTTTTTGCTGGTAGACCGTGTGCTGGATTTTGAAGAAGGTCGTTTTCTGCGCGCAGTGAAAAATGTTTCCGTGAACGAGCCGTTCTTCCAGGGGCACTTCCCGGGAAAACCTATCTTCCCGGGTGTGTTGATTCTGGAAGCGATGGCTCAGGCTACCGGTATTCTGGCGTTTAAAAGCGTTGGTAAACTGGAGCCAGGTGAGCTGTATTACTTCGCAGGTATTGATGAAGCGCGCTTTAAGCGTCCTGTCGTGCCTGGTGATCAGATGATCATGGAAGTCACTTTTGAAAAAACGCGTCGTGGCCTGACTCGCTTCAAAGGCGTAGCGCTGGTTGACGGCAAAGTTGTTTGCGAAGCGACGATGATGTGTGCTCGTAGCCGGGAGTCCTGATACGTGATTGATAAATCCGCCTTTATTCATCCTACCGCTATTGTGGAAACCGGTGCCATTATTGGTGCTAACGTCCACATTGGCCCGTTCTGTATTGTTGGACCCCATGTCGAAATTGGTGAGGGTACAGTACTGAAATCTCACGTTGTCGTGAATGGTCATACGACCATTGGCTGCAATAACGAGATCTATCAGTTCGCTTCCATCGGTGAAGTTAACCAGGATCTGAAATATGCTGGTGAGACGACCCGTCTGGAAATTGGCGATCGTAACCGTATTCGCGAAAGCGTCACCATTCATCGTGGTACAGTACAGGGTGGTGGATTGACGAAGGTGGGCAGCGACAACCTGTTTATGGTGAATGCGCACATTGCGCACGACTGTACCGTGGGCGATCGCTGCATTCTTGCCAACAACGCAACGCTGGCAGGACACGTATCGGTTGATGACTTCGCAATTATTGGCGGCATGACCGCAGTCCATCAGTTCTGCATCATTGGTGCACACGTGATGGTCGGCGGATGCTCCGGTGTGGCGCAGGACGTCCCACCGTATGTGATTGCGCAGGGCAACCATGCCACGCCGTTTGGCGTGAACATCGAAGGCCTCAAGCGTCGTGGGTTTAGCCGCGAAGCGATTACTGCTATCCGCAACGCGTACAAACTGCTGTACCGTAGCGGTAAAACGCTGGAAGAGGCGAAGCCGGAAATTGCCGAGCTGGTGAATAAGCATCCTGAAGTGAACGCGTTCATGGAGTTCTTTGACCGTTCCACGAGGGGTCTGATTCGTTAATGGTCGACAGTCGTCCGCTTACGATAGCCCTGGTCGCCGGAGAAACCTCCGGCGATATTCTTGGAGCAGGTCTCATCCGGGCGCTTAAGGCGCGCGTACCCAATGCTCGCTTTGTGGGCGTTGCTGGCCCGCTGATGCAGGCCGAAGGCTGTGAAGCCTGGTATGAAATGGAAGAGCTGGCCGTGATGGGCATTGTCGAGGTGCTGGGGCGCCTGCGCCGTTTGCTGCATATTCGTGCCGATCTCACCCGCCGCTTTACCGAGCTTAAACCCGATGTGTTTGTCGGTATCGACGCACCTGATTTCAACATTACCCTCGAAGGTAATCTGAAAAAGCAGGGCATCAAAACCATTCATTACGTCAGTCCGTCCGTCTGGGCGTGGCGACAGAAACGCGTTTTCAAAATTGGACGGTCCACCAACCTGGTGCTGGCTTTTCTGCCTTTCGAAAAGGCGTTTTACGACAGATTTAATGTTCCGTGCCGTTTTATCGGTCACACCATGGCGGATGCCATGCCTCTGGATCCGGATAAAAATGCGGCACGCGACGTGTTGGGCATCCCGCATGATGTGCACTGTCTGGCATTGCTGCCGGGCAGCCGTGGCGCAGAAGTTGAAATGCTCAGTGCCGATTTCCTGAAAACCGCGCAGATCCTTCGCCAGACCTGGCCCGATCTTGAAGTGGTTGTGCCGCTGGTGAATGCCAAACGACGCGAGCAGTTTGAGCGCATCAAAGCCGACGTTGCCCCGGATCTTCATGTCCGTCTTCTGGACGGGAAAGGGCGGGAAGCCATGTATGCGAGCGATGCCGCACTGCTGGCTTCCGGCACGGCTGCGCTGGAATGTATGCTGGCGAAATGCCCAATGGTGGTCGGTTATCGCATGAAGCCGTTTACCTTCTGGCTGGCAAAGCGTCTGGTGAAAACGGATTATGTCTCCCTGCCAAACCTGCTTGCCGGGCGCGAGCTGGTAAAAGAGCTTTTGCAGGATGAGTGCCAGCCGCAGGCACTGGCGGATGCCCTGCTGCCGCTGCTCGCCAACGGCAAAACCAGCCACCAGATGCACGATACCTTCCGTGAACTGCATCAACTGATCCGCTGTAATGCTGATGAGCAGGCGGCTGATGCAGTGCTGGAGTTAGCAAAATGATGGAATTTGTTTATCCTCACACTCGCCTTGTGGCGGGGGTGGATGAAGTGGGTCGTGGCCCGTTAGTGGGGGCAGTAGTGACTGCCGCGGTGATCCTCGATCCGGCTCGTCCGATCGTCGGGCTGAACGACTCTAAAAAATTGTCCGAAAAGCGCCGGCTGGCGCTGTTCAGTGAGATTCAGGAAAAGGCGCTGGCCTGGAGCCTGGGGCGTGCTGAACCGCATGAAATAGACGAACTGAATATTTTGCATGCCACGATGCTGGCGATGCAGCGTGCGGTAGCGGGCCTGAAAATTGCCCCGGAATATGTGCTGATTGACGGCAACCGCTGTCCGGCGTTGCCTATGCCTTCAACGGCGGTTGTCAAAGGTGATAGCCGGGTCGCAGAGATCAGTGCAGCTTCTATTATTGCCAAAGTGACACGCGATGCCGAAATGGCCGCGCTGGACCTCACTTACCCTCAGTATGGTTTCGCCCAGCATAAAGGGTATCCAACGGCTTTCCATCTGGAAAAGCTGGCTGAACATGGCGCAACTGAACATCACCGACGCAGCTTTGGCCCGGTGAAACGCGCGCTGGGACTGGTGTCCTGAATCAATACGCAAGCAATTAAGTAACGCGGAATCTGAAGATGGCTGAACCACGTTTCGTACACCTGCGGGTGCATAGCGACTACTCCATGATCGATGGGCTGGCGAAGACCGGACCGCTGGTAAAAAAGGCGGCCGCGCTTGGTATGCCTGCACTGGCGATCACCGATTTTACCAACCTGTGTGGCCTGGTGAAGTTCTACGGAACGGCGCATGGCGCGGGAATGAAGCCTATCGTCGGCGCGGATTTTCACGTGCAGAGCGACCTCATCGGCGATGAACTGACGCAAATCTCCGTGTTAGCCATGAACAACACGGGTTATCAAAACCTTACCCTGCTTATCTCGAAAGCCTATCAGCGCGGTTACGGTGCGCTGGGCCCGTGGATTGACCGGGACTGGCTGGCTGAGCTTAACGAAGGATTGCTGCTGATCTCCGGTGGCCGCATGGGCGATGTCGGCAAATCACTGCTGCGCGGTAACAGCGCGCTGGTGGATCAGTGCGTCTCGTTCTATGAAGAGTACTTCCCCAATCGTTACTATCTGGAGCTGATTCGCACCGGCCGTCAGGATGAAGAGAGTTATCTGCACGCCGCTGTCGCGCTGGCAGAAGAGCGCGGCTTGCCCGTGGTGGCCACCAACGATGTGCGCTTCCTTGAGGCGGGCGATTTTGACGCCCATGAAATTCGCGTCGCTATCCACGACGGCTTCACCCTCGACGATCCGAAACGTCCGCGCAACTATTCATCGCAGCAGTACATGCGCAGCGAAGAGGAGATGTGTGAGCTTTTCTCGGACATCCCGGAAGCGCTGGAAAATAGCGTAGAGATTGCCAAGCGCTGTAACGTGACCGTGCGCCTGGGCGAATACTTCCTGCCGCAGTTCCCGACGGGCGACATGACCACGGAAGATTTCCTGGTCATGAAATCGAAAGAGGGTCTGGAAGAGCGTCTGGAATTCCTCTTCCCGGATGAAGCGGTCCGCAAAGAGAAGCGTCCTGAGTATGACGAGCGCCTGGATATTGAACTCCAGGTGATCAACCAGATGGGTTTCCCGGGCTACTTCCTGATCGTAATGGAGTTTATCCAGTGGTCGAAGGATAACGGCGTACCGGTCGGACCGGGGCGCGGCTCCGGTGCCGGTTCGCTGGTGGCCTATGCGCTGAAAATCACTGACCTCGATCCGCTGGAATTTGACCTGCTGTTCGAACGTTTCCTTAACCCGGAACGTGTTTCCATGCCCGACTTTGACGTCGACTTCTGCATGGAGAAACGCGACCAGGTGATCGAGCACGTGGCCGATATGTACGGTCGTGATGCGGTTTCGCAGATCATTACCTTCGGTACGATGGCGGCGAAAGCGGTTATCCGCGACGTAGGGCGCGTACTGGGCCACCCGTACGGTTTCGTCGATCGAATCTCTAAGCTGGTGCCGCCCGATCCGGGCATGACCCTGGCAAAAGCGTTTGAAGCCGAACCTCAGCTGCCGGAAATCTACGAAGCCGACGAAGAGGTGAAAGCGCTGATCGACATGGCGCGCAAGCTGGAAGGCGTCACGCGTAACGCCGGTAAGCATGCGGGGGGCGTGGTTATCGCCCCGACCAAAATCACCGACTTTGCACCGCTGTACTGCGACGAAGCGGGCCAGCACCCGGTTACACAGTTTGACAAGAACGACGTGGAATACGCCGGGTTGGTGAAGTTCGACTTCCTCGGCCTGCGTACGCTGACCATCATCAACTGGGCGCTGGAGATGATCAACGCCCGCCGTGAGAAGAACGGCGAGCCGCCGCTGGACATTGCCGCTATCCCTCTGGATGACAAGAAAAGTTTTGACATGCTGCAACGCTCGGAGACGACAGCCGTCTTCCAGCTTGAATCCCGCGGCATGAAAGATTTGATTAAGCGTCTGCAACCCGACTGCTTCGAAGATATGATCGCGCTGGTGGCCCTGTTCCGTCCGGGGCCGCTGCAGTCAGGGATGGTAGATAACTTTATCGACCGTAAGCACGGGCGCGAAGAGATTTCCTATCCGGACGTGCAATGGCAGCATGAAAGCCTGAAACCGGTACTGGAGCCAACCTACGGCATCATCCTGTATCAGGAACAGGTCATGCAGATCGCCCAGGTGCTTTCGGGTTACACCCTTGGCGGCGCGGACATGCTGCGTCGTGCGATGGGTAAGAAAAAGCCGGAAGAGATGGCCAAGCAGCGCTCCATTTTTGAAGACGGGGCGAAGAAAAACGGCGTAGACGGCGAGCTGGCGATGAAAATCTTCGACCTGGTGGAGAAATTCGCCGGGTACGGATTTAACAAATCCCACTCCGCCGCCTATGCTTTGGTGTCGTATCAAACGCTGTGGCTGAAAGCGCACTATCCCGCTGAGTTTATGGCGGCGGTTATGACCGCCGATATGGACAACACCGAGAAGGTGGTTGGCCTGGTGGACGAGTGCTGGCGTATGGGGCTGAAGATCCTGCCGCCGGATATTAACTCAGGTCTCTACCATTTCCACGTTAACGACGACGGAGAGATCGTTTACGGGATCGGCGCGATCAAAGGCGTAGGTGAAGGTCCGATCGAAGCGATCATCGAAGCGCGTAACAACGGCGGCTATTTCCGCGAGCTGTTCGATCTGTGCGCCCGCACCGATACCAAAAAACTCAACCGCCGCGTGCTGGAAAAACTGATCATGTCCGGCGCGTTTGACCGGCTGGGGCCGCACCGCGCCGCGCTGATGAATTCCCTCGGCGACGCGCTAAAAGCGGCCGATCAGCACGCGAAAGCGGAAGCCATTGGTCAGGCGGATATGTTCGGGGTGCTGGCAGAAGAGCCAGAGCAGATCGAGCAGTCTTATTCCAACTGCCAGCCGTGGCCAGAACAGGTGGTGCTGGATGGTGAACGTGAGACGTTAGGCTTGTACCTGACGGGTCACCCGATCAACCAGTACATCAAAGAAATTGAGCGCTATGTCGGAGGCAACAGGCTAAAAGACATGCATCCGACAGATCGTGGTAAAATCACCACGGCTGCGGGGCTCGTGATTGCTGCAAGGGTTATGGTCACCAAGCGCGGCAATCGTATCGGCATCTGTACCCTGGATGACCGTTCCGGGCGTCTGGAGGTGATGTTGTTCACCGACGCGCTGGATAAATACCAGCAATTGCTGGAAAAAGACCGCATACTTATCGTCAGCGGACAGGTCAGCTTTGATGACTTCAGCGGGGGGCTTAAAATGACCGCCCGCGAAGTGATGGACATTGACGAAGCCCGGGAAAAATATGCTCGCGGGCTTGCTATCTCGCTGACGGACAGGCAAATTGATGACCAGCTTTTAAACCGACTCCGTCAGTCTCTGGAACCCCACCGCTCGGGGACCATTCCAGTACATCTCTACTATCAGAGGGCGGATGCACGTGCGCGGTTGCGCTTTGGTGCAACGTGGCGTGTCTCTCCGAGCGATCGTTTACTGAACGATCTCCGTGGCCTCATTGGTTCGGAGCAGGTGGAACTGGAGTTTGACTAATACAGGAATACTATGAGTCTGAATTTCCTTGATTTCGAACAGCCGATTGCTGAGCTGGAAGCGAAAATCGATTCTCTGACAGCGGTAAGCCGTCAGGATGAAAAACTGGATATTAACATCGACGAAGAAGTGCATCGTCTGCGCGAAAAAAGCGTAGAGCTGACGCGCAAAATCTTTGCCGATCTCGGCGCATGGCAGATCGCCCAGCTGGCGCGTCATCCACAGCGTCCGTACACCCTGGATTATGTCCGCCTGGCGTTTGATGAATTCGACGAACTGGCAGGCGATCGCGCATACGCTGACGACAAAGCTATCGTTGGCGGCATCGCGCGTCTGGACGGACGCCCGGTGATGATCATTGGTCATCAGAAAGGCCGTGAAACCAAAGAGAAGATCCGTCGTAACTTTGGTATGCCAGCCCCAGAAGGCTACCGTAAAGCCCTGCGTCTGATGGAGATGGCTGAGCGTTTCAACATGCCAATCATCACCTTCATTGACACCCCGGGTGCTTACCCTGGCGTGGGCGCGGAAGAGCGCGGTCAGTCTGAAGCCATCGCGCGCAACCTGCGTGAGATGTCTCGTCTGAAAGTGCCGGTCATCTGTACCGTTATTGGTGAAGGTGGATCCGGCGGTGCGCTGGCAATTGGCGTGGGCGATAAAGTGAATATGCTACAGTACAGCACCTATTCCGTTATCTCTCCGGAAGGCTGTGCCTCCATTCTGTGGAAAAGCGCCGACAAAGCGCCGCTCGCTGCAGAAGCGATGGGCATCATTGCCCCGCGTCTGAAAGAGCTGAAGCTGATCGACACCGTGATCCCGGAACCTCTGGGTGGCGCGCATCGTAAACCGGAAGTGATGGCCGTGTCCCTGAAGGCGCAGCTGCTGGCAGACCTGGCGGACCTGGACGTCCTGAGCAAAGAAGACCTGCTCAACCGTCGTTACCAGCGTCTGATGACCTACGGTTACGCATAAGCTTCACAATTATCTGAAAAGCCGCACACTGTTGCGGCTTTTTTTATACCTGCGGTTTAGCCTGGCTATGCTTAGCTAATGTTTTTTAAGGAGGAAGCCCATGAATATCATTGCCATTATGGGGCCACACGGCGTCTTTTATAAAGATGAGCCGATTAAGGAGCTGGAGCAAGCCCTGCAGTCGCGCGGATATCAGCTGATCTGGCCGCACAACAGTGCCGACCTGCTGAAGTTTATCGAGCACAACCCGCGTATCTGCGGCGTGATCTTCGACTGGGACGAGTATGATCTCGAACTGTGCAGCGACATCAACAAGCTGAATGAATATCTCCCGCTGTACGCGTTTATCAATACCCACTCGACCATGGACGTCAGCGCCCATGATATGCGTATGGCGCTGTGGTTCTTTGAGTACTCTCTTGGCGTGGCGGAAGATATTGCGACCCGGATCCAGCAGTACACGCGCGAATATCTGGATAACATCACGCCGCCCTTCACCCGCGCGCTGTTCACCTATGTGAAAGAGGGAAAATACACCTTCTGTACGCCCGGGCATATGGCCGGGACGGCCTATCAAAAAAGCCCGGTGGGCTGCCTGTTCTATGATTTCTTCGGCGGCAACACGCTGAAGGCGGACGTCTCGATTTCGGTCACTGAGTTAGGTTCTCTGCTCGACCACACCGGCCCGCATCTGGAGGCTGAAGAGTACATCGCCCGCACCTTTGGTGCCGAGCAGAGCTATATGGTGACCAACGGCACTTCGACGTCGAACAAAATCGTCGGGATGTATGCCACACCTGCCGGAAGCACATTGCTGATCGACCGTAACTGTCATAAATCGCTGGCGCACCTGCTGATGATGAGCGACGTCGTCCCGATTTGGCTATCACCCACGCGTAACGCGCTCGGTATCCTCGGCGGCATTCCGCGCCGGGAGTTCACGCATCAGGCCATTGAAAGTAAGGTTGCGGCGATCCCCGATGCAAGCTGGCCTGTTCACGCGGTGATCACCAACTCCACCTATGACGGTCTGCTGTATAACACGAACTGGATCAAGCAGACGCTGGACGTACCGTCGATTCACTTCGATTCCGCTTGGGTGCCTTATACCAACTTCCACCCGATTTATTCGGGAAAAAGTGGGATGAGCGGCGAGCGCGTGCCGGGCAAAGTGTTCTTCGAAACGCAGTCGACGCACAAAATGCTGGCTGCGTTTTCGCAGGCTTCGTTAATCCATATTAAAGGCGAGTACGACGAGGATACGTTTAATGAAGCCTTTATGATGCATACCACCACCTCCCCGAGCTATCCGCTGGTGGCCTCCATCGAGACGGCGGCGGCGATGCTCCGTGGCAATCCGGGTAAACGCCTGATCAACCGCTCGGTGGAACGCGCGCTGCATTTTCGTAAAGAAGTCCAGCGCCTGAAGGATGAGGCAGACGGCTGGTTCTTTGATATCTGGCAGCCGGAAGAGATTGATGAAGCAGAATGCTGGCCTGTCGCGCCGGGGGAGAGCTGGCACGGTTTTCGGGATGCCGATGCGGACCACATGTTCCTCGATCCGGTTAAGGTGACGATCCTGACGCCGGGCATGGACGAGCAGGGCGTGATGGGTGAGGAAGGGATCCCCGCCGCGCTGGTAGCGAAGTTCCTGGACGAACGCGGCGTGGTGGTGGAGAAGACCGGCCCTTATAATTTGCTGTTCCTGTTCAGTATCGGGATCGACAAAACCCGGGCAATGGGGCTGCTGCGCGGGCTGATGGAGTTTAAGCGTGCCTACGATCTGAACCTGCGGGTGAAGAACATGCTGCCGGATCTCTACGCGGAAGATCCTGACTTCTATCGCAACATGCGTATTCAGGATCTGGCGCAGGGGATCCACAGGCTGATCCGCCAGCACGATCTGCCGCGCCTGATGCTTCAGGCGTTTGATGTTCTGCCTGAAATGAAGCTGACGCCGCACAAGGCCTGGCAGCGGCAGGTGAAAGGTGACGTTGAAACCGTTGAACTGGAAAATCTGGTCGGACGCGTATCGGCCAACATGATCCTGCCGTATCCGCCAGGCGTGCCGCTGCTGATGCCGGGGGAGATGATCACCGAGGAGAGTCGGGCGGTGCTCGATTTCCTGCTGATGCTCTGTTCGGTAGGACGTCACTATCCTGGCTTTGAAACGGATATCCACGGTGCGAAGCGAGATGAAAACGGCGTGTACTGGGTGCGAGTCCTAAAATAAAGGTGACCGCTTGCCAGGTGCGGGTTTTCGGTTGTAACGTTTCAGGCATCATAAAAAGGAGAAGCTATGCTGGGTTTAAAAGCTGTTCATCATATTGCGATCATTGCCACCGATTACGCGAAAAGTAAGGCCTTCTACTGCGACATCCTTGGCTTCACGCTCTTGAGCGAGGCCTACCGCGAGGAGCGCGACTCCTGGAAAGGTGACCTTGCGCTAAACGGACAATATGTAATTGAACTGTTCTCCTTTCCCTTCCCGCCTGCGCGCCCGTCACGCCCGGAAGCCTGCGGACTGCGCCACCTTGCCTTCAGCGTTGATGACCTGGACAGCGCAGTAAAACATCTGGAAACTCACGGCGTGACGTGCGAACCCATTCGTATCGACCCGTTCACTGACAAGCGTTTTACCTTTTTCAACGACCCGGACGGCCTGCCGCTGGAGCTTTACCAGCAGTAATGTTTGTCCTGTGTGATAATGCCCGCTCAGTTCGGGCATTTTTTATGTGTAATTTCCTATGACCTTACCCGCTATCGCACAAGCCGTTTCACCGTACCGCCAGCTGCTGGTGGGGTTTAGCGGTGGCCTGGATTCCACCGTTCTGCTCCATCGTCTAAAACTCTGGCGCGACCAGGACCCTGACGTCCAGCTTCGGGCTATGCATATTCACCATGGATTAAGCCCTCACGCAGAGGAGTGGGTAGCGCATTGCGAAGCCTTATGTGCGGCGTTGGCTATCCCGCTCATCGTTGAACGCGTGACGCTTGCGGAGGAAGGGCTGGGCATCGAGGCGCAGGCGCGTAAAGCCCGCTATGCTGCTTTTACCGCTGCACTACGGCCTGGGGAAGCGCTGGTCACGGCGCAGCATCTTGACGATCAATGCGAAACATTTTTGCTCGCCCTTAAGCGGGGCAGCGGGCCTGCGGGGCTTTCCGCTATGGCTGAGCGTTCTGAGTTTGCCGGCACAACGCTACTGCGTCCTCTACTTGGCGAGACGCGTGTCTCACTGGAAGCCTGG
Organism: Enterobacter sp. UPMP701; assembly: GCF_053709515.1. Lineage (NCBI taxonomy): Bacteria > Pseudomonadati > Pseudomonadota > Gammaproteobacteria > Enterobacterales > Enterobacteriaceae > Enterobacter > Enterobacter sp. UPMP701. Next base: position 9,761 of record NZ_JBSKJN010000015.1, on the reverse strand, counting down.
GCGCGAGAACATCAGCTGAGCTGGATCGAAGATGAGAGCAACCAGGATGACAGCTACGACCGTAACTTCCTGCGTCTGCGCGTCCTCCCGCTGTTGAGCGAGCGCTGGCCGCATTTTGCCGATGCGACAGCAAGAAGCGCCATGTTGTGTGCTGAACAGGAAACTTTGCTGGATGAGTTGCTCAGTGAAGAGCTGGCTGAACTGATTTCTGAAGACGGGGCGCTGGCGATCGCGCCGCTGGAGGCGATGAGCCCGGTACGTCGCGCTGCGCTGTTACGACGCTGGCTGGCCTCTCATCACGCGGCGATGCCGTCGCGGGCGATGCTGAGCCGTATCTGGGACGAAGTGGCGCAGGCGCGGGCAGACGCTTCCCCCTGTGTATACCTGAATGGTTTTGAGGTTAGACGCTATAAAGGCGAACTGTGGTGGATAAAATCCACGCCCTCACTGACTGATGCTGTGCTCGACTGGCTTTCTCCCGAGGCGCCGCTGGTTTTGCCCGGTGAGGCAGGGCGTGTTTGTCTGACACCATCTGGTCATGTGCGATTGCCGGAGCCTGGTGAACCGGTTACCGTACGCTTTAAGGCTGGCGGCATGCTGCATATCGCCGGGCGCAACGGGGGACGGAAGCTGAAGAAAATTTGGCAGGAGTGTAACGTGCCGCCGTGGCTGCGCGACACCACGCCACTGCTTTTCTACGGTGAAACGCTTATCGCTGCGGCAGGCGTTTTCATCACGGAAGAGGGATGGACAGAAGAGGGTGTCTGTTTTGAGTGGCAGAAAGCGTAACGGGCAGCCAGGCTGCCCGTTAGTGTCATCAGGATTCGCTCACCACGACGGTGCCGATTTGCGGGTGGCTAAAGCTGGCAATTTTATCCAGACGCAACTCACGCGTTGCACCGGCATCTTCCACTATCAGATATTCCACATTCTTACGTGAAACCAGATCGCTGGCTTTCCCCTTCAACACTTCGCCATCTTTTAGCTCCAGCGTCAGTATTAAGTGATGCTGGCAGGCGAGTTCGAGGTTGTCATAGTCATCACAATTGATGGGTTGATAAGTATCATTCATCGACATAATCGCTCACCAGTAAATTCGCCGCAGCATATGCTGCTTTTTCCCTGACCGACTCTGAAAGGCCCTCATCAGAGGCCACTTCATTAAGCACTTTCAATACACAGCCCAACGCGTCCGGGACATACCCCAGATCTCCGCTGGCGATTTCCGCATACCGTTTGCGAATTAACTCACAATAATTATTCACATCCCCTCCCGCCAGCGCACTGACTTACTGTGAGATATCATTAAGCCTACGAAGATAAACTCGGTTTAGCAAGGTGACTATACCATACTCATTTAAGCAATATCAGCGCCTTGATAGCGGTGTATTTAACACCCCGTAACAGCCTTTTGCCGCGGTTTTCGCTACAATGGGCGCCTGATTCGAATGGAGTTCTCTCATGGCGCTGAAAGCGACAATCTATAAAGCAGTGGTCAATGTGGCCGATCTTGATCGCAACCAGTTCCTGGATGCGTCGCTTACGCTGGCACGTCACCCCTCTGAAACCCAGGAACGCATGATGCTGCGCCTGCTGGCGTGGATTAAGTATGCCGACGAGCGTCTGCAGTTTACCCGTGGGTTAAGCGCAGAAGACGAGCCTGAAGCCTGGCTGCGCAACGATCATCTGGGTATCGATTTGTGGATCGAACTCGGTCTGCCGGACGAGCGCAGAATTAAGAAGGCCTGCACCCAGTCCGCTGAAGTGGCGTTATTCGCCTATAACCAGCGCGCGGCGGAGATCTGGTGGCAGCAAAACAAGAATAAATGCGTACAGTTTAAAAATCTCACCGTCTGGTATCTGGATGATGAACAGCTGGCTCAGCTAAGCGAGTTCGCCAGCCGGACGATGGTGCTACAGGCAACGATTCAGGACGGTGCGATCTGGCTTTCTGATTCTCAGAATAATCTGGAAATCCATCTTACGGCCTGGCAGCCCGCATCATGATTGTTTTGTCCCGAAACGTCAGCATTCCTGATAACGAGCTGGAGATCACCGCCATCCGTGCTCAGGGGGCAGGTGGGCAGCACGTTAATAAAGCCTCCACCGCTATCCATTTGCGTTTTGACATTCGGGCATCAAGCCTGCCAGAGTATTATAAAGAGAGCCTCCTTGCCGCCAGCCATCATCTGATCACCAGCGATGGCGTCATTGTGATTAAAGCGCAGGAGTACCGCAGCCAGGAGTTAAACCGGGAAGCGGCACTTTCCAGGCTGGTGGCGGTCATAAAAGAATTAACTGCAGTGCAAAAAAGCCGGCGAGCAACGCGTCCGACGCGAGCATCAAAAGAACGTCGTTTGTCATCGAAGGCGCAAAAATCCACCGTTAAGGCGCTGCGTGGCAAAGTCCGTCATCCGTAGCGTGACGAAAGGGACACACTTTTTCATAAGGAATGTATTGTGAAAAAAGCATTATTATCAGCGCTGGCAGTCAGTACACTGTTTGCGCTTTTCGGGTGTAACAACCGTTCTGAAACGCAGGTTATGCAGCCAGCGCAGAACGAAGAATTAAAGCCAATGCAGCAGAGCTGGCGCGGCGTATTGCCTTGCGCGGACTGCGAAGGTATTGAAACGTCTCTGTTCCTGCAAAAAGACGGTACCTGGGTGATGAACCAGCGTTACCTGGGGGGGAAAGAACCTTCTTCATTTGCGACTTACGGGACATGGGCGCGTACGGCGGAGAAGCTGGTCCTGACGGATACCACCGGTGAGAAAACCTGGTTCCGCCCTAAAGGCGAGAACATGGAGATGCTCGACCGCGACGGTAACCCAATTCAATCCCAGCTCAACTACACGCTGGCCCCGGTGAAAGCGGCCCTGCCTGCAACGCCGATGGCAATGCGGGGGATGTACTTCTATATGGCGGATGCGGCGATCTTTACCGATTGCGCCACCGGCAGAAAGGTCAGCGTGGCAAACAATGCGCAGCTTGAGCGCGATTACGCTGTGGCACGCGGCAATGACAGCAAGCCGGTATTGCTGACGGTTGATGGTCACTTTACGCTGGAGCCAAACCCGGATAGCGGCGAGATGATGAAAACGCTGGTGGCAGACAAAGACGCGAAGTTTGTCGCGGGTAAAGACTGTAACAGTAAATAAGCTGACGTTGAGCCATTAAAAAACCCCGCCGGAGCGGGGTTTTTTGTTTTTAGCCTTTGATGGCTTTCACCAGGTAATCAAGAATGTCGCCGGTCTTGATCATCTGTTTTTCGCCGCTGCGACGGTATTTGTATTCAATCTCATCGCTGTCGAGGTTGCGGTCGCCGATGACGACGGTGTGTGGAATACCGATCAGTTCCATATCGGCAAACATCACGCCCGGACGCTCTTTACGGTCATCCATTAGCACTTCGATACCCTGAGCGCGCAGCTCAGCGTACAGCTTCTCAGCCAGCTCCTGCACGCGGTAAGACTTGTGCATGTTCATTGGCAGAATAGCTACCTGGAACGGCGCGATGTTGTCCGGCCAGACGATACCGCGTTCGTCGTAGTTCTGCTCAATGGCTGCAGCCACCACGCGCGTCACCCCGATACCGTAGCAGCCCATGGTCAGGATCTGGTTACGGCCATCTTCACCCTGAACGGCGGCGTTCAGCGCGCGAGAGTATTTATCACCCAGCTGGAAGATGTGACCGACTTCGATACCGCGCTTAATCATCAGGGTACCCTGGCCGTCCGGGCTTGGATCGCCTGCAACCACGTTACGGATGTCAGCCACTTCTGGCGTCGCCACGTCGCGATCCCAGTTGATGCCGAAGTAATGTTTACCGTCGATGTTAGCGCCCGCAGAGAAGTCGCTCATTGCAGCAACCGTGCGGTCAATAACAACAGGCACCGGCATATTGACCGGACCCAGCGAGCCTGGGCCTGCATTTACTACGGCGCGGATTTCCGCTTCCGTGGCGAACGTCAGCGGGCTGGCGACCTGCGGCAGCTTCTCGGCTTTCACTTCGTTCAGCTCGTGATCGCCACGCACCAGCAGGGCAACCAGCGGGTAAGCGCTACCTTCGGTGGATTTCACCAGCAGCGTTTTCACGGTTTTTTCGACTGGCAGGTTGAACTGCTCAACCAGCTCGGCGATGGTTTTCGCGTTTGGCGTATCAACCAGCGTCATCTCTTGCGTTGCCGCGCCGCGTGGTTCTTTTGGTGCCAGCGCTTCTGCAAATTCGATGTTCGCCGCGTAGTCTGATGAGTCAGAGAAGATCACATCGTCTTCACCGCTCTGCGCCAGTACCTGGAACTCATGGGAGGCGCTACCGCCGATGGAGCCGGTATCAGCCTGCACAGCGCGGAAATCCAGACCCATGCGGGAGAAGATTTTGCTGTAAGCCTCGTACATTTTGTCGTAGGTCTCTTGCAGCGATTCCTGTGACGTATGGAAAGAGTAAGCATCTTTCATCAGGAATTCGCGGGAACGCATCACGCCGAAACGTGGGCGAACTTCATCGCGGAACTTGGTCTGGATCTGGAAGAAGTTCAGCGGCAGCTGTTTGTAAGAGCTCAGCTCATTACGAATCAGGTCGGTAATGACTTCTTCATGCGTTGGGCCGAGAACGAACGGACGCTCGCCGCGATCGACGAAGCGCAGCAGTTCAGGACCATATTGTTCCCAACGGCCGCTCTCCTGCCACAGGTCAGCGGGCTGAACCACAGGCATGGACACCTCGATAGCACCGGCGTTGTTCATCTCTTCACGCACGATGTTTTCGACTTTTTTCAGGACGCGCACGCCGGTCGGCAGCCAGGTATATAACCCGGAGGCCAGCTTGCGGATCATCCCGGCGCGCAGCATCAGCTGATGGCTGATCACTTCGGCGTCGGCAGGCGTCTCCTTCAGAGTGGAGAGCAGATATTGGCTAGTACGCATGTTGTTACGGTTCCATTTCGACGATTGGAACAGGCTGAAACGCCAGCCTGACACAAAAAAAGTGGTTTAGTTTACCAGTGTGGCAAAGATGCCAAAAGAGAGGAGAACAAAATTACCTGGGTTCAAGGGCAAACACTTCAAAACCTGCCCCGGTGACGCGCCAGCGAACGTTAAAATCCAGCAGCCAGACGGCATACGTTTTTCCTGCTTCCTCTTCTTTACGGTAGGCAGGACGGGGGTCCTGTGCCAGCACTTCGGTGATGAAATTCCGTAAGCGAGGATAGCGTTTCTCCAGCTGAATGAGCTGCGAGGCGATCTCAGGCGTAAACGAAACAGGCATGTCCGCCCGTGGTGCGTCCTGAGCGTAGCTTGCGCGCGCGTCCGGAAGGGCTTCAGCGAAGGGCAAATAGGGTTTGATGTCGATGACCGGCGTGCCGTCGACCAGATCCAGGCTGCCCAGTTCGAGTATGACCTGTTCCTTCTGGCAACGTATGCCTTTCAGTTCAACCAGCGACATCCCGATCGGGTTTGGACGGAAGGTTGAGCGAGTCGCAAACACGCCCATCCGTGCATTCCCGCCAAGGCGGGGAGGGCGCACGGTTGGACGCCAGCCGCCTTCCATTGTCTGATGAAAGACAAATACCACCCATAAGTGACTGAAAGACTCGAGTCCGCGTACCGCATCCGCCTGATTGTAAGGCGCGATAAGATGAAGTTCGCCGCTGCCGCTGGTGACCAGACCGGGCTGGCGGGGCACGGCGAACTTCTCTTTATACGGAGAGTGGATAACGCCTATCTGCTCAAACTGAAATGCACTCATTTCGCCGTAATATTCAGCGCAGAACCGATGCAAACCGCCTGACGGTAGCAGCCCGGCGTGCCGCTGGTGACTTCGCAACTGTGCAGCAGCACCGCGTTAGCTTTCATTTTTGCGGCGTTAATCTGCATGCGTTTGCGCGCTGTCGGGATATTCGGTGGAGAGTCCTGATTGGTTGCCTGACAGGATTCGCCGCTGACTTCACCCAGTTCACGGAACGGTTTTCCAACGAGTTCGTCCGCTTTCGTGATAATGCGAACCGGCGCAGGGCGTGTCACTTTCGGTTTTGCAGGCTCTGTTTTTGGCGGGGTTGCCGTGCTTTGAACGGGTTCAACAGGAGATCTGCTTAGCATAGAACAGCCGCTCAGCATGAGTGCTAAAAGACAGATCGGTAAAGCACGCATAATATTTCCTCAATGGATAATCAAAACGTCAGATATTGAATCAGGTGACTGCACAAATGACAAGACGGGCATAAGCCCGTCCTGATGATATTACACTGAGGTGAGATTACCAGCCTTTAACCGCGCCGCCGTTAAACACTTTGTTGGCTTCCTGGTAAACTTCGTCGGACTGGTAGGCCTGAACGAATTTCTTCACGTTTTCCGCGTCTTTGTTGTCTTCGCGAGTCACGATCAGGTTAACGTACGGGGAGTCTTTATCTTCAACGAAGATACCGTCTTTCGCTGGCGTCAGACCAATCTGACTAGCGTAGGTGGTGTTGATCACCGCCAGGGCAATCTGCGCATCGTCCAGAGAACGCGGCAGCTGTGGCGCTTCCAGTTCTACAATTTTCAGATTTTTCGGGTTCTCGGTGACATCCAGAACGGTCGGCAGCAGGCCAACACCGTCTTTCAGTTTGATTAGGCCCACTTTCTGCAGCAGTAGCAGGGAGCGGCCAAGGTTAGTTGGGTCGTTAGGGACGGCAACCTGAGAGCCCGGCTGTAGTTCGTCCAGCGATTTAATTTTCTTGGAGTAGCCGGCAATTGGGTAGACGAAGGTGTTACCCACACCAACCAGCTTATAGCCGCGATCTTTGATCTGCTGATCCAGGTATGGCTTATGTTGGAAGGCGTTGGCGTCGATATCGCCTTTGCTCAGCGCTTCGTTCGGCAGAACGTAATCGTTGAAAGTTACCAGCTCAACGTCCAGTCCATATTTTTCTTTCGCCACTTTCTGAGCAACTTCAGCAACCTGCTGTTCTGCACCTACGATAACGCCCACTTTAATATGGTTTGGATCTTTTTCGTCCTGACCGCAACCCACCAGTGCCAGAGAGCCAATCAGCGCGCCTACTGCAGCAAAGGTCTTTAATTTAAACGCCATGTTTTATCCTTAACTCGTCGAGTTTGTGTTGTGTGTAACGTTATTTGTGAGTAACAGCCCGGACGATGCGATCGCCAGAGAACTGGATTAAGTAAACCAGCACAACCAGCAATACCAGAACGGTATTCATCACGGTAGCGTTATATCCAATATAGCCGTACTGGTAACCAATCTGCCCTAAACCGCCAGCGCCAACTGCGCCACCCATTGCGGAATAACCGACGAGCGTGATGAGCGTGATGGTTGCCGCATTCACCAGACCCGGCAGCGCTTCAGGCAGCAGAACCTTGCGGACGATCTGCATAGGTGTTGCACCCATTGCACGAGAAGCTTCAATCAAACCGGTTGGGATCTCCAGCAGGGCGTTTTCCACCATACGGGCGATAAACGGCGCAGCGCCTACGGTCAGCGGAACGATGGCCGCTTGTAGGCCAATCGACGTACCGACGATCACGCGGGTAAACGGAATCATCCACACCAGCAGAATAATAAACGGGATAGAGCGGAAGATATTCACCAGCGCAGAGAGCGTGCGGTAGAGCTTCGCGTTCTCAATGATTTGACCAGGACGCGTCACGTACAGCAGCACGCCGACCGGAAGACCAATCACAAAACCAAAGAAACCCGATACGAAGGTCATTGCCAGCGTTTCCCAAACGCCGCGAACCAGCAGCCACATCATCGGCTCAGACATAACCCAGTACCTCTACTTTTACATGATGTTCTTGCAGCCAGGCGATTGCTGCCTGGGTTTCTTCTTGTGTGCCGTGCATTTCCGTCAGCATGATGCCGAACTTCACGCCACCGGCGTAATCCATCTGCGCGCTAATAATGTTGTTGTTCACGTTAAAGCGACGTGCCGTTTCGGAAAGCAGGGGAGCATCTACGGACTGACCGGTAAACTCCATACGCAGCATCGGGACGCTGTCTGCCGTAGGTTCAGTTTTCAAACGTTCCAGGTAATCTTCCGGAATATCCAGATGTAACGTGGACTGGATGAACTGCTGTGCCAGCGGGGTTTTCGGATGCGAGAACACTTCACTTACCGTGTCCTGCTCAATCAGCTCGCCGTTGCTTATCACCGCCACGCAGTCGCAGATGCGTTTCACCACGTCCATTTCGTGCGTAATAAGGAGAATTGTCAGGCCCAGGCGACGGTTAATGTCTTTCAGCAGTTCCAGAATAGAACGCGTGGTTGCCGGATCCAGTGCGCTGGTGGCTTCATCACACAGCAGCACCTTAGGATTGCTTGCCAGCGCACGGGCGATGGCCACGCGCTGTTTTTGCCCACCGGACAGATTTGCCGGGTAGCTATCATGTTTGTCGCCCAGACCCACGAGGTCAAGCAGCTCGGTGACGCGACGCTTCACTTCTTCTTTCGGCGTGTTATCCAGCTCAAGCGGCAAGGCAACGTTGCCGAACACGGTGCGGGAGGCCAGCAGGTTAAAGTGCTGGAAAATCATGCCAATCTGACGACGCGCTTTGGTGAGTTCTTTCTCAGAGAGGGCGGTAAGTTCCTGGCCGCCAACTTCTACGCTGCCCTGGGTTGGGCGCTCAAGCAGGTTAACACAACGGATCAGCGTACTTTTACCTGCACCCGATGCGCCAATGACGCCATAAATTTGACCAGCAGGAACATGCAGGCTGACGTTGTTCAGCGCCTGAATGGTTCGGTTCCCCTGCTGGAACACTTTGGTGATATTGGAAAGTTTAATCATTAGATTATTTTTATCGTATGTAAGTTAGCCGTGGCATTTTCTTCTGCCAGATACGGGTGATGACCGTAAACAAAACGGATGTTAAGGCATCCAGACGTCTAAATCAATCCAACTCTGTACGATGAGCACTTTATTGCGCTGCGATTCATGAGATACTAGCTCAACAGGCCTTTTTCAGGAGCAAACCGGTGGCAAAATCAGTACCCGCAATTTTTCTCGACCGTGATGGCACTATTAATGTGGATCACGGTTATGTGCATGAGATAGATGAGTTCGAATTTATCGATGGCGTTATAGAGGCAATGCGCCAGCTAAAAGAGATGGGCTATGCGCTGGTGGTCGTAACGAATCAGTCCGGTATCGCGCGTGGTAAGTTCACCGAAGCGCAGTTTGAGACGCTGACGGAGTGGATGGACTGGTCGCTGGCCGATCGCGGGGTTGATCTTGATGGTATTTACTATTGCCCGCACCACCCGCAGGGAACGGTAGAAGAATATCGTCAGACCTGTGACTGTCGTAAACCGCATCCGGGCATGTTTAACTCGGCGCAGGAGTTCTTGCACATTGATATGGCAGCTTCTTATATGGTGGGCGATAAGCTGGAAGATATGCAGGCGGCCGCAGCGGCGGGAGTGGGTACCAAAATTTTAGTGCGTACCGGTAAACCCGTAACGCCAGAAGCAGAAAGTGCAGCGGATTGGGTGATTAATAGCCTGGCAGAGCTGCCAAAAGAGATAAAAAAGCATCAGAAATAGCCTTTTTGGCGAAAAGGTGAGCGGTCGAAATAAAAATGCATATTTCCGCTTGTCATTCCTCGGCAGCTCCCTATAATGCGCCTCCATCGACACGGCGGATGTGAATCACTTCACAGATAACCCGGTCGGTTGAAGAGAAAAAATCCTGAAATAACGGGTTGACTCTGAAAGAGGAAAGCGTAATATACGCCACCTCGCAACGGTGAGCGAAAGCCACGT